>JBGSVD010000205.1:0-22529 GCA_041753135.1 Planctomycetaceae bacterium
GTTTGTCACACCCCTCTGAGCACGAAGTAGTCAGGCTCAAACGCGACGGTCAAGCTTCTTTTGCATCATCTGGTTTGGAGGCGGTGATTTCTTACATGCTCGCAGCGCCTGCGAGTGGGCTTCGAACACTCAATGACCCACTCGCTGGCGCTTCGAGCTTGTATGTGGGTGATTGTAAGGAGCCAGGCTCGGATCTGTGAGTCGCTAATCAAACCACTCGTCGGCGGGATCGAATTCCGGCAGCACGACGATCAGTACGGTCATTCTTCCGATCGCTCTGTGCCTGACGAATGGCGGAATCACGATGCTCTGGTGCTGGCTGACAGGAATGATCTCCTCGTCGAGCTCCATCTTCGCGTCAGGTTCGCATTTGAGGAAAACGTATGTCTCTGTCAATGTCTTATGATAATGCCGCCGAGCGTCTTCGCTGATCTCGGTGATGTGAAGTGTACCGGGAAACTCGTCGACGCCCTGGAACGCGCGGCGTGCCTGGCCGCATGGACATGGAACCGCGGGGATGCTCGCAAAGTCTGCATGCTTCCAGCGACGATGGCTTGTTTCCGGGGGTGAGTCAGATGTCATGGATTCTCTCGGGAGCTATGATTCGGCAAATAATTTGCGACAACCGCCGCAAAGGCACCAGGGCTTCATCAACCGTTGTTTGAGGAGTTGCATCGATGCGGGCGAGACGCCCGCGCTCCGGGAGCGCGGACGTCTCGTCCGCTGGACTCAGGTAAAACACTTCAATCCTCTGGTGGTTGTATTAAAGCTTCGCAGGTTAGTCAAAACGGATTGCGTCGTGAATGCATGGCCGTCTTTATCGAGCAGAACATTGCAGCCTTCATGCAAATGACAAGTCGCAGAAGCAGAAATCGCGAGCGAGTGTGTTTGTGGGATATCATTGATTTGCTTAGGCGAGCGGCAGTTGAAAAAATCCATGCGTGATATCTTTGTAACTCGGACTGTTTCAGCAGGCGGAATTTAAACCGATGGTGCATCCTGTTCAGTTGCCGGAGCCTCAGTTGCTGGAGCAGTGTGTTGTCAGGCGAACCCGTCACTCGGGGCCCGGCGGACAGCATCGAAACAAAGTAGAAACAGCCATTGAGATCGTTCACGTACCGACCGGCATCACATCATTTGCCGCCGAGCGACGCAGTCAGGAGGCGAATCGTCAGGTTGCTGTTTTTCGGATGCGACTGCTCCTGGCCATTCGTCTTCGAAGTGTGGAATCGACAGAAGTCATTCCCAGCGAGCTATGGAAGTCGCGTTGCCGCAATCAGAAAATCAGTTGTAACGAGAACCATGCGGACTTTCCGGGACTCCTAGCGGAAGCTCTGGATGCTGTGGATGCCAAAGAATATGACGTCCGCCGCGCCGCCGCAGCGCTGGGGTGTTCGACCACGCAACTGATCCGGTTCATTGCCAAAAACTCAGAGGCCTGGGGTTCGCTGAATGCGGAAAGAGTCAGTCGGGGGCTGAATCGCTTGCAGCCGTGATCGATAAGACCACAATGCGGAACTCGCCATTATTGACAGAGTGTTTGAGTAACATTCCGCACTCGCCTTCACACGCTTCGCGCCAAGTTTTTTCAGGAACGTTTTATGACTTCAGAAGATTCTTCGTCAGAACAGCCTGTCAACGTTTCTGCCACACCAGCTCACATCACACTGGCGATGATGAGAGAGGTGTTATCGGTGCCTTTGCTTTGTGATGCATTGGATTCCTTTGGATATACGCGACAATCGCCTCGCCTTCCGATCGTTCCAATCACGATGCCAGATGTGACCTTGATTGGACGCTGCAAGACAACGTTGTGGGCTGATATGGCTCACCCAGATCCGGAGCCCTACAAGCTGGAACTGGCTGCGGTGGATTCTTGTCGTCCAGATGATGTTCTCATTTGCGCAGCCTCCGGATCGAATCGATCGGGAATCTGGGGCGAGTTACTGACGACTGCCTCGCGAAACACTGGATGTGTGGGAGTGATTGTTGACGGGGCGATTCGCGATGTCGCCAAAATGAAAGCGATGCAGTTCCCTGTCTTTGCACGAGGGATGAATCCGTACGACAGTCGGGATCGCCAGCGTGTTATTGATGTCAATGTGACAATTGAACTTGATGGAATTCAGGTTTGCCCGGGTGATCTGATCGCCGCTGATATTGACGGAATTGTGATTGTGCCAAAATCCGTCGAAGAACAAGTGGTCCTTGCGGCTTGGAAGAAAGCTCATGCGGAGAATGAAGTTCGTGACGCGATTCGGAATGGTATGTCAGCAGCGAAAGCGTTTGAGACATACGGTGTTCTCTGAGGTGAGTCGCGTGGCTGGTGTCGCGTGGCTGGTAGTGGACCTGGCTAGACTCATCGCTGTCACGATTGATTTGTTTAACCGTCAGCCGGAGGCGTACGCGGATATGGCGACCAACGTACCCCTCCGGCTAACGGTTAAATGCAATATCGTTCAACGAACGGGCTGTAAAGTCGCGGAATCGGCGCAAGCCGTCCGGTGAGCCAGCATTTTGCAGGCACTCACCGGACGGCTCGCGCCGTGCCGCTACTTTTTAAACGGTTTTGCGGTTAAACGAAAACATCTCCGGCGGCGCCATTTGAAGTATAAAGGTCCTGCCGTCCTGGGATCTTTAGCAAGATCCACTACCTCAAACCCAAATCTTTAAACTTGACGGAGCAGTCGCTCTATTGACTCAGGTGCCCAGAGTTTGCTTCTGCAAACCAATGCTCGGCGATCCTGCGTCCTGGGGGTAAGTGCGTTTTGCAAGCGGTCCTGCCGGTATCAGCGGATAACCGGCAACCCGTTCCATGTATTGGTCATACGATTTGCCCAGATAGAACAAAAGTCGCTGATCTTTCAGCACGCTGCCGACACCAATGTAAATTGTCCAGATGCAGGTGAGCAGAGCGTGATCAAGAGTCATCGCAGGTGTGAACCAGATGAGCCCAAGAAAGCTCAGATAAACCGGATGTCGCAAGAGTCGGTACACTCCTCGAACTTGAAACTCTCTGCGTGGTATCTTCTCGCCGCGGTACCAGTGCAGCCATTGAGTCCATCCGGTCTGATAGCCAAAACCAGTCAGGCTGATGCTGTAAAATAATGCCACCCATGACAGATAGAATCCAGCGAGCATGAAGTTTCCGGATGCTCCATGCAGATCCCAAATCGTCAGGCTGCTGCCTCGCCACAATTCGAAGATCAGTAAAAGACTGGCGGATGTGCAAAGGCAAAAAAAGGCACCATAGAATTCGGCAGAAATCCAGGGACGCAATCGACTTCTGGTCCGAGGATGCAGAAGAATGCTGTGTGGCACCGCGAACTGCAAAGCGAGCAGGCTGTCAATCAGAATCCATGATTCACTGCCTGGAATAGCGCCATAGCGAAGGAAGGAAAACAACCCAACAACCGTCCAGGCAAATACGGCCTGAATGCCAATTCCAAATGCGAATCCGCTGAGTCTCGCTCGAGTATGGCAGGCCTGTTTCGCAATATGCCGATGGTTATCCAGAACCGCAATTTCAGACATCCGTGCATTCCATTGCATGAATCGAATTGAATTGTACTTTGAATCGATCGTTGTTGGGGCGTTTCAATTTCACAAGGGGAAAACGTTTGACGGCCCGTGGAATCACCATCGCAAAAAGTGTTTTATGTCTTTTCTGCAATGAAGCATCCGTACTTCATCGCGCCCGTGTTATATGCGTCAAGAAGCGTTTGAAATCGATCGATGAAAATGACCTGTTCAGGGGCAATCCAGGTGGCAATCTTGCGGATGCCAAAACGATTCACTCTGTCCCTGCAGATTTCCCATGTGCGTGAAACTCGACTGGTCCAGTCATGGACTTTCACCATCTTCAATCCGGCGTCAGTCATCCAGTCAACGTAGTCCTTTTCAGATCCCAGTGACGGGCAGAAGAAACCTTCGCAGACATCATAAACGAGCTTTTGCTGCATCTCCGACAGCGGATCGTCTCCTGCGAGCCACGCACAAATCGCCACTCGTCCGCCCGGCTTAAGCCAGCGTGAGACGTTGCGAAAAAAGGCAGCTTTGTCGAACAAGTGCTCTGTGCATTCAACACTCCAAACCACATCAAAGCTCTCGGGGGTGAAGGCTGATTTTTCTGCATCTTCACACAAAAACGAAGTTTTCGAGGAAGTGCCCGCCAGTCGCGAAGACAATGTCGCATAGCGTTTCTGGAAAGAGCTGATCGTGACACCAGTGACGTTGCAATCGATTTGTCCTGCCAGATGAATCGACGATCCACCCATGCCGCAGCCGATGTCGACGACCTTGTCACCTTTTCGAATGTCCGCTTCAATCGCCAGCTGCTCCGTGAGTTGCCGAGCTGCAACTTTCGGCGCTTCATCACCAGTCCAGAGCCCATGGTGAATGTGTTGTCCCCAAAGGATGCGATAAAAGATCGTCGAGATGTTGTAGTGCTGACGAATTATCTCTTTGCGAACATTGGGACAGGAAATCATAAATGCGACTTCGGAATACGTAGAAATGATGATGAGCGGCGATCGACGAGCGTTCTGAAATCGTCTATCTTGATTGATCGTACCTTCCAGGTCGCAAGCCTTGCGGACATGTGGTTGGAACTGGTTGGTGCTCTGTGCACATTTGATTCTAGTGGAGTGAAACTTGCTAGACTCATCGTGGCCACGATTGAGTTGTTTAACCGTCAGCCGGAGGCGTACGCGGATGCGGCGACCAACGTACGCCTTCGGCTAACGGTTAAACGAAAACATCTCCGGCCGCACCGTTTAAAGTGAAAAGATCCATTACATCCAACTCCGATTTTTAACCTTGACGGAGCACTCATGGGAACAGTGCCACGGAAGTTGACTCGAAACAATTCCTTAGTTCTCCGACGGCTCTGCATCCGCGGCAATCCAGATGTCACCATGGATCGTCAACTGATCCGCCACACCGATGGTTCCCAGGGCTTTGCGGAATGGTCTGATTCCATACTGAGTCTGCAGCAGATCAAACTTTCCTCGAACATGGGTGAAGCCATCGGCCGTTTCGACTTCCACGTCAATCCTTAGCGGGCGAGTCTGGCCTCGAAGCGTGAAATGACCAATGAGTTCGTATTGCTTCTTTGCTTCACGACTTTTTCGGGACGATGGCAGAGCGGACGATATTACAAATTTGGCCGTCGGATGCTGAGCGACATTGAGAATCGATTCGCCCTTCATATTGTCTGTCACCTGGCGGCGAGTCGACAAGTCCGTCGACCCAGCCAGTCCCAGATATTTGCGAGCAGAGTCCGTATCGCCATCAAAAGTCTTCATGTCGAAGACCAACTCGCCCGCATTTTCTGTTGCCCCAAGCTTTAATGATCCTCCTTCGAGACGGCCTTCAATGCCGTGTTGATGGCCGAACCCAGTCTTGTCGACGAAGATGTAGACATGACTTTTGCGAACGCTGACTTGTGATGGTGCAAGGTCCTCAGCATCGCTTTTTGAGCCTTCCTGTTGTGTGGAAGTTTTGATTGGTTCTGGCGATGCAAAGGCTTCGCCAGCTTGCCAAATTGTGAATGTTGCGAACAAGATTCCAATTGCGGCGGCTAACGCCTGACTGACCGAGAGCGGACTGACAAACCTTCTGGTATTCATGTCGACCTATTTCTGGTTCGCGACTACGATTGAAGCAACGTTATCAGGAGACGGTACACACAACAAACGGTTGACGGTGTCGCTCAGTCTGAATACCGTTCAATTTTGTGGTGGTGTGGTTTTTTAACCGGCCGGGCCTGCACAAAATACGATTTGCCAACTCCAGGATGTAGGCCGGTTACAAACCAGCCCCACGTTTCAGCTTCGAAATTTGAACGGCAATGGGCTTTATCTGAGATCGCTACAAGGAAATGAGCGTGCGAACGACTTGACCGAATTCAGACAAATCGAGACATTGCGGGTAAATACTATAAACATCGTATGTGTGTCGAGGTTGATTTTAAAGATTGCTGGATGCAGTTCGTGGAAGAGCTGTAATCCTCAAGGGAGAAATGTGTGCCCGAAAATCGATTGACACGGTATGAGCTGGAACTCATGAACATTCTGTGGACCCTTGGACAAGGGACGGTACAGGATGTCAGCGACAACCTTGGGCGAGAGCTTGCCTACACAACGGTGATGACGACGCTCAATCTTCTTGCTACTCGAAAGAAAGTGCTTTCGCGAGTGAAGGAAGGGCGGGCTTATCTTTACAAGCCGCTGGTGAGTCGCGAAGAGGTTTCCAGATCTGTACTGAGCGATCTCAAGTCGATTCTGTTCGGATCAAAGATGCCAGCGCTGGTGCTCAACATGTTGGCGGAAAGTGAGACCAGTGAGAAGGACGCGGTTATCCTGCGAGATGCACTGCGCAAGCTGGAAGAAAATCAATGATCGCCTCTGAGTTTCCGGAATTGCTGCTTTCGTTGACGTTGCAGTGTACGGTCATTCTGCTGACGGTTCGCTGGCTGGCTGGGTTTGCTCGGTCCAGTGACATCGCCGATAGACTCTGGGGACATGCTCACTTGTCAGTGCTGCTTCTGTCCTGCATTGGTTTTTTTCTGCCACACATTCGCCTCCTGCAGCCACAATCCGTTATGCAGACGGTGACAACTGTTGCAGGACTAGAGGGGTTTGAAAAGTTTGCTTTACTACTGCTCGTAACGTGGATGTTTGGAGCTGCGGTGCTCATTTGCCGAACATTCTGGTCGCTGTTTTCGACAAGCCGACTGGTTGGCCGCGCTACCACATTTCCATTGCCGGCATTTCACCCCCGAGAGATGCCGGCTCTTCAGGAAACGGTCAGGCGGTTGAACATATTACGAGTTCGGGTGCTGTTATCCGAAGACTGTGTGTCTCCATTTTGCTGGCAATTGCAATCTCCGGTGATTGTCCTGCCAGAATTCCTGACGACGTTTCCTGCACCAGAATTGAATGCGGTTTTGCTTCATGAGATGGCTCACCTGCAAGCCCGGCATCCGCTAAGTCTTTTTCTTCAGAGGCTGGTAGAAATCCTGTTTTGGTTTCATCCATTCGTTTGGATAACATCTCGTGAGGCTTCACTGCAGCGAGAGTTAGCCTCGGACCGAATTGCCATCGGCTCAGTTGCTGAGGCCGCTGCGTTTCTTAAGGGAATGGTCAGGCTTGCTGAGCGGCACTCGCCAGACTCCTTCGAGTTGGCGGCTGGATTAAGTTTTGATGGACATGGAAGTTCCACCATACAACGGCGAACCGAGCAGTTGCTGTCTCGAAACTGGTCAGAGAAAACATCAGCACAACGTTGGTCGTGGCATGCCGTGGCTCTGGCGACTATCACCATTTCAGCGACCAGCCTCTGGATCCCATTGAATGCTCAGACAATGGGACGCACTCTGTTTTCTCCATGGCCCGAAGTGACCGCTGCCGCGCTTCATGAATTGGGTTTTTCTGTTCGCGACTATGAGGTCGATACTCATCGACTGGAACGTCACGTTCATCATGAATCTGCTGATAGTCAAAAATAAATGCCCTGACGTGAGTCCTTTGAACGGCGACTTTCGAATCTGAATTGTTTTTTTGTAACAATCATGAAGTACTTCCAAACCAGAAATCCTTATTGCAGTCTGGCAACGCGACGCGGGCTGACGGTGCTTGAGCTACTGGTCACTATTACCATCGTCACGTTGCTGCTTGCGCTGTTGCTCCCTGCGATTCAGTCGGCACGAGAAAGTGCACGAAACGTGCAGTGTCAGAATAATCTTCGCCAAATTGGTAATGCGCTGCACATGCATCACGACACCTTCTCATCGCTTCCCGCTGGCTGGTGTGAGATTTCTGACACAAAGGCGGCGACCGGCTGGATTCCGCACCTGCTGCCGTTTCTCGAACAGACCGCACTGCAACAACAGGTTGGATCTGCGTGGAGCCAATTGAAACCGTGGGAGCCAGCGGCTTCTGTTACCACTCAAGTTGATTCAATGGCGTGGGCGAGTGCTGCTGTTCTTTCGACTCCTGCGATTCTTATCTGTCCTTCAGATTCAGCAGCGCCCACATTCCAACTGTTTGAAGAAGTATTGCACGACGCTCGCGAATCAGAAAATGCCTCTGAAAATCATGTTTTGATGGAACTGCCTCATGCCAATTACGTTGGTGTTTATGGCGTGAGTGATGCGGATGATGGGAGAGCTTGTGATGGCGAGGGAACACTGACACATCGACGTCATTTTGGATTTCGCGATCTGACTCGTGGGCTCAGCAACGTGGCCGTCGTTTGTGAACGAACAGCCCGCCGATTGCCGTCAACCTGGCTTGGATTTCATGTCTCAGGAGAAGATGCGGCAGGGCGAGTTGTCGGATTTGCGTTTGAGGGCCCAAATAACCCAAAGGCGGACGAATGTGAATTCGACAGCCGTCACAGGGCTCATGTTCAGATGCTTTTTGCAGATGGGCATGTGAGATCTGTCGAAAATGAAATTGAATCGGGTGTTTATCAAAACATGGCCAGACGAAGTGAGTAGAGTTCGGGGATTGAGTGCAATAATTATTTTGATATTGAGCTTTGTGATGCGACGGACTTTTGTTTGAGCGCCGTTTTTTGACGACTGATCTTACTTCATGGCAACTGACTTCAGGTTTCGTAATCAGCAGTCCGAGTTGATGGATGACCCGTCGATCGATGATAAAGTTCACCGGCAGGCGTTGGCAGGGCTTCGACGGATCAACTGGTGGAGCAGGACTGACTCAGCCATCTGGCGTTATCTAAGCAAGTTCACCGCATCAGCAACAAACACGTCCCCGCTGACCATTCTGGACATTGCGTCAGGTGGCGGCGACCTTGCAATTCGACTCGCAAAAATTGCAGAATCAAAAAAAGTCTCCGTCCGAATTCATGGCTGCGACATTAGTCCCACCGCGATTTCCTGCGCGACAGAACAAGCTGCGGTGCAGCAGGCGGGGAATGTGAGTTTTCATTGTTGCAATGCGCTTGAAGATCCATTGCCTCTCCCGAAGTACGACGTCGTCATGTGCAGCCTCTTTCTGCACCACCTGACATCTGAGCAGGCCGTTGTACTTCTCGATCGTATGCGATCAGCCGCCAGGAAGTTGGTGCTTGTGAATGATTTGCGACGGACTCGCATGGGTTATTGGCTGGCATGGCTGGGGTGTCGAATTCTGACTCGATGTTATGTGGTGCATGTGGATGGCCCCATGTCTGTCGAAGGCGCCTTCACCTCCAATGAGGCCGTCTCGATCGCGACGCAAGCCGGATTACGAAACTTGTCCATCACGCACCACTGGCCACAGCGTTTCATACTGACGTCGGTGATTGACGAGCCGGTGTCTGATGCGTGAAGCTGACTTTGCTCAACCGTTCGATGTGGTGATCATTGGTGCTGGTGTCGCTGGGGCGATGGCGGCCTTGTTAAGTTCCCGCGCTGGTCTGCGGACGCTCCTGGTTGAACGGCAGGTCTTTCCTCGTCACAAGGTCTGCGGATGCTGCCTGAATGGTCGAGCGATTCGAATCCTTGAACAGAGTGGACTGAAGCAGGGACTTGAAAAACTAGAGCCTGCGAACACGTCATTACTTGCCATTCGGTATCGTGGTCAAAAACTGAATGTGCCGATGCCGTCCAATGTTGCGGTTTCAAGGTCGGCTTTTGATCATTGGCTGGTGCGCGAGGCTGTTGCCGCGGGATGCCTGTTCGTGGATGACATGACAGCAACCGTCGCACCGCTGGCCAGCGAACTCAATCGGGACGCCACAAATTTTGCTGCGACAAAAGCTACTGATGATTCAGAACAACGATGCGTCGATCTTCATACATCTGGATTTTTGCATCACGAATCGAGAAGTCACGCTTCGCCTCCGAACGCTTCGTCGGGAACGATCCGCGTCACTGCGGCGGTTGTGTTGGTCTGTGACGGACTGGGCCATCCTAGTCTGTCTCGTCTGCAGGATTTTAAAGCGCCTTCAATCGTGGGTTCGAGAATTGGACTTGGGGCTGTCTTTCCAATCACTTCTGGCGATGACTGGATTAAGACCGGCGAAATTCTGATGGCCGTCGCACCTCACGGTTACGCGGGCCTGGTTCGCATTGAGAATCAGCAGTGGGATCTTGCCGCGGCCATCGATCCTTCTCATTTGAATCATTCGAAGTCACCGTTGGTATCGCTGGAGAGTATTTTTCATTCAGCCGGCGTTCCCGTTCCAGAGGCGTTGCCGGAGGCCGCGATCAAGGGAACGCCCGCATTGACCCGCACCGCGCGAAAGATTGCCGGGCATCGATTGTTCCTGTTAGGAGATTCCGCAGGTTATGTGGAACCGTTTACCGGCGAAGGCATGGCCTGGGCTCTCACCGCGGCGACGGCGATTGTTCCCCTTGTTCAGAAAGTAACCCGCAACGGGTGGTCGAATGATTTCGTGAATCAGTGGCAAAACACATTTCAGTCCATTGTCAGTCGAGAGCAAAAAGTTTGCCGCCTGCTCTCTGCTGCGTTGAAGCGTCCGTGGCTGCTGCCACCAATCCTGGCGACATGTCGAGCTTTTCCATCGCTGACTCGATATCTTGTCAGTCAGATCAATCGAGTTCCTGAAGCGTTGAAAGTGACCTGATGCCCGGTTTCAGTATCATCGGACTTGGAACTGCTCTTCCCGAGCATTCCATTTCTCAGTCTGCCGCAGCGACATTTGCCTCAACTGTCGTTGTGCCGGAAAACGAAGATTCGAGCAAGATTCCGTCCCTGATTCAGGCTCTTTATCGTCGAGCTGGCGTGCAGTCGCGACATAGTGTGCTGCTGGAATCCTCTTCAGACGGCGAAGCGACTGCCGAGCGTTTCTATCGATTCGCATCGGACATCAGTGATCGTGGCCCAGGGACAGCAGAACGAATGCAGCGTTACGAACGCGATGCTCCGTTGCTAGCAGCAAGTGCCGCCGCCGCTGCGCTTGAATCGTCCGGGATTGAAGCCTCAGACATTACACATCTTGTGACCGTTTCCTGCAGTGGCTTCAGTGCGCCGGGAGTTGATTTGTTCCTGATGGAGCATCTGGGGCTCGCATCAACTGTATCACGAACTCACATTGGCTTTATGGGATGCCATGGTGCGCTGAACGGATTACGCGTGGCTCATGCATTTACGCAAGCCAATCCGGATGCGATCGTACTGTTGTGTGCCGTGGAGTTGTGTACGCTGCATCATCAGTACGGCTGGGATCCGCAAAAGATTGTTGCCAACTCATTGTTTGCCGACGGAGCTGCGGCCGTGATTGGGCGTTCAACAACTGCAGATCAGGAAGCCTCGATCTTTCCTGGACAGCTTGTCGACAGTTTCTCGTGCGTCATTCCGGAGACCGCCGCGATGATGACATGGAGAGTCGGTGACAACGGTTTTGAGATGTCCCTTTCGCCGGAAGTTCCTGGGATCATTACAAGAATGCTGCCTGGCGTCCTGGAAGAATTTCATGGACGGAATGGACTGTCCCTTGAGAGTGTCAAAAGCTGGGCCATTCATCCCGGAGGTCCAAGAATTCTGGCAGCAACGGCTGAAGCAGCGAAGATTTCAGAAGAGTTGATGAATCCGTCTATCAGTATCCTTCAACGGTGCGGCAACATGTCGTCTCCGACAGTGCTGTTCATATTGAAGGAACTGCAGTCACGAAATGCCAGTTTGCCTTGTGTGATGCTGGGCTTTGGGCCGGGGTTAAATGTCGAAATGGCACTGTTGAGTTAGAAACCTGTATCAGCGTTTCTACTCACCGCGCCAACGTCACTACTTCTGATAAATCGGCAGGTAGTGATACTTCACCGACAGGCTCAGCACGGACATAGACGTCGAATATACAGCGCCGTGGTTTCGCTCTTCGCCGTTTTCTGCCAGCCATGATCCGTCGGCGGATTGCTTCTCAAGCAACATTTCCTGAACCAGTTTTTCCGCTGTCGCCGCGTGTTCGCCGCCGCGTTGGTACATGCCTTGAGCGTAGTAGTACGTTCCGTACATGCAAAAGCGTTCGTTCCATTTGGGAGGATGAGCCAGCAGCCAGTCGGCGGCTCCGGCGACGAGCGGCGATTCGTATTCGCCGCAGACCTGCATCGCCAAAAGTCCGGCGGCTGTCATGGTGAACGTCGGATTGTTCTGATTCGGCTCATAGCAGAAGCCGCTGGCCTTTTTATCGGGTAAGCCATTCTCATCCAGCTTTGATGCATACGACCGTTTCAGGTATTCCACCGCATCGCGAATCGCGCTGCCTGGCACCTGCAGACCATCGTTCTTGGCCGATCGCAATGCCATCAATTGCCAGACAGTCGCAGACAGATCGGAGTCTTTTGAATCCGGAGTGTACCGCCATCCGCCTCGGTAATGAGTCGGCTTCTTTTCTTTCTGAGAGCTCAGGATGACGTCGATCGCTTTTTGGCATCGATCGTGAATCAACTGATCCTGCTCGGCCGTCGCTCCCATGCCGATCATTTCGGTCAACATCAGAGTAATGATGCCGTGACCATACATGCGGGAACCGTCTTTGTTGCCGTAGTAACCCTTGTCATCGACTCGATCATCTCTCAGCACAAACCCCAGTGCCTTTTGCATCGCCTGGCCTTCGGGACTGACATCGGTCGGTTGAACTCCAACGCTCGCCATCGACATGATGGCGAGTGCCGTCATCGTTGTATCAATGCCCTTGTCGATGATCGCTCCATCATCGCGCTGCTTGCTGATCAGATACGCAATCGCTTTGTCGACCGCAATATCCGTCTGATCTTTCTGAAAGACCGAAACAACCGGCGCGTCTTCAGCCAGCTCCTGCGCGGGCAAAGAGTGGCAAGTTGCGAGCGACAAAATGACAATGGCAACAAGAATATGTTTCATGGGATTCCAAAGTAGACATCACTCTCTGAGTGATGAATTGCGATTCCTATGGATACGTTGAAAATCAATTACATGTGACGTTCTGAATTAAAATCGTTTAACCGTCAGCCGCAGGCGTACGCGAAACAAGCAAAACGCGTACGCCTGCGGCTGACGGTTAAACAAAGCGCATCTGCGGCTACTCTGCGATTTGCCGAAAACTGAAAACCGAAAACCGCCGCTCCCCTACTTCTTCTTCGCTCGTTCCGCAAGCACTTTGAAATACGCTTCGACGCTCTTGCGATACTCTTCCGACACCGCTTCAGATTTGCCTTTTGTCAGATCTTCGGCCGACTTGGTTCGCAGCTTGCCCCAGTCGGTCGCTTCGTCACGATTCACGGCGATCACGCCGAACTTCGCATTCTGCGGACCTTCCGGAGCACTGTCGGAAGATTGATGCCCGCCTTCGTTCAACGCCATCGCGGCTTCCTGCTGAGCCTGAATTCTTGCAGCCGCCTGAGCTGCCTGTTGAGCTCTTGCAGCCTGGGCCAGAGCGTCAAGTCGCGACGGAGTTGGCGGCGTGGGTTGACCCGGCTGAGCTGCGTTGGCAGCTGCGGCCGCGGCTTGTCGGTCAAGTTCATCCAATGTGCGAGCCAGTTGTTGACCTCGAGCCAGTTGCTCCGGCGTTAGCGACGGTGCGGCGGGTTGCCCTGACGCTGGCTGAGTATTTGCCGGCTCTCCGCTGGCGGGTTCGCCTTGTGGATTCTGTCCTGGCTCACCATTTGGCGGAGCGGCGTTTGGATCGCCCGTTTGTCCTGTGGCCGGTTGTCCTGCTTCCGGATTCGCGGCCGCAGCGGCTGCCGCCAGCAGAGGATCAAGCACTGCAGTCAGCTGTTCGGACTGTTGAGCAATCGCGTTCTCCGCCATCGCAAGACTCTGCTGCGCTTCAATTGCCTGTGCATTTGGCTGTCCATTTGGCTGCGGTTCGTTACTCTGCGGATTGGCTAATGCACTGGCTTCGTTCTGCTCGGCTTCAGCGATGGCTTCACCGAGCTGCCGTTCCGCGTTTGTCGATTCGTTTTGAGCAACCTGTTGAATATTGTTCGCGGCGTTTTGCAAAGGCTCGGCGACCGCAGCATTATTCAAGCGCCGTTCATGACGAGCGGCACGGGCCACATCTTCGGAAGCTCTCGTGACATCTTCAGTGACTTCTCCCTGCTGTCGAGCGGCTTCAGCAAGCTGTCCCTTTGGTGGCGTTAATTCGCCGTCGAAATGAGCTGCGGCCGCAAGTCTTTCGGCCTGTTGACTCAACTGCTCAGCAATTTTCACGGCTTCATCCGCGTACTGACCTGCCAGTTGAGTCGCCGGATTCGCAGCATCCAGAGACGGCATAGGTCGATTGTTGACGGCTTCAACTCGCTGATTCTCCTGCTGAAGCTTCTGCTCCGCTTTCTGAAGAGCCTCCTTCGCCGCGGCAACTTTTTTCTGTTCGGCCGCCTGACGAACTTGTTCCTGAGCGACGTTGTTTCTCAAACCCGCGTCGTCCGGTTTTTTGTTCGCTCGGTCCTGGGCCTGTTCTACTCGTTTGGTCGCCGCGTCCGCAGTCTTCTCTGCATTCTGAACAGCTTGCTCGGCACGTTTTTTGGCATCCTCAGCTCGCTTTGCCAGATCGCGCGCCGTGCGTTTTTCCTGCTCCGCAAACTGTTTACGACGGTTTTCAGAATCCTTCTGCTGCGCTTCACGAGCCTTGTCATCCGCATGAACCTGAGTGACTTTGCCAGTGTCGGCTTGTTGCTTCGCTTGCTTCAGAGCTTCCATCGCCTCGGCAAGTGCGGCCTTTGCCTCGGTTGCGGTCTGAGCCAGCTCCGGCAACAACTGCTCTTCGCGCGCCGAGTTTGCTTTTGCGGCGGCTTCGTTCAGTTTTTGCTGAGTCTCAGCAAACTTCTTCTGCGCTTCCGGAGTCTTGCCTTGAGCGGCCGACTGATTCGCCTGAGCCACAAGCGCACTGGAAAGGCGTGACGCTTCCTGTCCCATTTCCCGCAGCTCTTCTGCCAGCTCTCGCTTTTTCGCCTGAAAGTCCTGGTCAGATCGTTCGTTCTGTTGCTGAAGAGTTTGTTCGTCCTGCGCCGCATAATCCAATGCGTTGCGAGCTTCCTGAAGTGCGTTCTGCGAAATCTCCGACAGTGCCTGCTGCATGGCTGGATTCTGCTGCAGTTCCGCTTCCAATTCCGCCATTAATTCCGCAGCATCTTTTCTGGCCTGGTCAGCCAGTTCAATCGCACCTTCATATTGCTGATCCATCTGCCGTGCGATGCCGAGATCGCGTTCCGCCTGACGCAGTTCGGCTCGAGTTTCTGCAACGTCGAGTCCTTCGTCGAGCTTGTTGAAATGTTCGGCGACGAGTTCCAGAGCCTTCGCTGTTTTTTCCTGCTGCTCCGCCGCCTGAGCCAGTTCCCTAGCCTGCTGTTCGTTGTCAGAAGTCTTCTGAGCCTTCTCCATCGCGCGGTTCATCTGCATGGCTGGCTCCTGAATCATCGCGATGCTGTCATCCGCATCTCTCGCGCGTTCTCGTTCGGATTCTTCGAGCACATTCTGAGCGTTCGCGTCTTCGACCAGTGCTTCCATCAAGTCGGCGATCTGTTCGTTAATCGCTTGCTGTTGTTGTTCGAGCTCCGCCAATTTTTGTTCCGGCGAACGAGCGGAACGGCGCGAGCCGTCCGGTGGGTCGGTACCGGAGGGCTCGCGCCCTTCCGCTGTGATCGGTTTTTGAGCAGCCTCGTCTTGTTCGACAGCGTCTGCGGTTTCTGTCGTCGCTTGTTCCATTTCACGAAGCTGATCGGCAGACTGCTGAGCCATCTGCGGAATGGTTGGCGAGAACTTTCCGATCACATTTCGAGCGTCCTGCATCACTGGTTCGATGTCTTTGATCACCTTGGTCAGTGCATCACGAATTTCAACCAGCTCATGTCCCGCGCTGACCATCGCGTCGCGTTTCCAGCGACGTTCGGTAATCTTCCGACCGGCGTCGCGAACCGGCGTGCTCCATCGAATCTGATCCAGCGGTCCAACCAGTTCGTTCTTCACACCCGCTTCGCGCAGACGCTGGCTGGCCAGTTCAAAACCACGCTGCACCAAATCCCACTGACGCGGATGATCCATGTGTGATTGAACACCCTGCGAATTCCAGCGTTCCATATTCAGCAGATTGCTGATCGAGTCACGAGCGATAGTAAGAGCATGGCCCGCTTCCAGAGTTCGATACGCCGGCGCAATCTCGCGAAGATTCTCCGCGATCGGAGACTCCTGCGGCGACACCTCACGATGCTGATTCAGCAACGACGTGACAGCGCGATGCGTCAGTCCTGCATCAGCTGCGTACTGAGCATCTGCGTCCTGGCGAGCTTGCGTCAATTCACGACGCGATCGAATTTGATCCATGCTGCGCTGTTTCAGATCCACTTCGGCAACGAATCGCTCGGCCTGATCGAGCAGTTTTTTGCTTTCCGCCGAGTCCGCTGAATTCGCGGCCTTCACGGCAAATTCGTTCTCCTGCCGCACAGCGCTGGCCGCTTGCTCGATCGGAACAAACAAGCTTCCTGCGCGATTGTCGAGATCTCGCCATGCGTTCGTGATGCGTCCTGGCAAGCCGCCATCAGCCGCATCGAAACGCTGCTGATTCTTCAACTGATTCAGGAAATCCTTTGAGACATTTCGAAGCTGATCGAGCTTCTCTTCAGATTCCATCGAATCCTGCAACCGCTCGCGCTGAGACGATGACCAGTTCAGCAGATTGTTGATGTGGCCGTCCAGATAGTTGGGCATCCGCCGCCGCTGGGCTCGCAGAACGCGTTCGATATCTTTCATCAAGTTGACCGCGACGGTTTCCTGACGCTGCAATCGATCAAACGTCTGCGTCGGACTGTCGACGACAAACTGTTGCTGCGTCAACAAGGCATCCATATCGAATGCCACGGAACTCATGAAGTTGTACGCCATCGAACTTTGAAAATGATCCGCCACGATTTTGGCATCGTCCGCAGTTCGTTCGAAAGTCTGTTTGAGAACATCCAGATCGCCGTTCACACGGTTCGGATCGTCCGTATGCTGCATCGCCTTCAGAGCAAACGCCGGGACGCTTGAGTGTTCGCGTTGAATTCTTGCGATGACTCTGCCGGTCAGATCCAATTCATACGCATCCGCCCCGCCCGGCATGTCACGTTCGACAGCCTGAATTTCCACGAGCAGCTTTGTGGCCTGCTCGCGTTGCTTGTTCGCCAGATCCGCCAGCGCGGCGCGGTCGAGCGTCTTTTGTTCGTCGCTGGTCTCGGGCTTGCGAAGGCGATCGATGGCTTCGAGCGCGGATGCTTTGTGTTCCTGCAGCAGCGCGGAAAATTTTGCGAGCTCGTCGTACAGACCAACTTTGCGTTCCATGATCGTGTGACGATCCGGATCGAAGTCAGCGGCCGCGACGATGATGCGCAGAGGAATCGATTCGCCAATGTTGCCCTTGCGATCGGTGGCAACGAGCTTCGTCATCACCTGGTCGCCGGTTTTCAGTTTGTGGTTCAGCAGATCCCATTGCCAGTCTGCCGTGAGTTGCCGACCGTCGCTGTCGTCGCTCGGTTTCGCATCCAGCGGCAGAGCGATCCAGTCGAGTCCGTTGATGGAAACCTGTTGCTCAAGGCTCACCAAAGGCAGATCGTCTTCGGCCATCGCCTTCAGAGCCACGATGTCATTGGGCGGAAGCAGCAGCGTGGTTTCCTGTTGATCGACAAACCCCGCGCGAGGAATCAGATCCGGTTGTGGGCGAATTTCGTACTTCGGACTGAAGATGTTTTCAAAGCCCGTTTCCTTCGAAACGAGGTGCACCTTATAGATTGCAGCGACGTCAACCGGCACTGTGGCGATCCACTGCAGGCCGTTCGTGCTTTCCGGATCGGGCGTGAGCGGAATTACGGTGAGCTCTTCCGAATCCGTTGGGTCGATGCGAAGTTCTGCCGCAGAAACCTGTTGATCAAGTTCCAGTTTGAGCTGCGTTTTTGTGCCTTCCAGAATCAGCATATCGCCATGCGTTTCGGTGACGGTTTCCGGTGGCAGCAGCGAATAGTCTGGGTATTCGTACGTCTTGTGAAACGCGGTGACTCGCGGACGCGGCCGAGTTTCGATGCGGAATCGTTCGGTCACGGCGTCGCCTGCCATGATGCGGTATTCGACGGCTTCGTCCATCACATGGATGTTGGAAGTAAACTCGGCATCGGTGCGACCTTTCATCGACTGCCGCGCAGTGCCTTGTTTTTCGGTGAATGTTTCCAACGTCACTTCGTCAAAACTTCCGCCGGAGACTTCCACGACGATGGCGACGGTTTCATCTTCGGCCAACAACAGTGAATGCGGTGTCGGCTGCAGAATCTCGACGTTGACTCGGGAAACGCGAGCAATGTTGGCCCCCGGCATGATGGCTCGCGCGGCAAGTTGACGGAACCGTCCGTCGCGCGAGAGCAGCAGGACTGCGGCAACCGCGACGATCACAAAAGCAGCCAGAAGCCATTTCGCAACAAGTTTCACGGGCAGCAATCGAGGAACCTGAATTCGTCCCATTTGTTCGGCGACTTTGCCTTGCAGCAATCCACGGAACACCGGTGAGTCATGCAGTACCGAAGGATCGTCGGTTGCAAGTTCCACAGCGGACAACAGATTTTCGCGTAGTTGCGGTTCGGAAAGTTCGACCTGCGACGCAATTTCTTCCTTCGCCGGAAGGTGCATCATTTTTCGCACACATGTCATCCAGACGACGACCAGAACCGGCAGATAAATCGCCGCGCTGAGTCCCCATCGCACTTGATCACTGAGCAACCAATACCAGTCGATGGCGGCCACGATCGCCGTGCAGAGCAGAAACGTCACCAGCCCCGCGCAGATTCCTCGCGCGACGATCAACCACATGCGTCGGCGGGCAAACTGTCGCAGCTTGTTTGAGACGATGGGATCAAGCGTGATGCTCATAGGAGATTCCTTGATTCGACAAAGTAGACATCACTCTCCGAGTGATGATTTGCGATTCCTGCCCAATAAGCAGAAGGTTGACTTTCTCGTTTAACCGTCAGCCGCAGGCGTACGCGACACCATGACAACGAGTACGCCTGCGGCTGACTGTTAAACGAACAAACTTCTGCACGCCCCGTTGGGCCTGGATAAATTTTTGGTTCGGTTTCCTAGGGCGTTGCCCCAGGCTGACATAGGACCGGCCCGTTGGGCCTGAACACTACAAACAAATACTCAACTTCTACACGGAGGGCTGACGCCCAGCCGCTCGCCTGAACAACCTACAACAACCCAGCCCGTTTTCTTAACACCCATTCCACAGTCAATAGCATAACAATCGCGGCAAACCACCAATAGCTTTGCCAGATCAATGTTTCTGATTCCACCACACGACCGCTGCTAAGCGGGCTCAATAATTCCGGCAGACGACCAATCTCCTCTTCGCGAAGAAACGCACCACCGGTATCCGCAGCGATCTGTTTCAGCAACGATTCATTCGCAGCCGTCTGAGTCATCTCACCGGATTCCGGAGGCAACACAACAAAACGACTGCGAGCCTTCAACGCCGCCTCGCTGTATCCAGCCGCTCGGATCGACACTTCGTATTCGCCTTCCGGCAAAGCCGCAACTCGTCCGCGATAAATCCCTGGCACATCCGGATCGGCATTCAGACTGACACTCGAAACGATGCGGCCATCCTTCCATACCAAAGCGTCGGCCGTCGCGTTAATCGCAGGCTTTCCGTCAAGCCCCAGCAAACGAGCACGCACATCAACCGGCGCCCCGAAATCGTAACGAACCGATCCTGTGTCCAGTGACACGAATTCGTCACTGACAGCAAACGGACGCGGCATCACATACCTTGCCAGTTGATTCCAGATTCGTTGATGCCAGGTGTCGGCCGCTTTGTAACGCCATCGCCAGGTTTCGTCAGACGACAAGTAGAGAACTCGCCCTGCACCGAACGCACGGGTGACCATCATCGGGCGTTGTCGTCCATCAACGTTGACTTCGATCAGAACCTCAGCCCCCGGCAACGCATTCACCACCACCAGTGAATGTGGAGCAGGAAGTTCCGTCCAGAAACGTCGATTCTGAGCCTCATCGACGGCAAGATTCAGAGCTCCTTCTTTCGCTCCCTTGTCGGTCAGTTGCAGCGTCACGGGTTTCGACGCAATGGTTTCTGCAGGCCATTCAACGGGCAGCAGACTTCCCAGACTTGAAGTCGCCAGTTGCTGCAGCGAGCGACGTTGCCCGTCGATGAAGACCATGCCACCGCCGCGAATTTCGACGAACTCGGTCAACCACTGAAAGTCCTGCTCCGAAAACAAGGTGGGTGGCACTTCTCCAATAATTACCAGGTCGTACTTGAAGAGAGAATCGCGATTCGCGGGAAATTTACCCTGCTCATCGCCACGCCGCAGAACGGCATCATCGGTCCCCGGCCCCGCGATGACGGTGTTCACCGACCACTGTTCATCGCGTTCGAAAACGTTGCGAAGGTAGCGAGTTTCCCATCGCGAGCGACCATCGACGATCAGCACTTTGTTGCTCGACACAATCGCCGCCAGCCGCATGGTACGACTGTTGTTGTCTGTTTCAGATTCCTCCGGCAGCGGCGTGATCGAAGCTTCAAACGCCAGCGGGACCGCATTTTGCTTGATGTCCGATGCGAATTGAGTCCCCAGTTTTGTGACGAGTTCATCGATTGCAAATTCAAATTCAATCCGTCGTTCGGGAATGTTTTGTGTCAGCAGTTGCTGCGTCCACAGCACTTCGCCTTCATGGCTGATTTGAGCGGCGAACGGTTTTCCAGCGGGCATTTGGTCGCGAACAATCATCACGCCCCGAACTTTGTCTTTCTGGAAGACCAGGTCCGGATGCTCGAGCCCGATGACGGCGAGGTCGGAGGCTTGTTGACTCGCACCAATCGAAACGTTGTAGAACGCGACGCCCTGGCTGCCGAGCACTCGCGCGGTTTGCAGCGGCGAAGGGCCGGTGTTGTGCTGGCCGTCGGTGAGCAACACGATGGCGGTTTTTGGTTTTTCAGCTATGTCGTTAGAGTCGGTTGTGGCGGTGCTGCTCTTTTGAGTTGCCACGATGCCGGTGCTAAGGTTGGTGATGTTGGAAAAGTTTTCGGCGGTTGGCGGTGAAGCGACATCGGCGATTGCGTCAGGACTGGACGGGCTGGAAGCCCATCCTACAGAAGAATCCACAGCTTCTTCACCGTTGAGTGTCAGCACTTCGATGTCGTGCGTTTCTCTCAAAGTCGCCAGAATTTTTGCAGACGATTCTGACAGGCCAAGTTCCGCGCGTCGCCAGCGAGGTGTTTCGTCGAACATCACAAGCGCCGACCGGATGGATTCGTCGGAGCTGACGACTTCGGCGATGGAATCGTCGAACGCTTTGCGAATGGCGGTTTCTGTGGATTCACCTGCGTTGGATAGCGTCGTCAGTTGCACGATCGCAGCTTCCGCCCCGTCGTCTATGGAAGCAATTGCGGCTTCCAGTGGTTGCAGGAGCTCGACGTTAAGCTGTTCGCCGATGGACGTCGGCAACTTCGCTTGCAGCTCCTTCAGGCGAGTTTGGAATGTTTCAGATGCCGTGCGAATTTTGGCCAAATCAATGTTGCCCGTGTCTCCGACGCGGGTCTCTGTAGCAGCAATACCCGCGTCGGAGACACGGGCTACATTAGCAGCAATCGCCATCTCTTCGCGAAATTCTCGCCGCGCATCGGCTAATTCATCGGCTGCTTTGAGCAACATCGAATCCACATGCCCCGCAGTGATCCAGCCAAGCTGTTCGGCGATCATCAGCTTGCGACCGACCGACATATGCCGATCCTGCATCGTCATACTTCGCGATGCATCCAGATAAATCTTCACTCGCCCGAGTTCACCAACGATCGTTCGATGATGCAACACCGGTCCGGTCAGCACCATGATTCCAAGGAAGAACGCCAGCGAACGCAACAGCGGGAGAAACCATTTCAGCCGACGCGGCAAGTCATAACTCTCACGACTGTAATACAGCCACGACAGTGCGCACACGATCAGGGACAGCAGCAAACCCAGCCACCAAGGAACTTCACCAACGAAACGCAGAGTCGTCATGCTCGGACCCTCGCGAAACGTTGTTGGAGAATGAGTTCTAAAAACAGAAACGCCAGAAACGCTGCCAACACGTACTTCCAGATTTCCTGACCATGCCGACGCAACCAATCCTGCTCCAGATATTCGTCAGGCGATTTGATCAGTGCCGATGCCATACTCTTCGACAATGATTCCAGGCCGGCTTCATCCAGACCATTCAGGTTTGATTCATCACGTGATGTTTCGGCGACGAAGTGCAATGTTTCAGTCGATGGCGTTGACATGGCATACACGCCCGGTCGCTGAGTGCCATCAAACTTCGCGAGCTGAATTTTGCCTTCCGCAACAGTCTGCACTGTGCGACGTGATCCGTCCGGAGTTACGACGGATAGCGTGAGTGATTCACGATTTTCCCCTCTCCCCTCGGAGATCGTGCAGCTTTTAAGTTGCATTGCGGGTGGGGTTTGAGTCAAACAAAGTGACCTTCGTGTGGCTTGTGATTTCGCACAGAATGTGCGTTCTTCAAGAACCACAAACGAACACGGAGGTCGCTGTGAGTTTAAGT
>JBGSVD010000206.1:0-79553 GCA_041753135.1 Planctomycetaceae bacterium
CTCTAACTGGCCCAAAAATCCATTTTCCGCCGCCGACTTCATGTCAGCTGCTCTACAGCAATTCGCAGGCCGAAAAAAAACTTTTTCTCAACACAATTCAGCGACGTTTGGTGACATGTATCAGGACAGACTCCTAGGCAATCGAATGGCCCCTTGGGCCGAAATTACTGCAAATTCTCGAATAAAAATGCTTCACAGCGTTGCCCGAAGGGGCAACACATCGATGACTTCAGGCTGACTCAAATGTGGCGGCCCTTCGGCCCTTTTCTCATCAGTGATCAGTATCTGGGGCCTTCGACCCTGGCGAAGGATGTATCGGGCCTGAACAGCATTCTGTCCAACCACAGGTTCATAGTGCTGAGACGCATCGACACGGATCCCAAATGCTCCCGACAATTTGGAAATCCGCCAAATCAAGCCTTGACAGAGGACTAGGCATGATCAAGCGATCGACGGATAGCTATGCGGCTCGGTGAATGGTGTCGCTTTCGATTGGGTCACCTGGGTCGAGCGCAGGTTGCCGACGGTACCAGTCCAGAATTCCCATCAACTTGGCACCGCTTTCTCCGTGTGCAATTTTTTTCAGGACTCGCGAAGCGACTGGAGTTGTGTAACGGTTGACGAATGGCTTCAGCCATGAAGACAGTTCGATCCGCTGTCCGGTCGGAATCTTTTGAAATCCCATTCCAGTCTTGAACTGATCAAGGGAACCCAAATCTGACTGGATCGATTCGTAACCGTAACTGACCTGGCGAATATCGCCAGCTCGCAGTCGATGATAAAGGAATTGAAATATCAGGGCGTTGTTTGGGAATTGATCCAGAAATTTCGTCGATGAACGCACGATCAAAAGGTTGGCCGTGTCCTCGATCGTGAATGAAATCAAATAGGCGGCCATCTGATCTTCGACGAACGCGGCCCAGGTTTCAGCTCCGGTCGTTCGAGCCGCTTCTTTGTAATAGCGAGTCCAATACTCGTTGAGGTTTGCGGGAGGTTTGCGACCTTGTCGAATCAGAGTTTCCGCATTCAGCGAATGGGCGTGCTTTTCAAGGTCGTTGAAGCTCACCGGTTGAACTCGACACGCTTCAAGTCCGCGTCGCACCTGAGTTCGCGTTCGACTACGCAGGCACGAGAAATCGTAATTGTTGTCGTCGCAGATGATTCGAAAGCTGTCGATCCCCTGATCTTGCGGGCAACCGAATCGAGCCACAACTCCGTCTCGCCGCAGAACTGAGCCGACGTCGATGTGCCGAGCATCAATGCTTTTGTGATACGGGAAACTCGTATAGACGCCGCGAGTTGTGTTGAACCAAAACAAGCCGCTGCCTTCGCGAATGGTGTGACCCATTCGCTGAAGGAATTCCGCGTGGTGTTCTGATGAAACAAACATTGGGGGTTCTGGGCGGGTTCGAGTGGTGTCGGCGTTCGATGAATAGCTGCCGAAGAGCAGGTGAGAGTGATCGGCAAAATATTTGCAATTGAGGCAGCAAACGCATGCCACGGCAAGTCAGGAACTCGGCAAGTTTACGTCGGTATTTCCGATTGCCTCAATAGCGAAAGCAGAAATCCATTGGCGACGATTTTCTGCGGGACAACAGAAATAAGGCATTTTGCTCGGGCAAAGCAGCAGATGCAGGCTGTTTGGTGCATGCTGCTTTCCGTGGTTTGAGGTCGTGGAAGAGACCGCTGCGTGATCTTCCAGAGTGCGGGGAATTCCCACTGGTTTGATTGAGTCAGATGTTGAAAAAAAACATCTTCATCTTACGGCGTCGACAATTATGGGATAAGCTTGCTGAACGGCGTATGATGTGAAATGTGAACATCATCTCCACTCAGGGAGTCTTTGCGTGACCATTCTGATTCGATGTTTAATGCTTCTAACGATGCTGTTGCACAGCGTCTTTGGGTGCGGCTGGCATCAAATTCATGCATGTGCTCACGGAACGACGACCGTTGGAAGCACGTGTCAGCACCAGCATGGCGAAACGGCTGATTGTCACAAAGAGCATCAACATGGGAAGTCGCATCGGCACTCTGAAGGCAGTCAGAACGAACCGCCAGCAAAGAGCCACGCTCCCGAACACCAGCATCGACACTCGTCCGATTGTGATCATTCGGTCTGCTGCTTTGTGGGACCAGAATCGGTGGTTGCGCCGCCTTCAATGCCAGGAATTGAGCAGTGGCTCATTCCCCAGATGAACAGCGTTTTGTCATGTGCCGCATTGAAAACGGTGTCGGACACGCAGCCGTCGCTATCGACACCACTCTTCGCGCGAACAATGCGCGCGAAATTGCAGGTTTGGCGCACCTAGACCAGAGATCGCTCTTCTGGTCGCTAGTGGTTTGTCCAGATTTGAAGTTAGGGTAGCGGACCGTTTTATTCTTTAATCGGTCGCGATGGAGATGTTTTTCGTTTAACCGTTAGCCGCAGGCGTACGTTTGTCGCGGCATACACGTACGCCTGCGGCTGACGGTTAAACAACTCAATCGTGACCGCGATTAGTCTAGAAGGTCCAGCAGTCACGGGATCTTTAGCAAGATCCACTACACCCAACTCCAATTTTTAATCTGACATGCACTGGCGAGCGGACGCTCGCTTCCTCCAACGCAGCAGTGTAATTCGTTCGACGCATTCGAAACGATGATGCGTTTGCTGGAACCTGCCTTCTGCTGTTTACGGCGCATGCTCTCCATATTGGTGAACCTGCGGTATTGGTGAACCTGCAGTTCATTGGCCAACGAAGCTTCACCAGGCTTCGAGTTCTTCGTCCGAAGTTGCCCTCTCTTCAGAAAATCCCAGTGGCATCGTTATGCCCGAAGGAGCGTTTTCGTGTCGTCCAAAACCACACTTCTAAAATCTCGAGCAAGCATGGTCTTACTGACCGGTGTCGCTCTTGTTGTTGCGTTCTTCTCGAGAAACACATGGTGGCCTGCATTGAATTCGCAGGTCGATCGCATCGTCGGAAAATCAACAACTGACGAACATGGGCACGGTGACGAAGCATCCACGGCGGCTCACGACGACCATGCCTCGCACGCCGCCCATTCAGAAAATGAATCCCTCGAACTGTCCGCGCAGGCGATGAAGAATCTGGGGCTGACCAGCGAATACCTGCAACCGATCAAGACATCCACGTTCTACAAGACGATATTCGTTCCCGCCGTAATCGTTGAGCAACCGGGTCGCACGCTGGTTCAGGTATCAACTCCGATGACCGGAGTCGTTACAGATGTTTCAGCAGTTCCAGGTTCCGCTGTCGAACCGGGCGATCTTCTATTCACAATTCGTCTGACTCATGAAGAACTGGTTTCCCTGCAAACGGAATTCGTTCGCGCCCTGGGAGAATTGGATGTCGAAAATCGAGAGCTGAAGCGACTGCAGGCTGGCGTTGACAGTGGAGTGATTCCGCCGCGGTCTGTTCTCGAACGGCAGTACGCAAAAGAGAAACTGGAAGCCTTGTTGGGGGCTCAGCGTGAGGCATTGCGGCTGCATGGGTTGTCACAGAGACAAGTGTCACAGATCGAACAGGAGCGAAGGCTGCTGAGTGAACTGAGCGTGATGGTTCCTTCGCATGAGCACAAACAAGACGAACTCAAGCTTTCAGGAAATCATGAATATCGTCCGGTCGCATTACTCGAAAGTCCGTTAGCGAATTCTACGCTTGATCGCGGAACATTGATCATCGAATCACTGGATGTTCAGCGAGGACAATCCATCGAACAAGGCGGTCGACTGTGTTCTTTGGCTGACTACAGTCAACTTTACATCGAAGGACGGGCGTTTGAGCAAGACTCCAGCGCGATCAGTGCTGCGGCCGCTAAAGACTGGAAGGTGAGCGCGTTGCTGACCGATGGTCAGTCCATCAACGAGTTGCCGATTGCATTTGTCTCGGGCGAAGTCGACGAAGACACTCGTACGCTCAAGTTCTATGTAGATTTGACCAACGAGATTCTGCGCGACCGTAAGGATGCGGCAGGGAATCGGTTCGTTTCCTGGAAGTACAAGCCAGGGCAGCGACTGCAGTTACAAATTCCAGTCGACGAGTGGAAAGATCAAATCGTTCTTCCTGTTGATGCGGTTGCTCAGGAAGGAGCCGAGTACTTTGTGTTTCAGCAGAACGGTCGAACATTCGAACGAATCCCGGTCCATGTGATGTATCGCGATCAGTCGTCGATCGTGATTGAAAATGACGGTTCCCTGTTTCCCGGTGACATCGTCGCGCTCCGTAACGCTCATCAAATGCAGATGGCCGTCCGAAACAAAGCCGGTGGAGGCATCGACCCTCACGCTGGACACAATCACTAATCATCAACGACTTCTGACCAGACCCTTCACCTCGTCACATAACACGTAAATAGTCTTCCCATGCTCAACGCCATCATCCGATTTGCTTTGCATCAGCGATTGCTCACTATGGCAGTTGCTGTTTTCCTGCTGGGGTACGGCACCTGGGCGGCTGTGAAAATGCCGATCGATGTGTTTCCGGATCTCGATCGTCCACGCGTCGTGGTGATGACAGAAGCCGCCGGACTTGCTCCGGAAGAAGTTGAGACGCGAGTCACTTTTCCACTGGAAACGGCATTGAATGGTGCTCAGGGAGTCCAGGCTGTTCGCAGCATCTCGGGCATCGGACTCAGCGTTATCAATGTTGAGTTTGACTTTGGGACCGATATCTATGTTGACCGACAAATTGTCAACGAGCGTCTGGCCGCTGTGAGCGATCGCATGCCGCCTGGTGTTCGGCCTCAACTTGGGCCAGTGTCGTCGATTATGGGGCAGATCCTGGTTCTCGGCATGTGGAGCAGTAATGCAAAAACGGACCCCGTTGAACTAAGAACGCAGGCCGACTGGGTCATCGGACAACGCTTGCTGACCATTCCTGGGGTTGCTCAGGTTTTTACAATGGGAGGCGGCAGAAAACAATTTCACGTTCTGATCGAACCATCGTCGCTGCAACACTATGGCGTGACACTTGGGCAAATTCGTGAAGCCCTGATGCGAAGTAATCAGAACGCCACCGGTGGATATCTCGACCAGCAAGGACCCAATGAACTGCTTGTTCGCGGTCTTGGTCGAATTCAGACGATGGAAGATCTGCAAAAGGTCGTGATCACAATTCGAGACGGACGACCTGTCGCCCTGGCTCAGGTTGCTCGAGTGACCGAAGCGCCGCAGGCAAAGCGAGGCGACAGCAGTGCGTTCATCAGGCGTTCGAATAACGATTCTATTGGCGACTCGACAGACGATTCGATTGGCGATTCGTCGACGGCTGACTTTGATGGTGGCCCGGCTGTAGTTCTCACGATCAGTAAGCAGCCAGGTGCGGATACTCGTTTGATTACGCAGCAGATTCTGGCCGCAGTGGCGGAATTGAAAGAAACTCTGCCCAAAGATTTTCGCATCGAACCGATGTACTCTCAGGAGTCCTTCATCGATCGCGCAATTCATAACGTGATCGAGGCTCTGCGTGATGGCGGCATTCTTGTTGTGATCATTCTGTTTCTGTTCCTGATGAATTTTCGAACCACGTTCATCTCTCTGACGGCCATTCCTCTTTCCCTCGTCATGACGGTCATCGTTTTCAAGATCACAGGAATGTCGATCAATACGATGACGCTCGGAGGTCTCGCGGTTGCGATTGGAGAACTGGTCGACGATGCGATTGTGGACGTGGAAAACATCTATCGGCGACTGAAGGAAAATCGTGAGTTGCCGAATCCGCTGTCTCCACTGTTGGTTGTTTACCGAGCCAGTACCGAAGTTCGCAACTCCATTGTTTTCAGCACGATCATCGTCTGCCTCGTCTTTATCCCGCTATTCGCGCTGGAAGGAATGGAAGGGCGATTGTTTACGCCACTGGGAATTGCTTATGTCGTATCGATCTTTTCTTCGCTGATCGTTTCGCTCACCGTAACTCCGGTCTTGTCGTTCTGGCTTCTTGGGCGAGTGACCAGCAACCATGCCGAAAAGGATGGTCCACTGCTACGAGGACTCAAATGGATCGCTGACAAAATCATTCGATTCAGTCTGACATTTCCTCGTTTCAATCTGGCTGTTGTTGTTGTCGCTGTGGCCCTGGCCGGACTGTTCGTGTCGAGACTGGATCGCGATTTTCTGCCCGCGTTCAACGAAGGCGCTGTGCAGTTGAATGTACTTCTTCCGCCTGGGACATCGCTGGCAACCAGCAATGAAATCAACCACACCGTTGAGGATCGATTGCAGGCGATCAGTGATGTCGTTTCAATTGTTCGCCGCACCGGCCGCGCGGAATTGGATGAGCATGCGGAGCCTGTGAGTGCCAGTGAGTACATTCTTGAAATGGATCCTGGATCACCGCGCAATCGTGAGGAACAACTGGACGAACTTCGTGAAGCGATGGCCGATATTCCGGGGATCGTGACGGCGGTTGAACAGCCGATCTCCCACTTGATCTCCCACATGCTGTCTGGAGTGAAGGCTCAAATCGGAATCAAGATTTTTGGTGACGATCTGGACGTACTGCGACGCAATGCGGAAGAAGTAAAGACGGTGATTCAAGAGGTTTCCGGTGTGAAGGATCTGATTGTTGAACAGCAGACCACGGTGCCTCAGCTCAGAATTGAACTGAATCGCGATCGTCTGCTTCAGTATGGCCTGACGGCTGCTGATGTGAATGAATTCATTGAAACCGCGATGAACGGGCACAGTATTTCGGAGATCCTTCAGGGGCAAAGATCGTTCGATCTTGTTCTTCGTCTGGAAGAAGACGCTCGAGAGAACATTGACACCCTGCGTCGTCTGGCAATTGATCTTCCTGAGGGCGGTCAGGTTCCTTTGGAAGCCGTGGCCAGAATCTACGAATCCGGTGGCCCCAATACAATCAATCGCGAAAAAGTTCGACGTCGCATTGTGGTTCAGTGCAATGTTGCTGACCGCGGATTGGTAGACGTGGTTCAGGAGATTCAGGCTAAACTCAAAGACCTCCAGGCGACTCTGCCGCAGGGCTACTACATTGAATTTGCAGGTCAGTTTGAAAGTCAGCAAAAAGCTTCGCGAATGTTAGGCCTGCTGTTTGTCGTGGCGATGCTGGGAGTGTTCCTCGTTCTGTTCACAATGTTTCGGTCGGTCAATCTTTCTCTGCAGGTCATGGCCGCATTGCCGATGGCGTTCATTGGATCTGTGGCCGCTCTTGTGATGACTCACCAGACGCTGACCATCGCCGCGATGGTTGGATTCATTTCATTGGCAGGTATTGCATCGCGCAACGGAATTCTGTTGCTCAACCATTATCTGCATCTGGTAAAATATGAAGGTGAATCATGGACGAAGGAGATGATCATTCGTGCGGGACTTGAGCGACTGGCTCCTGTTCTTATGACGGCGCTGACGGCCGGAATCGGATTGATTCCGCTTGTCCTCGCAGCCGACCAGCCGGGTAAAGAGATACTTTATCCGGTCGCGACTGTGATCCTTGGTGGCGTAATCAGTTCCACGTTGCTGGACTTTTTTGTGCATCCTGCACTGTTCTGGCTGTTCGGTCTGAAAGCGGCCGAACGAGTTGTCAGCGACGATGGTTCCTCCGTTCAACTGACCGAGGAACACTCGTTCCAGAGTTGAGTTGATCAGAGAAATTGGAATGATCTGTATGATGTTCTCGAATTGAAGTGTTGAAGGCTGAAGTGCGACACAGTTCGAGACTCAATGAATGTTTCACGTTGGAATCTGCAACCGCTCCACTTAAATTCGGATGCAGTTGTTGGAATCGTTTTTCTTTTTGCAAAGGATGCATCAATGCCCCGAATCGTTTCTCGTTCGTTTTTTCTGACGTTAGTGATTGCTGTTTTTGCTGCACAGGGATGCAATGATGGCCCGGATGCTCCGCAAACAGCCGCCCATGATACTCACGATGGAAGTGACCACAGTGATCACGGTCACGACGAGCATGCCCATCCGACAGAAGGGCCGCATCACGGGATGCTTGTTGAGCTTGGCAATGAAGAGTATCACGCAGAGATTGTGCATGATGACGCAGCCGCGACGCTGACTGTTTATCTTCTGGATTCTGCTGGCAAAGAAGCCGTGATGTCTGAATCACCGGAGGTTGTTGTCAACATCAAGGGGGGCGATAAGCCGCAGCAATTCAAACTGGCCGGAAAAGCCGACGACCAGTCTGAAGGAAAGTATTCTGAATACTCCTTCGCCAGCAAGGAACTTCTTGACGCCTTGCATGCAGAATCATCCGTCGCAAAACTCAGCATTACGATCGACGGTAAGCCATACTCCGGCGAACTGCCACACGACGACCATGCTGGTCATGACCACGCACATTGAGTGATGGTTGGCCCCGAAGACGGCATGCCGAAGACAATGCCGAAGATGGTACCGAAGACAATGCCGATGAATTACCTCTGGAGATTTTGAGGATGCTATACTGATCGCCTTCACGATTGAGTTGTTTAACCGTCAGCCGGAGGCGTACGCGAATGCGGCCCCCAACGTACGCCTGCGGCTGACGGTTAAACGAAAACATCTCCATCGCGACCGTTTAAAGTATAGATCCCCAGAGGCTCTACGGAAACGCCGTGTTAGTGCCACAGAATTCAACGGTATTGCTTCTGCAGCAATTGCATCCCACGCGAGATGAATCATTCAAAAAAAAATCGTTGGACTGATTCATCGCAGGAATGACGCCGTGCTGCTCACCGCCAAAATCGCTTCGACACAAGTTCCGCGTTCAGACATGTCACCGTGAATCTTGCTAATCCATCCACGCAACATCATTCCGCTTGATACCCAAGCAATCGCCGTGTCAATCTGCCACCGCTGGTGAGGATTTCGTTCATCGCAGAGGACAGGTCTTCATCCGTGATTGACGTTCGAGCAGTCGCAGCGAATCCAGACAGCTCGGGCTGCGGGCGATCAACAGCGAACAAGATTGCACGGCGTATCAGTTCCTCCAGAAACGCCGGACTGGCTCCTTCTGTACGACTCACCCAGTCGCTTAACTCAACGCCGGTAACGTCCAGGTTTGCGGTGAAGAGCCGCAGTGTTCGGAGCCGGCACTCAGCGTCCGGCAGCGGGATTTCAATCGCCTGTGAAATGCGACCCGGGCGGCTGGCCAGCGCGGGTTCAAGAACATCCGGGCGGTTCGTTGTCATAAGAACAACGGTGCGTGATTCGGGTGCCAGGCCATCAAGTTCATCAAGCAGCTCATGCAGGAGAGAAGTCCCCCGCGTGCTCCGTTGCCTTCGTACGGCAATCAAGTCAACGTCCTCAATCAGCACAATCGATGGCTGACAATACCGTGCCAGGCGAAACGCTTCACGGACTAGACCGCGACGAAACCCATGCAGCATGATGGTGGTTGTGTCGTCTCGAGTTCCCACCAGATGTTTCAGGAGCAGTGTTTTACCAGTTCCCGGTGGTCCGTGAAGAAGTACTGCGGTGCGAGTTCGATGTCCGGCGCGTCGCAGCACGTCTTCGAGATCGAGTTGCTTCATTGCGGCTCGATGAACGATTTCAAAAATTTGCTCGGGCAATATTACACGTTCACGCGGCACTTGCGTCAGTGATGCAAATTCAATGGCAACAGATTGACCTCGTTTTTCACTAGCTCGAACGATGATCTTGCGACGACGATAAACGGAGTTCTGAACCGCAAGCTCCAACAGGAAGTCGCGAATTCGATGGCACTGATCCTGAGCGACGGCAAGAATCTGCAGATGAATGTTCGTCCTGCTGCTGTGGGTTTCGTCGCCAGAGTCGTCGAAATCATAGCCCGACGAATATCCATTTTCGTTAGTCACGGCAGCAACGAACGGCACATCATCATGGCTCAGCAGAAACACGGCGTTGATTGGAATCTCTTCCCACGATTTCACGTCGGTCTGGCAGCTTTCCCATTGAAGCTTTTGTGGTTCTGCGCTGCTTTCAAGGTACACTTGGACGCTCGCGGCACCTATGTTCAGGTCGATGCATTCAAAGCGGGGCTGGCGTTTTGAATAGGCATACAATCCCCGGATTACATCAATCCGGCTGCGTGGTGTGAGGGGATGCTGCAGGAGGGATGCGTCCTTCGGGGAGATCGCGAGATGTCGGCGGATTTTTCGTCGGATACCCCACTTGAATGCGAACGCCCAGAAGATTGCAATGAACGTCATCACGGCAAGAATGCAGAAGGCGATGATTTCACCTGGTGTTGCGGTGGTTAGCAACCCAGCCACGATAACGATGAGCCAGCCGCCGATAGCCGTAAACCAGACGGCTCGTCGAAACCAGAGCGTCATCTTGTTCCTTTCTTGATGTTGCACAAGCTCGAAGCACCAGCGAGTGGGTTTTGCCCACTCAGTGATCCATTGAATGGCCGATTGAATGGATCACTCAATGGCCCACTCGCTGGCGCTTCGAGCTTGTATGCGCGTGAACGTACGATGGATTGATAACGAATGGCCCTCGTGGAAAGGCACCTGCTTTGGGCGACCACAAGCCGATACTCATTTGTCAGTGGCCACTAAGGCATCGGGACAATTGTTCTGCATTCCGAATCCGGCCACAACTTATTGCAAACCGCACGAGGGTAAATTCAGGACACAAAAAAGCCCGGGTATTTTCCCCGGGCTCTATTTTTAAACATGTCAAACGCAAAGCTTAGACCTTTGGCTTTGATGCTTCTTTCTTGCGTTGCATTTCCTGTTGCTGGCGACGCCGAGCTTCTTCTTCAGGGGCGAATTGGGGCCCTCGCTCTCCATTGCCACCGTTCATTGCAGGAACCGCCATTTGGCCTTCTTTCCACTTCCAGCCAAGTGGATCATTCAATTCCATTGTCGCAAGGAATTCCCACGGTGTTCCTGGATGTTCGTTGATCACACGATTCAAATACTCAAGAGCCTTATCGTGCATCCGGCGAACATTTGCCCCCGCGTTGATTTCCTCTGACGGCTCCAGTTTCCATTGGTTGCTGTCTGATTTTTCGAATCTCTTTGGATTGGACTTCATTTCCGCCAACACGGCGTTGTACCCAAACGCACGAACACGCATCGCAAGGACACGTCCCATGGCCAGATCATAGCTCGCTCGCCAACGGTCAGAATCCAACTTGTCGCGATGTTTCTCGCCGGCTTCCAGAGCGGTGTGAACTCGTTCGAGAAAATAGTCAAGCACTGCCAGCGGCTTCTGAGCCTCTGTGATTTGCTCACGCAGGACGTTGTCGTTGTTTGCCTGGAAAGTGGTCTGAGGAATCGGCACGGGCTCTGTGACCGCGAGTTGTGCCGCCGCGATCAAGGACTGCTTGGCGAGGTTACCCTGCAACTGACGGCGATACTCCAGGCCCGGGCGATAGTCGGGAGCATACTGCCGCATAATCTGCGGATCCCATTTCTTTCGTCCAGTGTCGTCCGCAACGAAAAAGATTCCGCCCGTCTCAGCACAGAGCCGAGACAGCGTGTAAGGACCATAACCAGACGACATGCGTTCAAGCCCTTGAGCATTCGCAGTCCAGAAAGGCAATTGCAATCCTTCTGGAAGCGGGCTCTCTGGTCCCTGATCAGCGTCGCCAATGTCTTCTTCGTACTCTTCTCCGTCAGCACCCTTCCACTTCACGTGGACAAATCCCTTTTGGCGGCCAAATGGAGACGTGTTGCCAATACAAAAGACACGAACGCCTTCACGGCTGAGTCGCTTAACGACGTCTTCCAGTACTGTATAGTTTTCGCCGAAGTCATCACCACGCTCGTCGGTGACGATGATGATGATCATGTTGGCCTTCATTTTCTTGCGAACAGGCCCATAGGTTTTCAATGCCTGATTCAACCCGGCGAAGACATTTTCGACACCCGACATGTCACTCTTAATGCTCTTGATCGCCTTGGACAGTTCCGCAACATCGCTTGACGGTTCGTCGAGCAGAACGTGAACGTCTTTTCCGTATCCGATAACACCCGTCTTCAAAGCATCTTTGGTATCGATATCATCCATCAGACCAAGCTGACGGTAAACGTTTTCAAACCGTTCAATGATCTTTTCGCGACGAGACTCCAAAGAAATCGATTCATCAAGCAACCAGACTGGCATCGTCTTGCGCTGTCGAAGTGAAGCGGCGATTTCCAGTGTGATACGATCAACGGCGCCATCTGTACCGCCCGCATGTTCTGTTGTGCCGGTCAGATCAATGTTCTCCAGCATCTCAGCTTCGCTGGGCGTCGCGACAGTCTCCATGACTTCAACGCGAGCATTCGTCAGAACATTCTCGATCCGATTCACTTCTTCACGATGATTATCCAACCCCTTATTCTGGGCGATCGCGGCCGATGGGCTGGCGATGTTCAAATCACTCTTGCTGCCCAGCGCTTCGGATGGTTCTGTGTCCAGCACATACTCAACCTGCTGCGGCTCTTCCGTCTCAATCGTCGAAGTGAGATTGAACTCTGGCATGATGATTTCGGGCAGCGAAATCATGGCAATGATCACGATGACGCCGACATGAACCAGCAGGCTGACGCCCCAGGCTGGAACAGCATCAAACATGGACCAGAACGTTCCACCTTCCTCTTCAACGGGGTCGGTTGGACTGGATGGAACTGAAGTCGCCTGAATTGTGCTCACAAGCAAGCTCCGACTAATCTAAGAACCCTCAAACCGCACCTTATCCAGGTCGGGTTGAGAAAGTATTTGCGATACCACCACCCTGAGTTTATGGACGAATTCAACGTCCCTCAGGCAAGCACGCGTTCGAACAATTCAAATGTTCCCGAATTCACAGTCGTGTTACAAGTAGAGAACCCAAGTAAAACCGGGATTCATCAACTGATCAAAAAGACAGTAAACCTGTGAAAAGGTACGTCTCAAATCGTCGTCCCGCAACAACTTTGGTCAGAGGACTTCGCAAAAACGAGGCCTGTTCCAGCTTAAAACGCGCACAAAGTGGTCGGTGTTCGTGGCCAATTCTGCCCCAGAAGAAAGTGGCGACGGATTGCGCCGTGTGTTTCCCCCCAAGTGTGGGTCCGCATCCTGCTTACCATTTTTCCAGCCGTGTCTTTCGCAAGTGGGAAACTTAAGCCACAAACCATCGCACCCAGCACTCGACCGGTGACGAATGCACTTCGTCGTTTTCAGCCAATTTCTTCGAAAACAGACCGTTCACGATTCTTGCGAGCCTTTGCTGGAGCAAAAATTTGGCCGCTCATCGCGATCCAGACGCCATCGTTCGGCTGAGCCTGGACGACTCCGATGGCGAAACCGACATTGAAAACGGCGTCGCTGTTGCGAAAATTGGCCGGTTGCATCGCACCGGTGAGAACAACCTTCTTGCCCGAAATTCCCAGCAATTGCTTGCCGGTTTCAATCATCGTGTCGGTCCCGTGAGTAATTACGATCAGGCTTTCGGGCGATCTTTCGACCGCTTCCCGAACCAGCAGGCGATCGTCTGTGGTCATGTCGAGACTGTCTTTTCGAAGGATCGGCTCAACGACAAATTCAATCCCAAGCGGCAATTCCTGCAGAATTCGCTCCACTCCCGGAGCGCCGACCTGGTACTCGCTGAGCTGATCGAAGTAGACCTTGTCGATGGTGCCGCCAACGGTAATGAATCGTATCTTCATGGATTTTTGTTCTGGACCCGCCCGACTGCGGGTTTCTCTGGATGATCTTTGCCTCGCTCAAATTTCGAGTTCACAGCCATTTTATAGACGTCTGTTCCTGGGATGATAATCGATCGCGACAGGATTCGCAGGTTTGATCGGATCGGCTACAGTCCGCCGCATGCCACTTCTGAGCCTCAACAATCTGTCGTTTACTTATTCCAGGCCCAACCTTCTGGAGGGCATCACGTTGCATATTGAGCGAGGCGAACGCATCGGCCTCGTGGGAAGAAATGGAGCGGGCAAATCGACGCTGATGAAGCTGATCGCCGGGAACATCCGCCCCGATGACGGCTCCGTGGATTTGCAGGCAGAAGCGGTGATTGCGAGGCTGGATCAGGAAGTGCCTCAAGGTGGCGATCGAACAGCCTATGAAGTTGCCGCCGAAGGTTTTGGCAGCCTCGGCCGAGCTATCGCCGACTATCGCAACATCGGGCGAAAGATGCATGAAGGCGAATCTCTGACGAAGCAGGAAGAGAAGGCCTACGAGAAGGCCAGCCAGGAACTGGCAGACGCTGATGAATGGACCGGTGCTGATCGCCTGGACGATTTGCTGGTTGAAATGCAACTTCCGGCGGATACCCGGTTCGCTTCTCTTTCCGCAGGGATGAAGCGTCGAGTTCTGCTGGCGGCCGCCATGATTCGAGAGCCCGACATTCTTCTGCTGGACGAACCGACGAACCACCTGGACATTGATTCGATTGTGTGGCTTCAGGGGTTTCTCAAGCGATTTGGCGGCACGCTGATTTTCGTTACGCACGACCGTGTCTTTCTGCAGGACATGGCCAATCGCATTGTCGAAGTTGACCGAGGACGAGTGTTCGACTGGACCTGCGACTATCAGACATTTCTAAAACGCCGCGATCAGCTTCTGGCGGCTGAAGCGGAAGAGCAATCTCAGTTCGACAAGAAGTTGGCCGAAGAAGAACGCTGGATTCGCCAGGGTGTTAAAGCTCGTCGAACGCGCAATGAAGGTCGCGTCCGTGCTTTGAAGGAAATGCGAGAAGCGCGGCGGCAGAGACGGCAAAAAGTGGGCACTGCCAAAATGCAGTTGCTGGATGCTGAACGCTCTGGCGCTTTGGTCGCACGACTGGAAAATGTGACGCATTCATTTGGTGGCGAACCAGTGATTCACGATTTCAGTACGACTGTTTTTCGTGGCGACAAGATCGGCATTGTTGGGCCGAACGGAGCTGGAAAATCAACATTACTCCGACTGCTGCTGGGGCAATTGAATCCCACCACCGGCAAAGTACGACTGGGAACCAATCTGGCAGTCGGCTATTTCGACCAGTTACGCAATCAGCTTGATGAAACGAAGTCGGCTCGTGAAAACATCAGCGACGGCACCGACTTCCTGATGATCAATGGCCAGAAACGCCACATCATGGGATTTCTTCAGGACTTCCTGTTCTCTCCCGAACGTGCTCAGACTCTGGTTCAATTCCTGAGCGGCGGTGAACGCAATCGATTGCTGCTGGCGAAGATGATGTCCAAGCCGGCCAACATTCTGGTTCTTGACGAACCTACGAACGACCTGGACGCAGAAACGCTCGAACTGCTGGAAGACATGTTGCCGGAGTTTCCCGGAACCGTCCTGCTTGTCAGCCACGATCGTGCGTTTCTGAATAACGTCGTGACAAGCACAATTGTGTTTGAAGGCAATGGTATCATTGGCGAATACGACGGCGGCTATGACGATTGGGTACGAATCAAAGAACAACGTGAGGCGGCGGAAAAGCTGGCTGCCGCGGAAATGGCATCGTCAAAGACCGCAGCTCCTGCGACCAGTTCGGCATCAACGCAGTCGGCTTCTGCCCCGATCGTGAAGACTCGCAAACTGAGTTTTAAAGAACAGCGAGAACTGGAGCAGTTGCCTCAGCAGATTGCCGATCTGGAACGACGTCAAAAAACACTGCAGGCGGAAATCTCAGTGCCGGGCTTTTATCAAAGCAGCGGAGACAAGATCGCAAAAGTGACGACGGAACTCGCAAAAATCGGCGCTGAGCTGGAACAGTGTTTTGTTCGATGGGAAGAACTGGAAAGTCCTTGACAAGTCAGCTGCGAACAGCCCCGGTTCATGCAATCGCCTGGTGAGAACATGCGGGACTTTATTGTGGTGTAGTGTCTCTCGATTCAGGTCCAGCGGACCGACAAATCGATCATTTCAGGCCGAGTCGAATAGGCCGGTCCTTCAGGCAACGCTGTGATGTATTTTCGTTCGATGAATCGCAGGAGTTTCGGCCCAACGGGCCATTCGCTTGCCTAGCCCGGGCCGTCGGCCCGGGACGAATCGGCACCATCACCAAAGGCCTGAAAGGCCGATCGTTTTCGATGAAGGCAAATGGCCGACCCTTTGGGCCTTGAAATACAGTAGGAATCGCACACCTGGGCCGATGGCCCTGGCTATGTAAAAGGATGGGCCTATGGCCCGGAATCGCATGAAAAAACACTCAAAAAATGCTTCACAGCGTTGCCCTTCAGGCCTTGTTTCATCAGTCATCAGCATCCCAGGGCCTTCGACCCCGGCAAAGGATGTACCGGCTTTATCAGGCCTGAACCGCGACATGGTGTCCAATCAACGGTTCCGAGTACTGACACCGCATCGCCCCGCATCCCAACGGATCCCGACAATTTTGGAATCCGGCCGTGCCTGAACGATTGGGACTATCATTCTACAATGTTCAAGACGCATTCACTGGTCGCTTAGGCAAATGGCAATTGATGTCGACCCGCTTCGAATGTCAGCAACGTCGGCTTGTCGGCCACGATGCATTTCGGATGCCGCATCAGTTCTTCACGAAGATCCTCTGACGCATACAACACACCCAGGTGAAGAGTGTTGGGAATGAACATCCACCGTTGACTTCCGTATCGATCGGCCACAATCCGAATCAGAGTTTCGTCATCCTTAATCGTAGCGGGAATCTTCGCGCGGTCCATGTCGCCGGTGGTCAGTGTGTTGATCAATGTCTTGTATTCATCGATCTCACTTCGCAATCGCTGAGTAATGAAGTCGGCATTTCCGACACCAAGTGCATTTCCCTGGCTGGATGCGGAAAGAGACAACGCACCAATGGTGCGAATTTCGGGCGATTTGAGATCTTCAAACCCCGGCAGTCCGCGACGTCCGATCACATTCGTATCCATCCCGGTGCCGCTGTAAGTTTTTCCAATCGCATCGACAATAAGCACATTCAATTCATCAACCGGCAGTCGCGGAAAATAACTGCGATGATGTTCAAGCAACTCGGCTTCGCGCTTCAGAATCTGGTTTGGAACGATCGCGTGAACTTCAGCAGTCTCATCAAAGCCGTCTTCCAGAATCCCCAGTCCGGCGAAGATCTTTCCGGAATCCAGAACAAACTGCCCCATCTCCAGCAGCATATCCTTCATCGCGCCGGCTCTGGCAGAATGAAATGTTCGAGCGGATCGAATCTTGCCCATTCCGACGACCATCATCTTGGTCAGCCCGCTTTGGACGGGGCCAGCAAAGCAAGTGTGCAGCTTGATTCGATTGATGACCAGGACGCCAGCGGATTCCAGACAGTGTCGATCCATGAAGACGGCACCGGTTCGCACCTGCCCGATTTCTACAACCTCCATGCTGCTTCGGATCGGCATCTCCATGGCCGCTTCCGTGATCCCCAGCGATTCGATCATCGCCTGTTGACCCTCCGCCGTCGCGCCATTGTGAGATCCCATGGCGGGAACGATAAACGGCTTTGCACCCCGACGTTTCAGCCATTGACCGCAGGCTTTAATGATCGCAGGAAGATTACGAATTCCACGACTGCCGACAGTGATCGCAACTTCGCCCTGCGGAACGGGAACATCTAAACGATCCAGTTGTTGAAAAACCGCGTCAGCAACATTTGGCAACGGCTTCGACACGAGTTGCTGTTCAACTCTGTAAAGATTCATCATGTCAGTGCTGAGTCCCCGAGGAGCGGTTTCCAACATGCGACAATTCTCGCGTGCTGGTCATGGTTGTCTGAACTTCCCGGTAGAGCTCAACGATTTCGTCAAGCATTCGCTTCTCGTTGAATCGGTCGCGAATCAACTGCTGCCCGGCCGCTGCGATGGTTCTGGTTCGTTCACGATTTTGCAGCAGTTCGACAATTCGATCCGACAAACTGCGGCTGTCAGAAGGCGGCACAATCAGTCCTGTGACATTGTCATCAATAACGCTCACAACGCCGCCAACTCCCGAAGCAATCACTGGCAGCCCAAGAGCCATCGCTTCCAGCATCATCACACCCAGTCCCTGCTGCAATGACGGAAGACAGAAGATGTCAATTGCCGACAAATATCCAGACATGGAAACTCCGCCATCGACAAAAGTCAGACGCTTCGAAAGTTCCAGCGAGGATGCCAGTTGTCGAAGACTTCGTTCTTCGGGACCACTGCCTGCGATCACGATGCGGATATTATGACCAGCCTCAATCACACGATGACAGGCTCTCAGAAAGAACGCCGCACCTTTGACGATTTCAAGCGGCCCGGCCATACCAATCACAGGCGGTCGGTCTTCTTCCAGCGGAAAAGTGACAGAGGCGGTCTCCGACACTTCTACGCCTGGCAGAATGACGCGTTTTTCGATCGGAATAACCAGAGGTGTTTCAGGAATCTGCTGCTGGACACTCTCGCTGACGGAAATGATGGCCTTCAATTCCGGAGTGGGGCATTTCAATGTGAAAGCGGCCGCTTCGGTGTGATCTCCAAGGCTCACGATTAAGGGACGCTTAAGCTTTCTTGCCAGCCGAATGCCTTGTGGCATCAGCCGTGGATCCTGCAAATGGATCACATCTGGCGGTTGATCCTTCAGGTCACGATACAGAGTTCTCAAAACAACATTTCCCCAGATGGGAATGTTGTACCCCTGAATCTTGTGCAGCCGAACTCCGCGAAGCAGCGTGTCGTCAATTCCATCGCAACTCGTACAGACCAGTGCAGAATCAATTTCACGTTTTTCAAGTCCGCGAGCCAGACACAACGTCAACAGCGACGATCCCCGAAAAGAAATCTCGGCGTCAAGCAATAAAACTCGTTGGAGTGTGTCGGCCATTGAAAAACAGTTTCAGGCCACTCGGGCCATTTCCCATGGTCATAAATTTTTGTCAAACGCTGTCAGCCCTTGCCTTCGACAAGATTGCAATTATCCCGCAACAAAGCTTACTTACGTTTGCATTATCAAGTTTACGTCTCGCGTGGTGTCAGTCGAAATTCAGGAAGAGGATACTCCGGCAGAGGTACCGTTTGAGCCAGCTGGAAAAGTTCCTGCAGACGCAACCACCCGCGAGTTAACAGCTCGGTTCGCTCGCGTGAATAGGCTTCGTCAAACAACCGCTTGTCAAAGTCACCCTCGACGACCACTGGCTCAAATTCCGGATGGTCAATAAATTGAGCCGTGATGGGATTGCATCGAAGATGGCGTTCGGGGGCCGCCAGCAGTTGTTTCGAAGCAATCTCACCCACAACGAATCGAAGATAGAGATCACTCTCACGAATGTTCTCGACCTCGTCTCCGCAAACGTCACAAAGATATCCTTGATCACAACGAGCCATTTGACTTTTCCAAACACCAGCCGAACGATCATCAAGTCCCCAAAATCTTTTCACGCAGAGAAGACAGCAGACCAACGGCCTGACCAATGTCAGCCTTCTGGCGAACCGGGTCCTGCGGGATTTCGCGTTCAATGGTCAGCGGCCCGGTATATCCAATTTCCAGAAGCGTTCTCAGGTAGGTTTCCATCCCGACATCGCCGTCCCCGAGCGCGACTTCCTGGCCCCAGCCAGTGCCTCGCACGTCAGGAGCCGCCCACTTGGCGTCCTTGCAGTGAATACTGCGAACAAGATGGCCGACCTTCTTCAACGCTTCGATCGGTTCGCCTGTTCCGTACAAAATCATATTGGCGGGATCAAAATTGATGAACAGATTGTCGCGCTGAACATCGGCAATGAAATGCAGCAAATGGTCGGCTGATTCCTGCCCGGTTTCCAGATGCAGGTTTTGTCCGTTCGCTTTGATGTGATCGAGCAGATCACGAGTCACAGCAATCAGATCCTTGTAGCTGTCGCAGCTGGAATCTTCCGGAACAAATCCGATATGTAACGCAACAGTGTTGCAGCCCAGTAACTTCGTGAAGTCGCTGATTTCTTTCATTTCCTGCACCCGAGCCGCACGGGTGGCTTCGGGAACAAGTCCCACGGTCAACGCGGTTGTCGCGATATCGGCATAACTTTCGCCATCAAATCCACCAAAAACGGCCGTGATGGTGATGCCAGCATCGGAACATTTTTTCAGAAACGCGGCGGCAGCTTCAGGATTCCGAGTTCCTGCGTGCGGCGCGTGAACTTGAATTGTCGGAACGCCCAGCTCGCGAGCGACTTCAAGATGGACACCCAGACCCGCATCAATGGAGGCAAATACGCCAATCGGCCAACTACTCATGAATCTCTCCGCAGGAGCTTACAAACATAACACACAAAATTTTCGCAGCGCGTTCCGGGTCGCGTGAACGACAATAGCCGGACGCTACTGCAGATTTGTGGCCATGTTGGCGTGCCCCGTCCGCGAACGCAACCGAGTGACCGGTTTTCTGCCCAGTTGAGTGATTCAAAATCCCTGCTGATTCGCAAGTTCCATGATGCGATCCGCAAGACCAGCAACATCGCGCCGTGCCCAGACGAAACATTCGACATCGTTCACCAGATCGTCAGAAATGACCGCAATGATGGACGGATCGTCAGCGGCATAGGGCCGTTCGCTGACGACGCCTCTCCAGACTTCCAGGCGTGGCGCTTTCGCCTGAAGATCGCCTTCGACAATGATGACTCGACAATCGACGAAAAGACTCTCGAATCGTTCGTATCGATGTTCGCCTCGCTCTTCTCGATCCGCCGGAAAAAACATGGCCGTCATTTGTGGCGACAGGATGCCGACTGCGGCAGCGCCGGCTTCGCGATGCTTGTGAGAATCTTTGCCAGGCGTATCAAGCTCATGGTGATGGTGAGTATGCTTGACGGTTGCGACCTTGATCTGTCGAGATGTCAGTTCTTTCACGAGCTCGCAAACCAGAGTCGTCTTGCCGGAGTTCTTGCGGCCGACGATATGAATTCGAAACGATTTGCTGGCAGAGGCTGTTGGCACTGACATGGGAGTTCTGTCTGAAAGCGGAACGTGATACGTTGAATACGCATGCAGCTTGTAGTGTCGTCATCAATCGAAGAGTCAGCAACCGACACTCGATTTTCTGGATTCTGGCAGGATGAACTTCCGGACCGCTCAAAGTATCAGGGAGAGGACAATCATGGGCGAGCGGCATGGCGTTAGCCATCCGTGTGGGATTTTCATCGGTGTTTGTCTTGCGGTGTTTGTCTTGCGGTGTTTGTCTTGCGGTGTTTGATGCAGATGGGCGGAAAGTTCGTGGACAGGCAATAGTGGCGACTGGCGCGGACGACACGGAGGGCTGACGCCCAGCCGCTCGCCGGGGGCGTGGGGTGAGGCGGAATTGCTGGTGAGGACAATCATGGGCGAGCGGCATGGCGTTAGCCATCCGTGTGGGAGTTTCAGCGGCTGTTTGTCTTGCGGTGTTTGATCTTGCGGTGTTTGATGCAGATGGGCGGAAAGTTCGTGGACAGGCAATAGTGGCGACTGGCGCGGATGACACGGAGGGCTGACGCCCTGCCGCTCGCCGGGGGCGTGGGGTGAGGCGGAATTGACCGTGAGAGCAATCAGGTGTTGCTCAATGTTTTTTTTCGGGTAAAGTGGAGTCGCCCCAAATCAACTCCCTCCCGGCAAACCTGCCTCTCAAACATCTTGTCTGGTTAAAACCCATGAGTCGAAGACTGTTTGCAAATACTGCATGCCTCACCGGTTTAACTCTTCTTCAGGGGATTTTTCTATCCTCTGCCTTTGCAGATGAAGCAACGCTGACTTTCGAAAAAGATGTTCGGCCCATTCTGAAAGCTCACTGCTGGCACTGTCATGGTGAAGAGCCAGAGCTGAAGGGTGGAATCGACACGCGACTGGCGCGGCTGATCGTGAAAGGCGGGGACTCCGGTGCGGGGCTTGTTGAGGGCGATCATGCCAACAGCATGCTTTATCAGCGAGTTGCTTCTGGCGAAATGCCGCCGGGCAAGAAAAAACTTTCCCCGCAGGAACTGGATGTCATCATTAGATGGATCGATTCTGGTGCCGCGACTGCCAGACCGGAACCTGAAACACTGACAGTGGGTGACACCTTCACGGACGAAGATCGACAACACTGGGCCTTCCAGCCAATTGTAAAACCGCCAGTTCCGAGCGTGACAAGTCAGAGTCAGGTGCGAACACCAGTTGATGCATTTTTGCTTTCCGCTTTGGAAACAAAAGGGCTCAGCTACAGTCCGGAAGCGGATCGCGAAACTCTGATTCGGCGAGTTGCCTTTGATCTGACCGGGTTGCCTCCAACGCCGGAAGCAATTGACAAGTTTGTTGCCGATCCATCTCCGGAAGCATGGGGGTCGCTTGTTGATGATCTGCTGAACTCACCTGCCTATGGAGATCGCTGGGGGCGTCATTGGCTGGACGTCGCTGGCTATGCGGACAGCGATGGCTACAACGAAAAGGATATCGAACGCCCCTGGGCCTGGAAGTACCGCGACTACGTTGTTCGTTCTTTCAACAGCGACAAGCCGTGGAATCAATTTCTTGTCGAGCAGTTGGCTGGCGATGAACTCCTGACTCCGCCGTATCAGGATTTGACTCCTGAGCAAGCCGATCAACTGATTGCCACGGGATTCCTTCGAATGTGTCCCGATGGAACGGCGGCGGGTGGCCCTGATGTCATGATCGCTCGTAATGATGTGATTGCGGAAACGATTAAAGTGGCATCCACATCATTGCTGGGACTCACGGTCGGATGCGCGCAGTGTCATGAGCATCGCTACGACCCGATCTCGCAGTCTGACTACTATCGTCTGCGTGCGATTTTTGAGCCAGCGTATGATACGGCCAACTGGCGTGTTCCCAACGCCCGCCTGGTTTCACTCTGGTCAACAGAGATTCGCAACGCTGCGGCAGCGGTGGACGCAGAGCTTGCAGAGGTGGCAAAGAACAGGAACGAAGCACTGGATGTCATCGTCAATGAAACATTTGAGCGTGAACTTCAGAAGCTTCCTGCCGAACAACAATCGCTTGCCAAAGTTGCTCGCGAAACACCAAAGGACAAGCGAACTCCGGAGCAACAACAATTGATCAAGGAGTTCCCATTTCTTAACGTCGATCGCGGATCTGTTTACCTTTATTTGCCCGATCGCCTGAACGGCTTTAACAAGAAGTGGGATGCGCTGACAGCCGAGACAAAGGAGAAGCGACCGGCTGACGATTACGTCATGTGTCTTAATGAGGTTCCAGGAAACGTGCCAGTCACGCATCTGTTTTCGCGTGGTGATTTTCAGCAGCCTCGTCAGGAAATTGCTCCCGGCGAATTGGCTGTCCTGAACAATGCGTCGATGCAGATTTCATCGGATGATCCGGCCATCCCGACAACGGGACGGCGGTTGGCGTATGCTCGCCATTTGACCAGCGGACAGCATCCGCTGGTGGCTCGCGTGCTGGTCAATCGTTTTTGGCTGCATCACTTCGGGCAAGGACTGGTATCGACCGTGGGCGACTTTGGCATCAAGGGCGAAGTGCCGTCGCATCCGGAGCTGCTTGATTGGCTGGCTCGCGACTTCATGGACGAAGGCTGGACACTCAAGCGGCTGCATCGCATGATCCTGAACTCAACCGCCTATCGACAGGTGTCTGTTCGTCGACCAGAGCTTGATGCTGTTGATAGTGACAATCGTCTGCTTGGTCGCATGAACGTTCGCCGACTTGAGGCTGAAACCATTCGAGACTCCATCCTGTCGCTCAGTGGTAAGCTGACAACGACTCCGTTCGGTAAGCCGGTTCCTGTCAGCCCTGATGATGTTGGCCAGATCGTTGTGGCAGTGGACACTCGGGATTCCGCCGGGCGGCCATCTGGAAAAGTGGAGGCACTCGGTGATGATGAATTCCGTCGCAGCATCTATATTCAGGTCCGACGGTCCATGCCGCTGGGAGTCCTGGAACCTTTCGACATGCCGCGTATGACTCCGAACTGCGAACGACGTCCATCGTCGACCGTGTCGCCGCAGGCACTTCTGATGATGAACAACCCGTTCGTGATTCAGCAGTCCGAATTTCTGGCCAATAGAATTCGGACGGCGGCTCCGGATGTTTCTGAACAGGTGAAGCTCGCATGGCGAATGATCTTCGGTCGGACTGCTTCAGAAGCGGAGATTCAGTCGGGCGTTGAGTTCCTGACCCCGGCTGCCGACGCTACTCCTGAAGTTGCAAACGCCGCATTGAATCATTTTTGTCAGGCACTGCTGAGTTCTAATGGATTTCTGTACGCAGAGTGACGTCGCACGGGATCAACGTTCCTGCTCTGCGGATATTGACTTGTGGTTTTGAGCTGCAACCAAACGAATCGGAAACTATCCATGTCACACTTCACACGCCGTCACTTTCTGGCTCAGCAGTCTCTCGCAGTCAGTAGTCTTGCGCTAGCCTGGTTGCAACAACGGGAACTCAAGGCTGAACCGCCCAAGCCAATGCTGGAACCGCAAAGCTTTGACAACACGCCTAAAGTTCCGTCTGCGAAGCCGCAGGCAACGGCTTTGATTTCAATGTTCATGCAGGGTGGCCCCAGTCATATCGATCTCTTCGATCCCAAGCCGGAACTGAACAGGCTCCATATGAAAACGTACACCGGCGATATTAAGTATGACAACGCCGGAGAAGCCAGCAGCAAACTTTTCGGCTGTCCGTGGCGATTTCGAAAGTACGGTCAGTGCGGAATGGACCTCAGCGAACTTGTCAGCAATCTCGGTTCTGTTGCGGACGATATCTGCCTGATTCGATCGATGCATACAGGCGTCAACAATCACGGCGAATCGATCAACGCGCTGAACACCGGGCGGCAGCTTTCCGGGCGGCCTTCGCTGGGGTCCTGGATGACGTACGGAATGGGCAGCCACTGTCAGAATCTGCCCGCATTTATGGTGTTGACAGATCCTTCGGGGTTGCCTGTTCTGGGAGTCGAAAATTGGCAGAACGGCTGGCTGCCTTCTGTCTATCAGGGCACCGTTGTTCGTTCGCAGGAGCCTCGAATTCTGAATCTGGATCCGCCTCCATCACTCAAGGGAGCAAACCAGGAGAAGATCCTGAGTTACCTGCGTCGCCTGAATCAGGATCATCTTTCGCGACATCCGGGTGAGCATGACCTGGCGGCTCGTATGCAAAGTTACGAGTTGGCGGCCGGAATGCAGGTCGCAGCGAAGGAGGCGATGGACATCTCCCAGGAATCTGAGGCAACACAAAAACTGTATGGGATCGATAACAAGGTGACTCAGGAATACGGAACTCGCTGTCTAATTGCCAGACGACTTGTCGAACGCGGCGTGCGATTCGTTCAGCTTCATACCGGCAATCAAACGTGGGACCATCATGGTGGAATTTTGAAAGCTCTTCCAGCCGTTTGTCAGCGCACTGATCAGCCGGCGGCCGCTCTTGTTAAAGACCTTAAAGAACGTGGCATGCTGGATTCGACTCTTGTTCACTGGGGCGGCGAGATGGGACGGCTGCCTGTTGTTCAGAACGAAAAGAATATTGGCCGTGATCATAACACTTACGGTTTCAGTATGTGGCTGGCCGGTGGCGGTGTTAAGGGCGGTTGCATGCATGGCACAACTGACGACATCGGACACAAAGCCGTCACGGATATTGTGAATCATTACGACTACCATGCGACGCTGATGTATTTGTTTGGATTAAACCAGCAGCAGCTTTCCTTCCAACGCGCAACCGGCAATGGCAGTCTGCTGGACGGTCAGGCTGGAAAAGTCGTGAATTCGATTCTGAACAATCCGCCCGAGCCTGGCATCAGTACCGCACCAGAGAAAGCCTGATGCTTCCTCCGTGGCAGATAAACGCAACGCCGGCCATTCGATTTTGTGTGGATCGTTTGATTGAGATCCATGCTCGAGCAAACCGACCGCGATGCAGTCGCATTTTCGACACGGAACAAAGCCATGCATGTCCCATCCGTCATGGGAAGTGATTTGCAGGTTCGAAAGTCAATCGTTATCGCGTTGTGAACGCATCATGGCGGAGATCGGTACGGTCCTGCTATTATGGAGCGATTCGCGAAGCGTCCTGGCTTCCGAGATGTCGCCACGATCGTAAAGGCAAAGCCATTTATTTTGAGGTGAAGGTTAGCTCAATGCCGCAGTCTGATAATAATCACTCGAAAGCTCTTTCACGTCGCAATGTTCTCACTTCTGCGGCTGCTGCTTCTGCAGCGATCATGATTGGCGGAAGTCGTCTTCAAGGTGTGACGCAAATTCAATCCCAGGCAAACGAGCCTCCGGTGGTGCCCGCAGATTTTCGAGTGACGAGGAAACGAATTCGTCAGTCGGTCATGGGCTGGTGCTTCAATCCGATGCCTGTTTCGGATCTTATCCAACATTGCGTTGATACGGGAATTGAAGCGATCGAAGGCATCGATCCGAAGTTTTATCCTGAGGCTCGAGAAAAAGGACTGAAGATCGCGTTGGTTGGAAGTCATGGATTTGCAACCGGGCCCGTGGACACAAAGAATCACGACCAGTGTCTGCAGAAGTTACGGAAGTCGATCGATATCGCGGTCGAGTTTGATGCCCCGAGCGTTATCACGTTTACTGGAATGCGGGTTCCAGACATGTCAGACGAGATCGCAGAAGAGAACTGCCTCAATTGCTGGAAGCAGGTCATTGAATATGCGGAGTCAAAAAACATCACGCTGGTGCTTGAGCACCTGAACACACGAGACAGTTCACATCCCATGAAGGGCCATCCGGGCTATTTTGGTGATGACGTTGAGCGATGCCTTCGTCTCGTGGAGCGTATGAATTCACCTTGTTTCAAACTACTGTTTGATATCTACCACGTCCAAATTATGCACGGCGACATCATTCGACGCATTCAGAAATATCATTCATTGATCGGCCACTACCACACGGCAGGTAATCCCGGGCGAAAAGAGATCGACGACACTCAGGAGATTAACTACCCGGCTGTTTTAAACGCCATCATCGCAACCGGGTACAAGGGATTCGTCGCCCAGGAGTTCATTCCGACCTGGAGCGACCCAGTCTTGTCGCTGAGACATGCGGCAATGGTGACGGACATCTGACCGGCATCTGCCCGACATCTGCCCGACATCTGCCCGAATGCTCGGGTTGTTGTCGTCGTGATTCCATCTGAGTGGATCACTGGCATTCGCAGAGAGACCTGTTTTCCGGAAACCGATCGTGTCATCCATGACGCAGTGACCAGTCGCATCCAGCGGCATGTGACCACATGTTTACGCGGAAATGAGTTGATTGACGGAAATTGTTCCGTCGCTGGCAGGCAACAGAGCGTCTCCGGTAGTAAAGTTCCCGGTGAATTCCGAGGCGGTTGCCGCGTAGATCAACCAGTCGCAGGAAAACTTTCATTTTCGCTTCATCTGCTTCCAGGCTTTCAGCGTTTCCGTCGAACATGCCAGTCTCAAAGCCGGAACCAGTTTCGAACGTCAGCCCTGAGAATTCGAGAATCGTGAGACACCGAAACGTCCACATCAACGTTCAGGTCTCGGTCGTGAAACCACTTGTTGTCATCTTGGAACCAAACAGTCGGGATAGTTATTTATGGCGGATAACGCAGTGGAACTCTCCGGTGTCACCAAAACGTTCGGGATGCATACCGCCGTTCGAGACCTGGAGCTGGCGATTCCTGCAGGATCAATTTATGGCTTCATTGGTCCCAACGGTTCGGGAAAAACGACAACCATCCGTATGATTCTCAGGATCTTCTTCCCGGATCGTGGTCGCATCACGGTTCTCGGGCAGCCCACGGGCGAGTGCGCTGATGATCGAGTTGGATACTTGCCTGAGGAACGCGGTCTTTATCGCAAAATGAAGGTTAACGACCTGCTGAGATATTACGCTCGGCTGAAAGGTTTTCGGAATTGCGAGGGAGAAATTCAATACTGGCTGGGTCGCCTGGGAGCTTCTGATTGGGGTAACCGGAAAATCGAATCACTATCGAAGGGGATGACTCAAAAAGTGCAGTTTATGTCTGCTGTCATCGCAAGGCCCCAGCTTTTGATTCTTGATGAGCCGTTCAGTGGCCTGGATCCAGTCAACCTGGAACTCCTGCGTGAGGCAATCCAGGAAGTGCGAAGTCGAGGGACCACAATCATCTTTTCGACTCATGAAATGGATGTTGCAGAACGCATGTGCGAACGTGTATTCATGATTCATAATGGGAACAAAGTATTGGATGGCACCGTCAGCGAGATTCAGCGTCAGTTTCCGGCTGACGAAGTCAAGATACGACTTGCTGAAGGTCAGAGTGTTCCCTCATCAATCCCCGGCGTTGTCTCGATTGAAGATCGCGGAGCGTTTCATCATCTCAAGCTGGACAACGGATCGCTGGCGGATTCGCTGTTGAAACGACTGGCCAATGAGAGTCGTCTGGAGCATTTCGAATTGCTTCGTCCTTCCTTGCACAACATCTTTATTCGTATTGCAGGGCCGATTGCCGAATCAACGCAAAAGCCGGTTGAACAGGCGTCCTGAGTACTGAATAGACTTTTCTTCCGAATCCGGCCAGTGCCAGAATTCGATCGACTCAAATTAAACACGCCGCCGAGAAGGCACGAGATTCCTATGCAGAAAATTCTTACGATTGCTCGACGCGAATACCAGGCCATGGTTGCCACAAAAGCGTTCGCCATAGGATTGGCCATGATGCCGATTCTGATGCTTGGCGGCACGTGGATTCCTGGACTTCTGAAGGGAATGGAGAAGTCAGAAGATCGTCGAATTGCCGTGATTGACGGAACCGGCCAGTTGCTGGGGCCGCTGAAGATGATTGCTGAGCGACGAAATCAGATGCTGCCCTCAGCGATGGAACAGTCTTCCTCAGACAAAGATGGTTCGTCGAAAGAACTTTCAAAGAACGAGCAGGAAGACCGTGATGCTCGCAAGGCGATGGGCCTGGAAGAAATTCACCGATATGTCCTTGAGGAAGTTTCCCCCGAGGGTTTCGACGACGAACAACGACTTGCGCTGTCAGACAAGATTCGAAACAATGAACTCTATGCATTCATTGAAATTCCCGCAGACGTCCTGACTGCGGCCAACATGGATTTGACTTCTCCGGCGGCCTTGCAACTTCCTCCCATCAAATATTTTGCACAGGATGCCGCCCTTGCCGATGCGAAACGATGGGCTGAAGCCAGCCTGAATCAGCTGATCAAAGCGAATCGTCTGTCAGCGGCCGGCGTTCAGCCGCAAGTATTACTCGAACTTGAACGCAAGTCCGCAGTTCTCGGCTCGGGCCTGTTCAGTCGGGATGAAAACGGTGTGATCACCAGTGAAGAGAAACCAAACGAACTGGCGAGCATCTTTTTACCAATGGGCATCATGATGCTGATGTTCATGATCGTGATGATGTCCGCTCAGCCGATGCTGGAGAGTGTGCTGGAGGAAAAGACGCTGCGAATTTCTGAGGTGCTGTTGGGGTCAGCAAATGCCAATCAGCTTATGACCGGCAAACTGCTGGGTAACGTCGCTGGGTCTCTGACGGTCTTCGTGCTGTATGCAGGCGGTGCTATCGCGATGGCCAGTTGGAAAGGCTTTGCTGACAGTATTCCGTTTCACGTTCTTCCGTGGTTTGTCGTTTATCAGATTCTGGCGGTGTTATTGTTCAGTTCCATATTCATGGCCATTGCTGCTTCTGTCAGCCAGTTGCGAGAGGCTCAGAGTCTGCTGCTGCCAGTCTGGATGGTGATGCTGCTGCCAATGTTTGTCTGGTTCAATGTCGTGCGCGAACCGAACAGCACCCTGGCGACTGTACTCAGCTTCTTTCCGCCATCGACTCCACTGATGATGACACTGCGTCTGGCAACCGGGGCCATCATACCATTGTGGCAAATCGCGCTCAGTGTCGTACTTTTGATTGCAGCAACCGCAGTCGGCGTCATTGCGGCGGCCCGAATTTATCGAATCGGAATTCTCTGGCAGGGCAAGACGCCGAAAATTACGGAGTTGCTTGTCTGGTTGATCCGTAATCCCACGACAGCACGCAATTGATCGTCGACAATCGCAGCATGAAGTCTTTGGGCTCCGTGTTCGCTCAGCGGCGGTGATTTTCTACAAGCTCGAAGCGCCAGCAAGTGGGCTTCGAACACTCAACGGTCCACTCGCTGGCGCTTCGAGTTTGTATGTGGGTGATCGTATAAGGGGTTGACACTGGATTGCACGCCCGTGCGTTTTGCCTTCATCGCCTGTTCATTCAATTCGGTTCGGCCGTTCTGTGGTATTAGCGGATTCCGGCACATATCCTTCGTGCTGAGCTTTGAGGAAACGAAGACCTTTCGTTGCTTCTGAAGCGTGACGAATCGGACATCAGGATGAAGCGGGTTGAGTCTGTCATGAAGTTTAAAAAATACGGTGCGGTCAGCTTTGGAGTGCTCTTGTTGGTCAACTCCGCAGCGTCCTTTGCTGATGATGCTGTCCGCTTCGGTCGCGATGTGTTGCCAATCTTGTCGACAAATTGCTTTTCCTGTCATGGACCCGATGAGCACGTTCGAAAAGCCAGCCTCCGCCTTGATCTTGAAACGGACGCCAAATCGCCGCATGACTCGGGCATTCCCGTGGTGCCAGGAAAGATCGACGAAAGCACGATCATTCAACGAATCACCAGCAGTGATCCGGATCTCATGATGCCACCTCCGGATTCCCATAAGAGTCTGAAGCCGGAACAGATCGAGATCGTGAAACGCTGGATCACTGAAGGTGGCGGCTGGGGAAAACACTGGTCGTTTGAGCCGATTCAACGTCCGGTCGTGGAGCTACTAAAGAATGAATCTGCGATAGATGTGCTTGTCAGCCGAGAACTCGAAAGAAGAGGTCTTGAAATTGGCCCGCCAGTGAATCCGCATCAACTGGCACGACGCGTTGCTCTGGATCTGACAGGAGTGCCACCCACTCTGGAGATGGCAGATCAGTTTGCAGAGAACTCCGATGAAGAGGCCTATGAAACGCTGATCGATCAATTGCTGGCGAGTCCTCAGTTTGGTGAACATTGGGCTCGCGTCTGGATGGATCTTGCACGATATGCGGACACCAAAGGTTACGAGAAAGATCTTGGTCGCACGATGTGGCCGTATCGCGACTGGCTGATTAACGCGATCAATGCCGACATGCCGCTCGACCAGATGACGGTCGAGCAACTGGCCGGTGACTTGTTGCCGAACCCGACAGCCGAGCAACTCGTCGCCACGGCGTTTCATCGGAACACGATGAGTAACGACGAAGGCGGAACCGACGATGAGGAGTTTCGCACGATCGCTGTCAAGGATCGAGTCGACACAACAATGCAGGTCTGGATGGGATTGACCGCAGGCTGCGCGAAGTGTCACACGCACAAATACGATCCGATCTCGCAACACGAATACTACAGTCTCTACGCGATCTTCAATCAGACGCAGGATGCCGACCGATACGACGATGCGCCGACCTTTGAGATTCCTCAGCCAGAGAACTCGGAGAATCGCAAACGCCTGAATGAGCAGATCGCGAACTTAAGAAAAGAACTGACCGCGGCAGAAGACGCCGCCGCCAGACGCGAGGATACTCGGTGGAATTTCGGCAAACTGAACGAAGTTACTTCGACCAGTGAAGCGACACTGACGGTGCGAGACGATTCATCGATCTTTGTTGATGGTAAGTCGGCCGCCGAAGATGTCTATTCCGTCTCGCTGCTGCTTCCAGCGGGGCGGCACACAGTGCTGCGAATCGAAGCGTTGCCAGAAAAGTTTGCGGACGGTCAGGTCGGAGTTGGCCGAAATCCTCGCGATCCGAATTTCGTGCTGTCGGAACTGGAAGCAGAGCTCGTTACCGAATCCGGTGTCGAGCGACTCGTGTTGAACAATTCGCGAGCCGATTATTCTCAGCCAAACTGGCCTGTCGAAGCGGCAGTGGATGGCGACCTCAAAACGGGCTGGGCCGTGAGTCCTCGTCAGCGAGAAAGGCACGTGGCAATGTTCAATCTCACGCGGAAAGTGCCCGCCGCTGATGCCGACAGTGAGCTCAAGATTGCCGGCGAGCCGCCTGCACCACTGGAGCTTGAAGAGGAAGCGACGCTGAAGCTGACTCTGCGACAGCATTATGGGGACTCGTTGGTTTTGCGGAGATTCCGCATTTCCACCATTGGCGAAGATGCTGCCAAGGTCGAATTACCACAACCATCGGCCGACGTTCGTCGTTTGACTGATGAGCTGGCCGCGTCAACCAATGAACTTCAGGAGCTCAACAAAAACGTTCCTAAAATTCCGATCCTGCGGGCCGTCGACAATGGAAAGAATCGCGTTACGAAAGTGCATCGCCGAGGCAACTTTCTTGATCCGGGTGATGAAGTTCACGCCGCCCTTCCCGCCGCTTTTCACCAGCCGTCCGGGGACGGAGAAATCAACCGGCTTGTGTTGGCGCAGTGGCTGATGAGTGCCGACAACACGTTGACTTCGCGAGTTTGGGCCAATCGAATCTGGGCACGCATTTTTAGCGCAGGCCTTGTGGAGACAGAAGAAGATTTCGGTTCACTCGGCGCTGTTCCGACAAATCCCGAGCTTCTCGACTGGCTGGCTGTGGAGTACCGCGAGAATGGATGGTCGCTGAAGAAGTTGCTGAAGAGCATGGTGATGAGTCGTACCTATCGCCAATCGTCAGACGTTTCTCCGAAGCTTCGAGAACTCGATCCTCGCAACACGCTTCTTTCTCGTGGTGCGAGGTTTCGTCTTTCGGCGGAAACCGTGCGTGATCAGTCGTTAGCGGTTGCCGGTCTGCTGTCGACAAAAATGGGCGGGCCGCCTGTCATGCCGCCTCAGCCTGATGGTTTGTGGCGATCCACCTACAATGGCCAGAAGTGGATCAATGCGGAAGGTGAAGATCGCTTTCGACGGGCACTCTATACGTATCTGAAGCGAACAACTCCGTATCCGTCGATGACAACATTCGACGGCGGCAGTGGCGAAGTCTGTCAGATCAGACGCATTCGAACGAACACGCCGCTGCAGGCTCTGGTGACGCTGAATGATCCGGTCTATCTTGAAGCCGCAGGCGCGTTGGCAAAGCGAATGGCATTGTTTGATGGTAATTCTTCAGCCAGGGCTGGATATGGTCTGCGTTTGGCGTTGACTCGTCCTTTAGCAGATGGCGAAGTGAGCCCATTGGTGAAGCTGCAGCAGGACGTGCGGCAATCTCTGATGTTGGATGCAGAAGATGCTGCAGCTCTGGTCAAGTCGACAGGCACAGCGGCTCCCGAGGGAATGTCGAACGCGGAGTTTGCCAGTTGGATTGTTGTTGCCAATACGATTTTGAATCTGGATGAATTTTTGACACGCAATTGAAGCCTCGCGGCAGGCGTGCTGAGTCAATTTGTTCACCCGCCAATCGAGTTGCCATTCGCTGCCTGGCTTTGATCCGTCGATTCCAGTAGTGTCCGCTACTGCATTTTCGGACGCTTGAAATTGAACATACGCCATTCACCATCAGCCAGGGCCAGTTCCCATGACGCGAACACGCATGTTCCGAGTATCACTTCTTTGCGGGCTTCTGTTATCGGCTCCGGGACTGAGCGATGAAGCTGGCTCCATTCAGAAACAGGCTAAATCTAACGTGACATCCACCGGCTATCAGCGACCTCCCAAAGAGATTACCGATGTTCTTGATGCGCAGCCTACGCCCGGGGTCTCGCTGAGTCCGACTCGAGAGTTTATCCTGCTGATTGAACGATCCAGCTATCCTCCGATTGAGGATCTTGCCGCTCCCATGCTCAAGCTGGCTGGGATGCGAATCAATCCGCTGACGAATGGTCCGCATCTGGCTCCTCGCAGCACAGGCTTCGTCCTTCAGTCGATCGGAACCGGCGAACAACAACGCATCAAAGTGCCCGAAGGGGCCAATCTGGGATTTCAGGGCTGGTCTCCCGACGGAAAGAACATTGCCTTCACAGTGACTACGCCAAATGCGATCGAATTATGGGTCGCGTCCATTCATGACGTGGTTGCGAAGAAGTGTTCAGACGTGGTGATCAACGGAGCCTATGGAGTTCCCGTCCAGTGGTTGCCAGACAGTTCCGGCTTGTTGGTGCAGTCTGTCGTGAAGAATCGCGGCGCAGCACCTTTGCAGCCGCGTGCTCCGAAGGGGCCAACCATCGAGGAGAGTTCCGGAAACTCCGGCCCGGTTCGAACGTATCAGGACCTGCTGCAGAATTCCCATGACGAAGATCTGTTTGCGTATTATTGCAGTTCCGAGCTGCGGCGAATTGATCTCAGCACGATGACTTCTCAACCTGTTGGTTCGCCCGGGTTGTTTTCCAACGTGGACGTCTCACCGGATGGGCAACATCTTCTTGTCTCCAGAGTCCAGAGACCTTATTCCTACTTGTTTCCAGCCAGTCGATTTCCTCGCAAAGTCGAAGTGTGGTCGAGTGACGGTCTGTTGGAATATGTTGTCGCCGATTTGCCGCTTGAGGATCGGATTCCGATCGAAGGTGTTCCGGTCGGCCCGCGATCTGCGGGCTGGAAGCCAACTCAACCAGCAACACTGGTTTGGTTCGAAGCGCTGGATGGTGGCGATCCGCGTCAGAAGGCCGAGTATCGTGATCGTGTCGTAACGCTGGCTGCGCCGTTCGGTGATGTGCCGACGGAAATGGCAAGAACAGAGCAACGCTGCACGGGTGTCATGTGGGGCGAACGCGATGGCCTGGCCTTTATCGGTGATTACGATCGAGATCGTCGGTGGGGTCGCACGTTTCAGATCAATTCCGATGATCCATCCGTGGCAGCCAGTTTGGTTTGGGAACGATCCGTGAACGATCGCTATGCCGATCCTGGAACTCCAATGACAAGGCCGCTGGCGAACGGTCGTCGCGTTATGTGGCAGCATCAGAATTCGCTCTTTCTGGAAGGAACCGGCGCGACGCCGCAGGGCGATCGACCTTTTCTGGATCAATTCGACCTGACGACACGCAAGACGAAGCGCCTGTTTGCCTGCGACGATTCCAGCTATCAATACGTCGTCGCGCTGCTCGCTGATGATGGATCTCGGTTTATCACTCAGCATGAAACGACGACGATTCCGCCAAACTATTTTCTCAATGGTCCCGACAATGAGCGCAGGGCGTTAACGAATTTCCCGGACCCAATGCCGCAATTGAGAGGCATTCACAAGGAACTGGTGACGTACGAACGAAAAGACGGCGTTCCTTTGTCATTCAGGTTGTACCTTCCGCCCAATCATCAGCCGGGAATTCCCTTGCCAACAATTGTGTGGGCCTATCCACGCGAGTTCAATGATGCATCGACGGCCGGTCAGGTTTCAGGATCGACAAATCGGTTTACGACGATCGGCGGCATTTCGCATCTGTTCCTGTTAACTCAGGGTTATGCAATCCTTGACGAAGCCACGATGCCAGTCGTCGGAGCGCCCGAGGTCGCAAACGATACGTTCATTCAGCAGGTTGTGGATAGTGCTCAGGCGGCGATCGACAAAGCTGTTGAAATGGGTGTAACGGATCGGAATCGAGTGGGCGTTGGCGGGCACAGTTATGGGGCCTTCATGACGGCCAATCTGCTGGCTCATTCTGATCTTTTCAAGACAGGAGTCGCTCGCAGTGGAGCCTACAATCGCACGTTGACGCCATTCGGATTTCAGAATGAACGCCGCACGTTCTGGGAAGCACCGCACATTTATATGTCGATGTCACCGTTCGCCGCTGCGGATAAAATCAAGACGCCAATTCTTCTGATTCACGGGGAGGCCGACAACAATCCTGGTACGTTTCCGATTCAAAGTGAACGGCTCTACCACGCCATTCGTGGTAACGGCGGCACGGTGCGTTACGTAACACTGCCTCACGAATCGCATGGCTATGCGGCACGTGAATCTGTCGAACATACGCTGTGGGAAATGGTGACCTGGTTTGATCGTTATGTAAAACAGGCAGAGAAGTAAGGCCCTGGAAACGTGTTCGTTTGTCACGGCGCTGGCGAAGCGTCCGGAGTTTGAGCCATGACATTGAGATTCGCAATTGCGCTGTTTCTGTTTATGGCCTGCGCTGTTTGTTGCCGTGCGGATGAATATCCTCTGGCTGGTCTGAAAGTCGGCTATACCGAACTTCAGACAAACCTGCCCGGCGGTCGACATGCCAACGTGCGAACGATGCGCGCGATGGTGTCAAATGCCGACGGTTCTGGTGCGAAGTCCGTTGCGACGGAACTCGCCGACAATGCTGATGCGTGGACACAGTTTGCTGGCTGGTCACCCGATGGTCGAGAAGCCATTGTGGCTCGCGGCTGGCAGGATCCGGAAAACGCTGCCTGGGAAGAATCGCACCGATCGTTTCGCATGGATCCTGGTAAATGGATGCTCGATAGTTATCTGGTGAACTGTGATAACGGCTTGACGAAGAATGTCACGGGGGTCGAGCGCGTCAGTCATTACAATGGCGGAATCTTTTTCCTGCCCGACCATCGTGGACTTGGCTTCACGGCGTTGCTGAACGGCGTGTCGAGACCCTTTTTGATGGATCTGGACGGGCGTAACAAACGAGATGTGTCAGGGGAAGGAAGTGGCTTCGCGTATGGCTACAGCGCTTCGCCCGATGGCACGCAGATTAGTTATCACGAGGACTATCAGATTTACATCGCCAACGCTGATGGATCAGGACGGCAACACGTTCCGACGGGGAATCCGTTCAACTTTGGACCACAATGGTCGCCCGATGGAGAATGGCTTTTGTTCATCAGCGGACAGCATGGCAAAAGCAATCCGTATGTGGTCCGGCGAGATGGAAGCGAACTGCGGAAGCTGGCAGATCAGAATGGGTATCAGGGCTGGATTCTCTTTTTGGATGTCGATGACTTTCATCAGGGAAGCAGCGATACGCCAGTTTGGTCTGCAGATGGTAAAGCCGTTTTCTATACAGCCTTGCGTGGCAGGAACACGGAACTGTTTCAAGCGACGATTGCTGGTGAAACGAAACAGCTGACTCAAACCGAAGAGGGAACCTTACACTATCACCCCAAACCGTCACCGAACGGTCGATGGCTATTGTATGGGTCCATGCGGCAAGGCGTTCGTCAATTGTTCGTGCGAGAATTACTGACTGGCTCGGAACATCAGATCACACAACTGAGCGAAGGGCGAGGAGCGATGTGGCCATTTTGGCAACCGGTTGGTGAATGACTCGCGTCGAGTCCGAAAACCCAAACCATGGGCTGCCGGCCTCCCATTCGGACCGGGCGTTTCTGAACTGCGGCATTGAAGAAGGCGTCCACAGAATGGAACGATGCACTCGAATCGGGTAAACCACTTACTCACGGAGCACTTCTTGTTTTCAAGTGAAAGCGTCAGGATTTGTGGACTGCCGAAACTTCACGAAGGAGTGGTCACGAAAGGCTTGAGCCCAAACTCGCTCGTGAGTTTCGTGGCACAAGAAAGAGAGCAGGAAACTTCATCACAGCTCGAACACGACTCGTCAGCAGATGCAGATGATTGCGAGGGATTTATTCGCTTGTGACTCGTGCTGGAATTCGGAGCAATGTTGAAGAAATGGCGACGAAAATAAAACTTCCTGCTCGAAACCAAGTTCCAAACGGATCCTGGAATAAGAACGGCTCTCTGTGAACCTTCGGCAGTCAACGATTGGATCTTTCAACCGCAGTCTGATTTCATCTGAATTGAGAAAAACCAATGAGCATCGATCTTCTGAAACGCCTTACATTGATGATTGCAGGAGTCGCGCTGATGGGAAGCGGAGCAACTTGCCAGGCTGCAGAACCACTGGTATTTATTTCTGCCTTTGCAAACGGCGAGCAGGGCGGAATTCACGCGTTTGCTTTAGATCGCGCGTCAGGCCACTTGAAGCCAATTCACAAAACAGATGGCGTGGAGAATCCATTCTTCATTGCCGTGTCACCCGATCAGAAGTTTCTGTATTCCATCTTTGCACCGACGTTTGGCGGCACAGAACCAGAGCAGGTTGCTTCTTTTCGATTGGAAGGAAAGTCAGGAAAGCTCACGCCGTTGAATCGGCAGTCGACCAAAGGCACGGCATCCTGTTTTCTTGAAGTCGATTCGACCGGCAAGAGTGTTCTCCTGGCAAACTACTCCAGCGGAAGCGTGGCCTCGTACTCCGTGAGCGCTGATGGATCGTTGTCGGAGCCCATTTCGTTTGTGCAGCATCACGGATCCAGTGTCAAAGCGGCCCGACAAAAAGAACCGCACGCTCATTGTTTTATCGTCAGCCCCGACAACCGATTCGCGTACTCGGCTGACCTCGGTCTTGATCAAATCGTGTGCTATTCATTCGATGCCGCAACGGCCAAACTGAAGCCGAACTCACAACCCTTCGTCCGAACAGTACCGGGCGGCGGTCCCAGACATCTGACATTTCATCCGGGCGGAAAGTTTCTGTATGCGATCAACGAACTGAAGAATTCGGTTTCTGTTTTCGACTTTCTTTCTGACTCAGGAATTTTGATTGAACGGCAGACCATTTCGACGCTGCCTGATGATTTCGATGGGGTCACCCACACCGCCGATCTGAAAATTACTCCCGATGGAAAACACCTTTACGGAACCAATCGAGGCCATGACAGTATCGCAGCTTACAAGATCGCTGATAATGGCCTGCTGACACTCGTTGAAATCACACCAAGTCTTGGAAAAAGTCCGCAGAATCTTGCGATCACGTCAGACGGCAGCTTACTGCTTTGTGCCAACATGCCGGGCAACAATGTCGTCTCGTTTCGAATCAATGCAGACTCCGGCAAGCTGACATCCATCGGTGAACCCGTGGAAATCACCAGTCCTTCCTGCATTCGCATTGTGGAATGACAACAAACACTGCACTGTGCCGGATGTTGCTTCCAGTGTTGATTTGGATGATTCCCCGGCTTCCTCCCTGAAACTTTTGATACCGAACGAAAGTGGAACATGACACGAAACCGAGCTCTCGCGGTCCAATCCTCGTTTATTGTTTGCACCTGTGTCGCCGCATTTTTCAGTTCAACCGTTTTTGCGGACGATTATCAATACAAGTTTGAACAGATCACGATTCCCAAAGCCAGCGCCGAGGAAGCGAAGCGAAGTGAAGTTTCAGTCGAACTTGCCGCTCAGTACCTGGAACAGGGATCGATCGCCTGGAGCGGCGAAAAGAAATGTGTGAGCTGCCATACCAACGGCACCTACATGATGACGCGTCCCGCGCTGAGCGACTCGCTGGGCAAGCCATCGGACGAGACGCGTCAGTTTTTTCTCACGACGCTGGAAAAACTGAAGGAGGAAAAACCCGACCGCCTGAAACAATCAACTCGTCCGGCTCAGGTCATTTATATTGCCGCCGGGCTTGCCGAGTGGGACGCACATCTTTCCAAGTCATTGTCGCCCGAAACTGAAACGGCATTGGAGCTGATGTTTGAGATTCAAAGCGAGAATGGTACCTGGGGCTCGCTCGATTGCTGGCCGCCGTTTGAATCAGATGCCTATCACGAAGCAACGGTCGCGGCCATGGCGGCCGGTACAGCACCTGGCTGGATGCAGAAAGTTGCTGCGTCAGGCAACGAACCTTTGAAAGCCAGCGTTGCGAAATTGACAAGCTATCTTCAAACGGAACAGCCTGCTCACGATTACAGCCGCACACTGCTGCTTTGGGCCAGTGCTCGCATGCCCGATCTTCTGGATGCCCAGAGCAAGCAAGGACTAATCGAGTTACTGTTGAAACATCAGCGACCAGATGGCAGCTGGTCGATTCGATCGTTCGCGGCCCCGGAATCGTGGGGCGGCGGCAATCGCGCGGCGAAATTGAAAGCCGAACCGGAATTTGCAGATCCGCCAGGCGATGGTCATATGACCGGTCTGGCAATTATCGTATTAAGAGAATCTGGAGTGCTGGCGAATGATGCAAAAATCAAACAGGGACTCGAATGGCTAAAAGCCAATCAGCAGGAATCCGGCCGCTGGTGGACTCGATCGCTCAATACAGATTCCTGGCACTTCATCACCTACAGTGGCACTGCGTATCCACTTCTGGCGCTGCAAATGTGTGATGCGATTCCCAAGTCGACAATCGCAGCCAATCCTTGATGATGGTGTTGCAGCTATTCGAGCGAACCAGACGTCCGGCCGAGTGGTTTTCTGGCAGAGCTCGGGGCCATTGCGTAAGTTCGCTCGATAAGTTGTTGTTGCCACTTCACACCAAAGACGGACCATCACAGAGCAACGTCAGATGGACCTTACAGTGGCTGCTCAAATGATTCTCAGTCTCACCCACTCGGAGAAACGCAATGGAAATTCTTAATCGGCGAACGTTTCTGAATACTACAAGTGCTGTCTGCGCAGCGGCTTTGCTCCTACGGTCTTCTCAAGGCAATGAGTCTGTTCCTGCGGAGGAGTTTTCACTGAAATATATTGTGGCTTCGTGCATGTATGGCTACATGTACGTCGGTGAGATCCTGCCGGAAATCGCCAAATGCGGCGCGACGCATATTGACCTTTGGCCAAAACGCCACGGCAATCAGCGCGAACAACTGCAGGATCTTGGTGAAGAATTGTTTCAGCAAATGCTGGAGAAACACGATGTCCAGGTTGGCTGCCTCACTCAGTATCCGCTCGGGCCATTTGGGCTGAAGTCTGAAATGCAGTTGGCGAAGCGGCTTGGTTGTTCGTTGATCGTTACGGGAGGGGACGGGCCCAAAGGACTGGCGGGCGCGGAGCTGAAAAAAGCCGTCTCCGTCTTTGTCGAAAAGATGAAGCCACATCTTGAGGTTGCTGAAGAAAACGGTGTCGTCATCGCTATTGAAAATCATGGCAACGATCTGTTCGAATCAGCAGATTCCCTGCGATATCTTCATGAACTCAAAACCTCAAAGCATCTTGGCATCGCATTGGCGCCGTACCACTTGCCCCAGGATGCGGAGCAACTGGCCGCGTTGATTCGGGAGCTCGACGGCAGCCTTTCGATGTTTTATGCCTGGCAGCATGGCGACGGTTGCATGACTCGGTTACCCAAAGAGCAGGAACTACTTCAACTGCCGGGACGGGGTCCCCTGGACTTTGCACCACTGCTGAAAGCTCTTGTCGACATCCGCTATCAAGGATGGACAGAAGTGTTCATGCATCCCGTGCCTCGCGGTATCCCGATTCTTGAAACGGCTCAGGAAGTCACAGCGGAGATTAATCGTTCGCGAGACTATCTGGCAGAACGACTCAAGTCCGTGACGGAACATTGATCGGTCATGCGATTCAGAATGATGGATGTCAATGAGTTTCCATCAAGGCACTGATTACCAAAATATTTTTTTCATCAGAATGAAAGTGAATCGCACCATGTCCGCAAGCAACAAAGTCCTGATCATTGTCGGAGACGCCACCGAAACGCTCGACACAATGTACCCGTATTATCGTCTTATCGAGTCTGGATTCGTGCCCGTTGTTGCCGCACCCGAGAAGCGGCGGTATCAAATGGTTCTGCATGAAGTGAAGCCCGGATGGACAATCACGAAGGAATGGGAAGGCTATTCCATCGAAGCGGACGTTGCCTTTCGTGATATCAAGGAAGAAGAATACGCCGGGATCATGTTCTCCGGCGGACGCGCTCCGGAGTACATTCGTTATGACGAAGATCTGGTCCGAGCGACTCGTCATTTTTTCGCGGCAAACAAGCCGATCGCCAGTGTGTGCCACGGAGTGGAAATTCCCGCCTATGCCGACTGCGTGCGGGGACGAAAGATGGCCACTGTTCTGAAGTGCCGATTTGACCTGGAAGTGTGCGGCGGTATTTTCGTCAATGAGCCGTGCGTCATTGACGGCAATCTTGTCAGTGGCCGCACGTTTCATGACAACGGCCACTACGTCGCCCCATGGATCAAGCTGCTTGAGGCTGCTCGAGCTGGCCACGAATAAGGGCGCAAAAAAAGAGATGCACACCGCTGAAGTGTGCATCTCCCGTTGAACTGATCGACTGATGTAAAAGCTGCGGACAGGTCTTTATCAGACTATTTCTGAATCAGCACGTTCACACCTTTTTTGTTTGACAGCACGATATCCGGCTTCTTGTCGTTGTTCATGTCATGGATTTCGAATTGCGTGCCGACACCTGTGCCAAGTCCGGCCACGATGCGGTGCGGAGTGATCTTAGGACCTTTTCCTTTTTCTCTCACCACTTCAAACCAGTACATGTCCACGGCTTCATGAGCACCCGGATCACCACCGTTGTGCGCGAAGAAGCGCTTTCCGGTGACATAGTCAAGTTGTCCGTCGCCGTTGATATCGACAGTCTCCACCGCATGAGTCTGAGAGCATGTCTTGTGGATTTCATGCAGAGTCCAGGCTCCGTCGCCGGTATTCTCTGCCCACCAAACTCCAAAACTATGCGCGGAGGCGACAAACAGGTCCATGTCTCCGTCGCTGTCCAGATCGTCAGCATAGAGATTTGAACAAGGAGGCAGGGGCTGATCGCCGTTATCCGTCTTGATCCGCACCGGGTGAAAGGCCCACGGCTTGCCCGTCTTGATATCGCCAGGATTCTGCCACCAGCCATGAGCAATCAAGACATCACGATGTCCATCTCCGTTCATGTCGCCGACACCAAGACCGTGATAATATTTGAACGTGCCGTTCTCATTGGGATTACCCGGCTCACTGACCGCCTGAAATGCAAACATCTCTGTTGCCTTGTCGGCATTCGGGATCTTGTTGAATCCCATCTGAGCTTCCGGCTGCGAACCAAGAATAAACTCGCGAATACCGTCACCATTCAGATCTTCGAATTCAGGCGATTCGTTGCACGCGCTGGTCCAGATGACGTTTTCTTTCCAGTGAGTCTCATTGCCTGCACCGGGATTCTTGTACCAGTGATAAGGATCACCTGGGAAGCCAATAATCACAGCATCCGGCAAGCCATCCGCATCCATGTCGTGAGCAAAGTTTGCGAAGCTGTTGCTGTATCCAACACCTGCGACAAATTCGCCTGGCATCCGAATTTCATGAAGCTTCCACGCTGTTCCATCAGTGTACTTATCGCTGCCGATGGCGGGAGCTTCGTACCAAATGTCGCCGGCTATCACGTCAAGGACGCCGTCTCCGTTGAGATCCGCCGCAGCAGTGCCTTCGGAGCGGAATCGCTCATCCAGCTTGATGCGAACCCAGTTGTTGTCATCGTCAGCGTGCACGGTATTCGCAAGTGCCGCTGCTGCAAGAATCAAAAATACTCGCTTCATCGCCTGATACTCCTTACAAGGGCCTTAGACCCTCGCATCAAATCTGGGCTTTCGCCCGAAACCAGAATTGCACCGTTTTGGTCAGCCTGATGCTACAGGCAGACTGTTCTTCAGCAGGTTGTAATCTGCCACATTCAACCGACTCTTGCTGTCAGTTTTCAATTTTATAGAGGCTGGAATTTGTCCGCAGAAAGATAGCTTTTCCAGCCACCGCTGGAGAGGCCATAAAGCCGCCGTCCAGTTTGTTCTGAGCGATCTGTTTGAAGGTGTCTCCCGCTTCCAGCACAGTGCAAACGCCATCCTGATTGAAGAAGTAGATTCGCCCTTCCGCTTCCAATGGTGAAGCCGAATAATCCCCCGGCAAGCGTTCGAACCAGACCTCTTCACCATTTTCCGCTTTAAGACTTCGAACGATCCCTTTGTCACTGACAAAATACAGACGATTGCCAAGAGCGATCATCGAAGGCTTCTGCGGAATCTGCTTATCAGAAATCCAGTTCACATGGCTGGTTGTCACGTCACCCTCGCCAGTGAATTTCACAGCAACCAGACGTGACTGCATGTAGCTGGTAGCAACGTAGACAGTATCTCCGGATATCACCGGTCGAGGCACGGTTGAAAATCCGAGTTTGCCATAGTTTGCTCTCCAGACTTCCTTCCCGTCTCTTGCGTCGTAACCATAAACCCAATTGGCGGCTGGGGAAATCACAAGAGGACGATCGTTAATTTCGACGATCAGTGGCGTCCCATACGCTTTCTGCAATTCGGGTGTCGGATCCATTTCGCCCGATCGTTTTGTCTGCCAAACAATCGTCCCGTTTGCGGCATCAAGGGCCACAATCGATTGAGTGTCCGTGCCGTCCAGATGGATGATCACTCGATCTTCCCAGACAACTGGAGAACTTCCCGGACCATTCTGGTGGTCCAGTTTCAAGTCACTATTTCGCCACAGCACTTCGCCTGACTTTCGGTCGACACAGGCAGTGCCGTACGTACCGAAATGAAAGAAGACTCGATCCCCGGCAATCACAGGCGTCGGCGATGCATAACTGTTCAAGGCATGTTTTGGCTCGGGCTCCGCAATGGTGAAAAGGTCAACGGTCTTTTCAATCTCGCCCGAATTCCGATTCAGCTGAATCGCCTGCAACGTCAGCTCGCCGACAATTTCCAGGCCATTGGAGTTCTTTAAAGTCGAAAGGCGTTTGGCTTGTTCTTCCTCCGTCAATTTACGAGTCACCGCGGTGGTGAGCCAGACCTGGTCATCGGAGATGACTGGTGAAGAATGACCTTCACCAGGAATATCTGTTTTCCATTTGACGTTTTCGGAGTCGCTCCATGTCAGCGGAAGTCCGGATGCGTCTGTGTGCCCCTGGCCGCCTGGACCACGAAACTGCGGCCACTCGTCGGAAGCAAAGATCGGCGAGACCACTAATGAGGCAGCCAAAAATGTCGAAGCGAAAATTGTCGGAATGGATTGAAGAGCATAACAATGCATAAAGCATCCTCATGGGCAGAGCAGGATAGTCGGCCGTTCTGTGAACTGGACGACGTCAGGTGAGCAATTCCTGGTGTGGACGTAACGCGGATCAGCAGGATAGAGCGACTTCCCGCAGAATGAAAGCATTCCGCACTCATGTCGATTTCTGCCAGCAAACATGAATTTCGGTTGGCGGCGAATTTCCTGCACTGAATCTACCCACTCTCAACCGCCAAAAACTTCTGGACTCGTGACCTCGTCCACAGCAGCCAACCCTAAAAATCACTCGTTGACAGAACATGAGCGTCGTTCATCACTGAATATCGCAGCCCTCGCTTCTGGCCCAAGTTTCATCGAGATCTCTGACCTGCATGACCCACGCACGAATCAACGATTCGACAGCACGCAGCGACAACCCATGCTTCAACTCGGATCGCCTTCTGCATCGGTAATGTCAGATGGGGATAACAACATCACTGGAAGCTAATCAGCCATCTCGCAAGACGGAAACACGCGATGCGAGCTTCGAGTTGATTCACTCGACCGAACGCAGCCGAAGGTCACTAACAAAAGCATTTGGTTCCAGGAGACGGCACGATTCCTCGCAGCGCTGGCGTCTCAAGAGGCTGTCAGTAAACGGTTTGCGGAACACTGACGTTGAACCCACTCTCCTTAATTCCAACTGCCATTCCGTCATCTGCACGGCCTCTGTCGGTGACGTCGTCGTTGCGATCTTCGTTCACACCAAAAAGCCAGGCTCGCAACAGCTGGCCTAGCCGCGCGATTTCGCTATTGGTGTAGACTGCGTTCAAATGTGTGGTCGTTAACGTGCAAAACTGCCCGTGCGTTGTGAGGCAAACAATAACGGGACTGAACTGTGTTGCACACGTTGATCGCCAGTACGTCTTTACCGGAGACGGCAATCTGCTGGTCGGAAGCATCCTGTTAAGATTAACGTTGGAGACTGCCCCTCCAATGGGAAAAAGAAACTCCTGGTCGATTTCGGCGATCCTGCCAGGAAGAAACTGCAGAAGAAAACTATTGACACCTAACCCGCTAAGATTCAGGACACCATCAATCAGACTGTCGTTTCTTCGCAATTGACGATGGACGGTCTCCAGGCGTGTCTCGAAATCAGCGTCACCAAAATCAAAGATATTGAATGGGCAAATGTATTGGCCAAAATTCATATCCGAATACGAAGGCAATCGAGAGACCAGGTCTGCGATGACGCTGACGCACTTACCAGACTTTCGAGTGCGGGAGTTACAACCTTTGTCAAGCTGTCGCAGCCATTCAAGCACAGTCGCAGTCAGCAGTTCACCAACAGATACATGACGCATTCCGGACCGCTCCTTGAGTACGTCCAGCGGGAGACTCGCTCCATGAAGTCGGAATGACATCTGGTAATTTCCATATTCTTGCCGACGCTTTCTTGAACATCTCTGAAGCAAATAGAGTTCTTTTATTCCGTTGCGAACTTTTCTTGTGAATCCGGTCTGTGCGATAACCTTCTCAGGCACCGCCTCCAGATCAATGGGATCTGCTTTCAGCAGGAACTCAGGGCCTTCAGTCGAAGCCGTAGCGACTTCTTCAAGGATATGTTGAAAAAGTATGGCAATCGACCTCGCGTCTGCAATCACGTGTCGATAGCTAAGCCAGCAAATGTACGCCATTCCACGTCGGGCCATTCCGATCCGGAGAGGTAATTCTGCGTCTTTGAACGGACGGTTCATTTGACTCGTGATCAGTTGCTCGAGGTCCTGATCAGACTCCAATACTGGAATATCAACTTCCACGACGGACCTGAAGTCCGTATTGTGCTGACCAAATCCGAGCCGCCATGCTCCGCCTTGAAACTTCTCTTCTAACTTTCTTAACGAATTCTCTACTGCAGGCCGCAGGTGAGTGATCTCTATACGTCTTTCCAGTTCCATGAATTGCACTGCGTTGACCGGATGCCATCTTTCCCACGATCGCATCATTCTCTGAAATCCAGAGTGCAATTTCATAACTCAATCCTAACTACAGAATGTGCACTCGCTGCGCAGGTAATTGGATAAATTCGAAACCGGAATGGGACAAAAAAAAAGCTCAGAGCTTTAAGAGCTCTGAGCTAACACATCATGCTAGTCGATTTCAAATTAGACCAGGCCTGCGTCCAGAAGGCCGGTCAGGACATCGTCGAGAATTGCATCGGCATCTACGGTGTCACCTTCAAAGCTTGAAATCTTTGCGCCAGCAATCGCAGACAAACTGACAATGTTGTCGGATCCAGACCCACCGCTAATCTTGGCGGAAACATTAGCCCTGACACCCGTCCCAATTGCCAAAGTATCACTGCCTGAACCGAGGTTCACACTGACTTCTCGTGCGGCGAGATTCTCTACCAGGAAGGAATCGTCACCGGTTCCGCTGTCTACGGACAACTTACCAGCGACCGTGACGTTTCGCAAAGCGTTCGCATCACCCCAAGTCAGCTTCATATTCCTTCCAGCTCGTACGTTAGAGACGCCTAGAACATCGCCATTGCCGAAACCAGACTGAATGTTGATGTCGCGAAATGCTTCCACGCCCCCCAGCAGAACCGCATCATCATTGTCGCCGGTGTTAATGTTAATGTCATTTCCAACACGAATGACTTGGGATAGCCTTGTTCGTGAGTCGTTCGCAATCGCTCTGACTTCTGTAGGCGTTGACGCCTGACCGACTTTTACATTATCCACGATGGCAACAGCATCCGAACCATTTCCAGTGTTGATGTTGACATCGCCTCGAACGCGAACAAGACGGCTGTTCTCGGATGTGATGGCCACCAGGTCGTCGCCGGAACCTGTGTCCACACTGATGTGACGATCTACGATAACAGCAGACCAAAGTGCGACGTTCAACACGTCGTCACCGCCTTTGAGGCTCACTTTCAAGTCACGAATTGAAGCAGGTCGCGGAACCGTTGCCTCAGTTGCTGTTTGATTACCAGCCTTGATCGACGTGCCATTCAGCCCAACTACGCTGATCGTGCCAGCGTTAACGGCCACATAAACTTCATTGTCAGCGTTGTCTCCAACAATCGACACGTCGCCAGCGCTGGATACAGAAACACTTACAACTCCGGTAAGCAACTGCTTTGGCTCAAGCTGCTGAACTTCGATGCATGAGGGGCTAGTGGCTTTGAAATGACTGCGTCGGGATGGTTTTTTCATCAAACTTCTCCAATTAATTCCGATGGCTAACATGAAGGATTTCATCCACACAAGCCTATCGAGTGTTACCCCCGCGCTGGGTGATGTCAAGAGATGGAAGGGAAATTTTAGGGTCCTGCGTAAAATGGGAGGATCGGGATCCATGAGGGGAGGGCAGTTTCGCAGAAAGGTCGCTGATTCCTTCGACTCGCGTCGGAGCCAAAATAGTCTCATCAGCCTCCGCGTTGTTGGTTGATTCAAGAAACAATGTCTCTCAGGTGCGCTGGGCGTTTTCATGAATGGCCCATCGTCGCAAAGAGCTGTATTATGAGCGTTAGTGCGTAACGAAAAATGGGATAGGGTTCATGACTTTGCACAAGAAAATGTCAACGACATTCCGTGATTGTTACAGGCCTGATAAGGACAGGCGTCGAAATAACTGTCTGACTTAGACGATGACTGACTTATGCGATGACGCTTGGCCAGTTTCTCAATACTCAATACGTAGGGTGTGCCCGCGCTCCGCTTGTTACACCCTATGAGTTGCAGAGACTGAAACCCTGCTGCAGATGTCGTGCAATGGCAAGCCGGATATTCTCCCGATCGAATCGCGCCGCGCGAATCACCGGTCGATAAGAAAGCTCAGCCGGAATTCGTGGATCTATCTAAAATTCGGGACAATGCTCAAGCATAAACAGCTCTCTCTTGAGAGCCCAATAAAACGCAGCTCAGGGCGTCCGCGAAGATTCTGACCGCCCGCGTTCAAATTGCGTTCGCGAGATGGCTGATATTGAGTTGCCAGTCGCTATGTTTCCTGGTGACTCACCACACATGATGAGTCGGAAGCCGATACAGCCTGGATGCATTCAAGAATCTTCTGCGACAAGACACGCGGAGAAAATGGCTTTGCAAGTTCGCATGTAATCGGTGACTTTTGGTCGGATGAGTTTTCCACGCTCGCGTAGCCACTGCACAGAATCACTGGCAGACCCGGTTTGACTGATGTCAGTTGCTCAGCCAACCATTGTCCGTCGCGGCCAGGCATGGAAAAATCTGTTACAACACAATCAAACTTCATCTCGTATTTTCGGAAAGCACTTAGAGCTTCCTCTGCCGAGCTGGCGACAACAACCTCATACCCCAACGTGCCAAGAAACTCTGACTGAAGGTCCAGGAGAAGCAACTCGTCGTCCACAAGCAGAATTCGAGCTGACGTGGCTGCTGGGCATTCGGAGTTCATATCGCAATCTTCACCTTTGTTCGCCCAGTTGGAAGACGAGTTTTCGGGGGCCGGGGAACTGTTCGTTATTCGAAGCCAAATCGTAATGCAACAGCCAGCATCAGGCTGTGAATCGACGCTGATGATACCTCGACAGCTGCGAAGGATGCCCATGACGGACGACAATCCCAAACCGCGCCCCAGCGTTTTTGTGGTGAAATAGGGATCGAACAATCGCCGCTTCGTTTCCTCCGACATTCCGTGACCATTGTCCTCGACACAAATGCGACAGTAGTCTCCCGGCTGCACATCAGCTTCGCAATTCAGGAGTTGCAAATCTGCGGCCGTCAGATCAACCTTAGCCACAGAAACAGTCACCTGCCCATCCGGTCGACTGGCTTCTGCGGCGTTCGCGACCAGGTTTACAAGCACTTGTCTTAAACGGGTTTCATCGATTTCGGCATGGATGGCACCATGGCCTCCGCGAAGCGTCAAGGCAACGGGTCGCGCGACGGACTGCAGCAGGCACTTTGTCGATTCTACTACGTCAGTGACGTCGCAGAGTCCCACTTCCTGCCCGGGTTTGCCAAGAAACTGCTGAAGCTGTCCTGTCAATCCGGATGCCTGCAATGTTGTGCTTGCTATCTGCCTTAGAAGTTCGTTCTTCCGACCAACAGCAACCGTCTGGCTTCCGAGTTCCGCAAGGCCGGCAATTCCTGCAAGCAGATTGTTGAAATCATGGGCAATACCAGACGCCATCAATTCAAGACTCTGCGACTTCTGTTGCTCTGCCAGTCGGCGTTCCATATTGATCTGCAGACGCCTCTGTTCTCGCAGCTCATCATGCGCCGCGCTGAGCTCTCTGACCGCTTTTTTCTTTTGACTCAGCAGCCAGCCAATTGCGACGATGACAGCAAACATCGTCAGTACACAAGTAATAAGACCAGTGTTCCAGCGTTCCTGAGCCTGGATTCGATGAGAGTTCAATTCAGATTCATGGCGCAGCCGAGCCAGATCCTGTTCCTTATGAGTCATCTGCATTTCTGACAACAATCTGGCAATGGTGTCATCGACTTTATTGTTGCGAACGATATGGTCAAGTTCAGCGGCTGTCTTCAAATGGACGGTGGCAGCCTGCCAGTCTCCGGTGAGCTCCAAATTGTCGGCCAACTCTCGATGCAGCGAGATCACAAGTTCCTGGTTCTTTGCAGCTTCCGCCTGCAACAACTGATTCTGAATTTCAGCAATCCGTGCTTCAGTCGAGTCATCCGGAATCGAATCGACGGCAGCCAGATTTCGGAGAGCCTGCTGTGCGGCTGCAATTCCTGACGCATTCTCAAGTGACTCAAAAATCTGCAGCGATGCGGTGAAGTGCTGCCTGGCCCCAGTCACGTCCTTGTTTGCGAAAAAGTATCGTCCGAGTGCCGCTTCTGCAGATCCGAGTACGGCTTCCGAACCTGGCTGGTTACACATTTTCCTGGCCGTTTGCAGATGTGACTCTGCTTCAGCAAGCTTCCCGAGCGTCAGGTAGCTTTCTCCAAGAGAAACATGAGCGGTAATCACAGGCAGGCTTTGTGGGTCCAATCCCTCGCCTTCTTTTGCCAGCACTTGCTTATTAATTTCAATCACATCTTCAGGACGATTCATGTCAGCAAAGATCTGACCAAGGTTCACAAGCACCTGCAATTCAGTAGGCACGTCGCCGGTGCGTCGTGAGATTTCGAGCGCCTTGTGGAAATGTTCGATCGCTTTGAGCGAATTGCCAAGCCCGGCTTCGTTTCCAGCAAGTTCATTGTGCAGAGTTGCAAGATAGGCGGAGTCGTCATGCATCTTGTGAGACAAAGCGATCGCTTCTTCCGCGGCAGCTTGTCCAACGGAAAATTCTGAGCATTCGAGTGCAGATGCCGACTTATACCTCAGGATTCGTCGCAACAATTTTGTGTCACGAATCTCGCGAGCAAGCAGCTCAGCCTGTGAAAGAACGGCCAGCGCCTGCTTATGATCTTCAGAGATTGACAGCCCGCTGCCCTGAATCCAAAGCACATTTGCGAGCAAAGGTTTTGGTAACGGAGGCTGACGTTCTGCCAACTTTGACGCCAGCATTGCCGCTTCAACCGGGTGCTGACGAAGACTGTCAAAAGCTTTCTTGAAAGTGGCCAGCTCCGACTTTGACGGATTACTCTCCGCGTCGCTCGACGATTTTGTGCTTCCGTCTTTCTTGTCCTGTTGATTGGGATTTTGTTCCGCTGCCGAATCAGGTGCCTTTGTCAAAAGAACCGCGGATTGAACACCCACATCATTTGGAGCCCCGTTCTCCTTGGCAGAAACACCATTGGCCTGAATCGCCGCGCTGATGATGGAGAGAGAAATAATAATCGGGGACAAGAGCGTCATTAATGCCTCGTGCAATCGAAACCGACGCAGAAAAGTTTGTCGGGACGTTCTTCGGACGAATACTGACAGTGCCAGGAAATACAACAAAAATCGAACTCGCGTTTGCGAACGATACACGGTCGAAATGTTGCTGGCTACCAATATCCCTGATACTTTAAACGGTGCCGCCGGAGATGTTTTTGTTTCACCGTTAGCCGGAGGCGTACGCTGGTCGCCGTATCCGCATCCGCGTACGCCTCCGGCTGACGGTTAAACAAATCAATCGCGACCGCGATGAGTATAACGCGAAGGCTTCAAAAACGTGTTTGTTGTTTTCGCCAGAAAAATCGAACGGGCAAGACTGCGGAATGATCGCGATTCGCCAGTTGACATTTGCATCGTCGCACTTAGGCAGCCCGCATGAATTGCGTGCATTTTTGTCATCAAATCCCGCAGATTTCCGCGCGGGATTTATGGTTGCCGGTGGAGCCTATTCGGCTGCGGTTCTGTTTCGAGGCGTCGAGACGTGACCGAACGCGCGCCAGACAAAGAACCAGACGACCAGCATCATGGCAACAGCGACCAGGACCGCGAGCCAGGCCTGACGAGTGGCTCGATCAGCCATTGTCTGAACCGGCGTAAGTGCGGCGTCACGACGTTCCTGGACAATCACAACCCATCCGGTGCCGCGGACCGGGGCCATGGCCGCCATCCATTCATCAACATATCGAACGGCCGAGGCGTCTTTCAATTGGCCAACGGGATCTCGGTAAATTGGCAACTTGACTTCATTGCGTCCATCGGTGTCGGAGTTCAGGGCGTTCTGGATTTGCTTTGCCGTGTCTTCATCCATTCGAAGATTCTGAAAGAGCTCTTCGTCGCGTTCCGCCGCTTCGGCAGACTGAACGAATTCTTCGGTCAAATATGGATGATCCAGAAGTCGCAATTCTCCTGACGTTCGAAACTCGGCTAGTGCGATGATCCGTTTGACACTGTCGGTGTCATCCGCCTGAATTCGTCGTCCGAGTCGAGACTGAAAGTCTCCCAGGTTGGCTGACCGCGCAAAAATCCCGACCACATTCCCAGCAGAATCTCTCACGGGAACACTCAACGCCACGGTCTGTCGATCGGTCGTCGTACTCTTGTAGGCCACACTGACATGTGGAGACTGCAGCGGCTTGATGTTCGGCGGAGCCTTACCCGGTTCAAAGTCGCGCCCGAGGCCGTGGAAATAATCGCGATAAGAAAAGTTCTGACTCAACGTCAAATCGCTGAACTCTCTTCGCCAGATCTGCACTCCGTCTGCGTTGGTCAGAAACCAGCTGGTATCCTGCTCACGATTTCGTTTCTCATTCAATGTCCTGGATTGTTCCCAGGCAGCATCCATCAGTCGGACCCATTTCAGTCGAGCCTCGTCATTCTCGCTGATCGGCATGCCCGAATACGCAAGCGACACTCGCGCAACGACTACGTCACTGTCGTCGCGGAACATTGTCTCCAGCTCTTTTGCAAGATCCGGATCGGACAGAACATTTTCCAGTTCTTCAAGGCGGTCCCCCAGTTCATCTTCTAGAGCAGCGGCCTGCAGGCGAGCCGACAAAGCATCGCTCTCCAGCGCGCGCTGTGTAATTTCCTGCTGAGTGACTCGCACGTTCTTGCTGAGAGCATTAACGAAAATCGGGACCATCGCAGCCATCAGCAGCATCGGCGCGACAACGCCAAGCATCAGCAGTGGCCGACGAGCCCGATGACGATCGCGGGCATCAAGCTCATCGCGGACAGCCTGTGCGTTGGGGAATCGATCTCCAGGGGCAAACGCCAGACATCGATCGATAATGTCAATCAGTCGGCTATCGACACCTTTCACATTTCGGTGTCCGGATGGCGAGCCGGATTGTCGAATGATGGCCTGGTAGGTCTTAAGTCGCTGATCCAGAGTTTCCGCAGCTTCCAACTGTCGCTGTGTCGAATCATCGCGATGTGGTGGTGCGCCTGTCAGCATGTGATAAAGCAATGCACCGACAGCGTAGACATCCCATCGAGCGTCCGGCAGTGCGTCGAGATCCGCTTGTTCCGGAGCCATGTAGTACAACGTTCCCAGCGACGGCAGTTGCTCATGCGACATTCGAGACTGGCCGAAGTCGCAGAGTCTCGCGTGCAGCTGACCGTCCAGCAGTACATTGTCCGGTTTCAAATCGCAGTGCAGAACTCCAGCGCCATGAGCATCGATCAGCGCGCTGCAGATTTCCCGAATGATACGAATGGACTCATCCAGCGAGATGGGGCCTCGAGCCAGGAAATTTCCCAGCGACCCGTTCTCGACAAATTCCATCACAAAGTAAGGTGGCTCTGCATTCCAGCCAACATCGAGCAGTCTCACAATGTTGCGGGAAGTATAAACGGCGGCCAGTTTTTCAACTTCTCGGCTGAGCATCGACCAGTTCAATCCACGCCGATGCGGATAAAATTTCACCGCAACCATGCGTCCGGTACGATCTTCACGAGCCAGCCAGACGGTACCGTATGCTCCCATCCCCAGTCGACGAACGATGGAATAGCCTTCGATCTCTGCTGGAGGATTATTCCCCTGCAGACTCAGCCGTCGAGACTGTTCTCGGTCGTCATCATTCTGAATTTCGGTATTGATGGAACCTGTCACACTCGGACTCAATCTGGTGAGGTCAATTCAGATTTGATGTAAACAGAAAATCCTGATGCTACTGGTAGATGCTCGTCCATTGGTTGCAGTAGTTGCATCGCACTTTCCCATCTGCGGACAATTCTGCAGTGCTGTCCACCGTAGCCCCGCAGCCCCGACATTTGTGAGCAGGCGTTCCCTCCGGTTGGTTTGCCACGATCTCAAGTGCGCGTCGTCGCTTCTCTGCGTGACTTGTCTCACTGTTTGCGGACTCAGCCCTTCGATTTTCGTTCTCGATTTGCTGAACAGTTCGATTAAAGAATCGGGAAACGTTGAAGAACATAATGCCGGATATTCCCAAAATCATCAGGAACGCCGCGACAATCACAAACCCAACAATTATGGATAAGAAAGTCATGCCCACGTCAGCATCGTCCAATATCAGTAGTGAATTTGGGGGCCGTTCCTTCGGTTGCCCGGATCGATTGAACCCGATTATATCCGGCGACTTCAAAGAAGTCATCGCCAGCGTCGGAGTTCACCAAAGCTCAGACTTCTCGCAAGCTGCTATACTTGTGGCCATGGTTCCACGCAGAATGCGAGTCTCACAACGTCAATCAGTACCTGCAACTGGAATCATGAATGTTGCCCACAGCGATGCATTCGGCAGTTTCAGCAGCGAGGTTTTCTGATTGGTTCGCCCCATTCCTGACATCTTAAGGAGATCCCCATGGTTATTCGCGGCACCTTTTCCATTTCGGCAATTCTTGTTGCAGCGTTATTCGGTTCATCCACACTGACCGCCGCTCCACCCGAGATCGAAAAGTTTCTGATCGAAGGTCGGCTGGCCGAAGGGAATGCAGCAATGGTCTCGCTGCTGCAATCCAATCCAGATGACTCCGTTGCGAGATTCAGCCTGGGAGTGACTCAGTTTCTGCAGACCGTTGAGAAACTCGGGCAGGACCAGTATCGGTACGGGCTGCTGGGAAATCGCCGCATGTCCATGCCGTTCATGAGACTCCCGATCCCTGAAAATAGTATGCCTGAAAAGTTGAGCTACGAGAAAGCTCGAATGATGATTCAAAGTTTTCTTGACGGGATCAAAACAGCCGAAGCCACGCTCGCCAGAACGGCACCTGCGGACGTCAAGTTGCCCCTGAAGATTGGTCAGATTCGGCTGGATCTGGATGGCGACGGCGTCGCAACAGACGAAGAATCATTTTGGCGAATTCTTCAGTCGATCGATGGTAGCAGAAGGGGCACGGATACGGATGAAATGGTCAGTCAGTTTGTTGTCGCATTCGACGATGCAGACGTTCTCTGGCTGCGTGGCTATTGTCATGTGATGTCTGCGCTGGGAGAAATCATTCTGGCTCACGACTGGCAAGATCAATTCGAACGCACCGCACATTTGTTCTATCCCAACGTGGAAACACCCTATGCATTTCTGAAGAAAGAAGGCACCGGTCCGTTTGTCGGATTCAACTCACAGAACATTCTTGACGTGATCGCATTGATTCACACGATCAACTACGAATGCAAGGAGCCCGAGCGTATGAAAGCGGCGCTCTCGCATCTTGAATCGGTGATTTCACACAGTCGCCAATCGTGGGTGCTGATCAATGCAGAAACAGACGACGACCATGAATGGCTGCCAAACACAAAACAATCAGCGGCACTTGGGGAAATGCGAATTTCAAAACAGATGCAGGCGCAGTGGGGCGAATTTCTCGACGAATCCGAAGCGATTCTGCAAGGCAGGAAGCTGCTGCCATTCTGGCGAGGTATCAATGGGGGAGTGATGCTCTTTGACGGCAACGTCCCGGAGAATCCGGAGTTTGGAATTAACCTCCGAAAGGTATTCACCGAACCAACTCGATTGGATCTGGTCCTCTGGCTGCAGGGGACTGGATTGCAACCGTTTCTGGAAAAAGGGGAACGGACAGATCCGGCCAAATGGCGTCGGATCACCAACGCCTTCCAGGGAAACTTCTTCCTGTTCATGGCCTGGTTCAATTGAGCACTCAATGGCCCACTCGCTGGCGCTTCGAGCTTGTATGCGCGTGAACGTACGATGAATTGACAGCGCATGGTCCCCGTGGAAAGGCACGTGCTTTGGGCGACCACAAGCCGACACTCATTTTTAAGTCGCCCCTCAGCAACGTGTTCTATCCGCGGCCAACATAAAGTTGCTCATTTGGCAGAACGATCGCTTCCAGGAAATTCACATCGTCCGGCATTGAAAGCATCGCCATCGCGGCGCGAACAATTGATGACACTGGCATCATTGGTTCATCGTCTGATTTCGCCCCGGAATCCTGACGTCGTTCGACGAGCACATTACCAGGATGCAGACAACTGACAACGATTCCATGCTTGCGTCCCTCCAGAGCCGTCGCATGGGTAAAACCCTGCACTCCGAATTTCGCAGCCGTGTATGCAGACGAATTGTCGCGCGGGCGCTGCGCCGAGATTGAGCCGATATTCAAAATTCGTCCCTTCCGATTTGGCTTCATCATCCGGAATGCCGCCCGCGTGCACAAAAAAGTGCCAGTCAGGCACGATAAGATCACGTTGTTCCAGGCATCGAGCGAAAGATCCTCAACCGGGCCACCATCAAAAGCGCCTGCGTTATTGACGACAATGTCGAGGCGGCCGAACTTCGATTGAATCAAATCAAAGAGCCGCTCGACATCTGCTTCGCTCCCGACATCAGCGGGCACCGCAAGAATCCGATGGGGCTCGCCTGAAAATCGAATAGCGGCCGCCTGAATTGCTGTTGCGTTTCGACCACAGACAACAACTGAACATCCAGCATCGAAAAGTGCCTGTGCGATACCAAAACCGATACCTCGACTTGCGCCGGTTACGAGGGCGATTTTCCCGGGAAACTCTGTCATTTGTGACGCTCAGTCCTTTTTGGATGAAATAAGTGTGGGGAAATTTTCCCAAATCGTCTCTAAAATATGAGCCTTAACGGCGAAGAATGCGTAACAGTAGTACGGAGCAGTTTTTGCAACCCACTTTGATTGCCACTGAATTCTTACAGAACCCCGGAGTGACTGAAATCCCGAAAGCCGACTTGTTTCTAGTGAACCGATAAGCCGCTTTCTCGGTCAACTCCAACGGAGTGGTCGTTTTTGCAGGTCAGAAATTGTTCAATTGAGTGTCCTCAGAATTGTCCAGAAATGGTACGAACGAAAGGGCGATGCAATGAAGATTTTGTTTCACGGAGATCATGAGTTTACCAGGGATGCTGAAGAACTGGTTATTCGCCGATGCGAGTATGCGTTTGATCGATTCGAAAATTCGATTCGCGAAATCAGGGTTACAGCCCGAGATGAAAATGGGCCTCGCGGTGGTGACGACATTCACTGTATCATTCACGTCTCAATGACTCGAATGGCGGATGTGATTGTTCACGAGAAGGCAACATCGCTTGAGATCGCCATTGGCGAAGCCGTCGATCGAGCCGCCCATCAGGTCAGCCGTCGGCTGGATCGATATTCAGATGCTATCCGGCGCGTCGCCGTGGCTCACTGAGATCCGATTTCTGATTCTATAAATTGTGATGACCAAATCACAATCTTTTGAACATAGTGATGTCACTCTGTGCGACGGGCTGAAAGGTCCGTCGTACAGCTGTTCAAACGCTTCAGAATTTTTGAGGACTCTTGCCAGGATAATGACATCTGAGACGAAACAACCAGCAGATTAAGTGAATATCGCTACGAAGAACAGAAACCGGTTTGAGTCGGGTTGATGTCCTGAGTACGCAGAAAACCTTCGAACGTTATGCTGGCCAAAGTGTCGTTAAGAGAGTACCGAACCTGCGGATCAGGCAACAGACTAGACCCTGATGGCTCGGAGTCTGATTTCTCTAAGAAACGAGCTCCCTGGAACCATCTTGAAAATTTCGGACTTGAATTTGCATAGTGACCAGGAGGAAGCACGATGCAGAGGATTTGAACAACTTCCCCTAATCAGAACAGGTGCTATTGTGAGTTCTCCTTCCTTAAAGATTGCAAATTCAAAGTCGAGTGCCAGCGGGTGGCAGTTTAACGAACCAAAACCTGGTGAAAGCACAGTTTCCCGGTATAGCCGCGTGGCGATGGTTGAGACCGTTCTTTCCATTCGTGATCAGCAGCATCGCACCGTTCGAAGACTGATTGTCGGAACACTATTAGTAGTCGGTGTTGCAGTCATCACAGCGGGAATCATGGGCTGGCTCTAAGGCGAGCGGCAGGAGAGGATTTACCATTGTAGAACGATTGTTCCAATCGTTCATAAGCAGTTGGGACAAGTGCTCTAATATGGGCTGGTAAGCCATTTCCTGCCGCTCGCCTAAGCAAGCGACGGTTGGGACTTTGCCTTTTGGCGACCTCGACGCAGAAGATTGTGCTGCGTTTCTGTTGCATGCATGGGACTCGGCAATCACGTTGTGGATGAGGCCAAAACTCCCGGCGATGACATCATGGCAGCACTCGGTTGTTCATGCATGCTGCCAAGCTGAGCACGGCATGATCTCATCACCGCATGATGTCACAGCAGCCAGTCGAACACAGCACTTGCACTTGCAGGTGCTGCGTGCTGAAAAATTCTTAACAGGGACTCGGCCTATTCCGGTTGAGGTTGTGATTCCGGAAGCTTGTCGATAATCCTTGCGTAAGTAACGCCACTCTGACGAACTTCAGCCAGTACGCTTGCGCCCGCAGGCACGTTTGATAGCTCAGGACGCAAATCGGCAAGTCGATGAAGCAGCAGTAAGTTTCCAGACTGACTGGCCGGATCATACTGGAACGGTATCAAGTGGATTCTTCGTTGCTGCACAATCGGTACCAGCAACTCGATGTCGTTCAGTTGAAATTGGTGACTCACGGGAGCGACCAGCAACGCCGAATCTTCTGGCACCTGTCTCCAAAAATCGGAGTTCAGAGAATCGGACCAATAGCTGGTCTCCATTCCTATCCAGGCAGCTCCTCGGTTGCCGCCTGAAAGCAGACCATATTGCGAAATCGCGAGAGGTTGCATGATCCAGAAGAGTGGCGGAATCGTGAGGAGCGTCCAGAGAACTCCGCATCTCCACGGCGAGTGTCCTCGTTGCTCACTGATAGATTTCTCCGACCGTTGCATCGCCGACCGATTCATCCAGATCATGAATCCTCGTCCTGCAAGAATTGCCAATGACGGCATCACGATCAGAAAGAGCCGAGTGCCATCGTAAACCGGCACACCTGGGGCAGCAAAAACGACCAGGGGGAAGATTGCGCACAGCAGCAAGAGTTGCTCTATTCGTTCGAGCCTGGATTGAATGGCTCGAAGCAATAGTCCCACAAGTGTCCATGCGGGCAACGAGATCATCGTCATCACAAACGGAAAATGCCAGGGCACAATTTTGTCGGCGTAACGTGTTCCAAAGTACCAGCAATAAAGTGTAGGGCGTTCTGTCGTTCGTCCCAGATATTGCAACACGTTGTGAACGGGATCAAGCCAAAGCCACGGCCAGCCCGCGAAGAAGACCGCAGCACCAGTGACTCCATAAATCGCCAATGGGCGAATCGCCTGCCAACGAAAATTCCAGATGGACCACAGGAACACGATCACAGGCAAGAATACGCCCTGAACTTTCGTCAGCAGCAAGAGCCCCCATAACGCTCCGCTGATGAGTGTCTGTTTGATTGTCGGCGGCTTTTCCCCGGTCCACCATGACAGCAACGGTATCATGGCGGCGACCCACGCCAGGTTTGTGGAAGATTCCAGCGCAGCCAGCCGAGCGTGTCCGATCACGTTTGGCATCGTAATCAACATGATGGCCGAACAAAGACCAGTTGCAGGCCCGTATTGACGTCCTGCGAACTCGGCGATCAAAAGCACTGTCATTGCAAATGCGAAGCACGAACCGAGTCTTGCAGCGGGAACGTTGTACGTCGTGGATTCGGATCCTGGAATCAGCCAGCTCGTCAGAGAATGCGACATCCCGAGGAGTGTTCGGCCGAGCGGTGGATGATCGGGCAGAAAACGCGAACTTCCAAAGATCTCTGTTGCGACTTCAGGAGTGAAAAGAAGCGGACCGTGCTGTCCAATGGCATCGACAAGATAAATTCCCTGATCGATATTGAAGGACTCATCAAGAGTCAGCCCAGGGCCAGCGGGAAATGACGAATCGACCAATCCATGATTCACCATAGACGCCGCAAGCAGGAACGCGACGACAGCAATACAGAAAGATCGGCCAGAGATTCGAAACATGTTTGGCAGTCGAGAATGGTCTTTTTTGAGTCAGAAGCCGAGGGACTTGAGCTTTCGCTGTTATGAGTGCAACATCCAATCAGCCCTGTTTCATACGCCAAATACTGACCACCGCGCATAAAAAAACCACCGGACAATCTCGAAAGACTGTCCGATGGTATGTTTTCTCGACGTGGTCAGATCGCCGAGGCCTCTCGTTGGTTTCTCAGGCCAACTGCTTTCGGCGATTAACCAGAGTTCGAATACGTTCGGCGAGCAGAGCTGCGTCGAATGGTTTTCGGAACGTTTCGTTAAACACCGAACGGTCGAAGCCGGATGCGTTATCTTCGTCGCTAAGAAGACCGATCAGAACGGTTTCGAGAAACTCAGTGTTTCTGCGAAGGTTCTGAGCAATCATCAGAGCTTCTTCACGCCCCATAACAAAGTCCACCACGACACAATCGGGGTGAATAGACTCTGCCTGGATTCCAGCTTCAAAGCCACTGGCAGCTATTTCGATCTTAAAGTCGTCGTTGGAAATCATCTCATTCAAACTCGATCGAGTTGTCAGATCTGAACCAACGAGCAAAATTTTGCCCATTGCTTCGTCTTCCAACTCGCCGAGCGGCATTCCGTGTTCCTTAAGGAAACGGATAAGATGTTCGCGTGGAATGCGTCTATCTTGTGAGCCAGGAATTCGATAGCCTCGAAGTCGTCCGGAATCGAACCACTTCGAAACAGTACGCGGGGCAACTTTACAGATCTTAGCTACCTGACCAGTAGTGAAGATCGTCTTCATGGGCGGGCTCTCCAATCAGTTCTGCACCATCCAGGTTCCCGTCCTAGGAACCCAGATCGCCATTACTCGGATGTTCTGTTGCGGTTGAATTACCCGAAAGTAATTCTCTGTCGTGACAGCCGTAACGAAACGCGGGTCCGTAGTAATAACAGGGGTCGTTCTTTGGATTGCGTGCGGCGCAATCCCGTGCCTTGCACAAGGCACTGGGAAGCAATTCACTCTGTAAATCGATAAAGACGTACAGCGACCTTGTCCGGACATCCCTTCCGTTACGGTCAGACGCTGAATTACCCCCCTGGCGATGTAACCAATTGTGCTTCCTGGCCTCCCCGGGTAATTACACTAAGTGTTCTTACCGCCACAACAGGATGACAATCGCCTGCTTTATGTTCGTCGTTTCGATGGGAACGACTTTAAGATGTTTGACAGACCTGCTCTAACTGCCTGGAAGAACCTGTGCAACGCCTGCAGCGGTTAACCGTCGGAGACGGTTGGTGTTCGGTTTTCAGTGTTCGGTTTTCGGAAATCGCCGGAGCAATGAGTCAAGGCACATCGCTGGTCTGAAAACCGAAAACCTCAAACCGAAAACCAGCCGCTTCGCGGCTACGCCGCTTTGCTCTTCTTGGCCGCAGCGATGAAGTTGCCGTGTTCGTCGACATCTTCGAATCGCAGCGACAGGCGTCGCGAGATCCCCGATTCTTCCATCGTGACACCATAGAGTACGTCCGTCACAGCCATCGTTGGCTTACGGTGCGTGATCATGATGAACTGAGTGCTCTGCTGGAATTCTCGAAGAACATTGACGAATCTTCCAATGTTCGCGTCGTCCAGAGCAGCATCGACTTCGTCCAGAATACAAAACGGACTGGATCGACTGCGGAAAATCGAAAGCAACAGTGCCACGGCCGTCAGTGTTCTTTCGCCCCCGCTTAACAGGGAGATGCTGCGGAGTTCTTTTCCTGGCGGGCGGGCAACCACGTCAATGGAGCATTCCAAAACGTCTTCCAGGTCTTCCAGAATCAAGTCGGCTTCGCCACCGCCGAACAGCTTGCGGAACAATTCCCGGAAATATCCTCGAATCGTCTCAAACGATTCAAGAAACATCCGTTTACTCTCCACGTTAATGCGGCGCACGATATCTCGCAATGTATCGCGTGCCGACTCAAGGTCCGTCAACTGCATATGCAGTCTCTGGAATCGAGTTTCCAGTTCGATCAGATTGTCGAGACTTTCGGTTCCGACATTTCCAATCTTCTTCAATTGACGACGCAGTCTTTCAACGCGCCGGTCGATCTCGCTACGCATTTCCGCATACTGAGCCGCATCGGCGATGACGCCAGCGGCGGTTTCATCGAACACTGCTGATGCCGGCGCGGTCGCTGATGCACTACGATCAGTTGATTCTGATTCTGAATCCGCATCCGAGTCTGCTGAGCCAGAGGATTGCTTCTGCAACCAGATTGCGACAGCCGATCGCCCAAACTCTACCGCTTCGCGCACTTCGATCTGAAACTCTTCACGAATTCGTTCAGCGCTGGTTGTCAGTTGATGATCGATTCCTCGCACCTGAAGCTCAACTTCATGATGCCGAGTTTCATGCTGACGCAGGACATCGCGAATTTGTGTCTCCGCAGCCGTTGCCGCATTGCGGTTCAGGCGAAGTCGATGTCGTGTTGCACTCTGACTGTGAATTTCGGCTGCCAGCTGATCATCAGCAACACTGAGTTCGGCAATTTCAGCGGACGCATTCAGCCGTGCGATCAACAGATCTCTCTGACGTTCCGCAGCGGACTGCAGTCGACGTTCGGCTTCCTGCTGTTGCAGTTCTCGTTGTTCAAGATCTTCACGCACTCGCTCGACCGCTTCCTGCAGTCCAAGAAGACGTTCTTCGGAACGAGTCAGTTCCAGACTGGCTGCTGTTCGATCTCGCTCGATCGCTTCGAGTTCCTGCTGTCGTTCGGCAAGCTGCGTTCCCAGCTCGGCAATCAATTGCTGTCGCTGCTGCAGCAGGGATTCGCCCGATTGATGTTGCTGTTCGGCTTCTTCGATCAGTCTTAACAGCTCTGAGATCTCTGAGGTCACTTTGTCGCGCTGCGCTGACAGCGCATCGGTCTGACGCTGTGACTCCTTCAGCTGGCGACGGTGTTCGGCAAGTTGCGTTTCGATCTTTCGGCATCGATTTCCGTGATCGTTGACCTGGTTGCGTGTTTGAGTCAATCGCTCGTCGGTCGTCGTGATGTTTTGACCGAGTGATCGCAACATCAGTTCACGCTGAGCAATTTCGTGCTCAAGTCGATGCAGTTCGTTTCGCAAACGGCGCAGTTCGCTCTTTCGGGACAGCAGTGCGGATTCATTGCGAACCGTGCCCGCGAACAGCGTTCCGTCGTTTTCAATCAGTTCGCCCTGCAATGTCACGAACCGGCACTGACCGTTGGTCGATGCGTGTAGACGCAAGGCATCAGCCAGCGTTTCCACGACCCAGGTGTCTGCCAACAGATGACTGGCCAACTCCGGCATCGATTGCGGAGGTCTCGCCAAGCCGTCGGCGCGGCCGACGACGCCTCGTTCTCCGAAGAGCAGCGGCGGAGCGGTATCTCCCTGTGAAAAGACAGAACGTACGACCGCGCTTTCCGTTCGTGGATCAACCCAGGTGACCTGCAGAGGTTCGGCTGATCCGGCGGCCGCAAGCAGTTGTTCGATGGAATCGCTGTCGGAACGTCCGGTCTTCTTTCGTCCCCACCAGGAATCTGCCTGTTGTTCGATCTCGCTGCCGCTACCGGATGTCGCCCACACATCGTCATCATTGCGACGCAGACTGCCACGCAGTTCCGAGAGATCGCGATTTGCTTCGTCGGTGTTTTCGATCGAGATAAAACCGACTCTGTCCGTGATTCGACATCGGCCGGAGTTCAGATAATCAATCAGCGGTTTGAGTCGCGTCACGACCAGAAGCTGAGCTCGGCCGGAAAGCGCGACTTCGAGCAGCGCGGCATGTTCCATGTCAACGTCGAGCAAATCCGCGACGCTGCCACAGATAAGATTCCACGGTTCAGAATCGGCTTCGTCCGCTCGGCGCAGGATTTCACGGACGCCGATGCCGAAGCCTTCCTGTCGGTCTTCGAGGTCTTCAAGAACTGCTCGGCGAGCAATTTGAGCACTGCGGTGTTCGCGCAGTTCGGCCAGCGATTTTTGCGACTGATTCTGCTCCGACACCAATCGCTCACGACTGCGAAGCAGATTGTCGGCATCATTTTCAACAGTCTGCAGTTCCTGTTGAGCCTGCAGCATCTGTGTTTCAAGTTCAGGCGATGATTCTGTCAGCTTCAAGAGCTCTGCATCCAGAACTTCGGCCTGCGATTCCAGATTTTTTCGAAACTGTACTGCTGTCTGGTACTGCGAACGAAGATTATTCAGAGCAGATGCGGATTCGGAATTGACTCGAACCTGCTGCATCAATTCCTGACGAGCCGATTCGATATTGTCACGAGAATCAGCCAGCATCTGGTGCAAGCCGTTAACCTGATCGTCGCCCGTCAAGAGTGTTGTCTTGCGACGCTCGAAAGCTGCGCGTTCGAGCGTCAGAACCGATTCCAGATGCGTTTCTTCTGCCTGCGCTTCGGCCACACGATTCTTCATCAGATTCTGCTGACGAATCAATCGCTGCAGATCAGAGTAAAGTTCCGTCTCCCGCGCGGCCTGATGTCGAACGGTTGTATCCAGACTTGCGATCCGACTTCGGAGGTCGCTTCTTCGTCGCTCCACTTCACGCAGTTGGTCATCTACCTGTGCCAACGCGCCATCGGCCGCGGCAACCTGAGCTTCGGCTTCGGATTGTCGGGACCGAAGATCCTTCACAACGCTGGCGGATTCATGCATTTGTGCGACAAGCGTATCGCGTTGAGTCGACTCGCGACGAAAATCGTCGGCCGCAAGACCTACCCACAATTGCTCCAGCTCGGTCGACACATCGCGATACCGAGTTGCTCGCTGCGCCTGCGACCGGACGGTACTGACCTGAGTTTCTACTTCGTCCACAAGATCGGACAGGCGAATCAGATTTGATTCCACTCGCTCGAGGCGTTTCAGAGCCTCTGTGCGTTTTTGTTTGAAACGGCTGATGCCGGCGGCTTCTTCAAAGATCAGCCGGCGATTGGCTGCGTTCGACTGCAGAATCTGGTCAACTCGCCCCTGTTCGATAATGCTGTAAGTTGCGGCCCCTGCCCCGGTGCCGACAAACAGTTCGCGAACGTCTTTCAAACGAGCCGTATTTCGATTGATCAGATACTCGGAATCGCCCGACTGCCAGATTCGGCGACCGATGGCCACTTCATCCAGATCAAGCGGAATGAATCGAGTCTTATTATCGAAGACCAGTGTGGCTTCAGCAAACTGCGATCCGGTACGACTGGTGGATCCGTTGAAGATCACATCTGTCATGTCCTTGCCACGCAGACTCTTCGCGCTCTGGTCCCCCAGAATCCACTTGATCGAGTCCACGACGTTGCTCTTTCCGCTCCCATTCGGTCCGACAACACCGGTGATTCCGGCAGCGAAGTCGAAGATGGTGCGGTCGGCGAAACTCTTGAAGCCAAAGAGTTCGAGCGACTTGAGCATTAACCCTTATCCTTGGTACACAATTCGTTGCCATGGCAACGTCATTCGAATAACAACTTCCAGTAACACCATGCGACCGAGTCACTTCATCCTGGTTCGTCGCGTTGCGCTGTTCAACGATCAGGTGAAGCGACTTTCGCAAGTGAACGATGGCTATTCTTCAGGTTCCGACATTCCGCTGACCGAGGGGCGTCTGAAGATTCCGAAAAATCGCTGACTGAAGGATTCTTTCGGTGGCTTCAGTTCGTCCGGAGCAAGAACATCGGTGGTCTCTTCACTTGCTTCGTCCGTTGGTGCCATTTCGTCAGTGCTGCCGTCGGCTTCATCGTCTGACTCGGACATGTCCGAGTCTTTCGAATCCATCAGGAGCGTCATGTCATCCGCCGATTCATCGTCGGTTTCGGTTTCATCCGCGTTGCCAGTCGATCGTGGCTTTGTGGCGTTGTTATCGGAGCCCATCGAACCATCGTCGGCTTTCTTCCGGTCTGCTGTTTTCTTTGACTGATTTTTGCTGACCGCGGCTCCGTTCTTTGCATCTTCTTTTGCCACTTCATCGAAGTTCAGTGACATCAGTTTCTCTGCCGACTCGTTCTCCCGAAGCTCGTCTTCATCGAGCTCATCGAACAATTCCGGAATCATTTTGGAAGACCCGATGCGTTTGACGTCATCCTCTCCGTTTGCGATTTCATCTTTCTTCAGATAAAGCCGTCCGGCCTGTGGCAGTCGATCGATGCCGAATTGTCCGACAAAGTTATGCTGCTGTTCAGATTCAATCATCATCTGTACCATGTCGGGATAGGTCGCCCCGAGTTTTCCGCAGACTCTGACAATTTCAATCAGACGGTTGGGAACTTTCTGTCGCTGTGGTTCCGCGTTGAGCTGATAAAAGATGACTTCCACTTCGTGATCGCCTGTTTCACCCTTGATGCGAATATTTCTGCCGGCATTCAGAACAGCAGGCAATCGCAGTTGTTGATCGGCTCCGAAAACGACAATTTCAGGAGCTCGACGGCGAGTCACGTGGACCATAGGTTCACCGGTCGATTCAACGACATACATGACAAACCGGTTTTCAAATCCGACAGGGTTCAGTGATGGATCATGAGGGTCAAGCTCTTTCAAAGCTCGGAATGCTCCGTAGCGGGTTTCCAGAGCCTCTTCACTCATCAATTGACGCAGAGCCAGGACTGAATCGGCGTCATCGACAACAGAAAGAGCGACAAGCGCGTAGACTCGAAAGGCTGGCTGGTCTCTGGCTGCTTCATGAAGAATTTCTACCCCTGAGGCGTCGCCCAGATAGGCGAGTGATTGTGCTGCCTGAAAGCGAACATCAAAGCTGTCCGAGGCAAGAGCATCCTTTAGATAGGGAATTGCTTCGTCACCGATGGCTTCCAATTGTAATGCTGTCGGACAGGCTGCAACCCCTGCAATGATGCTCTGACATTTTTCCGGATCAAGAATATTCCTGGCGAGATTTTCTATGCGAATCCGACGGGCCACATCAGATTCGTTGAGAGCCAGGCTGCGAATAACAGCCTGGTATCTTGGGAAGTTGTTGATGTAATTTTCGTGAGTTTTCAGTTCAACCAACGCGTCCGTTTTTGCTTCTGCACACGGTATTCGCTGACCATATTTGTTGTATCTGTGGAATCGAGTTGAAACCGCTGTGGCAACTCGTTCACTGTTGCGGCCGCTGCGTTTTTCAGTTCTAAGGACAATGCTGAGGTCGCGGTCTGTCAGAGAGATCGCACCACCGGGGATCATGCCGGACATCAATTCCGCCTGTCGTTCCTCGCGGTTGTCACGTACACCAAGATTGGTCAGAACTGCTCCGCCTGCCACCGCGTAGTTGTGCCCTTTCAGGGAACCGTGACCTTCAACATTCTGCTCTTCGAACAATCGAGTTTCCAGCAGCCAGCCACCCTTCAAACTTCGCGCGTTACTGTTTGGCGGCAAGGCGACGCGAACGTCGAACCTCTGCCCTTTTCTTACCATCGCGGGAAGATAAGCAGTCACGACGACGAGTGCTGTATCTCGCGATGCCAGAATTTGCTTGCCGTTCTTGACTCCGCGGCGGGAAATTTCATTCTGAAGTTGTGTCCGCAGGGCCGAAGGGGAAGGATCGCCTCCCGTTCCGTTCAGCCCGGTCATCAATCCAACTCCTCGCAATACGATCATCGTATTGCCCTGAACGCTCATGTACTCGGAAAGAAGCGGCGTGTCGATTCGGTTGCCGAAGTCGTTGTCCTCTTCCTTTTCACGCTTGGACTTCTTTTTGTCCTTGTCCTCCGCCGTCTTTGCCACGGCCTCATCGTCCTTCGAGAACTTCTCCGACAGCATCGCCGCTCCGGGCATCGTCATCAGGCCGGACGCACAGCCGCACAGAAGACTGGACAGCAGCAGGCAGCAGAGTGCATTGCGCATTGCCGGACGAATGAAAACAGACGAGGGCAACAGACGCCTTCCTGATGGGTGAAATCCACAGGCGGCTTCGTGGGCATAGTTCAGCATTGGAGAGCTCCGTCGACGCAGCATCGTGGCGCTTCTGGAAGAGATGGCAGGACAGGACAGGATTTTTCTCCGCGCATGAAAACCCGGACCTGCGAACAGCAGGTTTAGAATTTTTTCTTGCGGGAGTTTGTGCTTCAACAGACGCAGTTCTGACAACTCGCAATGGCGGTGAACAGACTGGCGGCAATTGTTTTTAGACAGGGCAACAATTCAAGTAGCTCGTTCGATGGACGACACGCGGCCAAACGAGATAAAGCATTGCTGTGATTGACAGGTAAGTGCGGAGATGGGAACTGACTGAATAATACGGTAAAGAGACCAATGTTTTAAAACGACGATTGAGCTCTTTCGAAAGAAGCCAACCCCCGAGAAATAGTCCAGTGCCGGCTACGGATCGGTGGTCAGTCCCGATTGGTTCGCCGGCCTTTGGACAGATTGCCAGAAGCCTCTGCCATTTGAACTTCTCTTACTCGAACGGACTTCAGTGGGAGGACGCCCGGTCCTGCGACCTGATTGGAGACATCGCAAGACGTTTTAACTGTGTCTGTTTCTGGCGAACGAATTCAACCGCCGGGATGAGACGGTTCAATCTGTTCAAAGCAAGCTAAGCGTTTTGTGGCAGAACTTTTCTTTCGAGTCGCAAATTAGTTGTTGCAGACTTTTGCCGTCAACACAATTCAGAACTGTCCTGGCCTGAGTGACCAACAAGATCTGAAATGAAGGCCAGTGTTCGGCAAGAAGTGCATCGACTGTCGAAAAGGCTGCAATTCGGCACAAAATCAACTGGTCGCTTCAGCAAAAATTGCCGAAGTCGCCTGAACAGCATTTCCTTGCTGCCTCCGGCCTGGACGCAAACGACAAAAGGCAAAGCCGATGGGCTTTGCCTTCTGTGGTTGATTCAAACTATTTTTCCGTCAATGAACGCGTTTCGAGTTGGCCGTCGTGGACGAGGTCACAAGTCGAAATTTTCTTGAGCCTCTGACGGACCCGTGTCGCTTCGGTCACTGCTTTGTGGCCGATTCAACTATTTGGCAATTTCGCCTGGATCATTGCAAACAAGACTCAGGTTACCATCACAGTCGCAGGTGTCAGCGAAGTCACTGTAAGAAGCCCCATGAGTCCGAGCCTTCGTTTTTCCATAGGACTTGTAACTTGCGAAACCTGAAACCTGGTAAGACTGATCCAGGTTTCCAAACGCGCTGCTAAGGTCACTCAGTTCGGAAACAATCGAACATTGCAGCTCGACAAGTCCAACGATCATGCCGAGTACCAGAATGGTTCCAATCAGAACCAATTCCGCTGACAAAATAACACCACTCTCATCGTTCCACAAAGACTTCAACATGATCAATACCCTTCCGCTTGCCGAGCGAGTTGAAAGAAAACGACCCCACCAATGGTGATCGCATTTTTTGATTCCGGAGGCAATCCATGTCGGGAAACAGCGTTTGCTGAATTCGCTTTCGCTGTCCGTTGGATTGATTCAGGTCTGGATGTCCATTAGGCAGAGAGCGTGCCAGGACATGGAATCTCGGTTATGTGGCAAGCATGCAACAGCAGGAGAACGCAGCATTTTTATTGGATCTGCGAGGGCCGCAGGGGCGTTCTTAAAATTCTCAGGACTGCTGGATGTGTCAGAACGGCAACAGCGCACAGGTGGAGGCGTTTACGTTTTGTTTTGACAAGGTGTTACCGTGAGTGTCATCATCTCACAAAAAGTGTTGCCAAAATGAAACAAGGCAGGGTCAATTGACCCTGCCTTGAAAGAGCTCGGCAGCTCTGGGATCTCAAAGTATCTTTGATATCAGCAAATTACTTCTGAACTTCGCCTGGGTCTGTGCAAACGATGCTCAGGTTAGCGTCGCAGTCGCATGTGTCAGCCAGGTCGGTGTAGCGAGCACCGTAGGTGCGAGCCTTGAACTGGTTTGCACCCTTTGAGCTTGCGAAACCAGAAATCTGGTAAGACTGGTTCAGGTTACCGAAAGCGCTGCTCAGGTCGCTGAGTTCGCTAACGATTGAGCACTGCAGCTCAACGAGGCCTACGATCATGCCCAGAACCAGGATTGTGCTGATCAGTACGAGTTCAGCAGAAAGAATTACGCCAGCTTCGTCATTCCAGAGAGTCTTCAACATTGTAAGGATCTTTCGTTTTTTTTGAGAGAGAGTCGAGAATTTGAACCAATGAGAATCCCGCTTCAAACGCTTCCGCCAGCAATCACTCAGTCGTGGTCTTCAGCACGCTCAGACAGACCACTTGGTCTGAGGGCCGATCAACTGTTGATTGACATTCAGGTTCCGACGAAAGGCAGCTGCAGCAGCTTGACGTCTGACCCTACTACTGGCACATTTGCACAGGTTTGGTTCGGAAGTGACGAAATGCTATCGCTGCGCCAATCCTGCATTTGGAAGGATCCCAGACGCAAAAGTTCTCTGGGATGTGCGATGTAAGTGAATGCTGATAAACACTTTGCAGTGTTTGCGATTTAGAAAATCCTGTTCGCGAATGCGGGTGTGCCTGCAGCATGTTGTCAAGATGCAACATCACGGCGCAAAGGGACTTTGTATAGATTTCGCAACATCATCGGGAAATTGGCAAGGCGATCGCGATCATGCCTGCCGCGCCAAATGAGAATCGCTGCTCGCCCGGTCTAGCCTGGTGGCCAAGGTTTTGAAGTTGCGCATTTCGTAACGGCAGGAAGCTCGGCACATCGGGCCTAAAACACGCGACTTCAACAGGTCAAGGCAAGGCGTTCTCGTGAGAACTGTCCACCTCGAAGCGAGATAAACGATTACGATCGAAACACGCGGATAAGGGAAGGCTTCATTCTGCAGCGTGTTATGCTTTCAATCGTCCCGACGGAGCTGTTTTTCGTTTGACCATTAGCCAGTGGCGTACGTTGGTGGCCGCATTCGCGTACGCCTCCGGCTGACGGTTAAACAAATTATTAGTTCAGCTTATTAGTTCAGCTGTGGAATCGAAGCTTCGGCCGGAAGCATCCATTGGCGACGGTCGTTGATGTTCGTCGATGGTCTGCGTTAGCAATCATCACCTGAAGGTGCATTCGGTTGCATCATCAGGGAGTCAGTCGCCGTGGTGTGAAGCCTTTCAGGTCAAAGGCTTCTTCGGCGGCTTTCTTTGAATCATTGTAGCGGTCGGAATTCGGTTTCGGGCGAAGGTCTTTGGGATAGCACGCATCATCAAAACAGCGACCATGGGGGCCGATGCTGGAGAATTGTTCTTCAGTAAATCGAATTCCGTGCGTTTCAAGAATCGTACCTGTTTGCAGCTCGAGATTTGCCAGTTCCGTATTGTAGTTTGTGAGTGACAGTGCTTCTGACGAAACGGCGTTGGCTCTGTCTGTAATGGCCGTCAGCAAGTTCAATTGGCCGCCGTTGACAACAAAGTTGTTGCCAAGTCTTGCAGCCTGGGCTTCAATGTTGGCTTCAGACGCCAGTCGCGCTTCGCGGAACGCTTCATACTGCTCCAGATTCAGATCCACGTTACGCAGCGTCGTGGCCAGCAGATGCTCAATTTGATGAATAGACTGCTGAATGTTGGCTCGATCTCTCGCAATGACAAGTTCCTGGCTTCGAAGCTGAGCACGAGACGCACGAAGACTCAGCGGAACTTCAAAAGTAACTCCAGCGGTCCAGCCAGTGTAGTCATTGAACGGTGCATGCACTCGATCGCCGGTGCCTGCCAGTCGCCCGCTAAGACCATTCCAGCGATGGACCGCAGTCGCATCCAGGGACGGCTGTGCAAGGTTTCGACGTTGAATCAAACCTTGTTGGTCCGCCATCAGCACAAGATTCAGTTCAATCAGATCCGGGCGATGATCTTGTGCTGTCTCGACGATTTCCTCCCAGCGAAACTCCACACGATCCCGCGTCGGAGGAGTGGAAGGAACCAGCCGAATCCCATCTTCAGGCGGCAATCCAATCAAGTTTCGCAATGCGGCTTCACGCTGCAGGACACTCCCTTTTGCCTGAATCAGCAGTGCCTTCGCGTTAAACAAAGAGGCGCGTGCCTGCGAAACATCAGCACCATAATTTTTGAGTTCGTTTTTTGCCTGGCCGACGCGCAGGTCGAGCAGGAACTGCAATTGCTTGACTTGATTCTCCCGAGCCCAAAGGTCGGTTCTGGCCTGCACCAAAGACCAGTAACCGCTGATCACACTGCGTACAAGTTCCTGCATGCTGCTCTTGAACTGGAAATAAGACTGTTCCTGTTGCAATCGCGCAATCACAATCGGAGCCTGGTTAGCTCGCCGTCCAAAACCCGCGAGGATTGGTTGCGTGTAGCTCAATTCCAATGCCGGAGTATTTCGCGATCGGAAGCCCAGACCGTTCTGACTGTCCCAGCTGTTGTCTGCTGAAATTGCTGCGGTACCACCGAAGACATTAGGGTCTCTCAGACTCACCCCGCTGTCGTTACCCGCCGATGTTGTCCCGTTGATGCCTGTGCCAAGTCCATTCAAACCGGGTTGATCGTTTCGGCGAAATGAACTGTTGGCTCGAAAGACCGGATCGAATGCCGACTTCGCCACATCAATCGGCGTGATGGCAATGGCGGTGTCATAAATCGTGGATCCAGACGACGTCGCAGAGACTCCGGACAGGACTCGAATGACTTCGGAATAGTTGAGAGCAAGTCGAATTGCTTCATCCAGCGGCAGGAATTGCTCCGTCTGCGCGGCGTCTTCGGAAGCCACTGTAACCGGCGCTGGGCCAGCATCGCGATGGTACCGTGATGCGAATTGGTCCTGTGGCCATCGAATGTGTTTTTCGTCATCGACCACAAGCTGGCCAGCGACCTTAGGCACGTGCATGGTCCAGATGACCAGCACGGACAGCACCATCCATGGTATTTGTCCGAATCCGTTTTTCATAACCAGTCTGTTCGGTGCTCAGTCGCGGTTTACATCACTCATTCCGGATGATCGTGCTGGACCGTTTCCGACTGTGCTTCTGGTTGTTCCGTCTCAAACGAATGGAGCGATTCAAATGCTTCTTCAAATCGAGTTGTATCCGTCACAATTTGCCCATCCCGCAAAACCAGAATTCGCCGAGCGTGCCTGGCGACGTTGAGGTCGTGCGTGACCAGAATGACCGTGATATTGCGTTCTTCGTTCAAACGCTTAAAGAGCTCGATCACTTCACGGCTTGTTTTGGAATCAAGATTCCCAGTCGGTTCGTCACCCATCAGGATTGAGGGCGATGTGACAAGCGACCGGGCGATCGCGACTCGCTGCTGCTGTCCGCCGGAAAGTTGCCCCGGATGATGGTCAAGCCGATCACCGAGTCCGACCATGCTCAGCATTTCTTTCGCCAGCTTCTTTCGTTGCCGTGCTGCCATAGCCGGACCGTACAGGAGCGGCAGTTCCACATTGTCGAGGGCTGACGTTCGTGCGAGAAGATTAAAGTTCTGAAACACAAACCCGATATGCTTGTTCCGAATTCGTGCTCTGGTGTTTCGAGCCATGGTGGCCACTTCGACACCGTCCAGAAGATAACTGCCCGTGGTCGGTCGATCGAGGCAGCCGAGTGTATTCATCAAGGTTGATTTTCCGGACCCAGATGGTCCCAGCAGTGCCACGTATTCGCCACGCTCAATGAATAGCTCTGTAGAACGCAATGCGTGGACCTGGACTTCGCCCAGGTCATAGGTCTTGGAGACATTTCGCAATTCGATCAGCGGCATTGGACTGAATTTCCACAGGGGCATTTCGCAGATCTGCTTTCCTTTTCAGAATCCGATTGGAGAAACAAAAAAATTCCCCAAGTGTTCAGAAAAGAGCACAGACTTGAACAGCATCGTCCCCACAAGGTAACACTTGTGGATACAGAAAGCACTGAAGCACGCGAGAGAGGGACTCGCGTGCTTCATGTTTTTGAATGTGAGCCCGTTTGATCGTCTCACTTCCTGAGTTGTTGATCACGAATCATGATCAACGAGATTACGTTATTTTTCCACCGCTTTGAAATCGCCGGCAGAAACAACAAACAGTCTCTTCGGGTCGATGTGTTTTCGGATTGCTGCGTTGACATCATCCACTGTCAACTTGCCGATCTGATCTTCAAAACTTGCCACGAATTTCAGATCACGTCCAATAAACGCGTACGACTCCAGCATTTGAGCAATCGCGCGGTCTTCCGAACGATTCACCTGCTGCTCCTGCAGATAGCCAGTCTTGGCAGCATCCAATTCTTCCTGAGTGATGCCATCCTTGATCAGTTTTTGCAGTTCATCCTGAATCGCATCGTGAACTTTGGATGAGTTTTCAGGATTTGAAATCGCAAACAGGAAGAAGGTCGTCCGTTCGTCGACCGCAGATGGCTGCAGACTCGACTGAACCGTGTAAGAGAGTCCATCCTTCTGACGCACTCGGTCACCAAGACGCGATGACAGACCGCTGCTGCCCAGAATAAAGTTTCCTATGGATAACGCTGCGTAGTCGGGGTGACTATCTTTCATTGGAATCGTCATCGCAGCGACGTACGCTGCATTTGCTTTGTCTGGAGTATCGATCGTTTCCGTGGATCCTGTTTTGTTATTCACGGATTCTCTGACCAGACGCTCAAACTTGACGTCTGATTTCCAGCCTTCGGCGAGTTTATCCACCTCTGATACGACCAACTCTGTGTCAAAGTCACCGACAATCGTCAATTCGCCAACCGCTGAAGAAACCAGTCGCGTGTAAACGTCCTTGATTTGCTCAACCGTGACGGCCTTTACGTTTTCAGCTTCTTCTTTTGGCGACGCCACGTAGCGTGGATCATTGGGTTCGTAAGGCGACAACTTCTTACTGATGGTTGTCATTGCGAGCGTTACTGGATCAGAACTTTGCTGATTCAGTCCGGCGATTTGTTCTTCACGAATCAGATCCAGCTCGTCCGCTGGAAACACGGGATGCCGCAGCACCTCTTCCACGATTCGAAGCACGGGGACGAGATTTTCTCGACTGGTGCGAACGCTGACGGAAAGGGCACCGGGTGTTCCTGAAACTCTCATCTGAGCACGGTAGTTATTCAGTTCATCACTGATTTGCTGGCGAGTCATATTCTCCGTTCCGCGGCTCAGCATCTCTGGCATTAACTCCGCGGCCATTGCCAGCCCCTGAAGCGCCTCTGCATTTCCGTAGCGAAGATTGATTCTCAGATCGACCATCGAGCCACGTGTCTTCTTTGGCAGCAGAGTTACCTTGATCCCGGATGGCAGTTCGGATCTGGTCACACGAGCTTCAATCGCAAGTGGCGATGCATCAAACTCTTCACCCTGAGCAACGTCCGAACGACCTTTGTAATCACCGATCATTTCGGCCAGATTTGGTGTTGCCGGTACAGTGGCTCGCTCCGGTGTTTGAGTCGGTTCGAAGAGTCCTGCGGTTCGGTTGTTGCGAATCAGATACTGTTTGGCAACACGAGTAACATCATCCGCTGTGACTTTTTCAAGGCGATCACGGTTGAGAAAGAACAAGCGCCAGTCGCCCTGAGCAGCCCAGTCGCTGAGTTCAATGGCGACCGATTGAGAATTTGCCACCTGCAGTTCGCGTTGTCGCAACAGCTCTGAACGAGCACGTTCGATTTCTTCCGGAGTGAAGAGATTTTCGGTTGTCCCTTCGGTCGACTCAATCAGGTTCTGCAGCAGCGTCGGGCCGTCCGTTCCCTGAGACGCTTCCGCCATGAACATCAACACGCCCGGATCATGCAGGGCGAAAGTCATTCCAAAAACGCCTGCCGAAATACGACGCTTGACGAGAGATTCGTAAAGTCGTCCGGACGGTTCACTGGTCATCACAGTGGAAAGCACATCCACGGCAGTAAAGTCAGGATGCCCGCCGGCTGGAATGTGGTACATCACGGCAGCGAGCGGTACGTCGCCAACGCGTCGCAGAGTCACAAGACGTTCGCCGTCCTGAGCAGGTTCCTCCGTGTAGGTCTTGTCGAGTTCTCGAGTCGGGCGAGGCAGTGCTCCGAAATGAGTCTGCGTAAATTCGAGCGCCTTCTTTGCGTCGAACTTGCCGGCAATAACCAGCATCGCATTATCCGGCTGGTAGAACCGCTGATAAAATCGGCGAAGATTTTCGACGGGAACACGTTCAATGTCCGCTCGATTTCCGATGGTTGTCTGTCCATAGTTGTGCCATTCGAATGCAGCAGCCGTGACTCTTTGCATCAGAACTCTCTGCGGGCTGTTTTCACCCCGTTCGAATTCGTTGCGCACGACCGTCATTTCTGAAGCCAGGTCTTCGCCTTTGATAAAACTGTTGACCATGCGGTCGGCTTCGAGCTTGATTGCGAACTCAAGGTTCGCGTCGCTGGCAGGCATCGTTTCGTAATAGTTTGTACGATCGAGCCAGGTCGTGCCGTTGAAATCCGCGCCGCGTTCCTGAAGCGCGCCGGGAATATTTTGGTGCGTCGGCGTCCCTTTGAAAACCATGTGTTCCAGAAGGTGGGCCATTCCAGCTTCGCCATAGCCTTCGTGTCGAGATCCGACAAACACGGTCAGATTCACCGTCACCTTGGGGCTCGAAGCATCCGGGAAGAGCAAAACCTGCAGTCCGTTCTCAAGTTGAAATTCGGAAATTCCTTCCACTGTCCGAACCAATTTGGGGCCATCATCTGCAAGAGCTGATGTCATGCTCAGAGCAATCGTGATTGACGCAGAAAACAAGGTCAGCGTCGTCGAGAACTTCATTCCAATCATCCTAAAAAAATCGTCGAGAGTTGATGGTGGGATCCATCACCATCCGGTGACGCAGGGGGGTGTTGAAACAATGCAGGCAGTGCCCGATTGTGTCCTGACGGAAGTTTGATTCTTCCGGCGATTCATTTCAATCCACTGGGCAATGCCAAATATCGAACATCCAGGACCTTCGCCGTTGTTGAGACATTTTTCGTCCACTCGATGGGCCACGATGCGCCGATTTGCCGCATTCCTTCAATCCGACCGCCCGGAAATGGTTCTGTATCGCCGGAATACTGCCGGATGGCTGACGCCGTACCGCTCGCCGAACGATCAGAAAACGGTGTCAGATCAGAAAACGGAGATCAGAAAACGGTGTCAGGAACCGTTCTCTCTATTTTTCGGTCTGCCCTGGGGTCTGGTCGTGATTTCGAGGCCGAGGGATTTTGTGGCTTTCGTGGACCAGATTTCGTCACCGAATGGAGCTCCCCGGCTGACGCTGCGGCGGATCGCGGTCAGCTCAGCCTCAGTCTGCGGAGAATTCACGTGCTGCACCCAGCCGGGACTGCGGCGAACGGGCCATGCGGACAACAGCTCCTTTTCAGTCGCCGTCCCAGAGTGCCAGCGATAGAGACTGCTCCAACGCCAATCTTCTGCCTGCTTTACAAGCTTGGCTCGCAATGCATTGCGTTCCACGTAGCGGCAGACGGTCAGCAAGTGGTCATCGTCCTGAATGGGGAACGATTTGAATCGACCCTGATACACATGACCGGAGCCGGTGGATTTACGATGTGCATGCCAGCGTTGTGTGTGAGTCAGCGTCAGCCAGCCCATGAAGCGAGACAGCTCGTCATCCTCCTGCGGCCAGACAACAAGGTGCCAGTGATTTCTCATCAGGCAATAAGATAGCAGCCGAGTTCCCGTGCGAGCCACGGCTTCCCGCAGTACCGTCTCGAACGCGATGAAGTCTTCATCCTTCGTAAAGATCGGCATCCCCGCATTTGCTCGGTTCAGCACATGATAAACCCAACCACCCGGAGCTGTTCTTTTTGGTCGTCCCATAACCAAGATCTAACCGAATCCAGTTGGTTCGTCAATCAAACGGTTCCTGACACCTTTAAGTGTCTCTGACACCTTTAAGTGTCTCCTGCAGAGCGGAACAACGAATCGTCGCGATTCGTCTGTGATGCCGCAGCGTGCCGTCTGAGACGCTTTGAGCCCAGTCCTGATTGTTTAAATCACACGATTGATACCGCGATTTTACTCGTTGCAGTGCATGGCACGTATTCGTTTCTTTTTTGCCGATTCTCTGTCAGTCGTAAAAGTCGACCGAGCAGTCGGGGCGACTTGTCTTAAATTCCATCAACTGCGTATTCCCGCTGGGAAAAGGAACCGCGCCGCTACTACCAATTGCGAGGCTCTTAAGGCCGGACGCCTCTTTCAAATGCAGGAAAACCCCGGGAGTAATTCTCCGGCAAAGAAACAATGAAAGGTATTCTATGTTTGGCTGGTCACGCAAGATATCTCGAACTCCATCATCAGTCACGGACGAACCAACAATGGATAAAGATCGAAGCTTGGGGAATTGTCGCAGTGTCTGCAATGCGGTGTCATCGACATGAGAGCCCCAAAAATGAAGTTCCTCGAGTTGTTTGCATCCAGACAATTCACCGAACTGACGCTCAGAAGGATTGCACCGCACGACTGCCAACCATTTCAGATTCGGCAGTGAACCGATTGCTCGAAAACAACCATCCGGCAAGTCCGACTCTACAATACACAATCCCTCAAGTTGCTTCATTTCCGTTATGGTTGATAAGTCGGAGGCTTCAATTGAGGGACCAATTCGCAACCACCTCAGATTTGTTGCTTGTTTGAGTGACTTGAGAATCGAAATACTGTTAGGTATTCCCGAGATGTCTGCAGTAACTGTCTTCAGGGAGACCTCACCCTCACTTATTTCATTGCCAGGATTAGCCCCTCCCCAATGCGGGAGCATCAAATCATCGGGCTGATGATCAAGCAGTTGCCCGCAATCCAACGGGTCTGCTTTGGTAGTGGTCACTGTCGCTGGCTGGCTGCGATCGTCACAGCCCATCAGAATTGGGAACGTGATTAGTAATGAAAACAAAGCGTTCGAGGATCTCCGAGTCACTTGATTGGCTCCCACCCACCGCCGTTTGGCGGATCAGAACACGAAAACAAAGCCGCCGGGGCCAGCCAAAGCTTGTCGACGGACGTGTCGAAAAATCAGGTTGGACGTTCCGGCCCAACATTATTTCGGCTTCTCGAGCTTCAACCGCACTCTAATCGAACGTGTCTCGTTGTGTAGGCATGAGTAGTAGACCATGCCACATCGTCCATCACTGGTTCGAAAGGCATGAATGCTTGGACGGTTTCGGCGAAAGGCGGTGAATCCTCCGCCGGTGTCACCGGCAAGAGGCAATGTCGGTCGATCAAAATGAGGCCAGCGATCGAGTAGTTCACTGACCTGTGCGACAGCAAGATTCTCGAAACCTTCGGCGTTTATGATCACGCAACGCAACTTTCGAGCAAACAGACAAAGCACGTCGGCTGGTGCCTGTTCGCTTTGATCATCCTCGTCTGTCGGTAGAGGGACAATCTTCATGGGGCTGGTGTATAGATCGATCTCATTCGACTCTAGCCATTTTTGTTGCAGCCTCGGTGTTCCATCCGTCCTCGCGAAACTCCTCCGGAACATGAACCAAAGAGCTGTCAGAGAATCTGAAGCACGCTCGCTCATCTTGTTTGGCGTTGTGAAGCGTAATGGACTGTTCCGGCAACCACGAGTTGTCTTTATTGGG
>JBGSVD010000207.1:0-9315 GCA_041753135.1 Planctomycetaceae bacterium
TCCCTGACCTCAACTCAATGTCGCGCCCAAAATCGCTGACGAAAGCTGCTGAAAATAGAATGGAACAGCAGCGGTGGCGGTTTTTAGCGCATCGGCTCAGTAATTTCCAGGTCGAACGAGGTATCGGGACAGACTCCTAGCGAGTTGTCCAGATTTGAATTTACGGTAGTGGACCTTGCGAAAGGTCCTGCAACCACGGGATCTTTAGCAAGATCCACTACCTGCAGCCCTGGTTCCGGTATTTTCGCGAGTTGCCGCAACTGACGCTGTTCGGTTCGTCACCACTTCACCACCCTTCACGAATTCTTCTTGCCCTCGTCAAAGGTCATCATGTTCGCCAGTCACCTCGAGTGTCCAAAATGTTCTGCCCATTACGAAACCGAGCAACCGCATCAATTGTGCGTTTGCGGCAGCCCGTTGCTCGTGAAGTATGACATGGGAAAAGTTGCGGCGAACATGAGCAAGGCGCTCGTCGCCAGTCGCCCGCCGGACTTGTGGAGGTATCGCGAACTGCTGCCCGTCGTCAAGGAAGAAAACATCGTCACGATGGGTGAAGGTATGACGCCCTTGCTGCATCTTCAACGACTTGGCAAACTAGTCGGCATGCCAAATCTTTATATGAAGGATGAAGGCATCATTCCTTCCGGCAGTTTTAAAGCTCGAGGCGCCGCGGTGGGCGTGTCGCGGGCGAAGGAGCTCGGCGTGAAGACGCTTGCGATGCCCACCAACGGGAACGCCGGCGGAGCATGGGCTCTTTACTGCGCCAAAGCGGGGATCAAAGCCGTCATCGTCATGCCGAAGGATGCACCGGTGATTCCGCGAAGTGAATGTGCCATCGCGGGGGCGTCTCTTTCACTGGTCAACGGATTAATCAGTGACGCCGGAAAGATTGTGGCTCAGGCCATCGCCGAACACAAATGGTACGACGCCAGCACGCTGAAGGAACCTTATCGCATCGAAGGCAAGAAGACTATGGGCCTGGAACTTGCCGAGCAGTTCGGCTGGAAGATGCCCGACGTTATTCTCTACCCAACCGGCGGCGGAGTTGGTTTGATCGGAATCTACAAAGCGCTTTGCGAGCTCAAAGAACTTGGATGGATCAGCGGAGATTTGCCTCGTCTGGTCGCCGTTCAGGCAACAGGTTGTGCTCCGATTGTTCGCGCGTGGGAAGCCGGCGCGAAGGAGTCCGTCTTCTGGGAGAACGCTTCTACCTGCGCCTTCGGAATCACGGTTCCCAAAGCGATCGGCGACTTTCTGGTGCTGGAAGCGGTCTACAAGACCAACGGCTGCGCTCTGGCAATTTCCGACGAAGACACGCTTGCTGCGGAGTCGCTGATGGCAAAAGTCGAAGGGGCCTTCGTCTGCCCGGAAGGAGCCGCCTGCATGGCCGCCGCACAACGACTGCTGGCCGAAGGTTGGATTCAGTCTGACGAGCGAATCGTGGTGCTCAACACGGGTTGCGGAATCAAATATCCCGAAACCGTACAATGCGATCCGCCTGTCCTTCAACCAGGCGACAAGTTGATTTGGTCTTTGTGATGCGATGGCCGCTGATTTTCAGGAAGCGGATGCGCGGCAACTGAGCGGATGCGAACCCGGATCGTGCGGCGATTTGATCGACGCCCAGTGAGATTGTTTCCGGCAGGCATTGAGACAGTTTGATGCGTTCAAAAGCCAGCGCCACAAGCGGCCGGTCAACTTCCGCTCTGGAGACAAAGCTCAGAATGAACAGCAAAGAAAGTGGCTAAATGATTAGCTCAGCAGTTTTGCAATCGGTGTTCCACCGTCCGTGACAGGTACGGGCCGCGAACCGTCGAGAAGTTCGTGATGCGGATTGATGCCGAGTGCCGCGTGGATCGTGGCGTGAAAGTCCGGAATGCTCACGGGATTCTCAATCGGTTCTTTGCACTCGTCGTTTGTGACGCCATATGCGCCACAATGATTCAGGCCACCGCCGGCAAGAACCATCGAAAAGGCAGTCCCCTGATGACCGCGACCACCGCCGCCATCGAATGCCGCTGGACGACCGAATTCAGTGGCGATAACAATCAGCGTCTTGTCGAGCAGTTTGCGTTGTTCCAGATCTTCGATCAGTGCCGAAAGAGCGGTATCCAGTTCCTGAATGAGAATATGCTGATTGAGTTGCCCGTCGTTGTGTGTGTCCCAACCGGTTCCATTGACAAAGCCAAGATTGTGCGAAACTTCAATAAAGCGAACACCCGACTGAACCAGACGCCGCGCAAGCAGACATCGCTGACCAAACTCGCCTCCGTAACGCTGGCGAACCGTGCCCGCTTCCTGTTCCAGATCAAAATGCTTTGTAAAGCTCGGCCCTGCAAGCCTCAACGCTTCCACTTGCGCGGCGCGATAATCGGCTGGGTTCGAGTTGGCAGGAAAGCGATTATGCAATGGCTCCAGAAGCGCCATGCGACTCGCGGACCGAGCGGCGTCGACGTCTGCCGGACGCGTAAAGCCGGCTGGGCCCGTCTTCGTATCCGTCAAGTAAACAAAGCCGCTCTTTGTACCGAGAAAACCGGGGCCACGACTCACGTTGGGAATACCGATCAGCATATAAGCGGGGACCGAGGGATCAACTGCACCTCGCTCGTGAGCCACAATGCTGCCGATGGACGGATAAACCGTACTGCCACTGATCATTCGGCCCGTGTGCACAAGATTTGTGGCAAAGGCGTGTTCATCCACAACTCGATGATTTACCGTCCGCACGGCCGTCACACGATCCATCAGCTTTGCAGTCTGCGCAAGATGTTCGGTGACACGAACTCCCGGAACCGCGGTCTCGATCGAGGCGTAAAAACTGCCTGATCGCGAAGGCTTGGATTTGGCATCGCCCAATTGCCTGGGATCGAACGTATCGATTTGCGCCATGCCTCCGCCGAGCCAGAAGAAGATGCAGTGCTCCGCCTTGCCCAGCTTGAGATCAGGCAACGGATTGGCAAAGGCCGATGGCGCCAGCGAAGCTGCCGCGCCGGTTAGTGCGAGTTTCAGACTGTCTCTTCGATTCAATTGTGTGTTCATGGTCGATAAAGCATTTCTGGGGAATTGATGAGCGCCCAAATCACATCTTCGCAGCGGGCACGCCATCGAGGTTCGAGTTGCGGTGTTGGTGGGTCGCCTTTTTGGGCGAGCATTATACGTTCTTGTGCTGCCGGATCCGATTCCGGTTGCAGATGATTGGTCCATGTGATCAGCTTCGGAGCGACGTGCGGCGGCGATTCGAACTGTGGATCAGCAACGCGTCTGTCTTCGTAACCGGCTGCCAGCCACGGAATGTACAGTTCTTTTTCTTCTGCCGTTGGATTTCTCGAAAGCAGTCGCACAAAGAGTTCCTCCACAAGTGCCGCCACGGTTTGTTCACGCAATGCGACTTCGGTCAATCCATGATCGTCACTGAGTCGCGACAACCAAAGGCTCATCAAGCCATTGGCAAGTATCGCAGGCTGCAATGCGTTGGGGGCGATGTCTCGAGTGGATGACGGATCCTGTCTCGCTCCGCGCCAGCCCAGCGCCGACATTACATCGGAGACGGCTTGCAGTCTTGGCAGCGTCAAACTGGGTCGGTCGCGTTCGTTGGAAAGAGACGCCAACATCCAGGCTCGCTGCGGTGATCCGAGATCAATGGAGTTCGCCGTGTCCCTGCGACCATTCAGATCAAGGCACATGGGCTCAGTGCGAAACGGTTTGCCTGTGACTGCAAACAGCGAATCGACGATTTGCTCCGCGCTCAGTCGACGAGGTTCGTTGGCACTGTAAAGCGGATCGGCGGTTCTCAACCCGGGATCTACGGCACGCTGGTAAGCGTCGGAGTTCATGATCATTCGGGCCAGAGATTTGATCTGGTATCCGCTGCGAACAAGCTCACGTCCGAGCCACTGAAGAAGTTCCGGATGAGTCGGCGTTCCCTTTTCCCAATCGTCCAGCGGCTCCACGATTCCGCGTCCCATGAATCGTTGCCAGACGCGGTTTGCAATCACCTGCGCGAATCGCTGGTTTTGTGGAGCTGTCAGTAATGCCGCCAGTTGCTCGCGCTGATCCTCTGCGTTCTGAATAAGTTCTGTGGCCAGCTCCGGTTCAGAAAACTCGGGGAACGGCCACTTCGGTTCCACCGTACTGCCCGGCAACAGCGTCACTTCGATCAGAGGAATTCGTCCGCCTGCGTTAAGTTTCGCCGGATCCACGCTGCTGGTCTTTGGCACATCCAACGGATGAACGGCCAGCATCGCTCCAAGCTGAAAGAGCTGTTCCTGCTTGAATTCGCCAGTCGGTGAATCATGACATCGCGCACATTTCAGATCAACGCCGAGGAACGTCGCGCTCACGATCGCACCTTTGGCGGCAAATGGAACATCATTCTGCGAGGCTACGCCAAACCCAGCCGGACCGCCCTCACGTTGGCCACCGCGCTGCAGGATAAGTTGTGTGACCATTCGATCCAGGGACAGACCATCGAGCATCGAATCGTAAAGCCACCAGCGGAAAGGACCGGTGTTGTTGAGCGTCGGGTTGAGGATGTTTGGATTCTCCGCGAGCAAGTCCTGCCACACCGGCATCCAGTGATCAGCCCAACGAGGATCTTCAAGCAGCCGATCAATCAGTACCGTTCGTTTGTCGGACGCCGTGTCAGCAAGAAACCTGCGAAGTTCGTCGGCAGTCGGCGGAACGCCAACCGTATCCAGCGTCACGCGGCGGATAAATCTCGCATCGTCGACCGATTCGGCAAAGGAGTCACGAACCAACGGAAGCTCCGGCCACGAAGCGCCCTCCGAAATCCAGCGAGTCAGCAGATCTGTCTCGGCGTCTGTAAGCCGATTGCCCCTGGGCGGCATCATTTCGTTTTCATCAGTGCTCGTCACGCGGCGAAGCAGTTCGCTCTCGTGCACGTTGCCTGCCACAAACGCCAGTCCACTGTCGCCACCTTTGTTCGCGAATTCAGCGTTGTCGAGTCGCAAGCCGCCCTTGGGTTTTACGCCACGATGGCACTCAACACAACGACTTTCCAACAGCGGTTTCACATCGCGAAAGAAGTCAACGTTCTCCACCAGACCATGCCGGTTCTGGCTTTTCACGGCTGTGAATTTTGCAGCAATGAAATGATCAATGGGATTCTTTGCAGAGAAACCATCGGGTAATGCCGGCACAGATATTTCAGAAGTGGATGCAAGCCAGCGTGTGGCTGCCTCGCGGCGTTTGGCCCAGTACTCCGCGTTCTTTTCACGCAACGCCGCTCGGTTCACCGCGCTATGCTGGGCAACTGCTTTCGCTACTTGCGAGTGATATCCTTTCCAGGCAGAATCTGTGTAGGGAATTGCCTCAGCTAACGGCGAAAGCAGTTCCCATTTCCCGGTGCCGGATTTATCGATGGCAACGACCGTTTCGCCGACTTCGACACGTCGCGGACTTTTGCCTTCGCGTCCACCAGCAAACACTTCGAACTTTACTTCGACCATGCCGCCAGGCCATTCGAATTCAGCAATCTTTTCATACTCACCACGCGGTGCGAAACGGTAACCTCGTCCTGGGTCGAGCGGCACGAGTCGCTCTGTATCGGCCTGCGAACCATCGCCACCGCTCTTTGGTGCAAAAGAAGTCTCTGCGACCAGAGTCCCGTTCATCGAAAGCCGCGACGCACTTCTCGCGCGAATCAGGAAACGATGTTTACCGGATGGCAAATTAACCCCTGCGGAAAGTCGCACCAGCGAAGGACTCGGCCGAGTGCCGCGGATTCCATCATCGACAAACTTTGGAGGAATCTGGTCGATGGCAAACGCCGGGACCTCGAATGATTCAGTGGCTGATGGTGAACTCTCGGGCCATGCATCTTTGTCGTCGAGTCCCTGTTCACAGATCTCCACGCGAACAGCAGTTGACTGCGCGGTCGCAACGGCCTGACCAGCAAGCAGCACATACAAAAGCAAACCAATAGTGCGTAGATTCATAAAGTATCCAGTTCACCGAGGAATGCGATTCCAGCCTGTCAATCATAGTATGAACCAGCACAATACGCACTACAGAATACACAAGCGACGCGGCAGGAACCAGAACACAGATGAGAGACAAGAAGCAGTCCCCAAAATGTTCTGCCAATTGCAGCCGCTAAGTGCTGGTAATTTTTTTTCTTGCCGCTCGCCTCCAACTCCACGGCTGAAAAGCAATGTTGTGCGACTGGAACTGAAACTCCGGGTTGGCATCGCGTTCTCGCAGTGGGTAAACTGATCGCTGGTCCCTATGCTTCCTGTTGTGATGGGAAATGCATGGAACCGTCCCCTGCGCCTCCCTCCTTCTGACTTTAGTCCCCGCCATGCTGCGTTTGTGCCTCATCGCTATCCTGAGCCTGACACTGTCTTTGACGTTTGCAGAAGACGAAAGCGGAATTTCGCTCAGGTCAGCAGCAGATTCCAGGACGGATAAACCAAACGGTGACCGGGCGACACCGGTAACACTCGACGAGCTGAAAGCCGCCGCAGCGCTGCGATCCAGCTACCGCAAGCCGCAGCCAGCCGCTGTCTCAACGGAAGCTCCTGAACCGCAACTGGACGCCTTTCGAAAAGACATCCAGCCGATTCTGGCTCGGTCCTGCGTTCAGTGTCATGGACCTGACACTCAGGAGGGCAATATTCGCATCGATACGCTGAACCCGGATCTGCTGCACGGCGACGACGTAAATTGGTGGCTGGAAGTCATGGCCGTGTTGAGTAACGGCGAGATGCCCCCTGCGGATGAACCTGAACTCGCCGACGAAGATCGCAGCAAGATCGTCGAATGGTTGTCGTCAGAAGTGCAAGTGGCTTCGACCGTGCGTCGCGCCGAGCAGGGACATTCTTCTTTTCGCAGAATGACTCGTTACGAATACAACTACGCGCTGCAGGATCTGCTTGGTCTTCCGTACGACTTTGCAAAAGATCTGCCACCCGAAGCGGCTTCCGAAGACGGCTTTCAGAATAGCTCTGAGATGCTGCATATGTCCGCAATGCAATTTTCAACGTACCGCGATTCGGCTCTGGCTGCCCTGAAGAAGGCGACCGTGACGGGTTCGCAGCCCGCAACGATTTATTGGGGCGCGTCGATGCAGGCTGCGTCGGCTGACGAATGGAAGAAGCAGGACAACGAGCTGGAGAAGATCCGGAAGGAACTCGCAGACGATCCTGAGAAATTGCGGCAGGAGATTGAACGCAAGACAGAGGAATTCAAAGGCCGGAAAAATGGCGTGCATTACAAGCAGCTCAGCAGCGGACGAGCAGCCGGAGTTTCCTGGAACTATGGCGGTGCGAAGTATGCTTGGCCGCCGATGCTGACATCGCCCGAAGTTCCAGCGGACTTCGATCACGTTGCCGTCATCCCGCCGAGACAAAAGCTGATCGTTGAACTGGGCGACACCGTCCCGGATGAAGGCACGATGCGTGTTCGAGTCCGCGCGTCGCGAGCGTCGCTGGATGAACAGCTTATCCCAAGTTTACAGCTGGAATTCGGTTGGCAGGCGAGCAACGATTCGCAGGCGTCTGTCCGCATTAGTGAGCGTGATATGGTGATCGATGCCGTTCCGGGGCAGCCCGAATTTTATCAGTGGGATATTCCGCTGAGCGAAGTGTATCCTCGCAATTCGGTCCGTCGAATTTCGAAGATGGGCGATTTGCCGAGTCCTTCCGAGTACATCAAACTCGTGAACAGTTCGGCGTCTCGAGGCGATATTCAGGTTGATTACGTCGAAGTCATCGCGCCGGTTTATGAGACGTGGCCGCCGAAATCTCACAAGCGAATCTTCTTCGACAGTGCAAGTTCGGCTGGCGAAACGGCGAGCGAAACTGTCTACGCCACGGAAGTGCTGACTCGGTTTATGTCGCGTGCCTGGCGTCGTCGAGTGACAGATGCCGAAGTGGATCAGAAGCTGGCCTTGTTCACGAAGATTCGTCCTGAGTGCGATGATTTTCAACAGGCCATGACCGAAGTTCTGGCGACTGTGCTGGCGTCGCCCAAGTTTCTTTATCTTGTGCAAGCAGGCTTAGATCAATCGCCAGCGGATGAAACACAGGCAGGACGTCTGAGTCAGGACGAACTGGCGACTCGTCTTGCAATGTTTCTGTGGTGCAGTACGTCAGACGACGAATTGCTCAACGTCGCAGCCGCCGGCCAACTGAACAACGTTGATGTGCTGACAAGTCAGGTCAATCGCATGCTGGCGGATGCTCGAGCTCAAAGGTTTTCACAGCAGTTCGTGCGGCAGTGGCTGGGCATGGAGCTGCTCGATTATCTGAATGTGGACCGCAAGGTGTATCCGCAGTTCGATCCGTCACTCAAGGAAGCCATGCAGCAGGAACCCATCGCGTTCTTTAATGAGGTGCTGCAAAACAATTTCAGCGTGCTGGATTTTCTTCACGCTGATTACGCAATGGTCAACGAACGACTTGCTCGGCATTACGATCTTCGCGACGTGTTCGGCAACCACTTTCGCCGAGTGCCGCTGGATCCGAAACTCAATCGCGGCGGCTTGATGACTCAGGCGGGGCTGTTGGCGATGAATTCCGACGGCAAGGATTCTCATCCACTGAAGCGAGGCATCTGGATGCTGGAAAGTTTGCTGAACGATCCGCCTCCACCGCCGCCGCCTGCGGTGCCCGTGATCGATCTGGCCGACCCTGAGATTGCCAAGCTGACTCTGAAGCAGCGCATTGAGAATCATCGAAATCAACCGGCCTGTTTATCGTGTCATGTGAAGATCGATCCGTGGGGAATCGCGTTCGAAAACTTCGACGCTGTCGGTAGTTGGCGAACCGAGATCCAGGGGCAACCCGTCGATGCGTCCAGCCTGCTGTTCAACGGCCAGAAACTGGACGGCGTTGATGCCCTAAAACGATTCCTTCTGGAAAACCGCCAGGACCAGTTCACTCGAGCCCTGGTTCACAAGATGACGACGTTCGCTCTGGGACGACCGTTGACATTTGGTGATCGAGCCAGTGTCGATCGAATCACCGCCGATCTTCGTCAGCAGAATGATGGACTGGCGACACTGGTGACGCTGATTGTGCGAAGCGATCTATTTCAGTCGAAGTAGCTTCACCCTCCCTCTGGGAGGGTCGAGCGCAGCGAGGGGAGGGGCCTTCAGCTTCATTTTGAGTAATTTGAAACGCGACGATGCTTGCCCTCCCCGGACGCTAATCACGTCCGACCCTCCCAGAGATCGTGCAGCTTTTAAGTTGCATTGCGGGTGGGGTTTGAGTCAAACAAAGTGACCTTCGTGTGGCTTGTGATTTCGCACAGAATGTGCGTTCTTCAAGAACCACAAACGAACACGGAGGTCGC
>JBGSVD010000208.1:0-63904 GCA_041753135.1 Planctomycetaceae bacterium
AGCGCCAGCGAGTGGGCTTTGAATACTCAATGGCCCACTCGCTGGCGCTTCGAGCTTGTACAAAAACACAGCCACTGAGCGAACGCCAATCCTTAGTTCATGTCCACGGTCAATCCAGTGATAAATTTTCTGCGAGGACTACAGAACGAACAATCGCTTTTCCATACCTCACTCACCGTTTTGCCACTAAAGTTTCCGCGTGAGATTGCCAGTGCCCGCGTTTCGAGGATTCTGATGTCGCATTCTGGAGTTATCCTGCCAGTCCTGCAGAACTGGAGTTGCCATAATTGTGGTGGCTGTTGCCGCGAGCACCAGATCGCGATCTCGCAGGATGAGTATCGCCGTATTGAAAAACAAGCGTGGACAAAACACGACGGCGTCCCCGACGATCGACCGCTCATGGTTCCGTTCGGGAATGCATGGAGGCTGAATCATCAGAACGATGGCGCCTGTGTGTTTCTGGACGAGAAAGGCCTTTGTCGGATTCATGCAAAATTCGGAGAACCTGCCAAACCGCTGGCCTGTCAGGTTTATCCTTACGCGATCCACCCGGCTGGAAAATCAGTCACAACAAGCCTGCGTTTCAGTTGCCCGTCTGTCGTCCAGAATCTGGGCCAACCAGTCGCTCAGCAGCGAGCGTTTATCGAACAGCTTGCGCGACAAATTGTGCCGCCAGATTACAAAGCACCACGGGCTCCCGATCTTTTTTCAGGTCAAAAGCTTGAATGGCCAGACTTCACACGCATTCAGGCATTTCTGGAACGGGGTCTGGCAGATTCGAAAGTCAACATCGCAACGCGATTGATGCGCATTCTCTCCTGGCTGGAACTAGTGGAGCAGGCTCAGCCCGACGTCCTGAACGGCGCGAGACTGGGTGAGCTATTGCCCCTTCTTCACGATGCGTCAGTAAGAGCCCAGCCGGATGATGATTTGCCAATGGTGAGACCATCGGGCATGGGAAGACTGATGCTCCGGCAGATGATTGCTCAATTGGTACGTCACGACACCGATGTGACCGTCCGGAAAGGTCTTTCCGCGAGACTGAACTTGTTTGCTCAGGGACTGCGGTTTACGTTCGGTTTTGGACGAATTCCGCAGATGGATGATCCAATCTCTGTCAAAGTCGCTTTTGGAAATACTGAACCTCCCTCAAGTCAGAACGCGGTCTCGTTCCGGGCGATCGAACAAGAATTTGGCGGTCGAAACAATACGTTCAACGAGGTCTTTGAACGATATTTTCGAGTAAAAATACAAGGCATTCATTTTTGTGGGCGAGCGTACTACGATATGCCTGTGATTGATGGTTTTCGGTCGTTGGCTTTGATGTATCCGGCCACTCTGTGGGTTGCCAGATATCGAGCAGCACGTGAAGGACGGACTTCAATAAAGCTGCAGGACGTTCAGGCTGCATTGGCAACCCTCGATCACAACTTTGGCTATTCTCCAGCGCTCGGATTAAAGTCTTCGCGTCAAAGAATTTCGCAACTTGCAAAGATGCACCAGATCACCGCGTTGTGTGGCTGGTACAGTTTGTAAGTTAATCCCCAGCCGTTCCTCAGACCGCAAGCAGAATTCATCTCGAACCATCTGCCCAGTTGGCGCGATGAATTGGGCTGAACGAAAAACAGATCGCAGAATCTGCAGATGGACAATCCATTGCCCACCAGAATTGAAAATTACCAGGATGCCATTCGCTGGCTATACGACCGGATTGACTACGAACGGATTCGTCCTTCGGCGCAGATCAATCCGTTTCGACTCGAACGTATCGAACGCCTGCTGAAGCGGATAGGTTCACCTCACGAACGAATTCCGGCAGTGCATATCGCCGGCACGAAAGGGAAGGGCTCCACGGCAGCTTTGCTCGATTCCGTTTTGCAGGCAAGCGGAATCCGAACAGGCCTTTTCACATCTCCTCACATCGAGCAATTCGAAGAACGCATGAGGGTATGCGGCCATATGCCGCATCCTGACCAGTTGACTCGACTGGTCGCTCGATTGTGCGAGGTGCTGCAGCAGGCTGAGATGGATACCAGCGATCGTATCCCGACATTCTTTGAAGTCACTACGCTGCTGGCGTGGATGTTATTCGATGAAGAGAATGTTCAAATTGCGGTCCTGGAAACCGGACTCGGCGGACGCCTCGACTGCACAAATGTCTGCCGTCCGCTTGTGACTGTGATTACCAGCATTGGACTGGACCATACGCATATTCTTGGTGACACACTTTCGAAGATCGCATGGGAAAAGGCCGGCATCATCAAGACAGGTGTACCTGTTGTTCAAGGGCAACTGCCTGGCGACGCTGATGCGGTTGTCGCCGCTCGATCCTATGAACTTGGCTGTCAGCGTTTCGTCTGCGGACGCGAATTTGCCTGGCACATCGATCACAACGAAGATCCAACTGTCGTCCGCAGAAGATCTCAGAAGATTCTGGTGCTGACGCCATCCGCCAGCTACGACAACCTGACGTTGCCGCTTTTGGGAGAACACCAGGCACACAACGCCAGCCTGACCATTATGGCGGCCGAATTGCTCCGCGAAAGAGGCTTCGCATCGATCAACAGTACGACCATCTCCAACGGCATTCGCATGACGCACTGGCCGCTGCGATTTGAGATTATCGACGGGCATCCGACGATTGTGCTCGACGCCGCCCACAATCCCGATTCCATGCAGGCCGTCGGTAATGTTCTGAAGGGTTCGGAGTGGCAGAACCGACGACGTGTGTTGATCTTTGCGGCGTCGGCCGACAAAGACGTTTCCGGAATGCAGCAAATTATTTTGCCTCATTTCGACGACGTCGTGTTCACTCGCTTTGTGAGTAACCCCCGCAGCGTTCCTCCGTCGCAGCTTCAAAGCATAGCGTTGTCTCTGGAACCTGAAGTAATCAGCCAAGTTGGTATCCATCTGGCTGAAGACCCGCAGTCCGCTCTCATTCAGGCGTGTGAACTAGCCGGACGCAGCGGACTGATTTGTGTGACGGGTTCTCTTTTCCTCGCCGCTGAAATGCGGACTCATCTGCTTCGGCGCGTGGAATCTGAAAAAAATGCGTCCGATAAATGATTGCGGGAATAATCTTCGCGGCGGGACTCTGCCGCAGGGCTTCTTCACTTCGCCACTCAGCGGCCACACTGCACATATGTATCGATCATGTTCCTGATCGTGCCTTTCTCACAGTCCCGCAGCTTGTCACCTTTGACTGAATCTCCTGGCTGAGATAGTTTTCGGCAGGCGTTTTGTCAGAACTGACTGTTCAGCATGCATGGCTTGCCTGAACAGTTATGGACATCGCCAAACTGGAGATTTCCTCAGAAATCAAGCTTTAAGATTTTGGTCTGTCAGATCGACTTTTACAGACCCCGCAACACTTGAACCAGCAGTACAGCGCAGAGTCCGGATCCCATGAAGATACAGCAGTTTCTTGAACATTATGGAGTGCAAGTCAATCCCTTCAGTCAGGAAGATGCGCAGTCAGACCATATCTTCCAGCACCACTGCGCAGAGACGATTCACCATCCAGCGTGGGACAAGGTTTTAGGCGACTGTCGAAATCCGAGCACGTCTATCGTGTTCGGTGAAAAAGGCGCAGGCAAAACGGCAATCCGCCTTCAACTGATCAAGGCGCTTCACGACCATAACGAAAAGTTTCCCAAAGAACGAGTATTTGTCATCAGTTACGACGATCTCAATCCCTTCCTCGATGCTTTTCGAGATCGCCTGAGTGGTCGTCGACGAAATCCGGACAATGCCTTGAAGGAATGGCGACTCTGGGATCATATGGACGCGCTGCTGACGCTCAGCACTCGACGTCTTTGCAACGTGATTGCGGACCCTCATGTTTCCGATCCTGACTTTAATCTGGAACAGATTCGTGCTTTGCCGCGTCAGAGAAAACGAGACTTGCTGATGCTCGCCGCATTTTATGATCAGTCGTCTGATCAGTCTCATTTGCAGCGATGGAACAACATCCGCCGCCAGATTGGCTTCAGTACACCAACTGTGCATTGGAGATTTGCTCTTGGTATCCTGATCTCAATTGTTGTGCTGGCCTTTTCACTGCGCAATGTCACCTCTGATACTTTAGCTTCCCTGGCGAACCTGAAAACATGGTGGTTGTGGGCGATCATTGCAGCTGGCTGGTTTCCATTCGCAAAGCGATCTGTCACTCTTTGGTGGCGAGCCCGACAGATCGCCAAACAAGTGCGGATCCTTGACCACGGAACTTCGTCGTTGCACAAGATCCTGTCACGATTCCCTTCCGCTGAAATCGACGATCAGCCAATGCCGTCGCGCGACCGCAGTGACGATCGTTACGAACTGCTTTCCAAGCTGCAGCGAATCCTGAAGCCAATCGGCTTTGAAAGCATGATCGTACTTGTCGACAGAGTCGATGAGCCGCATCTGATCAACGGCTCCGCTGAACGAATGAAAGATTTTCTCTGGTCGATGTTCGATAACAAGTTTCTCAAACATCCTGGCATCGGCTTCAAAATGCTGTTGCCTCGAGATGTCGTGTACTTTCTGAGTCGCGAAGAGAAAGAGTTCTACGAACGTTCACGACTCGACAAGCAGAACCTGATCAAGTCGCTTGAATGGACCGGTGAATCACTGTTCGACATGGCAACAAACCGCATTCGTGTTTGTATGGCGGAACAACCCGGCACGGGAGCGGTCGCAAATCCTGAAGTCACGATTGGTGATTTCTTTGCAGACGATATTTCCAGGGAAGATCTCATCCAGAAATTCGCCCGCCTGCGAGTCCCCCGGCACTTGTTCCGTTTTCTTTATCGCTTGCTGACAGAACATTGTAATCGCACAACCGAAGATCAGCCGTCGTGGAAAATCGGACGCATCACGCTGGAAATGGTCAGCGACGCCTACGCAAAAGAACTGGAAGCGCTTGATCGGGGATTGGGAACTGGCTGATTCGGTCACAAAGCTGACTCATGTTTTGGGTCAAAAGTGAATCAACCTCAGACAGTCAGAGTTCTTTCTGATGTCGAAACAGTTTGTCGATACCCGGCGAAAAAATACGACGGGCATCAATTTCCCTGCGGGAAAAATTTTCCTCAAGCTGCGAGGAAAAGATTTCCCACCAGTGCTGTTTCGCGTGCTTCCGATCAGCCAGATTACCTATTCAAAACAGCCGGAATAGCTGGCAAAACCGACGTAACCCCTGCAACCGCAAAATTTGCGAGTGCGTTCGGCCCATGAATTGCTAACCATGAAACCATCCTCCCAGGCCACGGTCGGCGCGGGATGAAACGATTCATGGAAGACTTCAATGATTTCCGGACTCTACAGTGCCGCTACGGCAATGGATGCCTCGACGCGACGTCACGAGATTGCTTCTGAAAATCTTGCCAATGTGCAGATGCCAGGATTTCGTCGGCGCGTCATCGCTCAGGCGTCATTCGACACAATCGCAAGCCCAATGCAAGCCCCCGAAAATGGCGTCTATTCGTCAAAGCTTCTCGGAACGACGACGCTTCCCGTCGCATACGATTTCACTCAGGGCCACTTTGACGACACGGGCCGCCCGCTCGATCTCGCGCTGGGTGGAGAAGGTTTCTTTACAGTCCAGGGACCAGACGGGCCGCTCTATTCCCGCAATGGTTCATTCTATGTGGACAACAATCGTCAACTTGTCACCATCGATCAGCTTCCCGTGATGGGACTTGCGGGCCCCATCGTCCTCCCTGCCGACGCAAGTTCAGAAAGCGTGAACGTTGACACGAACGGTCGGCTGATGGTGAATGGACAGGAATTCGGCCAGCTTGCCGTTGTTCAATTTGCGGACAACATCATTCTATCCCCGGAAGGGTCCTCCCTGTTTTCGGCAGATGCGAATGCCGTCCCAGTACCTTCCAATGCGATGGTGCTTCAGGGAAAGCTTGAACTTGCAAACACCTCTGCGATTGACGAAATGGTCAACCTGATTGCCGGATCGCGTCAGTTCGAAGCAGCACAAAAAGCACTCAATACGATAGCAGAATCGATTCAGCGTCGAATTGGATTGAGATAGCAAAACCGCAACAGTATCAACAAACAAACCGGCATTGACGAGAAGGAAAACGATTCATGTTGAGAGCTCTCTACACAAGTGCGACGGGCATGAAAGCCCAGGAAATGATGATTGACAACACGGCCAACAATCTGGCCAACGTCAATACCCCAGGCTTTAAACGCAGTCACCTCGACTTCGCGGATCTTGTCTACACAACCTATCGGGCTCCAGGCACTGCGGTCGCGAACGGTCAAGTTTCCCCGACAGGACTGCAGATAGGTAACGGCGTTCGTGTCGTAGCGACCAATAAGCATTTCACGACAGGGTCCACAGAACAAACAGGCAATCCGCTGGATCTGGCAATTGAGGGTGCTGGATTCTTCCAGGTCCAAGTTCCTAACGGAGAAACTCGCTATACAAGAGCGGGAAACTTCCGAATGGACGACCAGGGTCGAATTGTCAACGCCGATGGAAACCTTTTGGTTCCCAATATTACGATCCCTCAGGGAGTCGATTTCAACAAACTTACAATCGGCGCCGATGGAACAATTCAGGGCTCTCCATCCAATTCGGACGAGGCACCGGCTATTCTGGGTCAGGTGGAAATCGCAACGTTTCTCAATCCAGCTGGCCTCTCAAGTGAGGGCAGCAATCTCTTTTCAGCCACAGCCGCATCGGGAGCCGCACAGGTGTCAATCCCGGCTAGTCAGGGATATGGGGTGATTCGATCCGGATACCTGGAAGGATCGAATGTGGAAGTTGTTACGGAACTGATTTCCCTTATCAGCGCTCAGCGAGCTTACGAAATCAACTCCAGGGCAATCCGAGCCGGTGATGAAATGCTCTCGACGTCAGTCGACATCGTCAGATAGTGTGAGAATCAGATTCAACTACGTCTGCAGCAGCACCAGCATCCGGCCGTTGTGGTCCGCGATCCCTGCTGGTCACCACAAACGTCCATCGCGATCCCTGTTCAAGGAAGTCAGGATTATGAAAAAGCCAGTGATCACGTGCGGCGTCGCTCTGACCTTGATGCTGAACATTTTCACGTCAGCCGTTTTCGGCGATATCGTCGTAAAACTAAAAGAGGAATCAACGGTTCGATCAACTCAGGTCTTGCTTCGAGATGTCGCAACAGTGACTTCTCGCGATTCAATCCACCAAGTCAAAGCAGGGGCAATCGAACTCATTCAGCTCGATGATCTGAATTTGAGCCAATCGATTGCAAAGAACGCCGTCCGAAATCGACTGCTTCTTGCGGGCTGGAGTCTGACTGAGTTCACGATCACCGGATCCTCGTCAGTCAACGTGACGTTTCGGGAGCCGCAAACGCTGACCGACACTGACGTGGAACAGGCGGCTCATAAGGCAATGCTGGAAATAATAAAAGTCAATCCAGACGACTTGACTGTTTGCCTTCAGAATATTTTTGTGCCGTCATTGCAAAAAGATATCCGCGAAATGGATGAACTTCGCGTGGAGGTGACACCACAGAAACCTTCTGTTGGTTTGGTCATGATGAGCGTTCGAATCCTGAGAGACAAACAACTCCTTTTCACTCGCACTGCAGCCTTTAATGTTCGAAAGCGACAACGAGTAGCAATTGCGAGAGTTTCATTGACTCGTGATGTCACTCTGGATGATCGCTCTGTGCTATTCGAGAACCGATTCGTAACGTCTGACGACATGGATGAACTGGATCCATCCCAGGTGTTTGGGCAGAGCGTCCGAGCGAATATTGCTGCAGGCTCAATCCTGCAATTGCGAGACATCCAAACAAGTCGCACCGGTGCCGTGATTGTCGTGAAAAAAGGGGAGTCGGTCAAAGTCATCGCCGTTGCCGGTAAACTGCAGACCGTACTGCATAATGCTGAAGCAATGCAGGATGGCGGGATCGGAGACACAATCAGATTGATGAACCGTGATACTCAGCGAGAAATCTTCGGGAAAGTCCTCGGCCCCGGGATGATCAAAATACAAATCCGTTGAAGATCCGCCACGATCGAATTTCTGAGAACGACACAGAATCACATTAGCGTCGTTCAAAATCATTGTGTGCATTTGAGACCTAAGCTCAAGGGACTAGATGCCACCGCATTCGATTCAACGGCGTCAAAAAAGAGAATCGAAGCGACAGATCATTCCCAGAGAGAACAGAAAGTCAGCGATGAAGAAAATCTCATGGAAACATGCAATCCTGCTTTGTTGCGCCAGTCTTTGCAGCACCAGCGCATCGACCAAAGCCGATTCACTCTGGGAGCGTCGAGATCCTCGCCGCGCGAATCTATTTTTGGATTCGCGTGCACGCAATGTTGGAGATTTGCTGACAGTCATCATCAGCGAATCAAGTGAAGTGCAGAACAGCGAAAACAACTCACTGGATAAAGCCAGCAGCAACAGCGTTGACTCAAAGGCTCAAGCAGCTTCGGGTGGAGGACTGGCAACACAAGCGGCCAGCGCATCCCTGAACATAGCAAATTCGGCAAAACGCGCGTTCTCTGGCAAAGCCAATTACAGTGACTCCCGAGAGTACACAGACCACATCACAGTCACAGTCGTGGATGTTTTGCCAAATGGTAATATGGTGATTTCTGGTCGTCGATGTCTGACAATCGCCGGCGAAAAACGCACCCTTGTGATGTCCGGAGTAGTTCGTCCGATTGACCTCGGGCCAGACAACAAAGTCAACTCACGATATATCGCTGACCTGAAGACCGTCTATGAAGGCGAAGGTGCCTCTCGTCGTTTCGTCCGACAGGGATGGCTGAGTCGAGCCGCTAACAAAGCCTGGCCATTTTAGCCATGAACGCACTCAGGTCGTCCAGCATAATGGCGTTTTCGCAGACCGAAGTCGAAACATCACACAGAGATTACTGCATCATAACGCAGATTACTTAAGGGAACGGAGAACCCAATGATGTCAACCTCGCACCTGGAACGATGGCTTTATCACGGCTATTTTATCCGATTGATGATCATCTCCTGTTTAACACTGGCTCTGCCGTCCGTGAGTCAGGCCGCGGATGGCCCGATGGTGCGAATTAAGGATATCACAACGATCCGGGGCGAACATCCAAATGCGATCAGCGGCTTCGGTCTGGTCACAGGACTTGCCGGTACTGGAGGAACCAGCCCGATTACAAAACAGTTCGCAATTCAACTCCTGCAAAAAATGGGAAACCGAGCTGATCCAACGCTGCGGGAAAATATACAGCGTTCCCAGGAGAAGACGGACAACATATCGGTTGTTCGAGTCCAGATTGTCATGCCGCCACATGCCAAGAAGGGGCAGAAGCTGGACGTTCTGGTCTCAGCGTTCGACAATGCCAAGAGCCTTAACGGCGGTGTACTTCAGGAGACTGTGCTGGATGGCGTCGACGGAATTGTATACGCCATCGCGGACGGTCCACTTTCCCTGAATGGCGGCGACTTCGGCGGAGCTGCAGCCAAGGTCATTAAGAACCACCCAACAACGGGACGAATTCCTATGGGAGCCGTTGTAGAGGCAGAAATTCCATGCCGAATTTTTGAAGGAGACGTCTTCAGGTTTCAGCTAAGATCTCCGCAGTTTGCAACAGCACAAAGAATGAGCGAGGCGATAAATCAGTATTCGCCCGGTAGTTCGGCAATTCTCGACCCAGCCACTGTCGCTGTCCGAATTCCAGCAAGCGCACTCGCCGACCCGTTTCGCTTCATTGCGGAATGTCAGGAATTGATGGTCGAGCCATCCAATATCGCACGAGTGATCATTAATGAACGAACGGGCACAATCATCTTTGGGGCCCATGTGAAACTTTCGCAGGTCGCGATTACACACGGCAATTTGATCGTCAGCACTGTTGAAACTCCGGAAGTGTCGCAGCCAAACGCATTTAGCCAGGGAACAACAACAGTCGTACCGGGCACCACTGTAGATGTTGTGGAACAGCAGGCTGTCATCAACGTGGTCGACTCTAACGTCACGGTCAGCGATCTCGCAACGTCCCTGAACGCACTTGGGGTAAGCCCTCGTGACCTCAGTTCGATCTTTCAGATGCTGAAAGAATCTGGCGCACTTCATGCAGAACTGGAGCTGAAATAATGCCGTTCGCCTGCGTCATTGAACCCAGGGATGCCATGATTGCAAGCACGAGGATGTTATGACCATCAGCAATAACCCTACTGTCTCGACCGTAGAATCTGGTAAGACAGAGAATACGGCATCATCAAAGAAGTCTGCCGAAACGGATTCGAGAAAATCTGCGAAGGTGCAGGCAGCCATCCAGAAGTTCGAGGGGCTGTTCATGTCGATGATGATTAAGCAACTGCGTGAAACTGGTTCTGGCGAAGGCTTATTTCCCGGCGACAAAAGCGATACCTATGGCGGTATGTTTGACATGTTTATGGGAGACCATCTGGCAGAATCGTCTGATAGCGGCCTGGAGCAACTGTTCAGCTCTCCGGCTGCATTGCGACAGTTGGACGAGTATGTCAAGCCGCAGTTGATGCAGGATAAACGATCGAAGGGAATCGAGGAATATCGCAATGAGCAATCCCGCTCCGGAGCAATCAACAGCTTGCCTTCAACCTAAGCACCTCAGGGGATTGCTGGTCCATGTGGATGCAGAGGAAGTATCGCTCCGCCACACAATGCACCTGCTGAAGGATATTCCAATCTGCTCTGCAGATGAAATGCAACGACGCGAACTTCGCGTTCGAGTGGATCAATCCCTTCAGCATGCTGCGCTTCTGCTGCAAAATCGCATGAAGGTAATTTCAGAGCTCTCAAAGTTTCTTGGCCTGACACCTGACAGTATCACATTCTCCGCCTTGCTGCCATTTGCGACGCCTGAAGCAGCCGCCTTGCTGATCCCGGCGCGGCAACGACTTCAGCGACTTGTCTATCAGGTGAGAGTACTTCTGAATTCGACCGCATGGATCGTGAACGAATCACGCCGCATCCATTTGACAATCTTCGAGTCACTCCCCGGAACAACAAGTTCTGATCGCTATGACTCCAGCGGCCAGCGAAATCTGAACCCCGCATCATTCCGCTTTGAAACACGATCATAAAGAGGCGGAGTCATGAGAGCTTTCGATATTGGATTGTCTGCACTTCGAGCACAGCAACAGACGCTGTCGGTGCTCGGAAACAATCTCGCCAATGCAGCAACGCCTGGATATCACCGGCAACGGGTGGAACTTGCCGACAGATTTCCGTTACGCGACGACGCCTTCCACACCGGAACGGGCGTTGACATTACTGGCATTTCTCGACTGCGAAACAATGCGATCGAGACGGCTCTGCTGAGAAATTCATCAGAATCAGCCACCAGCACCGAGACGCTGGAAATTGCGAAACAAATTGAATCAATTCTGACGCCGGGCGATGCCAGCATCCATGCATCCCTCTCTAACTTTTTCAATCGGCTCGAAAAGGTCTCAAACGCCCCGCAGGACCTGACAGTGCGGAAGGAATTTTTGTCCTCTGCATCGGAACTGATGGATGCCTTTAATTCACTCGATCAGCAACTCACTTCTCTTGAACGCGATGTTCGTCTCAACGTGGATGACGGCGTCAAAGAAGTCAATCAGCTGCTTGGAGACATCGCTGGCCTTAATGCACTGATCTTTCAAACGCGTGCCGGGGGGCGGACGGAACCGAACGATCTACTTGATCGCAGAGATCAGTTGGTGACTGAATTGTCACAGTGGATCGACGCCGATTCTGCCACTCTGGATGGCGGACGCGAACAAGTCCTCGTCGCTGGCGGTGCGGTTGTCGTGGGAACTCAGTCAGCAACCTTTCGAGCACGCGATTACAAAAATGGAACAACGGGCATAACAGTCAACGACCTGACGACGCCAATTTCATTGAATTCCGGGCGCCTGCAGGCCATGACGACGGCATTGGATGAAACAATTCCCTCGATTCGCGATCGACTTCGAGAATTATCAAGACAAATCGTGCGTGCTGTCGACCAGCAACATGCGCAGGGAATGTCGGAGGGAGGACCTTATTCAGTCCTGCTTGGATCGAGGGGCGTAGATGATGTCACAGTCTCTCTCAACCACAGCAACCCGGAGTTTCCAATCAACAGTGGGGACCTGTTCATCACCGTAACGGAAGATGCCACTGGAATTCGTCGCACTGAAAAAGTATCGATCGACACCGCTGCTGATTCATTGACCGACGTCGCGTCGCGGCTCACAGCACTGACCGGCGTGGTTGCTTCCGTAGATCCGGTTCGCAAGACATTAATGATTTCGGCAGAGGGTCCCTATTCAATTGACTTCGCCGGAAGGCCGGACAATGTTCCAGATCTTTCCTTAATGTCGGGCACGAGCAAGCCGGAGTTCAGTGGCCTCTTCACGGGATCGCAGAACAATGAGTGGTCGGTCACATTTTCTGGTTCAGGAACGGTCGGAGTAACGCCGGGAATCAAGGCGACAATCACAGACTCCGCCGGTCAAATCCTCGGAATCGCTGATCTGGGGACAGGCTATGAGCCAGGAACAAATATTCAGATTGCTGATGGTGTATCGGTAAAATTTGGAAGCGGAACCATCACTAACACAGACAGTGTCAGAATCAACGTGCTTAGCACTCCCGATGAAACGGGCATACTGTCAGCGCTGGGAATCAATTCCCTGTTTGAGGGTTCCGAGCCGGGAACGCTGCGAGTTCGCAATGAACTGCTGCAAAACCCTGAACGCCTGGCGTCTTCAACAAGTGGCTTACCAGGAGATGCGGTCAACGTGGCTGCAATGGCCAGACTTCGCGACTTGCGAATTTCAGATCTGGGAGGCAGAACATTTGTTGAAGAAATGGCTGACGTTACGGCAGAATCGGGTCTGCTGGTGCAGGCCGCGGATAGTCAATCCACTCAGCTTCAGGCGTTTCAGGCAAGACTTCAAAGCGACCGCGACGCACTCTCGGGCGTTGACATTAATCAGGAGATGCTGGAAATGATGCAAACCCAGCGCGCATACCAGGCAGCAGCTCGGTTCATGTCAACGGCGGATCAAATGCTGGAAGAGCTGTTTAGCCTTGCTCGGTAGGACTTGCGAATACCCGAGGATTCGAGGTAACCAAGCGGCCTGCGACGAAACCCCAAAATATAGACAAACTGATTGACACTCATTCAATTCACGTTGCATCAAAGAACTTGCCACAATGTTCTACCGCGTTACTCAAAGTCAAATGGCAACTACTGCTCGCAACTATCTTGCGAAACAGACGTCTGAGTTATTCACAACCCAGCAGCAGATCAGTAGCGGCCTGAAAATTCAGAAACCATCTGATGACCCTGCTGGTATTCGCAGGGGACTGATCCAGAAAGATCGCGTCGAGAGACTTGAGGGACACGAGGTTTCGATCAATCATGTCAAGTCTCGGCTTGAACAAGCTCATGTCCAACTTCTGGAAGCCAACAACCTTTTGACCAAAGCCAGAGAGATTGCACTTCAGGCTCCGCAGGTGACGGATGAGAGCGAACGACAAATCTTAGCGTCGGAACTTAATGGCTTACTCGAACAAATGACCAGTGTTACCAACGCCACCGACGAGAGTGGCTTCCTCTTTAGTGGAACCGCAACGAACACTCAGCCGTTTGCTTCAAATCAGCTCACCGGCGGGCAGTCTGCATATTCGGGAGCACCGGCGAATACAGAACTCTACATCGCTGGCGACGTCGATCGTCAGGGCCTGCTTGCCGGGGATGCAATCTTTAAATCTGCATCACGGCAATCGACAGTCATCATTGGTAAAACCGGTGCAACAGTTGGCACAGGCACCGATACCGCGACGGGAGCAAAGAGTCTGATCGTCTCTCATAATTTCACCACATTCTCAGCAGGATCTGGCATTCTTCGCGGCACAAGTTCGAACGCCGGCGACAGCATCGTAGGGCCATTAGGATCCCATACATTGCAGATTGAAGATACCAGCGGAACTGGAAGCGCTGGCACAATTTCATTGAATGGAGGCCCCCCTGTTGAATTTACTAACGCTGATACAAATCTCGCTGTGACCGGCCCCAAAGGCGAGGTTGTCTATTTGAGGACAACGGATATCACTCCTGGATTCAGCGGAACTGTTGATCTGGCAGCATCAGCCAAAGTTTCAATCGACAACGGTGCGACATTTAAAACCCTGTCGTTCAGCTCAAACTTCCAGGTTACGGATTCTCGAGACGGAGGTCTGGTCAACCTGAATGCAACTGCGATTCGAAGCACCGGGACTGACCAACTGGAGTTTCCCGGCACTTCAGATGTCTTTGGAGTTCTGAGAGACCTTCGGGATGATCTGCTCAATACTCGAAATCTCGAACCGTCGGCACTCAACGAATCACTCAATCGCAGACTCAGCGACGTCGAACGCATCCAGGACCACTTACTTGATGTTGTTGGCGTCCAGTCGGTTAGTCTGGAACAAATCTCCAGACTGGAAACGCGAACCGGTGACTTCAAGCTTGCCGAACAGGCAGAATACAGCAACACAGTTTCAGCGGACCTGGCGGAAGCAGCGTTGAAACTTCAAGAGCTCAATAATCTACAGCAGTTCACAATGGCAGCCGTCGGCCAGCTTCTTACACCAAACCTGCTGAACTACATCCAATGACCAGGCATGATCGTTTTGTTGCGAGATCTGACATTCCCGGAGTCACTCAAATGGACAAAGCCCATGGACCGATGTCGAATATCTTCAAAAAAGCTCGCCTCCCCAGGGTTCTGCGCAGCGATCTGAAAAACCTTGTCGAAATGCTTGAACGTCCGGATTACAGCATGTCGAAAATCGGTGCGGAGGTTTCAAGCCATCCTGCCATTGTTCAGGAAATCCTTCGAGCAGCAAACTCGTCTCTCACTGGAGCTGCCGGACAAATTACAGACCCTGCTCACGCCATCCTGTTCCTGGGCAGTCGACGAGTGATCTTCCTGCTGAATACTCTTCCAGAAGACCTCATCGAAGCCGAGGTCTCTGACCAATCACAGGCTGGTTAGGATACATCTTAGTCCGCAACCCGGGAAAACGTCCCAAACCTCACGGACTTAACGCCGGGGCATTAGAATCCCAGGACAAACTGGCCGGCTGATTCGCCTTGATCCACTGAGCAAGCGGCGTCAGCTCCTGCACAGTGAAATTGCCTTTGTTCCCAATCAGCTTAAGAGACACGGTCGTAATGAAAGGAGCGGCCTCCTTGATGACCGTCGACTTTTCGTCACGATTCATCAACCCTTTTCGTTCCAGCACCGCGCCAGTCGCTTCTGGTGCACTGAGGTGCCTGAATGCCAAAAGCAAATCAATGCCGCATTCAGGCCATTTCGGATTGCCAGTGTCCTTAGAAAATTCCAGAGCAGCATCTCCAGCAAGCTGCGTGATTTTCCACGCGAGCGGATCAAGCTTCATCTGCTGATCAAACGCCCCGCGACCAATCCCCCTTGCCGCATGACATCGCACTTCAATGGGCTTACTTCTGTCATTTATGACCGCCGCCAGGAGCTTGAATGCAGTCGGCTCCGCAGCCCCGACAGTTCGCCTTGCCTTCGAAATCTCGTAAACAGCATCAATCAATACCAATTGAAATCCGGCTTCCGTACAAGGTCGTGACAGTTCCTTGCCGATGGCATCGCAAATCCGGAATTGATCCTGCTCAACAACATCGCAATTCATCATGATGTTTCGAATCGAACTGACCGTTCCCACCTTCACTGAATCAGGTTGTTTGGGATCATTCAGCACACTCAGGAGTGTTACCAGGGCCTCAGGATGAAGTCGGGCCTTCGCTCCGTTTTGAACACCCATCACATCATACAAAACCTGCATTAGTCTCACGGCCATCAGCCGTGAATCCAGATTATTGTCCAACAGCTGCTTCGTAACCTTTAGTACTTCTGCACAGTACTTCTTTCGAGCTGTTGCCTGATTTGCAGGATTCCCGATGCCGGTTGCCGCGCGAGCGACATCATCCTGAACATCATCGATCAGGTTCTGCATGTTTTTCGAACTCTGAGCGAAATTCGGATCAGTCGCCTGAAGAATATTCCACGCAAGATAGTCCTGAATCACCTTGGTTTCTGCGGGGCTGCTGAAACCGGCAGCGAGCAGCCGAGAATATTCCCTTTTCAGCTTATCGGCATTCTCCGGACGCGGAAGCGGATTCCGGATATCACGAATATCGCGGGTCAGCTTTTGCTGTTCCTGGATCTTTTCCAGACACACAGCGATGCCCACATTTTCCGCGCCAAGTTGCTCTTGAGCTAAGCCTGTGCCGCATACAAAGCACAGTAGCCCGAAAAGAACCGTTGCGGGAAACGCCCCGACAAAAAAAATGCCACTCAGAATCTGAATGTTGCGTGCAACAACAGGCATAGGCTCACCAAGACAGGGAGACGTCGATGTCTCGTTCGTATTTCAAGAATCCAGAACCGCATCAACTAGAGACAGGTTTCTCACAAATCTGCGGACTGGAAACACCAAGGGCCGATCCTGGCCCACCGGACTTGTCTAAAGACGCCGGGACTCCTGAATTCAGAATAAGTGAATCCCCATAAACATGACAGGTTCCCCCATTCACGTCCAGAATCAGAACCGTCTGAAGGAAACAAATCACAAGTTTTGTGCCAAAAATCCGGTTCTTCTGTGAAGCCCGTATGATTGTTTAACAGCTGTCAGATTACCAGTCAGACAGGCAATATCAGTCTTTTCCGGAAGAATCATCATAATCCGACCGCGTCAACCAGCCTAATCGGCGTCGGGCGTCTAACGCCAACTGGCTAACTTCGGAAGCAGCCCCGCCAATCGCGGTCAAATGCCCCATTTTTCGCCCTTCCCGAGCCTCTGTTTTTCCATACAGATGGCAATGTACGTTGGGCAATGAAAACACAGATTTCCAACGTTCCGGTGTCGCATTCGCCAAGTGCTCCCCCAGTAAATTCACCATCGCCGCATGACACTGCATGGACACATCTCCCGTGGGAAGTCCACAGATCGCCCTGAATTGCTGTTCAAACTGACTACTTCTACAGGCGTTAATGGTTAAGTGTCCGCTATTATGAGGACGAGGCGCGATTTCATTGACAAGCAATCGCCCATCGTGCGTTGCAAAAAGCTCAACGCCAAGGACTCCAATCACATCGAAGTGTCTCAGAATACACTCCGCAACCTGCACAGCCTCATTACAAAGCATGCTGGAAATTTCATGAGATGGACTAACCGATAGATCCAAAATGTGGTTCACATGATCATTGCGAACCGGAGAGTAGTAGGCGCAAGTTCCGTCGGAAAATCGTGACGCAACAATTGACAGTTCAAAAGAAAAATTAACGATCTCTTCGACAATCGCTTCCGACACAGAAAACTGATCCCATATGGCAGACAGGTTGTCAGTGCTTCGAACTCTTGCCTGCCCCTTTCCATCGTAACCCATGGTCACTGTCTTCAATATTGCTTCGCCACCGAACCGACTCACGGCTTGAATCAATTCTGTCGCATTCCGGACTCCACAAAAATCCGCTGTCGGTATCCCAATCTTTCGCAATGTTGTCTTTTCAAGCAGACGGTGCTGAGAGGCACGCAGAAGTTCCGCATTAGGAAAAACGGACACATGCTGGCTCAGAAACTCAACCGTGGGAACCGGAATGTTTTCCTGTTCAAAAGTGACGACGTCAACCTTTCTCGCAAAATTTAATAGCGCATCCTCATCGTTAAAACGAGCATGCAGACTTTCGTCGCTGACCTGACCTGCCGGCGAATTGGACGGGTCTCCAAACACCACGATCCGATAACCACTTTGCCTGGCAGCAATGGCAAACATCCGGCCCAACTGGCCTCCGCCAAGCATGCCAAGAGTAGAACCGGGGGCGAGAATGCGAGAAGGAAGTGACATGATTCGTGGAAGAGTAATCTGAGGCCAAAAGATTTAAGAAAAGCGACCGCGAAAATCTGCAATTCGAGTATTAGCGATTGACCGGCAACAAGTCGGCGCACGTTCAGGGCAGAACGAGGTCGCAATCCGAAAGCACTGATTCCGTTTGTTGACGATGAAAACTGTGCAGTTGTTCGGTCAGCGAAGGATCGGTCGTCGCAAGAATACGGATTGCAAGCAAACCGGCGTTTCGAGCTCCCGCAGCACCAATTGCGAGCGTTCCCACCGGAATGCCGCCCGGCATCTGGACAATCGAAAGAAGTGAATCGAGCCCACTTAGAGCCTTGCTTTGCACTGGCACACCCAATACTGGCAAGACAGTTTGAGCAGCAATCATCCCCGGCAAGTGAGCCGCCCCTCCCGCACCAGCAATCAGCACTTTCAAACCGCGAGATTCCGCCGCTGTGGCGTATTCCGACATCCAGACTGGTGTCCTGTGCGCCGAAACGACCTTACACTCAAAGGAAACGCCAAATTGCCGAAGGACCTCGGCGGCCGCCGACATGGTTTCCCAGTCGGAGCGACTTCCCATGATGACACCGACAATGGCAGCTGAAGTTTCCATAATGACGAACCAAAAGCCACAATACAAAATTCGAATAAAACTCAGAAAACAAGCCTGCTCAACCCAGTATCGTAGCAACGTCGCTTGAACTGTAGATGCACAGCGCGGTCAAAATTCAGGCTTTGCTTCTGTTTCGCGACGAGAGCCCGACAATGGGAACCCTGACATTGTGAGCATGATTCACTCGACGGGATTTTCAGGCACTCTAAACTCTCTGAAGAGAAACTGGCGCCCAGCGAACAACATCGATAGTTCGAGCATGCAATGAAATTCAGCGTTATCGGAAACAACAAGTCAGCGAGCAGGCTGATTCAGGAACTTACTGAATCTCAGGAACATACGCTCGTCGTCGGTGCCGTTTACGAAGAATTGGCAGACAGCATTGTTGCAGAGCGGATTCCGTTTCATCTGGCGCCAACTCCAGAAGACGCAATATTGGAGGGCCGCGTCGAGTGCGTAATTATTTCACTCGACGATACCGAAGAAATCCTGCGCCTTTGCCGTGCCACAGCACAGGCAGGAAAACACGTCGTTGTTATCCCGCCCGCTGAAGCCTCCCCAGCATTCTCATTTGAATTGCATCTTATCCTTGACGAGTCCTCGCATGCCATTATTCCTTTGACTGGTCGCTTTCTGTTACAGGAACTACCCGTTGAGAAAGTTGACTTTGGCTTCAGTCGAAACGACGTCGTACAAATCTGTTGCGAAATGGATTGCGAAACAACGACAAAGAAACATCGCGACATTCAAATTGTGAAGGGCCTCGACATCCTGTGCGCCTGTGGTTTCCATTACACGCAGGTCACAGCGCTAGAATCCAATGCACCAGACGGAAGTCTTTTGTCGCTGCTGATCACGCTAAGTTCCCAGGCCGCAGCAGAACAAAACGAACCCCCTGCAACATTGACCATAAAACCGTCGTCTGTACCGCCGCTTCAACCAGGAGCCATTCAAATTCACCAAACAGATGGCCGACTCAAAGCGATCCTGGCAGCAGAAAGAACTCCGGCTCTGCCGAAAATTGAGTGGTTCTGCCACAGTCCAAAGTCCTGCTCTAACCTGATGGAATCCTTCTCCGAGACTCTCGAATTGGCTGAAGCCGTCAAGAAGTCTCTGCGCCGTCGCAGAACCGTTGATGTCCACTTTGACTCAGGCAGTGAACGCGGAGTTTTCAAAAGTCAGATGACTGCGGTCGGCTGCGGCGTATTAACATTCATGATGTTTGGCATGGTCGCCTACCTGGTGATCGCACAGCTGGTTGAACTGCCCAAATGGATACTCCACATTGCCCGAGCGCTTTGGATCGCCCCACTAGTCCTCTTCCTGCTGGCTCAAGCATTGCTTCCAATTGCAAGAGATCGATCAGCAGAAAAGTAGTTCGCTACTCATTCAGCACAAAGGTAACTTTGAGGTTAACTCTGTAGGCCTTAATTACACCGCCCTCGATATCGACCTTTTGATCCTGAACCCACGCACTTGTCACGTTCTGCAATGTCTTGCAGGCCCTCGCAACACCCAGACTAATTGCGTCATCAAAGCTCTTCGGAGAAGAAGAGATAATCTCCGTGACCCGAGCTACCGTAACAGCACTTTCTCTTGCTGCTGATGAATCCATAGCCACTCCGTCCTTACCCTTGTTCTTCTTCTTATTCTTCATAGTACCTACCCTAACTTTCACTTTCATCACTGCGCACGCACGGAAAACCAGCCAAAAACCGCAATCAACCCATTCTACTCATTATCAAATCCGACTACCATCACCTCAAAGTGGATTTTGACTGTGAATAAAAAAGGGCGCACAAACAAAACTGTTTGTGCGCCCATCAGAAAAATTAGTTTTTGGCAGACTGAAGCCCGCACTCAGCTGACTACTGAGGACCGCCGCGTCCAGATTTCTTACCACGGCCACCAGCGCCACCACCACTGCTTCCCAACGCGCTACCTTTTCCTCGTCCGCCGGTATAATCGGAGCCGATGCCACCGTAACCTCCGGAGCCCATCATGCCACTCCCCATTGCTTCTCCATCCCCATAAAGGCTGTCGGTGTTCGCATCCGCCTTCTGCGGGCGGAGATTGTCGTAGTGCTCAAGCACAAATTTCGCTTTGGCCTCGTCATCAGCCAAAGCAATCGAGTTGTCTCCTGTCGCAACTGTGTCGCCCACAAAACGAGAGACAATAGCTCCATTCGCATCAACAATAGTGATTCGATCTGGCACTGCTTTGGTTCTTTGAATCGACTTCATGAGTTCTCTCATCTCAGGAAACTCCGACTGTGAGATTCGTGGTGCTTCCGTCACGCCAGCCAAATAATCCTGCGACTTCAGCTCAACGTCCTGGCTTTCAAGAGTGCTCTTCCCAAGATCAACGACCTCCAGCAACTGCTTCCCGCCAATTCGAACACCCACTGGTACTCTCAAACTTGCCAAAACAGGAGTCCCGGCGGTTTCGTGCTGATAATACATGCTCAAATGAGCGAGCTCAGTTGCCCTCGGTTTTGACTCCACTTTCTGTGTGTAGTAGCGATACGCTGATGGTACGAACACCGGCGCCGATGGTGCACTCCATTCAGAAAACACTGTCCGTTGTTCTGCCAATTCAGGCTGCTCTAGTTCATCGATCGGCCTGTTGAAATTCGGATTGCGCATTTCAAGGCGAACCTGATACTGATAAGACGTTCCCCGGTCACAAGTAAAGTCCATAAATCGCACCAACAGAAGTCGATTCGCAACCAGCGTCGCATTCAAGAACTTCTCCATTTCGTCCTTGTTCTTGAATCGAGAATTCGAACCCTTCTTTCCTGTCTCTGCCCCATCAGATGCCATTTGCCCTTGATAGTCAGAATACAAGTCCCCAGAAATGCCGGACATGGTCGACATGCCAGGCATACTCGACATTCCCGACATACTGGACATGCCAGACATCCCCGGCATACCACTACCAGCCCCCAGAGCCATACCAAGATCCTGGGAGGCAAGTGTGTATTTTCGAAATCCCTCACTCTTCGCTTGCTCAGGAGGAAGCATTGCCTTCAGTCGGTTCGCTTCTTCCAGCATTTTTGACTGATGCTTATCAATCAGATCCTGTTCTTCCTCAGACAATTTAAACTTTTCAAGCTTTGTGTGCGACGCATTACCAACCGTCCAACTCCCCGCCGCCCGACTAGGAAGAGGCATTGTAATTTCACTGCGGACAACAGACGGGTTGACAATGTCGCGATCAAAATAAGCAGCCTGATCAAGGATCTCGGCAATGTCCTTCAAAGGCAGTGGCTCCCAAGGCCCAGCCCATGGATCCGGCCCCGTGACCGCTCTTTTTCGTTGAATTTCGAGATTCACAAAATCGATGTATCTCTGTCCGATTTCCTGAGGAGGCAAGTGCAACGCTTCCGCGAGCATATTCGTCTGCTTATACAGATCAAATACGCATCGAACAGAAACTCCCGCACCCGAACGGACCTTCTTTTCTGCCGGCACTCCTACGCCATACTCACCCATCATTCCGCCGTAGCCGTCCAATCCCAGATCTGATCCCATCCCAGCCATCATTCCAGGCCCCATCATCCCTGAGCCCATCATGCCGGACCCCATCATCCCCGAGCCCATGGCACCTGGACCCGCTGAGCCTCCCAGACCGAGACCTCGACCACCTGCTCCTGTCTCAGAATCCAGCCCAAGACCACCTGATCCTGGAAGGTCATTACCAAGTCCTCCAAGCCCACCCGGCCCGGCTCCCCCAGAAGCTCGGCCCAATAAATCTTCAAGGTCCTTTTGACTACTCGGCACTTCATCTGAGGATTTGTCGGTCTTGGTTTCCGTATCCTCTTCCAGCTCCTCATCGTCTTTCAACACAACCGTAAACTCAACGAGTGTGGACTCTGGGAATTCTGGCGGCAAAACCACCACTGCACCCAATTTTTCCTTAACCTGGTTGATTGGCGGGTTGAAGTGGCGAACAAACGAGAATTGCTCAATATCTTCGTTCGGGGAAGCCATTCGTTGCGCCATGGCTTCGACGTCCGGCGTCTTCGCAAACACTTCCTTCTTATCGTCGGGCCACGAATTTAACGGAGAGCTCCACGCATCACGAGTTTTGTTGGCAGCCTCTTTTAGTTCTGCTTCCAGTCGCGAGCAGCCCGACCAATTCGCAGTGGCAAGACCTGTCAGAGCCAAAAGTCCGACGACAGCCGCACCAAACTTTTCGCCGTGATTCAAACAAAGAGCTTTGAAGTCCAACTTTTTCTTAGCCATTTCCATTCTCCTCAAAAGCAAGCCAAATCGACTTGCAGAGTTACCACAATCTGAGTGAACTCAACCGTGCAAATTCATCACATCGTCATCAATTTGGCGTTTCTGCCGGAGGCGGTGTTTCCGAATCGGAAGTTGATGGTGATTCGACTGCACCTTCTGCAGCAGGCTCACTATCCTTTTTTGCATCCTCTGGTACTGGAGTGGAATCCGAAGATGAAGGATCACCTTCTGTAGCAGGACTGTCACCCGTTGCGGACTCTTCGGGTTTGACCGTAGCATCTGATGCAGGTGTACTGTCACCAGAATCACTTGACGGTTCGGACATCTCCGTTGCCCCAGAATCAACACCCGGCTCGACCGCCCCTTCGGCTGGCGGAACGACTGCAGGCGCATTTGCCTGATCGGTCTCAGCAGTCGCAGCTTCGGCATCCGCCTCCTGAGCGGACTGATAAAGAGTCATAAGTCCGCCAATCTTGACATGAACAAGCAATGGATCGGCCATTGCAATCTGCAGCGACTCTTTGCCTTTATCAGCTACTCCCATCATCCCACCGGGCATCATTCCGGAACTCATTCCCTGCATCCCCGCGCCACCATATCCAGAATCGGTAGCCCCAATTCCAAGACCTCCTCCATCAAGAGAACCCATCCCAAAACCCGGCTCCGCCATTGTTTCATCAGCCCCACCACGCCCCATTCCCATGCCCATATCTGACATCATGCCACTGCCCATTTCCGAGCCGCCCATGCCCTGTTGGCCGCTGGACGATTTGGATGTTACTTCCACGCGGACGATCTCCACGGGAAAGTCTGAGTTGGTCAACGAGGCCAGCAAATTTGGAATTTGATCATCTCGAATAATTACATCCAACAGGAATGCCCGGGTCTTGTAACCCAGTTCATCTCCATCGTCGACGTACCGCTTTTCTTCCGCTGGTCCAGCCGCTCCAGCTCCATCCATACCCACGGAACCCATGCCCATCGAACCCATACCCATGGAGCCCATGCCCCGGGATCCCATGCCCATAGCCGCCATTCCAGTTTCATTTCCTCCATCCGTCGCAGCAAATGCACCAAATTCTTCAGTGAGAATGTCGGAACCAGCGGATCCTTCAAATTCCTTACCCGGATAGGAGGCAACGCCACCGCCGCCACTCTCTCCGCCGCCGCTTCCCATGCCCATTCCCATCTCACCAGGCATCATCCCGGAACCCATCATTGAGTCCATGCCACCACCAGCGGCACCTGGAGTTGCGTTACGATCTCCACCACGAAGCGTTAGCTTAAAAATCTGACGGACCTGAGACTCGGTAATTCGCGTTGCGCCTTCGTTGACTCGAGCAATCGATGTCAGCAAAGATCGAAGCAGCCATATATCTTCCTGACAATTCCAGATCTCTGTTGAAGCAGGTGGACCTGTCCTCCACGAATTAAAGGGCTTGTGGGTGATCTTGCTCGAATCAACAACAACAAGTCCATCACCGCCCTTGTATGGCTTCACAATCTCCAGAAGCCGTTCAATTTCGTCGCGATAGATCGACGCCCAGCGAGCACGAGCGGTTTTGTCCTTCACATCCGCACGATAGGCGATTCCCTGAAGTTCGTTCTTCAGAACATCAGGCCACTGGCGAGCTTCCTTTTGTCGCTGCAGCAACTGCGTCGATGCAGACTTGTATGAGCTTGAATCAATCTCGTTCTTCTTTTTTGCCTGCTCAACCCAGAAGGTATTGGGGTCCGTTTTGTTTTGCTCAGCTTTTTTGAACGAGTCTTCAACAGAAGCCGTTCGAGCCTGAATCTCTAATGCAATTGCTCCACTGGCCATCCACCAGCCGACAAGCACAAATATCAATGCAAACGCAAAGCAAATCCAGTAACGATGCTTGATAAGAGGTTGAAGCTTATCCATCTGATTTATCCCTGATTAACTGTCGCAGCGACAGACGTTTTGAAGTCCAAACACAACTTATCGAAATCCCGTTTCTTCACTCTTACAACTTCTTAAGGCGCAGGTGTCGATTCAGTTGCCTCTGAGCCGGAAGATTCACCACCCGTCGACAACGCAGCGCGAGGATCCAGATTCTTTCGATCCCGCTCAAGCGTTGGAATCCAGATGAACTGAACAACGAAGTCCGTTCGATCAATAAGCTTAATTTCCTGCTTCTCTGTCTGCTTAAAGAGGGGACCCTTTCCGCCGGGAACCTGACCGCCGTCGGGCAGTCCTCCACCGGGATACTCACCACTGGACATCGCACCAGGACCAACCCCGCCCCGGCCCAGAGAACCAGGTGAAAGCCCACCGCCAGAAGAGATTGCCCCGGGTGTTTCACCAGAATATGCGCCCATCCCGGATGACATGTCGCCGGGCATCATCCCATCGGACATCATTCCACCTGGCATCATCCCATCAGACATCATACTGCCGCCAGACATCCCACCGCCAATTCGGCGATTAGGGTCGTACCTCTCCCGCTCCAGCAAACTCCAGGCAACGATCGGATACGAGATTCCAATCTTACCTACAGGGACCTCCACACCGCCGCTATTGAAAGTCCACTGACGCAGATTCGCCACCAGTGTTTTTTCGACAAATCGGCGATCAATCTCGGCGAAGTCTCGTTTGTCCTTATTATTGTAATAGTGGTGGCCTTTCAGAGTCACAATATAACCCTTGGCGGCCTCCGGAGATGTTCGATCCGCCTCTGAGAAATCTTCGTCTTTCTTGGCTTCAACAAACTTCTTATGCCACGCGGAAACATCCTCAACTTTTTTCGCGGTGATGGATGTAATTCTTAGTTTCTTCTGCAGAGTAATATCCGCCAAATCGAGAGCATCGCCTTCGTCATACGGCATGCACTCATTCACGGCCTTGAATAGTTCCATCCAGAGAGATCTCTTCTCCAGCGGAGCCACAAGCTGATCAATGTTGCCAATAATTGCCTGATGAGTCCCCTCTTCTGCCCCATACGCAGCTTTCTGCGAGGAGATCTCCGACTGCACCTGATCGACAAGCTTTTGCTCATCATCCCATTTCTCTACGCCATAAGATTTCAGCACGGACGCACTGCCCATCGTACTGATACCCATTGCCAGAAGTAACCCGGCGGCAGCCGCAATCGCCCACGGCTTTTTGCTGCGAATTTTCCGTTCAACGACGATTTCAGGAGGCAACAAAGTTGTCCGAATTCGCGTTTTGCCAATCGCCTGCAGAGCAAGCCCGTATGGCACAGCGAATGTCATCATATTGTCTATGAACAATGGATCCGTCAGCACTGTGTCGCCAGATACGCCCTCCAGACTCTCCAGCCGCTCAACCTCGTACTGAAGATTCTGCTGCAGAAATTTCTGCAACCCGGCAAGTCGAAACCCGTTGCCAACGCCGATGATCTTGCGAATCTTTGCCGCGCGGTTGACGCTGCCAAAATAACCAATGGAACGCTGGATTTCTGAAACGTAATCATTGAACACGGGCCTCATGGCCTGAAAGACCGCCTTCGGATCCGGCGCTTTCGTTGCATTACATTTCAGATGCTCGGCCTTGGCAAAAGTCAGCTTCATTTCGCGAGTCAGAGCGCGGGTAAAGTGATTGCCGCCGATCGGCACATTACGAATCCAGATGCTACGACCATTGGACACAAGCAACGTGGTATTGTCTGCCCCCATGTCCAGAATCACATAGTAATCCTCACCCGCTGGGGGCTCTGGCGTTTCTGCGGTCTTTCGAAACCTCAGAACATCATAAGACAAATAGTTATAAAGCGCCAGTGGCGCCATCTGAACAAGTTCCACCTCTTTGCTGTTATTGGTGAATGGCTTCATCGCGTCATAAACGAGATCTCGCTTCATCGCAAACAAGCCAACTTCGGCTTCAAGCATGAAGCCACTCTCCTCAACACCACCCCCAATTGGCTGGTAGTCCCAGATCACATCATTCAAATCGAATGGAATCTGCTGGCGAGCTTCATACTTCACAATCTCAGCAACTTTGCTCGACTCAACCGGCGGCAACTTAATGAACTTCGCCAGCGAACTCTGACCGGGCACACTAATGGCAATCAAGTCACCATCGAGCTTATTTCGCTCGAGAAAAGTCTTCATCGCTTCGCGAATAAGCTCTTCCGGAATCGCATCCGGCTGACTCAAGATCTTCGGATGGGGCACATAGTCGAAAGCAGCAGCCACCACTCGCGAGCCATCTTCGGAAGCTCGAAGCTTAATCGCCTTCAGCCCTGCCTGACCGATGTCAATGCCCCAAGCGCTGATTGATCCTGCCATGTGAAGCCTCTACCTGGATGATGTTGATTATTATGATTTCAAAGTCGTTTTGGACCTGGCGTGCCGGATTCAGAGAAACCGAAAAAGCCGTCCAGAACTCAATTATCGTATGCAAAAATCTGGTTTGGAACGACGTCAGGCCGTTCTAACGCAAAAGTACCAGCCATTTTGCGGTCTCGTCAACCAATTTTGAAACCGCATGTGGCGGCAATTACCTTAATTCTTCAAATCGCCCGATCGACACGACTCGATAACCGCGATGGCACCCCTATTGAGAACCTTTCTGCTTGATTATCGGTTATCTTGACTTTGAAGCAGTTGATTCTCACGGCTGTGGATGAAATCTCAGACGTGAAATGCCACACTAGGGTTCCTGAAAACTGTCAAATTACCGCAATCCGCCTTCAAACTGCATTTTCTATGGCGTTTTGCACCCTTGCTGCCCAAGTTTTCCCAACCAGAGTCAAGTATCGCTCATGTCCGCCAGCAACGATTTTTCAGAGATCAGCGTCCTGATTCCGGGATATTCAATTGAGGATTTGCCGACAGATCTTCCTGAAGAGGGTGCCGCAAGCCTGCTGAACGCCGTTGCCTGCGCCTGGCATCCTCGTCTCCTGCAACGTTCCGCCAGCATTCCGCTGTTTCGTCAGGCGGAGTCGCTTTCCGGTTATCCGGGCCGACGCATCATCCTGGTTCCGCAACCATCAGAATCATGGATGCCTCACGAATGGAGACCGGTGCTTCGAGATCAGGGGCATATCGTCATCGCCGGCTGCACATCGCGCGACGAATGGCTCGACGCTATTGAATCTGCTCTTCGCGAAGACGAAGCAGGCACCACTCCAGACAGCCCGACTGAAAACGCGGCCCCCATCTCGTTCGATTCTGACTCCAATCTTGCCGACCACTTCCTGTCGTTCGGTACTGTTTTATTACAGACCCAGCTGCTCAGCCGACGGCGACATCACTTTGTTGACCCGGACAATATTCTCCTTGGGCGCGAATCTCGACTGGCGGCGGAGGCATTCCTGAATGGTGATGCCGTGGCCGCAAGAGCACATCTGGCTCATTGCTTCGAGCATCTGCGTGAAACACGCGAACGTTTTTACCCCATGAACTGCTATCTCGTCGACATCTGCATTCCAGGCGACGACGAAGAGCTGGCCGCAATCCACAAACTGCTCCAGTCAAAGAACAAATTGAACCTCTTTGCGACCGGACAAGATCTGACAAATTGGACAGGAAAAGACACAACACTTTCCGCGAACCTTCGAAACGCCGTCACATCGGGCTTACTGTGCCTCCTGACAGGAAATGACGTCGAAACACGCACTTCGCTGGGCTCAATGGCGACAACAGTCGACGATATAGAACGGTGCAGGGCACACGTAAATGAAATCACAGGATCGTTTCCCAGACATTGGGCTCGCCGTAGATTTGGCCTGACAGCATCGCTCCCCGCGATACTCCATCATTTTGGATTCGAATCTGCACTTCACGTTGCGTTGGATGATGGCTTATACCCGGATCGAGAGAGAAGCCAGTTCGACTGGCAAGCTCCGGACGGTTCCATTATTGCTGCAGCATCAAGAATTCCGCTTGCAATCGACAGTGCGTCCGGTTTCCTTCGTTTTGCAGACCGATACAACGAGAGCATGCAGGATGATACAACGGCGGCACTGTTTCTCGCCCGATTGCCGACACTAAAATCTCCGTGGTTAACAGACCTTCAGATTGCCGCCAGCTACGCTCCTGTGTTGGGTGAGTTTGCGACAATGGAACAACTGTGCCACGCCGCGAATGGAAGCCGATTAGCAGAGTTGCATCATCATTCGGACTACCTGTCTCCATTCCTGATACAGTCGTCAGTCTTGAAATCCGAGCCACCGATTTCCGGACCGGCATCGCTGCGAATGCTCAACCAGCGGTTAGTGTCACTCCGCAATCTTCTTGGTATCGCGGGGATAATAAAGGCCGGCGACTCCGCACAATCTGCCAACGCGGCTCTGACGGAGATTGACACAGCCATTGCGAAACTGGAGTCGTCCCACGTTGATGTTTCCGACACATCGTCACAACACACAGATAAACTTTTACGCACGGCGATCGATCTTCATCGGCAACTGGATGCCTGTGAATCCGTCCTCTCGGCCGCAGTTCAGTCCAAAGTCCCGGCCAGGCAAAGCAATTCAAGAGGACTGTTCTTGATTAATGCACTGCCCTTTGCACGTTACGCACGGATTGAATGGCCGGAAGGTTGGAATCGGCCAGCCAAGGCAGGTGTGATCGAATTGTCACAGCGAACAGACAACAGAGAACGCCTGCTTGTCAAAATGCCACCCGGCGGATTTGCATGGCTTTCAGAATGCGAAGCCGGACAGCCTTCTCAACCTGTCATGGAACCGATCAGAGGTGAACTTCCTCTTGCCGAGCCACTCAAGCTGCGGAACCGCCACTTCGAAGTCACCGTGAGCGACCGGACTGGGGGGATCTCGTCCGTCAGCTGGCATCATCAGCGCGGCAACCGACTCAGCCAGCAATCCTGTTTTCGTTACGAGCGGGAACAAGTCCTTCCCGATGACGGCAGTGGAGAAGTCCACAAAGTCGCGTATGCAACGAGCCGAATGGTTGGTCAGCGAGTCATTGAAGCGGGAATGGTTTTTGCCTCCATCGAAACAGTGACTGAACTCCTCTCGCCGGTCGATGGAACAACACTGGCAACCGTTCACCAAATAACCTCCGTAGATCGCGTTCAGCCACGAATCCATATTCTGCTTCGCTTTGAAAACGTCTCAACCAAAGTGAAAGGCAATCCGTGGCTCACTTACTATGGATGCAGATTCGCTTGGGATAATGAAAGTGCCGCAATCACCCGAGCCGTGCTGGGGCAGGTTTGTGGTTTTCGGTCCGAGCGATTTGAATCCCCGGATTACGTGGAAGTCAGTGACTCCGAGCACCGAGTTGTTGTTGCCACGCATGGCCGACCGTATCATCGCCGTTCGGGCCCAAGAATGCTGGACAGCATGCTGATCGTCGAAGGAGAGTCTGCGCGGGAATTCGAGTTTACCATTGAGTTCGATCAGAAATTTCCATTGCGAACGGCCGTTGATGTTTTGACACCAATGTGCGTACAACAGACTGTCAGCGGTGTCCCTGCGACAATGGCAAGCAGTTGGGTGCTGGGCCTTTCAGCAAAGAATATTGAACTGGTTCAGACGAAGCATGTTCCCGCCTCACCAGACCAGTCCGAAGAATTAATTCTTACGCTGACCGAAACGGACGGTATGGCAGTTGAATGTCTTATCAAGACGGCAAGACCGCCAGTGTCTGCTTTTGTCGTCAATGCGAACCGAACTGAAAAAATTTCTCTACGGATCAGCGATCAAGGCGTCTCTGTTCCATTTGGCCCATTCCAAATCAAAGGTATCCTGCTCGTTTTTTAATCAGCATTATTTTTCCGTCCAGCCAGAGCGGTGCGTCGCCCTTGCCCCCATTCGACTGACGGCTCAAAACCAAAGATTTCGTTCACGCGATTCACTTCAGAAAAAATGTAAGCACCCGTGCAGCATTCTTCAGTAAGACGCTGATGCATGGGAAAATCCGGACCATGAAATTTTCCACTCATGTGTATCACGTGGGTTCAGGTCTGGAGAAAAGCCGCGTCTGGAATTCAACAAAATGATCATTACGATTGATGGCCCCGCAGGTTCGGGAAAAAGCACGGTCGCCAAACTGCTGGCAGAACGACTCCACGTCCGCTTTCTGGACACCGGTGCGATGTACCGCGCAGTGGCTCTAGCGGTCCTGAGTGCTGCAGCCGATGAAAACGATCACGCCGCCGTGGCGCGAGTTGCCAACCTAAGCTCGATCTCCTTTCGTGAAGATCGACTGTTTCTTAATGATCAGGATGTCACCTCAGAGATTCGCTCACCGGAAGTCACCGCGGTCTCGTCGATTATTGCATCAAACCCAGGCGTCCGAGAACGCCTGGTCGAACTCCAGAGAGAGATCGGACGCAAGGGCAGCATGGTGACGGAAGGTCGTGATCAGGGAACTGTTGTCTTTCCTGACGCCGAACACAAGTTTTTCGTGACGGCAAATCTGGAGTCGCGTGCTCGCCGTCGCCAGCGAGAATTGGCTCACAAAGGCGTAAACCAGCCGATTTCGGTTGTTATGGATCAGTTGCGACAAAGGGACAATCGAGATGAATCCAGAGCTCACGCGCCAATGAAACCAGCGGACAACGCCCTGGTGATCGACACCTCCGACCTTACAATTGCTCAGGTCGTGGAGACAATCTCCCTCCGGATCGGGGCGACGTGATCTCGTCACTTCCGCGAATTTCCAGAGCGGAATGGCCGGAATGAATGAAGACAGCAGGCCGCCTGTGTACACTTGGCAGGCTATGCTCAGGTGATTGTCGACTGCCGCGCATGTTGTTTGTTCGGCCGAAGTCCAGTCGCCATCTCATTTTCATTCACGTCAGTTGGCGTCAAAGGACAGCAGTCATGGGAATTCCGAAAGTGGCGATCGTTGGTCGCCCTAACGTCGGAAAAAGCTCGCTGCTGAACTGGCTGGCCGACCGTTTGATTTCCGTAGTCGATCCGACAGCAGGCGTAACTCGCGACCGCGTCACGTGGATCATGCACGAGCGGGACCGTTACTTCGAGCTCATGGATACGGGCGGTATTGGAATCGTTGACAGCGATGATCTCTCCGAAGATATCGAACGTCAGATTCAGACGGGGCTCGACGAATGCGATGTCATGCTGTTCGTCGTCGATGCAAAGGCCGGGGTTACCCCTCTGGATGAGCAGGTCGCCGATCGCCTTCGCCGCATGCACAAGCCTGCGCTGCTGGTCGTCAACAAGTGCGATTCGCCGAAACTGGATCTTGAAGCCGCCAGTTTTCTGACCCTCGCGAACCTTCCCATTGCAACCACAAGCGTTAAAGCCAATCGCAACCGCGAGGATTTAATTTCGTCGATTATTGAACTACTGCCGCCTGCTTTACCGACCGAAACTCCCGAAGGCGACGAACTTCTTGAACCTGCCGACATGCGACTGGCGGTTGTCGGCCGCAGAAACGTTGGCAAAAGCACGTTTATTAATCAATTGGCTCAAAGCGAACGAGTCATCGTCAGCGCGATTCCGGGAACGACTCGCGACAGTATCGACATTCGATTCGAAGTGGACGGCAAGTCGTTCATCGCCATTGATACACCCGGCGTTCGCAAGAAGAAAAGTCTTGCCAACGACATCGAATTCTACGGCCTTGTCCGCGCACAACGCAGTATTCGCCGAGCTGACCTTGTCCTGATGTTCTTTGATGCGACTCAGACGGTTTCCAAAGTCGACAAGCAGCTGGTTGAAGAGATCAGCGAACATTACAAACCCTGCATCTTTGTCATCAATAAATGGGACTCCGCCCTTGAAGAACTGATGACAGCAGACAAATGGGTCAAGTATCTTCTTGATACGTTTAGCTCCATGCGGCATGTTCCCATTGCTATTATCACAGCAAAAGATGGACGCAACATCCGCAAACTGGTCAATCTCGCCCAGTCGGTCAATAAGCAAGCAAATCTGCGAATCAGTACGGCTCGACTGAACAAAGCTGTTCGCAAGGCCATTGAGAAAAATCCGCCGCCGATTCGCAAGAACCGCCGTCCTAAAATTTACTTTGCTTCGCAAATCGCAGGTTCTCCGCCAACCATCGTTCTGAAATGCAACGATGCCGCACTGTTGGACGAATCCTGGAAGCGATATCTGCTCGGCTTCCTGAGAGAAGTCACACCGTTTCAGGAGGTACCGATCCGCCTTGTCCTTCGCGGTCGAAACGAAAGAGATCCCGACTTGCTGAGCGGAGACACTCCTGCACCACGTGACAGCATTGTCGATGAAGACATCGAAGAGTTGGATGATGAACCGGAAATCGGTGAACTCACCGACGAACAACTTGCTTCCGGCGACGACTTCGATGATTCATGGGATGAATCAGAATTCGAAGCCGATGACATCCTTGCGTTCGAAGACGATCCAGATGCACCAGCGCCGAATTTCATTGATGACGAAGACCTGCCGTAGCATTTACTGACATCGAATCAAAAAGACACCCCGAAATTGGTCCTGCTGAATGCAACGTGCGATGAACTCGCACGTTGCTCGCTTATGATTCGCATGGACACGGCCCTGTATTCTCACACGGAATTACGCATGGGATATGCAGCGACAGTCGACGCTGTATTGCCGATTATTCCGGTCGAAGCTGAATGTCAAACGTCTGGTCGGCAATTGCTCGTCCTGCCCGAAGTCCCAGGACGTTGTCATATTGCCAATGAATCCCGCCATAGATCCGACTTTGGCCAGCCTCTTCTGCGGCCTGCGACAAACTTCTCCATGAACGCCGGACCCCTGGAAGCACATCTGGCCACCGAGATGGATCGGGAGACGTTCCAGAAAATGCAATGTTGTCCGTACCAAAGTACAACTCCAGAATTCGTGCGCTGGCTCCGCTGAATGTACTGTGCCCGGATGTGTAAGCTGGAAACGGTGGAGTCGGTAACAATGGAGTCCATGCCGGGTCAGCCGCCAGATCTGTTCGACTAAAGCAGTGTTCCTGAATCGCTGTAATGGGGCGAAAGTAGTTGTAATGATACTTTGAGTCCCAGCAACTAATGGCGGCATCAGCCTGTGCAATACTCAGCAGTGCGAACAGCCTCGCATTTTCTATTCGTGACAGCATGAACCTCTTCGATAGTCCTTGTGCAATGACCTGCCAATGCCCCGGCGGAGTTACCGTTCCCGCCCCATCTTCCCAGAAGTAGGCGATCTTAGTCTGATCGGCCGTACGGACGGTACTTGTCAGGCCCCCAAGCACAGCAACCTCGCGGTAAGCATCCGCAAACGCCCTCGACGATACCGAAGGTGGTGAAGGAGCACGGAAGAACAGGACGTTACTTACTCCAAACGGCCGAACTCGTGGCCATTGCGGAAGCAGCGCTGGAGCATACTGGGGCAAAGTCGGCTGCCATTTGCCGCATGACGAAAGGGGAACATAATTTACGGTTCGGCTGGCACCATCATTTCGACGATTTCGAACGACCAGGTTTCCGACATATGTTCCCCACGCCAATCCTGCAGCGTTACGAATCAGCCCATCACTTGACGAGTAGGACTTCGACAACTGCTGGCGGAAAAGTGGCTCTCGAAGAGGATATTCGTTGCTGAGAACAACATACGCAGCCGCACTGGCAGCGAGGTTTAGTGATGGATTTACGAAAGACACACCCGGAAACGTGTAACTGTACGGACGATGGTTCCCTTCGATCTCGTTCAGTGCATCGTAGATCGCGATGTGAGTCATCGCCAAAACGCGACTGGCAACCGGGGGCGGTGTTTTCTCCGCTCGGATGGAATTCAAAATCGTCCGATTCCACTCCAGAACGACATCGTTTGCGACAGCAATATTGGAAAATAGTGCCACACAAACAGCGACGGCGGAGGCAATTGAAAACGGATTACCTGTTCGCAACATACAAGGACTCGTCAGAAAAGGATCTTGTGGAAATCGCCATGAGTTTGCAGCGGACTCCTGGCTACCGTGGTAAAAGTGGGACATCAGGATCGACAGTCTGCGATCGGGTCGCATCAATTGCACGGATATTCGGGAATTTGCAACGTTTTTTTGCCCTGCGCTCTAACGGCATTCGAAGCAGGATTTGTCCGTTTTTGCGTTTTTTGCAGCACTTCCCAGCAAAACTGCAACCATGCCTGAATCGAGGTTCGCCGTCTTTCCGGGCTGAAGGTCGGATCAACCGTTTGACTGCACTTCTGTGCTCCATACACTCCACGTCAAAGTGCTTATGCTGGACCCTGTTCGTGTGTTTGCATGAAGTTTATGATTCGTCCTGTTTTGACTGTCCTCTCTGTCGCCACCAACATCATGATCAGGCTTGAAAGTTTGACGGATCCATCGTTCTATGCTTTAAACGTTCCCGACGGAGTTGTTTTTTCGTTTAACCGTTAGCCAGAGGCGTACGTTCGTCGCCGCATCCGCGTACGCCTCCGGCTGACGGTTAAACATATCAATCGGGACCGCGATTAGTATAAAGAACTCTGTGGCACCGTTGAGTTGCGAGCCGTCCTCAATTCTAACGAAGAGTGCTTCAGGGTTCCTATGTTTCTACTCGGTCTGTTGTTGATCGCCTGGCTGCTCCTGCTTTCCGTCGTTCAGGCTGGGATTCTCTGGAAGTATCTTGGGACGCTTCGTGCAGCCGGTCCTCCAGAACACAAGGATAAAGAATATCCCCCAGCTGTCGTAGTTCTCTGTCTGCGTGGTGCGGACCCGTTTCTGGACCAATGCGTTACACGCCTGCTTGATGCAGACTATCCTCGTTTGACGGTACGCATTGTGGTGGATTCGGAGGCAGACCCATCATTGCCCATCGTGCGTTCAGTGCTCGCGGCACGCAACGATTCACGTGCACAACTGATGATCCTTACCCATCGTTTTGAACATTGCAGCGGTAAGGTCAGTGGCCTTTTGCATGCGACCGAAAACCTTCCAGAGGATTGCCAAATCGTTGCGTGGATTGACGGCGACTCCCTCCTTCACAAAACGGCATTAAAAGAACTGGCCGATGGTCTGCGTGATCCAGCTGTCGGTGCTGTTTCGGGAAATCGCTGGTATCTCCCTCCAGAAGCAAGTTTATCCGGCTTGACGCGGATGCTCTGGAACGGCTTCGCTGTGCCTGCAATGAATCTGACAGGCGTCCTTTGGGGCGGCTGCATGGCGACTCGGGCTGAAGACATCAAAAATCCAAAGCTGCGGACGTTGCTGGAAAATTCGTTCATCGAAGATTCTACAGTCGCGACATTTGTCCGATCCTCTGGTCGGAAAACGCAGATGATTGCTTCCGCAATACTACTTAATCGTGAATCCATTTCGCTTCGGAACTACTATCGATTTGCAACGCGACAGCTTTTTACAGTGCGAATTGATAACTCACGCTGGCCCTGGATTTTGATGCACATGCTTCCGCTGAACGTAACGCTCTTGCTGACGCTGATTCCAATGGCGATGCCGTGGATTCCATGGTGGCGAGAAATCTGGATGGCTTATTTGTTGCTGCTTTCCATCACTGTGGCAGCGATTCCGATCGGCCACCAAAACGTCAAACGAACTCTGCAGGCTCGCGGTGAGACAGTACCTCCAATAAGCCTGACTCAATGGGTTCTCTTTCCACTCGCATTATTGATGCCCAATCAGCTGAACCTGATATCAACGATCAATACATTCTTTATCCGAGAGCTTACTTGGCGAGGAATAACATACCGATTCGGGCGTGACCCCAAATGCACTATCGTCAACGTAACGCCCATTGCGGCGCGAGAGGAGTTGGCGGCCCAATCGGTCATCTAACTCACCGACCCAACAATTCCCCCCTTCCTGATCAATACCGGAGCACCGTCAATGGCGACGATTTCCCTGGCACATCCCCACCGTGTGCTGGTTGCCGTTGCAGTCCTGCTACTGCATGCACCTCCAGTCCTGAGTTCCGATGCACTCATTGGCCCCACGTCTACCCCGCATTCAAACGACAAACCAAGAGAGCCATGGATCACATCTCGACTGGTTGGTACACCGTCATCTCCTGAACCGTTCAGGATTGTGCCTGTGTTCAAGAACCTGAAGTTTGATCACCCGACCAGCCTGCACGAAATTCCCGGCTCAAATCGGTTGCTGATCGCCGAGATCGGAGGCCGCGTTTTTACCTTTGAAAAGGACTCCGCAACAACTCAGGCAGATCTGGCGATCGACCTGTCCAGCGTTGCAAAAGGCAACGTCTCATTGTTTGCTGCAGTACTGCATCCAAAGTTTGAGACAAATCGATACGTGTATTTGTGCATGGTGAATCCCGAGGGGAAGCTACACTCGCGAGTCTCTCGATTTTTGCTGACGGATGATTCTGTTCCTGCTCTCGATCCCAAAAGTGAAACCGTCATCATCACATGGCCGGCCGGAGGACATAACGCTGGTTGCATGCGATTCGGAAAAGACGGCATGCTTTACATTGCAACCGGTGACGGCGCCGGACCCAATCCGCCAGATGGTCTGACCACCGGGCAGGATGTCACCGATCTTCTCGGCGCGATTCTTCGTATCGACGTCGACAACCCAACAGAAAAGATGCCTTATTCCATTCCGCCGGACAATCCATTCGTCAACTTTTCGAATGCCCGTCCGGAAATCTTTGGATACGGACTTCGCAATCCGTGGAAGTTCGGAATCGACTCCCAGACCGGCGAAGTGTTCGTCGCCGACAACGGTTGGGAAACGTGGGAGATGATTCACCTCGTTGGCAGCGGCACCAACTGCGGCTGGCCAATCATGGAAGGCCGAGCAAGATTGCGAACTGAAGTTCCGCTGGGGCCAGCTCCCATTACGCCGCCGATCCGAGATCATCATCACTCCGAGGCAAATTCGGTGATTGGCGGGCCCGTGTATCGTGGCAACAAGCTTAAGTCACTCAACGGACAATTTGTGTACGGCGACTACATTACCGGGACAATCTGGTCGGTTGGCAGAATAGACGACGGTTCATTTGAAGGGCGTACACTGGTCGATACCGATCTTCGTATAACGGACTTCATGGAGAGTTCCGCAGGCGAGTTGTATGTCGTCGATTATGATCTTACCGGACAGATTTACGAGCTTCTTCCTAACGACGTAAAAGATCTTTCTGCTGACTTTCCAAAGTTGCTCAGCCAGGCCGGAATCTTCAAGTCACTCGTGCCGCTGGAAGCCCAGGCAGGAGTCGTTGAATACGATGTGATCGTTCCTCGATGGACTGACGGCGCGATCGCGCGAAGATTTGTCGCCGTCCCAGGACAAGGCAAGATTGACCTCGCGCCACACAGTGGAGTTCGAGGCCAGTATCCGGAAGGAACCGTGTTCGCCAAGCACCTGACGGTTCCTGATGACGAAGAACGCAGCAGGCCACTGGAAACACAAATCCTTCAGCTGCAGAACGGCGTCTGGAATCCTTACAGCTACGTCTGGAATGAGGCTGGTACCGATGCTGAGCTGGCCAGCTCAATAGGCACATCGCAGGCGGTTCATTGGCCAGGCAGTAGCACAGACAATGAATCAACAGAACGAACCTGGCACACGAATGCGGTGAATGAATGCAAGCTTTGCCACAACGCTGGACCTGGCTTTGTGCTGGGCTTTGTTGGCAATCAACTGGATCGATCGAGCGATGACCGATCCGGAGCAGGGCAACTCGAATCACTGTTGCAGCAGGCCGTAATTTCTTCTATTCCCGCCGAAGCGCAAGCCGAGTCGCATCGACTCGTGAACACACGAAATGAATCATTCGATCTGAATGATCGAGCGAGATCTTATCTTCACGCGAACTGCAGCATGTGTCATCACAACGGTGGCAACGCCATTGTGTCATTCTTTATGACACGGGATTTGTCGTTCGAACAGATGAACACAAACAAAGGAACTAACATCGGAACCTTCGGAATGCACGATGCGAAGGTCGTCGTACCAGGAGATCCGTATCGATCCGTATTGATGTACCGCATGTCTAAACTTGGCTATGCGCGAATGCCATACATCGGATCGCAGGTCATTGATCCACACGGCATCCATTTGATCGATGGTTGGATTCGTTCATTGCCACGCAACTCAGACAAAGAGCTCTCCATGCCACTCTCGTCCGGATCACCGGACGGTCTTGCTCTGGCAAGCCTGACAAGCCCCGCGACGACATCCGAATCGCGAGCTGCAGCGATTCGACAACTGACCGGCTCCACTGAAGGAGCACTGGCCTTGATATCCAGAATGCACACCAATAAAGAGAACAATAAGGATCGAGCAACGGCCGCTGAGATCGTGAGAAACTCGACCAGCGATGTTCGAGGCCTCTTTGATGATTTCATTCCGGAATCTCAACGCAAGAAAACACTCGGTCGAACTTTTGAACGATCTCTGGTTCTGGACAAGTCAGGCGATGCATTAAGGGGACAATTGATCTTCTACAGCGATGCTGCTCGATGCCGAGCCTGCCATCATTCTGATGATGCAAAACTATCGGTCGGACCAACACTGAAAGACATCAGCAAGAAATATGAACACTCATCTGAACTGCTTCAGCATGTTGTTGAACCGTCACTCAAAATCGACGACAAGTATGCCGCATGGACGGTGGTTACAGCAGATGGAAAAGTTCTGAATGGGCTGATGGAAAGTCAGTCGGAGTCGCATGTTGTTCTTCGAACTGCCGATCGCCAATCAGTGTCGATCCTGAAGTCTGAGATCGAAGAAATGAGCAAGAGCGCAAAGTCGCTGATGCCCGACGGTGTGCTTGCCGACTTAACAGCGGACGAGGCGGCCGATCTCTTGTCATTTATTCGTACACTCTCGGAGCCAACCAGATAGATCGCATCGATCTGACTCACACTGGTCTCAAAGACCAACGCTTCAATCAGAGACATCATGAAGACGGATCCTCACATCAACGGAGATGTGCGTTCTGCCTCGGAAGATCTCACTGGTGTTTCAAGCGAGACATGATAACGTCCCTCGCTCGAACTCAACGAATTTACAACAGTTTAAAAATGTCTATTGAATCGCGACTTGCGAGCGGAACCGTTGCATGACAATTTTCCTGAAGATCATCGCCGGTGAAATCCCTGCAGACATTGTGTATGAGGATGAACTTTGCCTGGCCTTCCGAGACGTGAATCCGCAAGCTCCGGTCCATGTTCTGCTCATTCCCCGCAAGCCTGTCTCTTCATTGAATGAGTTGACGGAAGAAGATGCACAGCTTTCTGGACATCTCCTGCAGATGATTCCAAAAATTGCGTTGCAACTCGGCTTGACCGGCGGCTATCGAACGGTGATCAATACTGGCCCTCATGGTGGCCAAACCGTCTTCCATCTGCACATACATATTCTCGGAGGCAGAGATTTGTCCTGGCCACCGGGCTAAGCTCCGTCCCATAATTCCAGGCGAGTGTCGCCCGAACCTTTTCGCAGCATGGAAAATTCGCACCTCGTGGCGATTCTTTCTACGTCAGAACACTTGCGGACTTGAACATCGTCTGCCGTCGGATCCAGCCGAGTATTACGCAACTTGGCGGTCCATTTTCTTCGTACGATGGCCTTTGCCGGCCGTTCTGTCCAAACTTCCTGGAAGTTTTTCGTTCGTGAACCTCGCCGGAAGGCATTGGTTTGACGAACATAAGCAGAATCTTCAATTGGCCCTCTTTCCAATTCACTCCCACCCAGGAATCCTGTCGATGCCGCGTTACTTTCGAATGTGCTTTCTGTCTTTATCAGCAGCAATACTGCTGGTAACTTCCCCAATCGTGTCAGCAGATGATGGAAGCGACAAGCCAGGATTGACCATGGCATCCGCGGCCCTGAAACTGGCCGAACTCCTGCCAGCCGATCAGAAGCAGAAGCTGATCTACGGCTACGAAGACCCCGAACGACTGAACTGGCATTTCATTCCACGTGAGCGTAACGGCATTGTCCTTTGGGATTTGAATGGCAAACCGAGAAAAGCAGCAGAAGAGCTCGTTAAGGCAGGCTTGTCTGCGGCCGGATACGCAAAAACACTCCAGATTCGAAGTCTCGAAGAAGTCTTGTATTTATTCGAGGGCGGAGAAGAAGACTATCGACGAAATCGCCGCCATCCTCACAAGTACCACGTAACGATTTTCGGCACACCTGCTGCAACTGGTCTTTGGGGCTGGCGATTCGAAGGACACCATTTGTCGCTTAACTTCAGTATCAAAGACGGGGTTGTGATTAGCAGCACTCCAGAAATGTTGGGCGCGAATCCTGCTCTGATTGATGCCGGGCCAGGTCGCAGCCTTCGGGTACTCTCACAGCGAGAAGACATTGCGAGGCAAATCCTGAAGGCTTGTAACGACGCTCAGAAAAAGCAAATGTGGATCTCCGAAACAGCTCCGGACGACATTCGTGGTGCCGGAGAACCACAGGCCGTTGTCGACGCCGCCGTCGGACTGCGATTTGCCGACATGTCACCGGACCAGAAGAAACTAGTCAAGGAGCTCATCGGCGAATATCTTTCCGGAATGCCTGTTCAGGTTGTGAAGGACCGCATGAAAGGGATTGAGAAATCCGGAATGGACGACATCCGCATGGCGTGGTGGGGCGAATCAGAACGCAACAAACGCCATCACTACGTTATTCAGGGTGAATCGTTCATTATTGAGTACAACAACACTCAAAACGACGCAAATCATGTTCATGCGATTTGGCGAAGCATTGAAGGCGACTTCAACCTTCCAGCGGCGCGCTGATCTCACTCGAGCACTGTAAGTTCATTGTCCATAAACTCCTTGTATTGGCGAATCATAACCTTGATCCGGGACCCGAACACGCAGACAAACCATCTGCGTGTCTCTTAGTGTCATGGGACTGATGTTTTGACTCGCTAATGTCCGACTTTCAGGACAGTGAAGTTTCCATTCAATTCATTTTTCTTTAGTGTTGCCATTCTTGATGTCTCAAACCATAAACAGCTTTCGATTGCCCAACGGCCTGCTTGTTCTTGTGGAACCAATGCCGGATGTACAATCAGCGGCGATGACGCTGCTGACTCCTGCAGGTGGCGTTCGTGATGCAGCAAAAAAATGTGGCACTGCCGCAATTCTGACAGAGATGTTTCCGCGTGGTGCGAGCGGTCTCTCTGCGAAAGAACTCTGTGCGGCGATGGACAATCTGGGGTTGCAGCGTGGCGTCCATGTGGGCAGCGCTCACATTACATTTTCAGCAGCAACAACCGCGGATCGTCTATGTGATGCATTGCCGCACATTGCTGGAATGATCATGGCGCCACACCTGGCGGATGACGATTTTGAACCCGCGCGTGATCTGGTTGAACAAAGCCTGATGTCGATGGAAGATGAGCCCAGACAACGTCTCGGCAAAGTCCTGCGCGAATACAGCTATGCGGCTCCGTGGGGCAGTTCCTCCGAGGGAGAACTCGCGGATTTGCCACAAATTACCGCTGACGACGTCCGGCAACATTTTTCAAAATACGTTTCGCCGAACGAAGCGATTCTTGGAGTCGCAGGGAACATCGATCCGGCTCAGATTCGCGAGGTCATCGAATCGGTCTTCGGCGACTGGAAACCACTGCCCATCCACGATATTGAAACGGGCGAGCTTCCCAAATCTCCCTATCACATTGAACACGATTCTGCTCAGACACATATCGGTCTCGCATGGAATACGGTCCCATATAAAGACGAACGCTACTATGAAGCATGGGCCGCCGTCAGCTTGCTCAGCGGCGGCATGAGCTCCCGACTGTTCACTGAGGTCCGAGAAAAACGCGGACTCTGCTATGCCATTTCCGCGTCACTCAGCACTTTGCAAAATGAGGGCCGTGTGTTTGCGTATGCCGGAACAACTCCGGAGCGTGCGCAGGAAACACTTGATGTGACCGTCGCTGAGATTCTTCGACTTTCGGAGGGAATCACCGACGATGAACTTCAACGATGTAAGGCTCGCGCAAAAAGTTCGTTGATCATGCAGCAGGAATCCACAACGTCGAGGGCGTCGTCGCTTGCCAGAGACATGTATCACCTGGATCGAGTGGTCTCTCTGAATGAAATTAACGAACGAATCAACGCACTCACAACATCGCAAGTCCGAGATTTTGTCGTTGAGCACACTCCAAAGTCTATGGTGCTCGTTACGTTGGGGCCGCAATCGCTCGACCCCGGATGCGTCACGTCGCTTTGAGCTTTTCACCGACGATCGCTTTCTGTTTCGGATCATTCTCTGCACGTTGTTTGCCAATTGAATTTGGACCTCGAATATGAAGTTTCAGCACTGCACACTTTCCAATGGCCTCACACTGATCGCCGAGACGAATCCGGCCGTCTACAGCGTTGCCGCTGGATTCTTTGTTCGCACCGGCTCTCGTGATGAAACCAATGAGGTTTCCGGAGTGAGCCACTTTCTGGAACACATGGCATTCAAAGGCGATGAGAAATTCACTGCGGATGACATCAATCGTGTATTTGACGAAATTGGCGCCAAGTACAATGCGTCAACCAGCGAAGAAGTCACGATGTACTACGCAGCCGTGCTTCCAGAATATCTGGAACACGCCATGGAACTTCTTTCATCTTTGATGCAACCATCACTGCGAACGGAAGATTTCGACATGGAGAAGAATGTGATCCTTGAAGAAATCAGCATGTATGAAGACCAGCCGTCATTCACGTGCTACGACCATATCATGGCCACACATTTTTCCGGCCATCCTCTCGGACAAAGCATTCTCGGGACAAATGAAAGTATCACGGCGCTGTCAGCCAGCCAGATGCAGTCTTACCACCGCAGTCACTATCACACAGGTAACATTACGCTTGCGATAGCAGGAAACTGTCAGTTTGAAGACGTTGTGGCGCTCGCGGAAAAGTACTGCAAGGGAATCCCAATGGGAACACCTTCACGAATGCTGCCCACGGTGCAGCCAAAACCTGTCACGAAGCTGGTTGTACGGGAAGCCAGTAATCAGGAACACATTATGCAAATGGGCCCCGGCCCGGACAGTCGTGATAATCTTCGGTTCGCAGCAGAACTGCTTTCTGTGGTCGTTGGTGATGATTCCGGCAGTCGACTATTCTGGGAACTTGTCGACCCCGGTCACGCAGAATCTGCAGATCTTAGTTACAGCGAATATGATGGTGCCGGAGCATGGATGAGCTACCTCAGTTGCTCGCCCGAACACGTCGTGGAAAATCTTGCAAGATTCCAAAAGGTCTTCAACGATATCAACGCTAATGGCATCACGGCTGACGAACTGGAGCAGGCTCGGAACAAAGTCGCATCCAGAATTGTCCTTCGGGGCGAACGTCCTATGGGCCGATTGTCGTCACTCGGTGGCAACTGGATGTATCGCAGCGAGTATCGCTCGATCTCGGACGACCTGAAAGCGGTTCGAGCTGTGACACTTGATGAGATCCGCGATGTCGTGCGACTATACCCTCTTTCCATGACAACAACGGTCGGAGTCGGCCCGTTGACGGAATTGGCTGCGTCGTAGGAATTTCGCGGCGGCGTCCGCATGACAGACACTTGAAGGCAGCACGATCTCCAGAACAGGACGGGCAGGGTGCCCGTCCTTCGAGAATTGCGGCATTACCTATTCGAGGCGAGGACTCTGGTGAATTGCCTGTTACCAGAGGTGCATCGACCGAAACTACGGCTTGCCGCCCGATGAAGGAGCCTGCTGGTCAACTTTCAACTGATAATCTCGTTGCGCTTTGCGAGAGATGACCGCTCCCTGCGCCGAATTGGAATTGATACCTTCCAGCTGCTTCAACTGCGCTCGATTCGTTTCAGCGAACGACTCCAGGGAATCACACTGAAGGAGCACGGAATTTGTGCTAAGGAAAGTGGCATTGTCCATCAATGTTTTTCGACACGCGGCAAGATTTCCCTGATCAAGCAATTCTGTCGCCAGCTTGTTTTGCTCGCTCGCAACAAGAGCAACAACGTCTGCCATCACGGCGTTATCTCGACTTTCCTTGATTTTTTCTTCCGAACTGCTGAACGTAACACTGACCACACCGGAAAGCGACTCCGATTCGTGACTCAACATATTGGTATATGTCACATCAACCACAGCTAACGGAACAGCCGTCGCGGCCGCGGCTTCCCCCGTGTTTTCAACGGCAGTAGTTTGCGGGATCTCGACTTCAATCACAACATGCTTTTGCTGATCGCTGTATACCTGAGCCAGCCGCGTAATGACTGTCTGCCCATTGATATCTGCGGCATTCCCAAGCACACGAACAGGCCGTATACCCTCTGGAATACTGATCTTCACATCAACTTCCTGAGCGACAACTGACAGTGCTTCGTCAAACTCTCGACGAAAGATACCCGCTAACTCGGATGCATTTTCAATAAACTGATGGTTGCCGCCGCTCTTGCCGGCCAGTTCAACCATCAAATCCTCGTTGTACCCCAAACCCAGTCCAAGCGTTGAAACACTGATGTTTTCTTTCTTCAGCGAAGCACCAAGCGCGCCGAGTTCGCCTGGGGCAGATGGCCCCACATTGGCCAAACCATCCGACAGCAGGATGATTCGATTTACATGTTTGTCATCCATGAACTTTCGAACTTCTGCAGCTCCTTTGCTCACTCCTCCAAACAAGGCCGTATTTCCCGTCGCCTGAATCGTACGAATCACGCTGGCGACTTGTTCTTTGTCAGTCAGTTTCGTCGCCGGGACAAGCACACTGACGTCTGTGTCGTAAGCAATCACAGACACAATGTCGCTTGGCTTCAACAAATCAAGCGCGCTAATTGCGGCTTCGCGTGCCTTCTGGATTTTCTCACCCTGCATTGAACCAGATCGATCCAGCACAATGGCTACGTTGATGGGCGATCTTTCTCCTTCAGGTTTCAAATGAAACCCCGTCAATCCCACTCTCATCCAGGCCAGTTGTTTTTCACCTGCTTTCAGAATTCCGTAGGCAGGTCTGGAATTCAATGTGAGCCTCGGTGATTCCTCAGATTTCACTTTTTCAGATGCAGCCGCTGATGATGCTGCGCAGAGCACGCCGGTGACGGCTAATGCGATCAACCTTTGAACGGAAGTCGGACGGATTCGGAACATGCATAAACTCCTTTAACCTTGCTGTGACCAGGAGTCGGAATAACTCCACGACGTATTGGACGCAGAATCGACTCCGAAGTGGTGAGCTGCCTGTAACAAGTTTGTCAGAAACTTGTCAGTCGACTCGAATCTCGTTCGAGCCCCTCAAATCGCTGCACACAGGAAGCTTCTGCGCAGGCAGTCAGAAAAAGCGATTTCTATTGGTAGATCACAACAAGAAAAACCAAAGCCTCAGACTTGGTCAGATTGCGAATTTCGTGAGGCACATCGGCTCGATAGCTGGCAGAATCCCCTTTATTGAGTTCAATATTCTCGGCATCGGAGGTGACCGAAACTCTGCCTTTCTGCACAGTCAGAAACTCTCGCGTCCCTTCAAAGTGTGCAGCCGATCGAAGAGCTCCCTCCGGATTCAAAAGCAGTTCGTAAAATTCGACATCCTTCTCCAGATGCAATGGCGAAAGTGTCCGGATCGAACAGTTGCCATCCGCTCGAAAAATGTGACTGCGATCTTCCGCACGAATCACTTCAATATTCTGAACAGGAACCACCTGTTCCAGCAATTCGGCCATCGACATGCCAAGCGCACCGGCAATCTTGACCGTAACAGCCAAAGTGGGATTTGCCTGCTCACGCTCAATCTGACTTAACATCGACTTGCTCACGCCAGAGGCTCTGGACAAAGTATCCAGCGACCAGCCCCGCTGCTGTCGAAGCTCATGAATTCTGCGGCAAACATGACGACTGACGTCTTCTGCCGATTGATTGGCTGGTTCAGATTCTGCCGACTTCTTCTTCATGACGCCCCGACTTCCAAAGGGAAAAATCCATTATAAAGGAATTTCGTCTTGCAAAACGGACGAAGCAATATTTAATATACTGGACACAGATTCCAGTATACTCAAAACACCGAAGGACGCCACAATGAAGGCATTGGTCAAACGACATTCAGAAAAAGGGCTCTGGCTGGAAGACATTCCGGAACCGAAGGTCGGCGTCAATGATGTCCTGATCAAAGTCGATCGAACCGGTATCTGCGGAACTGATGTGCACATTTATGAATGGGACGCGTGGGCTCGCAAGACGATTCCCGTCCCGATGACGGTTGGTCATGAGTTCGTTGGCGAAATTGTCGAAGTCGGTACCAACGTCGTGGATTTCCATCCTGGCGAAGTGGTGAGTGGCGAAGGCCATGTGGTTTGCGGTCGCTGCCGAAATTGTCTTGCTGGGCGCCGTCACCTGTGCCCGAAAACACAGGGAATAGGCGTTAATCGCCCCGGTGCCTTTGCTGAGTACATCGCGTTACCGATGACAAACGTCTGGCACCATCACGACTCCATTGATCGTGATATTGCCTCGATCTTTGATCCATTCGGAAACGCCGTTCATACCGCTCTTGCGTTTCCAGTGCTCGGTGAGGACGTTTTGATCACTGGTGCTGGCCCGATCGGGTTGATGGCAGCCGCTGTTGCAAAACATGCTGGTGCAAGATTTGTTGTGATCACTGATGTCAACCCGTGGCGTCTGGAACTCGCAAGGAAACTCGGGGCGACTCGTGCCGTCGACGTTCGAACCGAATCGCTCGAAGATGTGCAGCGAGAACTGGGAATGGTCGAGGGCTTTGATGTTGGCCTGGAAATGTCGGGGAATCCGTCTGCCTTTCGCAGCATGCTGAAGAATATGGCTCACGGCGGAAAGATCGCTATGCTTGGCATTCCATCGGAAGATATCTCGATTGACTGGAATATCGTTGTCTTCAACATGCTGACGATTCACGGCATTTACGGTCGAGAGATGTACGAAACGTGGTACAAGATGACAGTGATGCTTCAGAGCGGTCTCGACATTTCTCAGGTGATCACGCATCGTTTGCACTACACCGAATTTGAAAAAGGCTTCGAAGCGATGAGGTCAGGACAATCCGGAAAAGTGATTCTAAAGTGGTAACACTCTGGTGTCGTGGCGCCGGAAATCGTCCTGCATATCCGTAGAGATTTATTTTGAATTAGCCTGGGGAGCATCTCAAATGCCAAACCTATTCGAACATGCCGCAGCAGAATTGGAATCGATTCGCCAGCAGGGCCTTTATAAGTCTGAAAGAACAATCGACTCGCCCCAGCAAACCGACATCCGCCTCAAAGACCAGCGACATGTCCTGAATCTCTGCGCAAACAATTATCTGGGGCTTGCAGATCACCCCGAAATAATTGGCGCGGCTCATGAAGCTCTGGATCGCTGGGGCTATGGAATGGCTTCAGTGCGATTCATTTGCGGCACTCAAACAATTCATCAGACACTGGAAGCAAAGCTGAGTGAATTTCTCGGCACTGATGACACGATTCTGTACAGCTCCTGCTTCGATGCCAATGGAGGGCTGTTCGAAACTCTGCTGGGGGAGGCCGATGCAATTATTTCGGACTCACTGAATCACGCAAGCATTATTGATGGCGTCCGATTGTGTAAAGCACAACGATTCCGCTATCGAAACAACGATATGTCGCACCTCGAAGAGCAACTGAAAGCCGCAGAGACATGTCGATTCAAAATGATTGCGACCGACGGCGTATTTTCAATGGACGGATATCTGGCAAAGTTGTCTGATATCTGTGAACTGGCGGACAAGTACAATGCGGTTGTCATGGTTGACGACTCCCACGCCGTTGGATTCATGGGACCAACGGGCCGCGGAACACCCGAACATTTTGGCGTCGCCGATCGGATTGACATTCTGACTGGGACTCTTGGAAAAGCGCTGGGAGGAGCGAGTGGCGGATATACAAGTGGACGCAAGCCTCTTATCGATCTGCTGAGACAGAGATCTCGTCCATACTTGTTTTCCAATACTCTCGCACCGCCAATTGCGGCAGCTTCTGTCAGAACACTGGAACTTCTCAGCACCTCGCAGGAATTGAGAAACCAATTGAAACAGAATACGAACTACTTCCGAACTGCAATGACGCAGTGTGGATTTCGCATCCTGCCTGGCGAACATCCGATTATCCCGGTAATGATTGGCGATGCTGCACTCGCCTCTAAATTCGCGGAGGCTCTGCTGAAAGAGGGCATCTATGTTGTCGGGTTCTCATTCCCTGTTGTGCCAAAGGGGGAAGCACGCATACGAACACAAATGTCGGCAGCTCACACTCAGCAGCAACTGGAACAGGCAGTCAGTGCATTTCAGCGAGTCGGCCGGGAACTTGGCATGATCAGCTGAAACAGCCGCAGTCGATTCGTATTTTTCAGTTGTCACGCCGGCACTTCGAGCTTTCAAGATCGAAGGAGGCTTGGCAACTTGCAGAATCGCTAAGGATCGACGTTGTCTGCCTTTTCCGGTTTCAGAACTGTATCACAGCTTCTTCAGAACGTCTGCAACCTTGTCTTCAAACAGCTGTTGCCACTCAGGACCAACCAGGCAATCACAGTCCTCCTGAGCATACCCTGTATTGTTTCGTTGCTGAGCAGTCGGGGTGTAGTAAATGTAGCCGTTCGTGTATCCCGCGACGAAGGTAAATCGGTGAGGCGACGCCTGCTTGATGTTCAGGCCGATCTGCACGGTAAGTTCACCGGGAAACGTCACCATCACAAAGTCACCAACTCGAATACCGCCAACTTCCACGTTCAGAATATCACTTCCTGCGGCCTTGTTCTGAGCCTGGTGCTTCTTTAACAAATCCAGATTCACATTCAGACGCGTGAGCTTCTCCATCGTATTGATGTTTTCAAGATACGCGTCCATGTTGCCCTTGTTCTCCGCATCCATTTTGAGCAAGTCGTCTCGCCCGTTCGCATGCTCCAACATGTAGCGATGGGAATAGTAGGACGGGAACTCGTCGGCAACTTTGTGTTGCACAAAAAGAGGCAGAAACGTTTTGAAATTCAGACTCGTTCCACGCAACGACTTCATCAGCCGCGTTTGTTCAGCTTCAATCCTGGCAATCCTCTGCTCGAAATCGGCGGCACGAGGCAGGGCAAGTGGTTCATTCATGACATTCAAAACAGCGCCATCGGCCGTCTTGATCTCTCGAAGACCTCGCATCACACTCAACCCGAGCATTGTTCCAAACGGTTCTGAATCACGCAAACCGTGAACATCCTTGTAGAGCACTGGATTGATATCACCAGCGCAGCCCTGTACGAAGAACGCCATCACATTCTGGCCAGAGTTTTCTTCAACGACTTTGGAAGCGAAAGCCGGGAAGTCAGCCGTATTCCCTTTGCTCGGCACACCTTGAATCGGATGACAGGCGAAGTTGTACACAACCGCAAGCGGTGAACCATCTTTCCGATCAAGTCGCAGCAGCCCGATCTCCGGATCAACGACACCGATTCCAATGACATCTTCATCTCGAGGCAGGGCGTAGGCATGCCGCACGTCCGCTTCGCTTCCATCCCTCAAAAATAAACGCCGATTCTCCATGATGCGAACCTCCTGACTGATTCCAGTCCCGGCGGTCACAGGCACCATGTTACTCCACGCGTTTCGCACCGCCTCGACGGTTCGTTTATCAACATCAGCACAAACGATTCCATGACAATGGCTGGCATTCACCAGCACATTACTGAAAGGAATGCCGAACAGTTGCTTCAATTCCGTCCGAACATTTCCCAGATAGTCATTTCGGATCGGGCCAATCTCACCGATCGCAACCGCATCGACGGTGATCAGGACAGCAACCATGTCATCCTGCCTCAGAACGAGTGCTTTAACATACAGTGGATCGTTGCTGACAACACTGGGCTCTGAGATATCAACTTTTCCAACACCTGCCATTAATTCAGCGGCTTCGACTTTGGGCCCCACGGCAGAACAGCTGACCCAGAACGCAAAAACGCAAGCCGCTGGCGTCAATGCAAAATGACAGCAAGCAACGGCCATTTGAAGGAAAGAACCCTGCACTCGAGACAGGAGCTGACTCATGCCACACCTTTCGAAATGGGTCATCGATCGAATTCGAATAACGACAAATGCTAACAGTCTGTCGCAATTTCCCAACAAGGGTTGAGCGAGAACTCGGCAGAATCCCGCAGCAAAATCCCATAAACGGCCTGCTCCGCATCCGAGCGTTGGATCAGTTCTCTGAGATTGTCCCGACGACCGTCATTTCGTACTGCCCACCCTGCAGTGTCGCAAGATTACCGGTGACAAAATACACGTTCATAAAGATGACCGCATTTCCTGGCGATTGACACGAAACCTGCACGGTCGCCGTCTCGTCCCCCGCCGCATAATTCGTCTGATCATCAAATGAGTCGAATCGCCATCGAGCACTCGCAGTGCCCGATATGCGGGTCAGTCTGAGTCTCGCATCTCGCTTGAATGATGGACTGGACACATGATGGAACGCGTGATCGGTTGAAAAGCGAACCGTCGATCCCGTTCCCGATGACGTTCGTGCGAACCACAGTTGATTCGAAAACGTTACGTTAGCTCCCGTCATCGGGTGTGTTTCGAAGCGATCCGCCCCCATAGCACTCAGGTGCATGAATGGCGCAACGCGCACGGTGTACGAGGATGAATCCTGCGACAACACAACTGATGAGCACCAGCAATGAAGCAGGATCGTCAGAAAAATGAAATAGCCTTTGGTGCTGGTCATGATGCAGCGCAATCGGATTTGAGGCCAATCAACTGGTGATAAGCCAAACGAAAACCGCGAAAGTTCACTCCTGGAAACCTATCCCTGAAAACCCACCCCGCAAGCCGTAGACTGTTCGCATCAGCAATTTGAAATGGTTCAGGTAGTCACAATAGCAACAACCGTCTCAACCGGTACTTTCTGAACGAGCAGCTCCTGCCAGACGAAGTGTCAGCTCATCGAATAAAAGCCGCCATATGGTCCCTCATCGTTCGGCCATGAAGCTGAAGCAGATTGTTATGGTCGGCCCCTGGCAAAATATGCATCACTTTCCGCTTTCCGCTTGCGGACATTTCAGGGGCCAGGCCGTGCAACTTTTGCGCAAGCGACAAAGGAACAAGAGTGTCCTTGTCGCCGTGAAATTGCAGTACCGGACAGGTCACATCACCGATATGCCGATCGGATCGGTAACGATCCAGCAGGATATACCGAACCGGAAGCCACCAAAATCGGTTGCTGGCCGTTTCAAGCATTGAAGAGAAAGTCGCACACAGAACTAGTCCGGCAGGCGGAGTCTTGTTTCGACTCAACGTCGCGGCTAACTGCACACCAATGCCTCCCCCAAGCGATTCGCCAACAATCACAACCTGAAGAGGCTGATACTTCAACTCTTCAATCGCATATTTCCACGTTGCCTCTGCATCCAGAAGCAACGTTCGTTCGGACGGTGAACCGCCTGAATCACCATAGCCGTGATAATCAACGGTCAACACATCAGCATTCAGCGACTTGGCAATCAGATACCAGTTACCGCGGTGGGAACGGTTTCCTCCGTTGCCGTGAAACAAAAGTATCAATCGGTCAGACGGCGTTGCTGCAACCTGCAGATGCCATCCTTTGATTTTGACATCGTCACTTGTCTTAAGCTCAACATCTGACGCAGCGTAAAACGTCTGTTCAAGCAACGGGAAATTCGATGCCTCCAGCGAGTTGGCTTTCGTTGCCGGATACATCAACTGCCGTTGCATAAAGGCAAACATTGCCAGCAACCCCACGTAGGCAAGAAGTGCAATCCGAACAAAATGCATTCCACGTTTCCTTTTGACAGAAAGTCCTGGAGAGCGGGCAGCATCGTCAACCATTCAACATCTCAAGAAAGAAGATCCTGATAATCACTTTCTCAGATCATACTCTTTGATTTTGCGATACAAAGTGCGTTCACCGATCTCCAGCATTCTGGACGCTTCTTCTCGGTTTCCATCAGTCAGATCCAATGCCCTTTCGATGTAGTATTTTTCGACATCAGTCATGGGTTTGCCAATCAAAGAATCGGCACCGGAAGGCACATCGGAATCCTGCTCTGGAAGCTGATCTTTCACCAGAATTGCAATTTCCGGCGGCAGCCCATCAATATCCAGAACTCCGTCGGAATCGAGCACAAGCATTCGTTCAATCGTATTGCGAAGTTGACGAATGTTGCCCGGCCAATGATAGGCCAGCAGGGCCTTGCGAGCTGCTCGAGAGAATCCCTGCACATCACGACCGGTTCGTTTGCACAGATCTCTCAGAAAGTGCTCCATCAACAGCGGGATGTCGCCCATACGTTCTCGCAACGGCGGCAGGAAAATACTGACGACGTTGATTCGGTAGTACAGGTCTTCACGAAACTTGCCATCCTGAACAAGCTTCTGAAGGTCGGCATTCGTGGCAGCAACCAACCGGACGTTGATGTTCAATTCGTCGTTTGCGCCCAGGCGAGTGATCTTGCGTTCTTCAAGAACTCGCAACAACTTCACCTGAGTGTCCATCGGCATTTCGCCGACTTCATCCAGGAACAAGGTGCCACCGTTCGCGTGCTCAAACTTACCGATTCGACGCCCCGTGGCTCCCGTGAATGCGCCCGCTTCGTGACCGAATAACTCACTTTCCAGAATGCTGTCCGGCAACGCAGAAATATTCAGTGGGACGAAGGGCTTATTCTTTCGAGAACTATTCTGATGAAGAGCACGAGCGACCAGTTCTTTACCTGTTCCGTTTTCCCCTTGAATCAAAACAGTACTATCCGTTGGTGAGACGCTTTTCAGGATCTCTACGATCCGATGCATCTGCGGACTATTACCAATCACGCCTTCGAAACCGAATCGTTCTTCCAACGCACGGCGAAGTTCAGCATTCTTCCGAATCAGTCGCAAACGCGCTGATGCTTTTTCAACGGCCGATCGGAGCTCGCCAATATCAAGTGGCTTAGTGAGGTAAGTGTAGGCGCCATGCTGCATCGCTGTCACCGCTGATGCAATGGAACCATGCCCTGTGAGTACAATCACTTCCGCTTCAGGAAGTTCTTCTTTCGCCTGCCGCAGGATCTCAAGCCCATCAACTTCACCCATTCGCAGATCAGTGACGATCACATCCCAGGATTCCGCCGCAATCAATTGCGAGCCGCGTTCCCCGGATCCAGCAACGCGGCAGTCACAGTTAATCCGCGCAAGCGAATCCGCAACAGCCTGAGCGTGTCCTTCGTCGTCATCAACAATAAGGACTCGCACGGGAATCGTGGAGAGGTCAGCAGGATCGTTTTTTGCGTCAGCCATAGAAACTTATGTGGGCCGCGAGGCGTTAGCCGCGGTTCTGGTCCTTCTTAACTGAAACAAGGTCTTTTGAAACAAAGATACTTAGAACGCCCAACAAAACTGGAACCGCCTTCCGAGCAAAGCAGAAAAAGCGGCCAAATAGGCTTCGGAAGGGTGCCTGTCCTGTTTTTGTTAGTGCCTCAGCAATTATCACCGGGTCACTTGAGAGACCCTGAATCATCTTTTTGCGGGTAAAATAATCGTAAATCGGGTTCCTTTTCCAACGTCACTCTCGCACGAAATACGACCATGATGCGCTTCTATGATTTTTCGCACGGTGGGCAAACCAAGGCCGCTGCCTCCGGATCGAGTTGAGAAAAATGCCTGAAACATCTGGCTCCGTGTTTTCTCATCCATTCCCTTGCCCGTATCGATAATCTCGAGAGCAACATCATCGCCTCGAGTTCGCGTCAGAAGATCGATGGACCCACCTTCTGGCATTGCCTCAATGGCATTTCGACACAGATTCACAAGAGCCTGCCGCATCAACGACTTGTCAAGCATTACGACCGGGAGATCACTATCAAGATGCGGCCGCAGTTCCACTTCCATGCTGTTCGCCTGTGGCTGCAAAAAATCAACATAATCGGTCACGATTGTATTCAGGTTGCCTTCGGACAGATGCAATTCTCCGGCTCGCGCAAACTGGAGAAACGCATTGAGAACATCTTCCAGATTTCGGCATTCCCCCTGAAGATTGCCGATCCGCCGAATCATCCGCCGCGCTCTCTGTGAGTCATCGTTTTCCAGCTCTTCTGCGAGCAGCTCCAGATTCATTCCAATCGTCGAAAGCGGATTTCGTATTTCATGCGCAAGCCCACCGGCCAGCGTGGCCAACTCAGTGTTCTCGGCCTGAAGCCGCTTTCGTTCCTGCTGTTCGTCTGGCAATTCCATCTGGCCGTTCCCGTAGGCGAATCTGTCTCCGATCCGCTTGCTCGAAACTACAACTCACAAGACTGGCCCGGCGATTTAGGTTCACCACCCAGCAAGCCTGAAAACGCTGCACAGATTTTCGACCTTAGACAGATCGACCTGGAGATCAAGAAGCCCGGCTTTTGGAGAAAGCCGGGCTTCTGTTTGCAATCACTTCTCAGCAGATGCAATCCTATTCTTCGTCGTCATCGCCAGGTTCATCTTTCTGGGCGGCTGCCAGAACGGCTTTGCGCGACAACTTCACACGATTCTGATCGTCAACCGCAATGACCTTCACTTCGAAGGTATCGCCAATCTTACAGACATCTGTGACGTTCTTTACGAAGCCATCTGACAATTCACTGATGTGACACAGCCCGTCTTTACCTGGAGCGATCTCAATAAAGGCACCGAAATCCTTAATCGAGGTAACTTTGCCCATGTAAATTCGACCCGGCTGGATCTCTTCACAAAGAGCTTCCACTCGCGCCAATGCAGCATCCGCAGACTGAGCGTTCGCTGCAGAAATTGTGACCGTTCCATCTTCGGCGATATCGATCATCGCGCCGGACTCTTCCTGAATCGCGCGAATTGTTTTTCCGCCAGGACCGATCAGCAAGCCAATCTTCTCTGGGTTGATCGAAGTCTGAACCAGCTTCGGAGCATGTGATGAAACCTCTGTGCGTGGGCGACGGATTGTTGACAGCATCTCCCGCAGCAGCTCTTTGCGAGCCTTCAGAGCTTGCTCCAGAGTTCCACGAATGATCTCTTCGCTGATCCCTTCGTTCTTCAGGTCAAGCTGGATACCAGTCACGCCACGACCTGTTCCAGCGACTTTGAAGTCCATGTCACCGAAGTGGTCTTCATCACCCATGATGTCGGTCAGAAGCGTGAACTTCGTTCCTTCGTCTACCAGGCCAATGCTGATACCCGCAACCGGCTGCAGAATCGGGACTCCGGAATCCATCAGTGACAGAGTAGCACTACAAACAGAAGCCATCGAGCTGCTGCCGTTTGACTCCAGAATGTCGGAGATGATACGGATGGTGTATGGAAACTTCTCTGGCGGTGGAATTACAGGCAGAACGGATCGCTCTGCAAGGCATCCATGACCAATCTCACGACGTCCCGGCCCACGAATTGGCTTACATTCGCCCACTGAGAACGGAGGGAAGTAGTAGTGCAGCATGAACCGCTGAGCGTCTTCACCAAACAGACCGTCGAACTTTTGCTGATCGCGCGTTGTCCCCAAAGTGGCCGTTGCCAAAGACTGGGTTTCGCCACGAGTAAACACTGCTGAGCCATGCACTCGAGGCAATACGCCAACGCTGCAGCTAATCGCTCGCATGTCAGTTGGAGTTCGTCCGTCAATTCGCTTGCCAGCAAGAATCAAATCGCGAACCACTCGCTCTTCCACATCATGGAATGCTTCTGCAAACTGAGCTTTGGTCAGGCCATCGGCCGTAACCAGTGCTTCGTTTGGAAAATACTTAGCAATCAATGAAGTCTTCAAAGCACGAACCTTGTCGGCTCGCTCCTGCTTCATCTTTGTCGTCTTTGCTTCCTGAAGAGCAGCGTAGGCATCCGTCTTCAAAATAGCATAGAATGGATTTACTGCTGGCGCTGAGAATTCTACCGGTGCAACTCCAGCCTGTTTTGCCAAATCCAATTGCAGCGCACAAAGAGTCTGAATGTGCCGATGCGCGAACATGATCGCATCGCCCATTTCCTTTTCAGGAATCTGCTGACCAAATCCTTCGATCATTAAAACAGCTGTCTGAGACCCGGCAACCACCAGATCCAGCTTACTGGTCTTCATCTGCTCGACGGTTGGCATCAGAACCAGCTCATCGTTCAGCATACCAACACGCACCGCTGCGATTGGGCCCTTGAACGGCAACCCGGAAATCATCAAAGCCGCGCTTGCGGCAACAATGTTCAGCACGTCAGGATCGTTTTCACCGTCGCACGACATCACGTTGCCCATAATCTGCACTTCATCACGGAACCCTTTTGGGAACAGTGGTCGAATTGGGCGGTCAGTCAGTCGACTGGTCAAAACTTCGCGAGTCGTCGGACGACCTTCGCGTTTCAGGTAGCCACCAGCAAACTTACCGGCAGCAGCCAGACGCTCCCGGTAATCAACTGTCAGTGGAAAAAAGTCGGTGCCTGGACGAGACGGACCTGATTGCGTCGCAACAAAGACGCTTGTCTCACCATACTGAATCATCACAGCACCGCTGGCCTGCTTGGCCAATTCGCCAGTGGTGATCGACAGCTTTCGTCCAGCAAACTCAACTTCAACAGAGACTTTCTTCACAATACTTTCCTTACCCGGACCAGCCGGTGAAACGGACTGCATCTCAGGCAGGATCGAAAGTCGAATTCAACGCAAATGCAGCAACTTCACGACATCAGGAAAGCATGCAGCAATTCAGATCTGCCCACAACCGCAATCGACGGCCGCCCGAATGATGCCATGCATCAGGACGTCTGGGATACCAGTCCAATTCGCTGCAGACCAAAAGGTCTCCTGTGAGGGGCCAACAGTGACCAGATCGCGATGCGATCATCCAACACTGCCTTCAGACCACCAAATCACTCACGACAGACAACAGGCCTGCAACTTCCGACAACTCAAAGTCACCACAGGATGCGGCAATCCGCTACGAACCTGCGGCAGCAGTCAACTTACTCTTTAAAGACAAAACAACCCACACTAACAACAACGACAATGCTTCCAACAACTCATCTACAAACCATTCATGGCCGCAGATGCAAAAACAAGAAAGGCGTCCCGGGAAAACCCCGCGACGCCTAATTTTACTACTTTCGAATATTCAGGCGGGCAATAATCGCAGCATACTTTGCCACACTTTTTGACTTGAGATAATCGAGCAACTGACGACGGCGACTTACTTTCGCCAACAAACCTCGACGACCCGCGTAATCTTTGGGGTGAGTCTGCAGATGCTCGGTAATTGCCTGAATGTCCGCAGTCAGAACTGCAATCTGAACTTCTGGAGATCCAGTGTCACTCGCAGTTGTGGCAAACTCGGCAATAATCTTTGCCTTGTGATCCTGTGCAATCGTCATGCGTTTTCAACCATATTCTAGTCCCTCACCAGCGGGAACATCCCAGCAGAGATCCTGCAAACGATGCCCTAAAACGCGTTGTAAGGGTGCCCCATAAAATTTGGCCGCAGGAACCTTTCCCACAGCCATCCGCAGGATTCTAACCGAATCAGCCGCATTTTCAATCCTGAAGACCCCGGATCGACATTTGACGCCTTCACCTTCGCCTCGACGATAAAAACGGAATGACCCACCCCAAACTTCATGGAAACGCCCAGAATAAAGCCCGCGATCTCTGCAAATCCCCCATCACTAAGAGTCACACCCATTCAACGAAGAAGCGAACTTCGACCTCCCGATCACCCTGTGGATTTTGTCAAAAAGAGGGAATACTCTGATCCTGAATTGCCTGCTGAAGTGAAACAGCAAGAATCTGCAGCCTGCAAGATTTGATGACAATCCCCAATTTCACGCACCAAGACAACCAATGAACACCCAGGATATCGCTCTGTTTGCGGCACGAGAGGCGGGCGGGATTCTGGCCCGTTTCTTTAATGACGGCTTTTCGGTTCGACACAAGGGCGTTTCTGATCTAGTCACCGACGCGGATATCAGCGCTGAACGACGCATTGCGGAAATTATTCGAAACGCTTTCCCGGACCATGCTGTACTGGGTGAAGAAGAAAATGCAGGCAGCATTGATGCAGAGCACTTGTGGGTCGTGGATCCCCTTGACGGAACAACGAACTTCGCGCACCACATTCCTCATTTTGCAGTTTCAATCGCGTACTTGCACCGCGGGCAAGCTCAATGCGGCGTTGTCTGGAATCCAATACGGGATGACCTTTTCGTCGCTCAACGAAATCAAGGAGCCTTCCACAACGGCCAGCCGATTCGTGTTGGCAATCAGACATCGATGAGCGAATCGCTCATTGGAATCGGATTTTATTACGATCGTGGAGCGATGATGGAAGCAACTCTTGCAGCAGTGGGCGACTGTTTTCGCAAGCAGATCCACGGTGTCCGCCGCTTCGGCACAGCGTCACTCGACCTGGCTCATGTGGCCACAGGCCTGTATGGCGCGTATTTTGAATACCAACTCTCACCGTGGGACTTCGCTGCCGGGCAACTCATTGTTGAAGAAGCTGGAGGCCGCGTTACAACGTGCAACGGATTACCACTCCCATTGACCAGGACCAGCGTGCTGGCCTCTAACTCGCTCCTGCATGACGAGATCCTGCAAATTGTCAGTAAACACCTGCTGCCCTGAAGATCAGACTTTGGTTATTTTCAGAAGTTGAGCTTCAGCACCATGCAGCCAGTGATCGAACAGCCAGCTTGCAGCCACGACCACCTGGAGATTGTTTCGTATCAAAATCCGGAGGCAGGTTTGCAAACCTTCCCCACTATTTTCCGAACTAGTTCTCTGTCAGCTTTGACTTGAGGAATATTCGGCGGGCGAGACGCCCGCGCTCCGGGAACGCGGACGTCTCGCCCGCCTCTATACAACTCCACAAACTACGGTTGACGGAGCACGTATCCTTCGCGACTAATCACGGTGATCTGTAACTCAGCGGCCTGATCGGACCGTATTCGCAAGCGACTGACATCGTCAGGCAATCGCACCGCCAGAAACGCTGTCCCAAAAACTCTCCGAGCCGCGCCGTCTTGTTGCATACATTCCGTCAACGGCAAGTTCTCAACCACCGCATTCTTCAAGCATATTTGATCAGTTGTCCAATCTCGAAATGCGTCGCCGAATTCCTCATTTGTAATCGCTTTAATCGCATCGGCAAACGCCTGATGCTCATCAAGAATACAGCGCAAGTCATCGGGATTCGAAATGCACATTTTCAAAAAGCTAGCCGCCGAAGCTCGACTCCCGCGACGACGCGCTGAATATGGAAGCTTGGCGTTTGTCGACACAATCGGACTTCCGGCCGTATCAGACAGGAAACTCTCGACGCGATCACTAAAGCCTACTGGAGTGGCACAGAATTGTAGTTCTATCCAGTGGGCAACCGCCTCATTCAGCCACGACGGAATCGCAGACACGCTCGGATGATTATGAATAGTCGCTTCTTCAAGTTGACGTGAGAACATCGCGGCATGAGAAATCTCGTGGGCCAGCAATGCGTTGAGTTCACATCCTTCTTCAGGCAGTTGCTGGTCAAGATAAATAATGTCGCCCGCGAAATCTGAAGACGCAGCATCCCGGAAGTCACGGTTCCTGACGCAACCAAGCACAGGCACCTCTTCTGCCGTGCGAACGCGGCGATCGAGATCTGTAATCAAAACCGCAAGACGGCCGTCCCCATCAATATCCGCGATTGGGCCAATCCAACTGGAAATTCGAGACAGTAGTTCCGACTCGATTGCCCGACACACACAGATGGATTTCTCAACAATCGCGATGTTATCAGCAACACCATCTGAAACTCCGAGCTCCAGTGAAAGATCCACGAACACTGAGACTCGCTGGCTATGACAAACTAAAGCGGCCTCCGCAACAGTCTCAACCACATGTCCTGTTTCGAAATGTGGAACTAGAAATCGCCGTCGCAGCCGACGATCGGCGCGGGCCAACGAAATCTCACAATCATCATCGCTGTCGATGAGCAAAGAGGCGTTTACGGTTGAAGGCAACAAGGGCGAACGCAACAACGGCGAAGACATCAAGCTCGTCTGGCTAATTAACAAGTCTGACGTTCGTTCCACCTGACAGTTGTTTCGCGAAACATAAACAGGCTCAGACCTTGCCCTGTTCAACAATCCAGATGGTCCCGTTAAAAAAGCAAACGAAGATTCACCATCCAGCGTTTTAGCCGGATTCGAATTCTTGTTCAGGGATTCTATCGTCAATAGATGTCGAGCACCCGTCAGGTCCAGACTTCCAATGACAACTATTGCTCCGGGCGAAACATCGAAACACCACGAATACTGCAACTGCTCCAACTCAACGCCGTACTCATCGAGAGATTGGATGGTCGATTGAGGAAGGGCTATATCCAGTTCATCCACGTTCTGCGAACAATCATCGGGACTCAAGAGGATCCGCCCTTTATTGAAGGCGATCCCCGATTCCCTGCTCACCGCGAAGACTACAGAGACGGCGGCGATGACACTCAATATCACCGACATGAAAGTGAAAAAGCCGGAATGCCGCACCATGACAGGTCCCCACCCAGGCGGCATCCGGCTCAAATTTTCGGATTGAACTCGCTCCCTTGCCGGCCACGCACCACTAATATCGGCGTCAAAATCGTCAAAATTGATCCAATTTGACTTCTTCATTCTTAGGGCGGCTGGCTGGCTGTGACTTCCGCCAACACTGCTTCCACTTCAGCAAATCCATAAACTTTCTGCAAAAACACAAGAGTTTTGAAGTTTTCCTGGCTGGCGGAGTTTGAGGAGTTCACCACCTCGAAGGGCGGAGATGACCTATTTTTCCCCTGCCTGTTTGTTCTGCCTGTTTTTACCGGGAATTCCTTTCCCGCTGATCCGAGAACGACTGTAGACTACCTCTCGCATTGCGCTCGGCTGGTGAGCGTTTTGCGAGTTTTGTCCATCGGACGGTCTGCTCTGGCGGAACCTCAGGGGAATTCTCATGCGGCATTTGGCAGGTTCATTTTGTACATTGGGACTTGGCTTTTCAGCGTTTTGTCACGCTGTCTTGGCAGATTCGAAACTAGACCTGACTCCGCCCGATGCGGTGGTTTTCAGAACGTCCGTTCCATCGGGCGATCAGCATTTTGCGTTAGCAATTCGCTCATCTGCTGTCCCATTGGAAATTCGTCGTCATGTAATTCTGATTGACACATCGGCCAGCCAGACTGGAAAGTTTCGCGACAATAGCATCCAGCTGCTGTCAGAACTGCTTGATCGATTTCCAGCGGGTCACATGATCAAGGTTGCTGCGGTAGACTCAACCTTCGAACCGCTGACAAACGGCTTTTTGCCGTCTGGTTCTAAAGAGCTGCAAGATTCAGTCAGGGCCTTGACAGCAAGAACACCGATGGGAGCGACAGACTTGTCTGATGCTCTTCGCGAATCGTTTGCCGAACAACCTACATCTGCCATGTCGGTCCTTTACATCGGCGACGGCATGAGCGCTGCCGATCAACTGTCACTACAAAATCTTGACACTTTGGTCAGCGACCTGTTGAGCCGAAGCATTTCGTTCCATGCTCTTCTGCTCGGCCCGTCAGTGGACATGCAATTGCCGGGAGTGCTGGCAAATCAAACGGGTGGCACGTTTGAATATTCACAAGAACTGGACGTCCAGAAATCGGCCCAGCGTCTGTCTACTCAACTTTCGGCTGCTCCTGTGATTGTCAGGAATATTGATGTCGATGGCGACGGTTTGGTTTTAGCAACCTCAGATACGGTCGCTTTAAGATCAGACCGACATACGATTCTTTTTGGAAAAGGGGCACCATCCAATCGCCTCACTGTTTCTGGACAAACAGAGCAGGGCAATACGTTGTCATGGACAACGAACGCTGCTGCCGTAAAGCCAGCAGGCGAAGAAGTTCATGTGCTGTTCGATCGAGCAGAACAGTCGAATGGCGTTAACTCATCAGTGGTTGGTATTGAAGGTCTTGAAAGCTCGTCACGAGAATTCCGTGCGACAATTGAGGAATCAATCACAGCGGCTCAGCGATTCCAAAAGCTCGGCCAAAACGAAACAGCCTTGGCCATTGCTCGCCAGGCGAAATTGCTGGATTCTTCAAACCCGACGCTCACAGGACTCGTTGCGTCGCTGCAGGATGACGTTGGCTCAGACGAAACTGGCGGAGCACCTTCGGCGGAATTTAGCTCCGGTGATGATCGACTTGGGCCACCGTCTGTTCAAGATGGTGATCCATTGGCAAATGCGTCCGCTCGCAACGAAATCCTGACTCAACAGCTTGTGCAGTCTGCAAAAGCTGCGATTGACGAAGCAAACCGAGTAGCAGCTGAACAGCCTGAATATGCACTGACGCTTTTGAAAGATCTTCTGGACACAATCCGAGCCTCGCGCGATGTGGCTCCTGAAAAGCGCAATGAACTGGAGCGTCGAGTCATTGACGCTTATTCCAATGTAAATTCGGCTCGACAGACGAATCAGATTCGTCAGCGTGAACAGTCCGAAATGCGAGCTAACCGAGAAGCGATGGATCGGCTTCTTCAGGAAACTCAAATTGAAGAACAGCGTATGCAGACCTTGATTTCGCAGGTACGCGGGCTGCTTGAACGCGCTCGTCATGGCGATATCGCGGCATTCGAAGAAGCGGAAACTGCTGCCCGAACAGCGTTGGATCTGGAACCAGGAAATGGCACAGCGTCTGCCGCAGTTGTGATGGCAGAAGCTTCCGGCCAGCTGAGCAAAGCTTATGAATTGGTCAACTTGCGAGCGGACCGATTTCTTGAAACTCTGTACCAGGTAGAACTGTCGCACGTTCCGTTCCCGGATGAGCCTCCTATTCAGTACCCGCCTGCAGATGTGTGGCGTGCTTTGACGCTGAGTCGCAAGAAGAAATACGAATCTGTTTCCCTGCGTTCAGAAAAGCCCGTTGAACTGTGGCTTGAAGAAATGCTTGACCAGCCGATTCCGGCGTTGAGCTATCCTGGCGAAAACTCACTCGGTGAAATCCTGAGCTTCCTGGAGTCCTACTACACGGAGCTTGGCCCTTATACAATGCGAATCATTCTGGATGAAACCGATCCAGATATCGGCGAAGATTCCGAGTTCCTCGAAACGACACAAGTCTCCGACGTGGACCTCAAGGGCATCACGCTCAGGAACGCTCTGAAGCTGATCTTCGCGAAGGTGAAAGATCAGGATCCAGCACTCACGTACATGATCAAGAATGAAGTCATGATGGTGACGACGGTGGATACCGCCAACTCTCAGGAGAACCTGATTACTCGCGTTTATCAGGTTGCCGACCTTGTCGTGATCACGCAGGCTGCTGCCGGTCAGCAGGGTGGTGGTCAGGGCGGCGGCGGTGGCGGTCAATTCGGTGGTGGCGGCGGTGGCG
>JBGSVD010000209.1:0-48161 GCA_041753135.1 Planctomycetaceae bacterium
ACCTTCCGTGGTTTCCTCGTGAGACGTTTTTGCACACGGAAGGTCGTCTCTTTTTGCTCCTCAGGTCAACACCAACTAAATCCCAGCAGCCCAACAACTTACGCACACGCCTCGTTGCGAACCTGGCGCTGTCCAGCTAAAAGCCGGATCGATTCTGCCAGTAGTTCGGCCCCGAGTGCAAAATGTTGTTTGTTGAGACTCGCAACGAACCGTTCAACGGCTCGCTCTTGAAGCATGCCGTAACGCAGGCACAGTTCAAAGGACACTGGACTGCGGCTTAGCACATCGTTCGTGTGGAAACGCGTCGCCGTCACAAGCCCTGCCGCGCTATCACTGTCGAACGCGGCTGGATCGCGGGAAATCAGATCGACCCACTCGGTCACGGACATGACGGTCTCAGTGGATTGAACAGTTGGCGATTTGACGGTTGGCGTGTTCTGTGTCGGAGTTGGCTGCAGATCGCTGAACCAGTTCGGTCCTGCTCCGCGGACGAAAGCGATCAGGCACATTACGGCGATCGATGAAACGGCTGTCAATGTGAATCGTCTAACGGTCGATTGCGTTCCTGGGCGCGGTTGTTGCTGCTTGATCCACTCATTCAGTTCGTCGGCAAGCTCTTTGGTCGTGGAATAGCGATATTCGGGATGCTTCTGCAGACAACGCAGAGTGATCTCTCTCAGTCCATCGGGTAATGGCCTGGTCTGTTCTTCCAAAACTGTTGCTGGCGATTCAATCACCTGACGGACAATTTGAGTTGACGATGATCCCACAAACGGCGGTGATCCAGTCAGAAGCGTAAACAGTAGACCGCCGAGACCGTAAACATCCGTGGCCGGTGAGAGCAGCGCTGGATCTCCGAAGACCTGTTCGGGCGCCATGTAGGAAGGTGTGCCGCGACCGAAAGATCGTTTCGTTGCATCGATCTCGTTGGGGCGATGCCAGCTGGAGATCCCGAAGTCAGAGACCTTTGGTTGAATCGTATCCCAGGATTCACCCGCCGAAGTATCGATCAGGATGTTCGACGGTTTAAGGTCCAGATGCAAAATGCCAAGCTGATGAATCTGGTGAACTGCCAATGCGATGGTGGAAATCAATTGAGCAATCTGAAGTGTCGTCGCCGGGAGATCCTTCCAGTCATTAAGAGTGCCGCCAGCCACGTATTCGAATACTAAAAGAAAGTAATCGGGCGACTCTTCAACATGATAAAGTCGAACGACGTTCTGATGTTCAATCCGTGCCGCCAGACGAACTTCATCCAGCCACTGAGCGCGTTTTTCCGCGTTTGTTTCAGGTTCATTTTCAATGAACTTAATCGCCACCATTCGCGACGTCGTCAGATCTTCAGCCAGGTACACAACGGCACCGCCACCGTGTCCAAGTTTGCGATCGATGCGAAAACCTGGAATCTCACGATTCAATCCGGCTGTTGGCTCTCCGGCGGCAAGGTTCTCAGGGCCTGTCTGGATATCAAGCAATGGGGCTAATGTTTGTCGTTCGCGAATGACCACTTCCTGCAGGATGGCCTGACATTTTGTGCATGACTCAATGTGATGCTCCAGGAATTCATCGGAAAGCCGGTTGCCTGGTGGTTGGGCACTCTGCAATGAGTCATTTGAGAATGAGTTCAGCAAAACCGACACGTCTGGGCACTTGTCGGAAGATTCGCCATATGGGTGCTGGTGCTCCCCATTCATGCATTTGCTTCCTGACGCAGCATGCGGCACACTCGGGAGTAGGCCGCAAACGCAGAAGCGTACCGCATCTCATGTCGCTTTGCTGTATCGGCAATGGACTGGCCGTTGATGGCGATATCGCAAAACACGGTCCATGTTTGAGCACTGACACGTTCCTGCACGCGTTGCTGAATGGTCAATGCCTTCTTAAAGGCGATGGACGTCTCTTCACTTGAGCGCTGAATCATGTTGTCGTCTTCGGTCGAGGAACTCGCAGACGTCTGCTGGCCCAGAAACCGAACCTTTGCCAACTGTTCATTCTTGGTCCTACGTCGCCTCTCCAGCTTCAGGAAATCAAGCAGGCGGCTTTGGTGCAAAGTTCGAAGCCAACCGCGAAAAGACTTCGCGGGGTCGTACCGAAACCCCGTCATTCGGCGAGCCAATTCCCAAAGAACCTGCTGATTGACTTCATCGACGTCGGCCGGGTTCCGCAGTTTCGATCGCGACCACTTTTCAAACAAATGGTTGTATTGATCAACAAACAACCTCCAGGCCGCAGTGTCTTCCCACGACTGAAGCCGTCGTACCAGCGTCGGGCTCGTTTCAGGGCCGTTGTCTTGCCTGGCCGAAGCAGACAAGGATCCATTGGTCGTAGACACGATGCATTTCCTGCGAATCGGGGAAATTTGTCTGTCGCGTAGATGTCTGTCGTAATAATTCCACGGGGACTTTACGTCTCAACAACGCATTACGCATTCCCTGAATTGACTGTATCGAGCGTGATTCTGGCTGGCAATCGGGTTGCGTTCGGCGGGTGCCAGATTTTGCAAAGGCTCTTGTTTTTCAGCGGTTTCACAAAGCGCGTTGTTTAACACGCCAAATTTTCCATGAACAAATGTTAATTACAATCTGGCCGCTTGAGTTCGCTGTATTGCCAGTCGTGCTTCAGTGAGCAGGGTGTGCCAGTAGCGAAGGATGAGGAACTCATGACAGGAGGCAAGACTCAGATTGAGCTGAAGGATTTTCGTACGTTTGAAATCGCTTCGGGCGGCGGACTCGGACCGCAAAAACGCATCAGTGGCAAAGCACTTCTCAAGATGAATAAGTTTGGGGGATGGTCAGGCCGATTCATTGATGGCGATGGGAAGCACTGGGAGTTCCAGTGCTCGCGAATCGCTGAATAGTCGCCCGAAGATACGCCTGCGATGATCGCACCTCGCTGGAATTGACAGTCGCATTTTTGTTGAAGCCCCTCTCTCTTCGAGGCCAGATTGTATCGCTGCACCGATAAACCTCGAGGAGAGTTGGGACTCAACAATCAGGATAGTTTCCTTCCGGGAGTAATACCCTCTTGATGAGTCACATGTGATGCCTGATTCGCCCACATCAGACGAGGCCTTCCGCCGTCGAAAGTTGAACAGTCTTCTTTCGCAATTTGATGCTCGACAGCGTGCTGGTCAAAAGATTAATCAGGACGAGATGCTTCGTGCATTCCCGGAACTTGCGAGTGAGTTGAAAGCCTATTTTGAGATCGCCGAAAAGAAAACGGACAATGCATTGGCGACGACTCAGTTGGATCAGGACGTGCTGCGTCCGGATCATCAGGAAACGTTGAACCCCGGAGTTCAGGAAGTCGACACGGCTTCTGAATTCACAGTGCAAATGTTTGGGCGATATCCGTTACTGGTGGCGGTGGCGGGAAATGGACAGGCCGTTTTCTGGCTCACAATGGCAACATCTATGTCGACTCACTGGAGAACCCCAAGCTTGGGACTTACACAGAAAAAGGTCCTGAGGTTCGAATCGACATCTCTAACCACAAAATGACGAAGCGAATGGAGTCTAAAAACTGATTCAGATCGGTAAGGGGTCGCCGGCATATACTGGTCGATTAACCAACAAGAAGGGCAACATATTTGATGTTAAGCTACGCATGTTGCAGGACTGAGTTGATGTTTCTTCTTGTAGGCTGTCGGCTGCAGAGAAACGGTGATCGATATCGAACGTGAATTTCTCTGGCAGTCGCGATGGCCAGTTTAGAAGAGGAAACGCACGTATGGGAGAGGGCAAAAAGATGACAGGGCAAAAAGATGGGTTGTTCTGATCGCTCTGTTTTTTGCCCTGCCATATTTTGCCTCACATCTGTATTCCCTGCTTTCGCAGTAAACACAGGAACTTATGTTCGTGTCGAAGGAAGTGGAAACTCATGGCTCTGGCAAAAAGATGGGTCGTTCTGATCGCTCTGTTTTTTTGCCCTGCCATATTTTTGCCTCCTATCCGCGTTACCTGCTTTCGCGGCAAACACTGAAGCTCATGTCCGGAACGGAGGAAACCAGATCAAGCGCCCGTTGGCTTGTGATTGCGAAATGTGTCAACATAAAATGCCGTGTCCTGCCGCTGGTGCGGTGATACTTGTTTGTTGCATTTGCCTCATGCATTCAGGCCCGTTGCCATGAAACAATCACGCCTTCTGCGAATCCGCATTGTTCTTTTTCTTGCCTTGTCTGGATTGCCGACCTCAACGTTGAGGCAAGTTGCCTTGGCCCAGGATTCATTAACTGAAGCGCAGGCGAAACAGCCTCCGGCCGCGGAGCCGGTGGTGCATCCGCTGATTTCCAGAATTGCTTTCGGTTCGTGCCAAACTCAAGATGAGCCACTGCCCATACTTCGCACGGTACTCGAATGGGAACCTGAACTATTCATTTACCTCGGCGACAACATCTACGGCGACACCAACGACATGGCGGTGCTTGAAGCGAAATACGCAAAGATGGCCGCGAAGAAAGACTTCAAAGCTCTGCGAGCCAACGTGCCCACGATCGCCACCTGGGATGATCACGATTACGGAGCCAATGATGCGGGGAAGGATTATCCCTTCAAGCAGCAATCAAAAGACATCTTTCTGAAATTCTGGAACGAACCCAATCCAAGTCCGCGTCGAGAACATGAAGGAATTTACACGAGTTACCGCTTTGAAGACAAAACTGCGGGAAAGACTCTGCAAATTATTCTGCTGGACACGCGGACGTTTCGTGATCCGCCACTCGAATCGCCACTGACCTCGTGGAAAAACGACTATCTGCCAGACACGGATCCGACGAAAACCATTCTGGGTGACATGCAATGGAAGTGGCTGGAAGAACGATTGAAAGAACCTGCGGACCTGCGCATCATCGGCAGCAGCATTCAGTTTTCGCACGAGTACAACGGCTGGGAATCATGGACCAACTTTCCTCGCGAGCTGCTGAAAATGGTCGACCTGATCAAGTCGACAAAAGCCAACGGTGTTGTGTTCATCAGCGGCGATGTTCATTGGGGCGAACTGTCGGTGCTGCGTCCGAAGGATTGTTATCCCATCTACGATCTCACCGCGAGCGGACTCAATCGTGACTGGGACAACGTCGAACCCAACCGCAATCGTCTTGGCGAAGCGTGTTCCGACTTTCACTTCGGAATGCTCGACATCAACTGGTCCGGCAATCCCTCCATCACCTTCCGCATCCACGACATGACCGGCCGCGCTCGAGTGCGAAAGTCGGTGAAAATGAGTGAGCTGAAGTTCTAAGCTGTTACAATTCTCGAGCAATCTGAATTGCCGTTGTTCCATGGTGCCCTGAGAAGGCATGGAGAAATCACGATGCGAGAATATGAAGTCCTGTACGAGACGATTGAAGACGGCTGGATCATGGCCACCGTGCCTGATTTGCCCGGCGCTGTGACTCAGGGTGAGACGATGGAAGAAGCTCGATCGAACATTCGCGAAGTGATCGAGCTATTGCTTGCAAGCTACCGTGAGCAAGCATTGCAGCATGCTTCGCCCGGCGTTGTCCGGGAAATGGTGACCGTTGATGGTCATGGCGGCGTGACCTGACCATGAAACGCGTTGATCTGATCCGTCACTTGACCAACCATGGTTGCCTTCTGGACCGAGAAGACGCGAATCATTCGATCTATCGTAATCCAGTGAATGGCCGGTGTACCGCTGTTCCACGTCATCGCGAGATCAAAGAATCTCTCGTTCGCGCCATCTGCAGTCAACTTGGGATTCCAAGGCCATAGAGTGTACGACGAGGTTTGCGTTTTGGGTTATATATCAACCCTTTCCTCTCGTCTGGCCTGATGGCAGCCGTGTTTTGGCATGGCAACAAAGATCACAAGAAGAGAAGAGTAATGCTGATGCCAGACTCTGCCGCCAACTCAGATGAACGAAGACGTCACAGTGCGTTCAAGCGTGGCGACGTTCTGATCTTTGTCGTGTTTCCAATCGTAATGATTCTTGGCTTCCTGCTGTTCCTGTGGTGGAGGAAAGCATCTGCGGACCCGAACCTCAGGTTGGCTGCTCATGTGACCGATGACATCTCAGTAGAATTGGTTGCTGTTGCACAGTACACCGGACAAACAACGCCTTACACAAAGTGGTGGAAGCCAAACGGGTTGCCGGCGGAAGGAATCGTGGAGGATGCTGCTGGAATGTCCCTTTGAGGAGATCATGTTAATCAGCCGTTGTTTCTAGTTCGTGTTTCAGAGCGGCGATCCACGGTGGAGCCAGCAGTGCGTGGACTTTTGCTTACAGGCAACTCCGTCGCTGGATCGTCGAGCGACAACGGCAAAACTGCAATTGTCGTCGCAGAGGTATCGCCGACAATGCTCTCAACATCATCATTTGGTGTGAAGTTGGCGAGTCTTGGAAGACAGACCGTTGGTGTTTTGACACCAGAAATGCGGTCTATGACGTCGGTTGTTCATGGTCAGCATGCATTGATTGAAGTCGGCAACAGCCGCGATACCAGCACGGGCTACGGCCCGTGGGCTGTGAAAGTTACCGAGACGATTTCAGAAGGAGGTAGAGCTTCATTGTGGCAAATTCACGCTCGTGATAAGTCGGGGCAATTCATCAAGAAGGAAAAAGACGAAAGAAAATCCGGGCCGAACTGTACGTATTGGGACTTACGACGGGCAGACGACTGGGCGACCATTACGGTCGAACGAACTATGTACGACAAGAAAGTGGTCTTCGATGGTGTTTCCGCATTTGAAGGATCGTTGACATTACCTCGCGTCGACTACGTCGGCCCTGTGCGGAGCAAATGAAGACGCGACCCCGATCTGAGGACAGATCCGGCCTAAATGTAGCCAGACCTGTCCTCAGGTCTGGCATGTGCGCAATCACATTGGCGACTTTAGAAAACGACGTCTGGCACGTTGATCATGATTGCGATTTCGCCACAACGTGGCATCGCTATGGCAGCCCAGGCCACCGGCCTGGGAAGCGATGCTCGATTATTGTGAAGCCCCAAAGGGGCGGCCATTTCCCTCGTTTCCGCTTGCATCAAGTGTCGCCCTTTTGGGGCTTTTGTTGTTATTGCCTTGGTCACCCAGGCCGTTGGCCTGGGCTGTCATAGAGTCGTCCCGTTGGGACTTAAACGCTGATGCAGGTTCGTCTCATATCAGATCGAAGTTCGGTTGTCGGTAATCGCCTCTCCGGAATGCAATCCAAAGCACGATCAACGCAGAAACTCATTCGGCTCTCCGTGCGATCTTTGCGTTCTTTGCCGCCATCCATCACACTCTTGCCTCAAACTCCCTCGTAGATCCAGGCCATTTGATGTGACTGCCGAAGCCGTGACTGAATCCCAATCGCAAAAGCCACGAAAGCGATCTCTCATGAAGCGTTTGTTAATGTGGACCGGAGGCATCTTGACGGTCGTCGCTGCCATCGTCGCAATGTTCTATTGGTACTGGTTCCAGGCCCCGTTCCAACTCACCGCCGATATCCAGTATGGCATGCGCGATGGTAATCCGTTGATGCTCGATGTGTTTCAGCCGCCGAGACCGAACGGTGCGGGAGTCGTCTTTATGGTCAGCGGAGGCTGGAAATCCGGGCCGGGATCGGTGCGGCCGTTCATGTTCGCACCGTTTCTTCGGCGAGGCTACACGGTGTTCGCCGTGCAGCATATCTCGCAGCCCGAGTGCCTGATCGGTGACATTGTTGACGACGTGCTGCGGTCGGTGCGATTCATTCGACATCATGCCAAAGACTACGGCGTGGATGGAAATCGGCTGGGCGTGATTGGCGGCAGCTCCGGCGGACACCTGTCGCTGATGTTGGGGACTCGCGGAGGCCCCGGCGATCCACTTGCAGCGGATGAGATCGATCGCGAATCCAGTGCTGTGCAGTGCGTGGCCTGCTTTTATCCACCGACCGATTTGCTGAACCTCGGGACCTCAACTGAGAACCTGGGCGATGGCGGACCGCCAAAGAGTTTTGTCGAAGGATTTGGTCCAAAAGCCAAAGCGATGGACACATGGAAAATTCTGGGCCGCGAACTTTCACCCATCTATCACATCACTCCTCAGATGCCACCGACATTCATTGTCCACGGTGATGCGGACACGCTCGTCACGATTGACCAGTCCGAACGGTTTGTGAAAGAGGCCAAGTCAAAAGACTGCACGGTGCGATTTGAAACTCGTCCTGGCAAAGGCCACGGCTGGCCGACGATGATCTTCGACATCATCAAGTTTGCCGATTGGTTTGATGAACATTTATCTGCAAAAGAGTCGTTGTAATTGACATCGTCTGAAATTGTTTCTCACGACGCACTGATAAATGTGGTTTTGGGAATCCACTTATTCTTGTGACAGGATCACGCGATCATCCAGCACTTCAACTTTCTTGAAGTGCTTTCCAAAAATCAGCGGGAAGAATTCGCTCCCGGGCTTCTTCTCCGTGATGTCGCTCAGCTGGACAATTTCCGCGAGAATGGCCTGAGTTGCCGCAGACTCAAAATCGGCGACTTCAATGGCAATTCTGTTCATGCGAAAGTACTCGATCAACTGCCCGATTGTTGCTCGTTCTGCTTTGAGTTGAACATTCAGGGTGCGGATGGAACCGATGGGGGATTCTGATCCCGATGAATTCGATTGAGAATGTGCGAGGCGGGACAACAATGCTGTCATTTGAATGTGCTGCTGTAGCGTTGCCTTAACCGTGGCGCTGGTATTGCTCCACTTGACATTTGCCGTCGGCACTTCTTGTTGCCATGCTGCAGTGACGGATTCTTTTAGGCGACTACCAACGGTATAACGGTATTCCATCATCTGCAGCGGATTGATTGGGACAATGCGAAGCTCTCGTGAATCGGTTGAGAACTTTGCCTGAAGGTCAAACTGGTTAAGCAGGATTGTCGCCGTTTCAGCAAACGCCATTCTGGGGAGTGCACCTGCTGCCCAAACGTCGTGCGGAATCGCATCCGGATTCACAATCGTGATGCCGGCTGTTCTGGCATATTCAATCAGAATCTGACGCGGCTCAGAAAGCACGTTCCATGACGATGCTCGTTTTTCACTCAGTCTCCTGAATTCGACCGCGCCGAGTTTTTTTCGCAGCAGATTCGTCTGGGCGTTTGCATTATCGATCAGAATTGGCAGTCGATGGACGGCGTCCTGTGGCCCAATGAAAGCGAGTTGCTCCGTGAGACAAAAGTCAGCGTCAGGAATCGCCTCAGAAATTTTCTTGAGCAACAATATTCTGGGAACGAATTCGGTGACGACGTCCACGAGGCGATCCGGGTCAATTCGTCGATCGCGAACAATGGCGATTCCCGACTGTTGTTGCAGGTCTCTGATCTGATCACCAAGCGGCGATCCAATGCTGGACCATCTGATTTTGACCGACAACGCCGCTTCAAAAGCCTTGCCAGTCTTGAAGTCTGTTTCGTCGCCTGACACAGACCCGAAAAAAAACAGAGTGACAACCATGGTCATCTGTATCAAAGGCATGAACAGAATGGACTTGCGTCTTCCATGCCATGCTGGTTCGTGATTATCGTGTGCGTCACGACAGTGAGCCGATTCTCCAGTTGGGTTCTGGACATTACGCATAGAATACCTCGCATTTTTGAAAATGCTGAACCAGCTTGCAGATTTCACCGGATGTCGCTCTGCTGATTTAGTTTCAGAACTCATGCGGCTATTTTGGCATCATTTACTCGCAGACAGAACACAAGAATTGCAAAACTGACAACAGTCGTGCAGGAACAGTGCACTTTGTGTAGTGATCAAGCCGTGTCGAAAGTACGATGATGACGAATGCTGCCTGAAATACCATCCAATTGTCGGTCCGGGAAACCATTGCGGGCGCGAGAAGATCGAGATTGCATATGAAACATACTCATGCCGTTGGCATTGACCTTGGAACGACCTATTCATGCATTGCCTGGCTGAACGAACACGGCCAGCCGGTCACGATTCCGAATCAGGAAGGAGAACTGTCCACCCCTTCCGCGGTCTTCTTTGATGGTGATCAGCCGATTGTCGGCACCGAAGCGCTTCGAAATGCGATTGCTAGTCCTGAGCGAGTCGTTCAACATGCCAAGCGATTTATTGGTAATGCTCAGAAGTTCTGGAAGATTGATGATACGCGTTATTCGCCGGTGCATATTTCGGGAATGATTCTGCGAAAGCTGATCGCCGCCGCTCAGGAGCAAATTGGAGAGATACGCGACGCAGTCATCACTGTGCCGGCCCAGTTCAGTGATGCGCAGCGGCATGCAACAATGCAGGCCGGGCATGCCGCGGGGTTAGAACGCATCGAGATGATAAATGAGCCTGTGGCCGCAGCTTTGTGTCACGTCCTGGGAAACGAGGGGCTGGCGTTTACGGAATTGGCGATAGATCAGCAGCTTCTGGTTTATGACCTTGGTGGCGGAACGCTGGATCTTGCCATTGTGAAATATAAGACGAACGAAGTGCGAGTGGTTGCGTCGGATGGCGACCTTGAGCTCGGAGGTTTGGATTTCACGCGAGTGCTTGTGGATGCGGCGGCCGAAAAGTTTATCGCAGAATTCGGCGACGATCCTCGATCACATCGAGGAAGCCTGCAATTCCTGTCGCTGGAAGCGGAGCAAGCCAAGCGTAGTCTTTCAGTTCGACCACGTGCGGCGATCACAGTGCAACATGAAGGTCATCGCAAAACGTATCAGATTGAGCAGGCCGAATTTGAGATGCTTAGCCGGAAACTGATCCAGCGTTCGGAAGAGATTACCCGACGAATTCTTAAGGACAACAAGTTCGGCTGGGCTCATATTGATGTTGTGCTGACCACCGGCGGTGCGTCGCGCATGCCTATGATTCGTGAAAATCTGAAAAAGCTAAGTGGCCGTACGCTGAATTCCTCACTTTCTCCTGATCAGTCGATCGCACACGGCGCTGCGTATTATGCCGGTATGCTTTTGTCGAATGATCAGTACACGCGGACGGTCTTCAGCAGCACGGCATCGTCACGGCTTGCCAAAGTCAAACAACAAAGCGTCAACGCTCGGGCTCTTGGGATACTGATACGAGATGAGTCTGGCAAGCGAGTCCCGCATTATCTGATTGAGGCCAACACTCCATTGCCTATTGCGCGAACACATGTGTTTGGTACGGTTGTAGCCAACCAGGGACGCGTTCATGTTCGAATCGTGGAAAGCGGCGCTGGATCAGATCGGCCGCCCACTGTGCTTGGAGATTGTGAGATCACGGAGCTGCCACCGAACCTCCCGGAAGGGACGGAAATCGAAGTCACGATCAGCTACGATCATCAGGCTCGAGTTCATGTGTCCGCGCGTGAGCCTGTTAGCGGATGTCGCGCTGAAGTCGAGCTGATCCGTCAGGAAAACGTGAACTCGCAGCTTGAACAGCAGCCGGGCCCAGTAAACGACGATAGCCTGGATCTGCATTCGATCGCGGGTGAGAACTTGCCATCAGCAAAGGCCGCCCCAGCGAAAACTACTCCCGCGAAGACTACTCCAGCAACGGTTGCACCAAAGAAGTCCGTCGGCGCTGCGAATGCGTATGAGTTCGATGCCCTCGCTGTGCTCAGAGACCTTGGTGCGGCCGAGAGCGGGAAGGCGAGTCTTGGTATCGGAGAGCAGCCTGTGCTCTTATGTAATGATTGCGGATCACCACTTGGACGTGGTGGAGTTTGCACGGGCTGCGGAGCGGTTTCAGGATCCATGGCCCCAAAACCAAAACCCGCTCGTTCAGCGGGAGGTTCTTCGAAGAACACTTCTCCGCCTGCAGGCAATGCGAAACCGACTCGCCCTGCTGGGGCATCCAAGCCTGCAGCCGCGAAGAAATCGAACGCCAAGCCGGCGCGAAAGGCCGATCCTAACGAGGCAGAATTCTGGGACCTGGTCGATGGAGACAGCTGACACATTCCGGGAATCCTCTTCGAAATGCGATTATGGGCGAGTCGGATGCTTTGTACTCACGCAAGGTCTGTGAGCTGCTTGCATTTCTTGTGAGCCTAATCCTGCAGGTTCAGCTTTGATAACGATTTCCCAATGCGAACATAAAGAGAAGTGCCTGCAAGTGCGGGATGAGAAAGGACTTGTTTTCGTTCCTTCTGCAGCCGTAGTCGAGAGATAATTCGAGCGGGATCCTGATCTGTTGCCAGCAGGAGCAGTTCGCCATCATCGTTCAATGCCAGCAGGCGATTATCGCTCGCAATCAGGCAGCCGTAGCCAGAGAAAGCATCATCGCTAATAGTCGCAATTGTCTTTAGCTTCTGTTGAGGATCGAGGCCAAACAGCTCGTTCCAGATTCCAAACACTCGGCCATTCGAAATCACGGGTGTGTGCGAATCCGGTTTTAGATCCACGTTGGTTGCGTCAGGCTCTGGATGCAGGGTTCCATCGGAATTGAAGTGATAAAGTCGAGTGCCGTTGTTCTCTGAAGTGACGAGCAACTGCTCCTCATAGGAGACCACTGTAGGGACATTGAAATCGCCTTGTTCGGGCGGAACAAGAGTCCAAAGGCGTTGTCCCGTTTCGACATTCCATCCACCAAGAGACCTGGCGTCGTAGCCAATCACCTGAGAAACATCCCCCGTCGATTTGAACAGGAGTGAAGAATACGACGGCTCAATGCCAGGCGACGTCCAGATCGCGTCCCCTGTTTCGGCATCCAGAGCGACAATAGACGCCTGTTTTCCGCCAGGCTGAAGAATCAGTTTGCCCTCAATAAGGAGTGGGCTTCCTGAATGGCCCCAGATCATTTTTGGAGCAGCGAACTCTTTTGAAATGTTCAGCTGCCAGAGCATGATCCCGGTTTCAATCTCCAGACAACAAAGGTTGCCGAAGGCGCCGAGCGTGTAGACAAGTCCGTCATGAATCAGCGGAGTGGCCCGAGGCGCATTGCCGTAGTCAAGCTTGCCCAGTGCGGGATAGGCATGCTGCCAGACGAGTTCGCCGTCTTCCATTCGGAAACACTGAAAGACATCGTTTCGGTCAATTGCATCACGGCTTCCGGCAACCACATACCCTTCAGCCACAGCGATGCCACCGAGCCCTTCACCAGCGAGTTCCGTTGTCCATTCGAAATCCGGTGATGCCGGAAGAACATCCGGAAGCCAGGCGACGCGTGCGTCACGATTCGTGCCACGCCAGCCTGGCCAGTCACTGTTCCGGGACGCATTGTCCGAATTGCTGACAGCAGTCAGAACGGTGCTGGCTGCACTGAGGTGTTTCAGATCTTTTTTTTTGCCTCGACGGCCGTTGTTGCAGGAGCCGTAGCTGCTTCCCACGGCTGAAATCCAGACGCAGTCTCCAGATCGATCAACAGCTGTGCGTTGAGACCAACTTCATCGATTGCCGTGAAAATACGATCGATCTCCATTTGAGGAATTGCAGAAGCAACAAAAAGTGTGATGAAAGGCACAGGCTTGCTTCGGCCAATGATCCTCAGATCGCCCTTCTTGACTTTTCCGCAGCCTTCCAGCAACGGCTCGGCATAGCTGGAGATCACAGCCGCCGCTTTTACGTCAGCTGCCAATTCCATCAATGTGACTGCCGCATTGCTGCACGACGGAGATGTTTCCAGAGGGCTTGGTAACGCAATCTTGTGGTCTTTCAACAACGCCATCGGGGCAGCAGATTTCTCATCGCAATCTTCAGGTCCAAACAGAATTCGATAGCCCTGCAGATCATCAACAGTCTTTGCCGGGTCGGAATTGCGAACAACAATCAGGCCCGTTTGAAGCGTACTGTCTTTCAGGTCCGTCAAATGGGCCAATGGTTTGATCGCTAGTTTTGCGGCTTTTGCATCGGACACCACGACCGAATGCTTGCCGATTATCAAATCGGCCTTACCGCCAGACTTTTCCATTGCCGCTTCTAATGATTCGGCCCAGACAACGGTCACTTTTTGGTTCAGTTGCTTCTCGAGAAATTTCCCAAGCTCTTCGTATTTACGTTGGGCGTATCCTTTGACGCAGTCGCACGCCAAAGGAGCAGCCATTGGGTCCATAACCACCAACGTCAATTTCCCCTCAATGGGGCTTTCGACTGCAGCGGCAGACTTTGTCTTCGGGCTCGCAAAAAGTGAAAGCAGTATTGCAAGTATTGTGAAAGAATATTTCATGCGATGGCTCCTGTTGTTGATTCGACGTTTTACTTCGACTGGTTCTCTTCAGCCGCTTCTGATGCTTGAGGCTCAACAACTCGTTTGAACCGATTACTGCTCATCACCTGGTCGTTGTAAGTCATCGAAATTGTTGCTTCGTTATCGTTCACGAATTCAACTTTGTATTCATAGTACTGAATGTCGTCTTCAATCTGTGACACAATCAGCGTATTTCCATCCTGTCGAACTGGCTCCCATGCATTCTCGCCCTCTGAGAACTGTCCCCCAAACATCGTCAGCTTCCCGTCGGCATCAAACTTGAAGTAGGACGATGCATATGGGTCAGCATCAGATGCAACAGCATAGCTTTCTGATTCTTCGTCTTGCCCACCAAGGAGTCCCTGAATTAACACTCCCAGAGCACTTGGTTGTGATGAATCGGCCTTCGCTGCTGACGGCTTCTTGCCATCCAGCGACCACTCACCGACAAGTTTTTTCCCCAGACCTTCCCGAGCTTCTTTCGCCAATACTTCGTCTGCCGTAACTTCAGGTGCTTCTGCGTTTGGAACCAGCACACAAATGTGGGACTTGTCAACATTCATCATGTAGTATCGATCGCGTTTTGAGTCGAAGCCCAAGGCAACGTGCTTACATCCGCCGCCGATCTTTGCCTTGCCAACAATCCCGACCAGTTCGCCATCCTTGTTGAATCTCTTGATGGTTCCGATGCTGGATTCCGCCGTCAGAATGTCACCATTGTCACAGCATCGAACATTCATTGGATTGCAGCAACTACCGAATCCATCGGCTGCTTTTCTGTCACCCTTGCCAAAGTCGGTTTGTCTGGTACCGTCACGGTCCAGCAAAGCCACCTTGAACTTTGTGTTCTCAGCAAGAACAAGATGATTTTCATTCGCCTGAATGTCGCATTGGCCACAGCAGCCACCAAGATCGCTAACAACCTTTGTGGGCTCGGAAAATTCATGTGTCAGTCGCCAGACTTCGTATCCGTATCCTTCCAGTGAATTGCAGCAAAGGAAAACATCCTTGCTTGTCACTGCCAGGGCCGTGATGCCCATTTTCTGACTCAGCATTTGCTCGCCAGAGAACATTTGCGAGTAGGCTTCTGCTGTAGTCTTTAACTGGTCCTCGTAGAGTGTTTTCTGCTGTTCATAAGTTGCCAGACGCTTCTTGTCCCGTTCGGTAAGTTCCGCTTCTGGCTTTTCGCTCAGCTTCTTGATTCGTTCATCAATGGCGTCCACCTGATCGCGAAACATCTGAGTCATTTCGTCAATCTGTTTCTTGGCGCCGCTCTCCACTCTTTCTTTGAATGTTTCCATGTCGCCAATATGAGGCGAATCTGAAGTGCTGAGGACTTCGCAAGCCTCACTCAGATGTGCCACTTTGCCATCGCCAGCAATGAAGATAGAGCCATCTGGCGCCTGGTTGATCGCCGTCGGCTTGAAACTCAATTCGACACTTTTCAGGATCAGGCCTTCTGGCGAGTAGACTTGAAGCAGTTTGGTAGCCTCGATCTTTTTCGCTTCCTGAGAGCCGTCGTCATTCTGGACATATTCGTAGTTGTCGCCCCCAACACACGCCAGAATATTTCCTTCCTTATCAACACAAAAAGTATTGAGCGGAATGGGTTTCCCATCGTGCATTGGCTTGATGATGCGAGCTTGCTTATGTGTGGTTGCAAGTTCCGTGTCGGCTCCAGTAAAGCCAAATGCCATGCTCGGCGCAGCGAGCATCAAGAACGCTAAAACGAACCGCGAGAATTGTTGAGACACTCGTTTCATGTTGCAGAGACCTTCATCAATGAAGTCATGATCAATTTGTTGCAGCCACTGGTCAGCAGTTACGTGTTGTTTGGTGGTTATCTATGAGCCGATGAACAGCAAGAATTGTCTGAGAAAACTGAAATTCGCGATGCCGTGCACAGAATTCTGAGCTGCGCCGGCGCTGGATCGAAGGATCGAATCAACAAAGGGACTATTCTGATTTCGTGGGCTCACTACTGTCGTCGGCAGCTGTTTTAGAATCATCAGAGATTCGCTGATACCGATTGCTGCTGAGTACACGTTCGTTGTAAAGAAGCGAAATTGTTGCTTCGTTGTCCGAAACGAATTCGATCTTGAATTCGTAATATTGAATGTTTCCCTGGATCTTTGATACGAACAAAATGTTTCCATCTTGTCGAATGCATTCCCATCCGAGGTCACCTGTAGAAGAGAGACCGCCCTGAACGAGCAAGTTGCCATCTGCTTCAAACCGAAGTTCTGTCGCCGAATAGGGGTCACTTCGCCGTGTCAGCAGGGATGCAGCACTGATCACTTTCTTTTCAGTCGTACCTGCTGAAGCTTTCTGGGACTCCACTGGTTGGCCATCCAATGACCACGCTCCTACCAACTGCTGGCCGAGCCCTTCGCGTGCCGTTTTCGCCATCAATTCATCCGGAGTCGTTTCAGGTGCTTCGGCATTTGGTACCAGCACGCAAACATGATCCTTATCGATATTCATCATGTAATAGCGATTGCGACCCGAGTCGAAAGCGACTGCTACATGTTTGCAACCGCCGCCAATTGCTGCCTTTCCAATGACCCCCAGCAATTCTCCGTCTTTGTTAAATCGCTTTATCGTCCCGATGCTTGATTCGGCTGTCAGGATGTCTCCATTATCACAGCAACGAACATTCATCGGATTGCAGCAGCTGCCGAAACCATCAACCGCTTTGCGATCGCCTTTTCCAAAGTCGCTCAGGCGTTCCCCATCACGGTTAAGCAATGCAACTTTAAACTTGGTGTTTTCGGCAAGGATAAGATGGCTTTCTGTCGCCTGAATATCGCACTGACCACAGCAGCCACCGAGTTTCTCAACAACTCTTTTTGGTTCAGAAAACTCGTGTGTCGTTCGCCAGACTTCATGCCCTGAACCCTCGACGGAGTTTGTGCAGAGGAAAATATCCTTGCTTGTCACTGCCAGTGCGGTGATCCCCAGTTTTCGATTGATGGCCTGATTGCTTGAAGTCGAAGGTTGGCCTGCGTTTTTCTCAAAAGAGCTTAGTTGATTTTCGTAAAGAGATTTCTGTTGCTGGTATGTCTTCAGGCGTTTCTTTTCGAGTTCCGTTTGTTCGTCCGCTGTCTTGTCCTGAATAGCCTTAATTCTTGCTTCGATCAGGACGAGCTGCTCACGATAACGCTCCGTGCTGGCTTCCAATTGTTTGCTGGCGGCTTCTTCGATTCTCTTGCGAAACGAATCCAGATCACCGATGTGTGGTGAATCGACTGTGATGAGCAGTTCCCCTTCTCCACTCAGGCGCGCCACTTTGCCTGCGCCTGCCACGAAAACGGAGCCGTCCGGCGCAGTGTTCACTGCGGTAGGCATAAAAGGCAGATCCGTCGACCTGGTCAGTTTTCCGTCCGGAGAATAAATCTGCAGTTGCTGTGGCGACTCAATCGTCCTGGCTTCCTGAGATCCATCGGGATTCATCACATACTGAATACTTGTTCCGCCGACGCATGCCAGAATGTTGCCTGCTGTATCCAGGCAAAAAGTATTCAGGGCAATTGGTTTGCCATTGTGCATCGGCTTGATGATGTGAGCTTGTTTGTGAGTGGATACGAAGTCGCTTGCCAAACTTCTGGCCGTCTCAGTCGCCTTCTCCTCAGCGGTAATCCAATTGCACCCTGCTCCAATGGCGACAGCAGCCGCCATCCAGATTGTTCGTGTTCGAAATCCAACAGTTTTCATTTCGAGATACTCCACAGACGAGTGCAGGTATGTAGGCGACGACAACTGGCCGAATCGGAAGAGTACTGTACCCTCGCTTGAATCACTTCGGGAATATTGCTCGTGCTGATTCTGATCAAATTGGTGGAACACGTAATGGAAGGTGGCCAAGTTGCCCAAGGTCGCGTACGACAACAAAAAAAGCCACCTGAATATTCAGGTGACTTTTAGAGTTGATTCTGGTTTTCGTTGTGAATCGCTTATTCTTCAGCAACGAATGGCAGCAGCCCAATGAATCGTGCTCGCAAAACGGCGCTTCGCACAGCACGCTGATACAGCGCTGTTGTTCCGGTGCGTCGGCGTGGAAGAATACGACCTTCACGGTCGATAAGGTTTCTGAGGGTCTTCAGATCCTTGTAGTCAACATAAACTGGACGTGGAATTTCCCCGCTACCGGAGAACATGCAGCTCATCTTTTTCTTTTTCAGGCGAGCGCGGCGTTTACGAAGTTTCTTCAGATCAGCACGGGAAATAGTTGCCATGAAACGACTTACAACCTTTTATTGAAACGCCAAATGCGGGCTTAAACCCCGTATCGTCTGCATAAGACACATTCGTCAGCAGACTGCCCGACGGACTGGAAACACTTCCAGCGGGGAAAACGAAGAGTCGCAGTGTAATTCGGCAAACGCCTGCCGACAACACAATCCTGAGTCCCATTTTGTATTCGGTAGAACTGGAAATTCCCTGGATTGATCTCCCCGGTCCCCATTCAGCAGTCGGGATTGCCTAAAAATAGGGCTTGAAACGCAGAATGGCGTGCCATCTCTGACACGCCACTCCGGAAATTCCTGGCCGAATGAAGCAATGCGGGGTTAGATTGCCTCTGTGCCGGTTTCGCCTGTTCGGATTCGAACGACTTGTTCCAGGTTGTACTGGAAGATCTTCCCGTCGCCGATTTGTCCGGTTCGAGCAGCTTCACAAATTGCGCTGATCGCGCCTTCAACTTCATTGTCGTTGACAATGACTTCGAGCTTTACTTTGGGCATAAAGTCAACGGTGTACTCTGCCCCGCGATACGTTTCCTTATGGCCGCGTTGACGACCAAATCCGCGAACTTCTGAAACCGTCATCCCCTGCACGCCAATGCTGGTCAGCTTTGTTTTGACGTCTTCGAGTTTGTAATGACGGATAACTGCCTCGAGCTTTTTCATGATCTCTGCCTTGACCCCTGTCGACTGAATATCGGACCGATCAGGATATCTGTGTCCGACGAAACCGTGGAAATTTGTACTTCACGCTCTTTAGAAAGAACAGTCAATCCGTGTGCTGCCTTTCAAAACTGTTCAGTCTCGTGAAATGTCTCTGACAACACGAAACCCATGCGACGTTGTCCATTTTGATACGCCGCGAAAACTCGTCCCTGTACAAAAATTCGTCGATGCAACTCCCATGCCGACCATCATATCTTGCGGAATGTCACGCATGCTTCTGATGTTTGCGTGATAATTGAGCTAGTTGCATGTATTTTGTGCGTCAGATCTTGTGGGTCCAACATGGCCAGTCTGACTGAATAACTCGGTCACGCCTATTGAATTCTGCAGAACTTCTCCACCACTACGCAGTTTTCCATTATCTGCATGGAGAATTTTCCCGAGGATTTTAGACAGTAAAACCTTACGCATCAAACGCTTCCGGATTGTGTGTTGTCGATCACTTCCGACAATGTGTCGTTAAATGATTTATGACCACTTTGTTTCGCCGTGATTTTTATGCTGCTTATTTTGGTGCTTTGCCTGATCGGGTTTGTTGCCGGTCGACTCGCGTCCGTTTGGGCAGCGAGCCAAATTGAGGATGCTGTTGTCATCGGCGTGCGCAGGTGTGAGATGTGTCGAACGCCAGTCTCGCGAGTTCGCCAACTGATCAGCTGTTTTTCGCGAATGCGATGTCCGAACTGCGGCGCGGCTGATCGAGCGTGGCCGATTTGGGTGAGTCTGACGACGGCAATTGCCTTCGCATCGTTTGGTTGGCTGCTTATTGAGTTTGGATCGCAATCGGTTTCTGAGGTGCGTCCCTCGTTGGAGCTATGGAAGAACCGACTTCCATTTCATCTCCTGTTCATCTTCCTGTTGACGACCGCTACCGTGACCGATTTTCTGGACTATGTCATTCCAGATATGGTCGTGCTGCCCGGTGCGCTGCTGGCTGTCTTGTTGGCAACGTTCAGCGGCGAACTTCAGATGATCCACGTTTGGGTTGACTGGGATTATGACTTTGTAGCCCTGTATGGCCCGTACCTCCCGCAATGGATGAAGGATCATCAACATGTGCATGGGCTGGTCTGGAGTAGTTGCGGTTTGCTGCTGGGTGCTGGCTTAATGTGGGCTGCACGCATCGTCGCGTCGTGGATTCTTGGAGTTCCAGCAATCGGCTTCGGTGATGTGACATTGATGGCCATGATTGGCGCGTTTATGGGATGGCAGCCGGTTCTGTGTGTGCTCGCAATTGCGCCGTTTGTTGGAATCATCATCGGATTTGGGGGGCGGCTGATTACGGGCCGCAGCTTCGTCGCTTTCGGGCCCTATCTGTGTATCGCAGCATTCGCTGTCCTGTGCACTTGGAGAATGCTGTGGGAGGGACTGCGTTTGAAAATAATTTTCAGTCACTGGCCCACAGTTGTTGCAATGGTTGCTGGTTCATTCATCGCATTTTGCATTCTGCTTGCAGCCCTACGAATGTTCCGCGCGACTCCTGTGGAGCGTTTGAGATAATCGTCTTTAAAAGGCCATGCGCACTGCATTGCGATTTATTGACTTGAGTCATTCCACATTTGTGATTTCCTCATATCGATGGGGCCAAGTCATCGCGGTTGAGCGTGCAACGGCTCAGAAGACGCAGTTCTTCAGATTGCCGGTGCTGTCGCCAAATGATTCGGCAGGGATGTTCATTGCGTGCAGAATACTAAGGTAAAGATTGCATAAGGGAGTCTTTTCGGTCTGCCAGTGAACGCCCTGCTTGAGCCCCATGGCGCTGCCCCCAGCGATAAATGTAGGCAGATTTGTGGGGTTATGCGTGGTGCTCGCGCCGCTTCCAAACAGGACAATGGTGTTGTCCAGAACAGTTCCGTTAGAGTCCTTGTATTCGCAAAGCCGTTCGAGAAATTTTGCAATGCACTCGCTGAGGAAGAGATCGTACTTCGCGAACTCGAGCTGGCCGTCCTTGTCCCCGGCGTGTGACAGGTTGTGATGCGTTCTGGTCAGGCCGAGCTTGAGCGGGAACGTATCGCTGATACCCATTCCGTCTTCGCGATTGAGCATGAAGGCGACTGATCGAGTAATATCGGCATCAAAGGCCAACGCGATCAGATCGAACATGTTGCGATAGTATTCAGCCGGTTCACTTTCGGTGGTCACGTCCAGTTTCAACGGGGAGTAATCCTGAGTCTTCAGCGGGATGTCGATCCAGCGTTCAGATGCGATCAATCGTTGCTCAATTTCGCTCAGAGAAGTCAAATATTGATCCATCTTCTCTCTGTCAGATTGTCCCAACTGCTGATTCAGCGCTTTCGAGTTCTCCAGCACCGCATCGACCAGTCGCACGCGTTTTCTCAACTGCTCTCGTTGAGCTGACAGGGAGTCCTGGTTGCTGCGGAACAGACGATCGAAGACTCGCTGCGGACTGTTTTCTGCGGGGATCGGCTTGCCTTCGAGGTTGTACGATATGGTTCCCGTGCGAGACAAAAATCCAACTCCGGCATCAATCGACAACACCAGTGATGGCTGTCGACAATACTGTTTCGTGTGTTGAGCGATGACTTGATCGACCGACACTGTGTTGTAGGTGCCCGGCTTGGCGTTATGCAGCGGCGCGCCGGTGAGCCACATGTCGGAACAGACATGCGGATCAGCCTTTGTACCATTCGGATGGTAGAGCCCGCTGAGAAAGCTGACCTGGTTGCGAAGCGGAGCAAATGGTTCCGTGGATTTGCCGAAGGTGAAGTCGCTGCCCGTTGTTTTCGGAAACCAGCTCCATTCGTCAATGCCGTTGCCCGCGGCAGGCAGACACATCCCGTTGGCAGTGTACATGGCACAAAAGCGGCGAGGGATTTTTGCGGCGTCGGAATCTGTCTCGCTGGCAAACAGATCCAGTCGCGGAAGGATTAAAGAAACCCCGGCAGCGCTTCGAAGAAACCAGCGACGGTTGATGTTCGTGATTGGGAGCATGTTGGGAGGCCTTTCATTCGGGCCAAAGGCCCGGCAGTTTGCCTAGCCCAGGCCAACGGCCTGGGAAGAGTATCTGAAGAAGCATAAGGGCCAAAGGCCCGACAGTTTGTGACTTCAATCCCAGACGTAACGTTCGTCAATCTCAATTTCGTGCCGTTGACACATGATTCGAAACTCTTCCTGGAAAGACAACGTCCGATGGTGATCATCCTGATTCCGGATGTAGGCGTCGACGTCGTTACGCCTTGAATGGCTTACGGAAAAGACTCCATAGCCAGATTGCCATGAAAACACTGATGAGCCTCCTATCGCAGTCTTGGCCCAACTGGAGGTCTCAGTTTTGATGTTCTCGACGAGCTTCGCGATGGTGATGGTTCGATTGAGCCCCAACAGAAGATGAACATGGTCGATGTGGCCACCCACTGATGCACTTACACAATTCTGTTCCTTAACGTGATGGGCAAGCATTCGGAACATCTCGTTGCGAAAGGCCTGATCACTCAGGAATGGTCGTCGATCTTTAGTGGAGAACACCAAGTGCAGCCAGACTTGTGCGAGTGATTGAGGCATCTGGGATTCCAATAAGTGCGACAAACGGTCGGGCCGTTGGCCCTTTGGAGGAAAGTAGATCTGTTTCCCAGGCCGTTGGCCTGGGCTAGGCAAACGAATGGCCCGTTGGGCCGGAACGCCAGTGATCTTTCGAGTGACAAATCCTATTTCTTCAAAAACAAATCACTCTGAACAATGAAATGGATCATATCCTGCAGTCGGTAACCATTGGGTTTCAATTGTTTTCCTTCTTCCTTCAGCCATTCCAGTTCGTTATAGGTCAAGCTGCGGCCGGTGGCGTAACAGGCGAGATGTTTCAACATGCTGAACGCCACCTGATCGATTCGATCATTGACCAGATAAGATTTTAACCCACGAAGGTCCGAGACTTCTGCCCCATCCGGCAGAGTGGATCGAGCATCGACCGGCTCCTTTTTGAATCGGCCAGCCGCGTCGTATTCTTCAAACGCAATGCCCCACGGGTCAATTCCAGAATGACATTTCGCACAGCCGGGCTGGTTGCGATGTCTTTCAAGCTTTTCGCGGAGCGTCCTTTCTGTGCCGTCTTCTTTCAATTGCGGCACGTTTGGCGGCGGATCATCAGGCGGTTCCGCAATAATGCGACGAGCCAGCCAGGCACCTCGTTTGATCGGGTTGGATTCTCGCCCATCTGAGAGCCCCGCCAGAATCCCAGCCTGCGAAAGTACTCCACCCAGTGTCGTGGAATCGTGTTGAATGGCGACAAATTGCATGCCACTTTCCGATCGATCTGCAAGGCCGTAGTAACCGGCCGTTGTGTCATTCGCCAGGACAAAATCCGAATGAACAAGATTGGCCACCGGAAGATTGTTTCGGAACAGATAACGCAAAAACTGGACCGGCTCTTTGCGCAATTGAGTACGCGTATCACGAGTCAACATCGGATACTTCTTTCGATCCACCTCCAGCACATCGAATTTTTCCAGTCCCAGCCACTGCGATGCGAACTCGTCGAGGAACTGATCGAAGCGGTCATCCTGCATCAGTCGATCGGATTGCGGGCCGAGTTGGGCATGCAACAAACCGTTGGATGCGTCATTCAAAAGAGACTGATCCGGTGGTTCGTTCCAAAGGAAGTACGACAGCTTCGAAGCCAGCTCCCAGTCATCCAGCGATTCCGGTTCTGGACCAGCGCTGTTTTCGATCAAAAACAGAAACTGCGGCGATGTCAGAACGACCAGTAACGCATCTTTTATGGACTGCGTGAAATTATTGTTTTCGGCAAACGATGTCTTCCAGACGTTTCTGACCGACTGCAGTTCGGTCTCTGTCACCGGCCGTCGCCATGCACGAGTCATGAACGACTGCAAAATTTCGGTGGCGTAGACAGACTGGTTCTCGCGGTTCGGCGAATCGATAAAAATCTGACGGTGAGTTTTCGGTGGCCACGTTTCATAAAGCGGTCCTTCGAATTCAATCGAATGAATCATCAGCCGTGGAAGCGGTCGACCATCGGTGTATTCGCTGCGAGCTCCAATTTCCCGAATGCCTGCCAGATAATTGACGTTGTTCGCTTCAACAGCGGGATACGGAAAGTCATTAATCGCGCCTTCGAAATAAAACGCTGTGGGAGTTGACGAAGTGACTTCCTGCGGTGGACCGACAGGATTGAGCGTGCTTCCACAATCGCGTCGAAGGCCCAACTGAACTCCAAGCAGTGGAGATCGTTTTTCGAACGCCAGAAATTTCTTTGCCGACTCGCTCTCATCGTTCACACGAGTCAACACCACCGTTCGAATCGAAGTCTTGTCCGAGTGAGATGTCTCAATGACCAGCGGGCCCTGTTTCAGTCGAACAAGCAAAATCGCGTGTGATTGTTGAGTACTGGCGACGTCCGCCGAAGCATCGCCGGGGTGTCGTGAGCGAACTTGCCTTGAGAAATCTCGGTCACCGATCTTCAGTCGCAGCAAATGGCTGGGTTCCGTCATCACACAAGTGATGTCCACTTGATAGATTCCGGATTGTTCGATTGTTGTTGTTCCTGCTGCTGCGTCGACAATCTTTTGTTCGGGCGACTCCTTCGGATTATTCACAGGTTCAGCCGAATCCAGCAACAGTCCGTCGTCATATCGCGACGCTTTGACGGTGACTCGAAAGTCACCGTGATCCGGAAGTTCTCGCAGAGACACCTTGAAGTTGGCCATCGGTCCGTAGGTATTCGATTCGCCAAAGATCTCCGGACTTGGAATGGCAGGACGCAGCAGTAGACCGCCCTGCACTGCCTGATAAGGTTCGCCGAGCGGATAGCCCTCGGTGCCTCGCATGCAGGCGAACACCGAGTGGTAGAGACTGTCAAAGTGCTTCCACTGTCGAATGGTGTCGTTGCCGACGTAGCCTTCGATGAAGTCGAGCGACTTCTTCATTTCGAACGGAGTAAAAGCAAACGGCTTCTTCGGAGCCAGTTCTGTCACCGTGAAATCACTGTTCCCAAGCAGCAAACTGTTAGCCCCAAGGATCAGCGAATCTTTGCATGGATCAGACCTTGCCAAGATCCATACGGAAGTTCTGAATAACTGGCTTCACAGATGCATCAACAATGCAAAGATCAAGAGACCTCTGCGCAATGTCAAAGTAGTATTCCATCTGCAGCGGAGATAATCCGAGTACCTGGCCGTTGTTTGCGAAGCCTTCTTTTGAAATACCATCGGGCGGCAATAATTCAGACAGATTTTCCCGCAGCCCCAGCAGCTCTCGAAGCGTGTTTCGATACTGAGGCACTGTGAGGCGGCGCACCGAACCATTCTTCTGTGTGTTGCGAGATTTTGCCACATTCATCGCTTGCTCGATCCATCGAGACAGGAGTTCACGCTCATCCGCGGTCGGCTGTATTTCGTCTTCAGGGGGCATTGCGTGATCGTCGAGTTGTCGCCGAATATCGCGCCATAGAAATAGATGCCGATCTTGCAGTGATCCATCCAATTGGTCGACGCGAATTCCGGACTGCATGTCTTCAGCGTTATGACATCGCTCGCAATACTTGCTCAGAAGTGGCTGAACCTTCTGAGCAAACGATTCATCAAGACTTGTGTCCTGCGAGCATGCTGGTCCCACGCCGAAGGTCAGCGCGGCGCTGATGCAGAGAATTCTTATGACGTGGGAATTGAATCGCGAGGTGACAGTCATCTTTTCGGGTCTTCGTGCTGGCACTGGGGCGGGACTTATGGCGGGAATCAGAACGGGTGACGCGGAGTCGTAGTGCGCAGGATGTTGTGGGGAGTTTGTAGCCTACTGCTATTCCCCTGGCATCTCAAGAGGCGGGGCAACGGAGTTTTTTCTTCAGTGACACTTCCAAATTCAGATGTGTGTGCAGTTGTGGAGGTCATGATCGTTCAGGCTAGTACGTCCTTTACAACCACTCCTTCGACGTCCGTCAAACGTCGTTCGAGCCCGTTATAATAAAACGTCAGACGCTCATGATCCAATCCAAGCAAGTGCAGAATCGTAGCGTGAAAGTCGTGAACCGTGACGACGTTTTCTACGGCTTTATAGCCGAACTCATCAGTCGCCCCGTAACTGAACGGCGCTTTGACACCGGCCCCTGCCAACCAGCAAGTGAAGCCCTCCGGATTGTGGTCTCTGCCGCTGGCGCCTTTCTGAAAGGTGGGCATGCGGCCAAATTCAGTACACCATACGACCAGAGTGTCTTTCAACAGTCCACGTTGCTTCAGATCGGAAATCAAAGCGGCGGTCGGCTGATCCAGAACAGGACCGTGGAGGCTGTATTGATCGGCAAGGACTTTGTGTCCGTCCCAGTTGCTGACTCCTTCACCACCAGTTTGATAGGCCCCGTTAAAGAGTTGTACGAATCGAACTCCCTGTTCAAGTAGTCTGCGTGCGAGAATGCAGTTCTTTGCGTAGGCCGCCTTGATTGTGTTTTGTGAGTCATCTGCACCGTACATTGCCAGTGTTGAAGCGGACTCGGTCGAGAGGTCCCTGACTTCCGGAATGCTGAGCTGCATTTTTGCGGCGAGTTCATAACTGGAGATTCTTGCTGCGAGTTCAGTATCGCCAGGAAATCGTTCGAGGTGGCGATCGTTCATTCGCTTCAGAAAGTCACGAGTCCTGGCGTCGGTTAAGGCGGGAATGGAATCCGGCCGAGCCAGATTTCGAATGGGGGCCGACGTATTGAAATCGGTGCCCTGATAGGCTGCCGGCAAGAATCCGGGGCCCCAGTTATTGACGGAGTTTTGAGGAGTACCACGAGGATCCGGAATGGCAACATACGCCGGCAAGTTTTCATTTTCTGTGCCCAGCGCGTAAGTGGTCCATGCGCCGATGCTTGGGAATCCATCAAGAGTGAAGCCGGTCGACATGTAGTTTTCGCCGGGTCCGTGAGTATTTGTCTTGCCCTTGAGTGAATGCAAAAAGCAGATGTCGTCCGCTAATGCACCCAGATGAGGGACAAGGTCGGAGATCATCTTCCCGCATTCGCCCCGTGGTTGAAACTTCCACGGGCTCTTTGTGACATTACCCTGCTCTCCCTGAAACGTAATCAACTTGTCTGCGCCTGGCAGCGGCTGACCATGTCGTGTAATCAGTTCAGGCTTGTAGTCGAACGTATCCACATGACTGCACGCGCCCGAGCAGAAAATTACGATGACTCGTTTTGCTGCTGTCGGAAAATGAGCCTGCCGCGATGCAAATGGATGAGATGGTTCGATGTCCGGGCGAATGGGGCTCTTACCGCCGACTGTTCCCGGCTTTGCATCATCCGCCTTCAAAAGCCCCTGCTCCGCCAGCATCATCGAAAGCGCGATACTGCTGAGACCTGTGGCAGTGTTGTCGAGAAATCCTCGACGGTTGAGGAGGTGATGATTATTCAGAAGGCGTGGATTGCTCATGATGATCTTCGTACCTGAATTGTCTGGTGAAGCATTGGCCTGTCAAACTGGTCGACTGGATTCAGAATCTGAGCCGTCGTTGTGATTGCGGTCAAGATCTTCGAAAACACTGATCACGATCGTTTTTGCGAATCAGCAAAACCTTCCCCGCGTGCGGCAGCAACATGTTTATTCCAGAAAGACGAATTCATTGCTGTTCAACATGGCTCGACAAAAAGCTGCGATCCCCTGTTCCGCGATGAATTCTATAGAATCCGTTAGTTCTGATGGCTCAGGTTCTCGGTTGAAGCAAAGCCAGAACGCCCGAGATACCTGGTTTTTTGTTTCAGCTCCGACGTCACGGTGAAGGCGATCTGCAAGGAGTTGTGATTGTTCCAGCATGAATGGGCTGTTGAACAGATTTAACGCCTGCAAAGGCGTGGTGGAGCGACTGCGTTTGGGAACTGAAGTTGCCGCGTCCGGGCAATCAAAAACACCAAACACGGATTCTCTTTCAAGCCGAACTTTTGTCATGTAGATCATTCGGCGCCAATCTTCGGGACCGTACTTCTTCTTTGGGAAATAATGGCGAACGTTTTCAAGCTCCACTTCAAAGCCGCTGAAACCAGGACCGAACATGCGTTCATCGAGTGCTCCAGTAACAGCGAGAATGCTGTCGCGAATGGGCTCCGCTTCAAGACGTCTCGGAGGAAATCGCCACCACCATTCTGTCGCACCATCTGCCTGCAGTGCATCAGAGCGAGGGGCACTGCTTTGGCGATAAGTGGCTGAATTCAATATCAGACGATGCACGTGTTTCAGTGACCACTTCTGTTCGACAAGTTCCCGGGCAAGCCAGTCGAGCAACTCTGGATGAGTCGGCGCAACGCCAGCCTTGCCAAAGTCGCTCGGAGTTGCCACGAAACCCTTGCCAAAGTGAAATTGCCACAATCTATTGACGATCACTCGGGCAGTGAGTGGGTTATCTTTTGATGCGATCCATTCCGCCAGGGCAAGTCGACGCTGCTGTTCCGGCGAAGCCTCAGTGATTGGAAGTTGGCCAAGAGCCTGAACCGTCCCTGGCTGAACTTGCTCGCGCTTTGCAAGTGGTTCGCCGCGAAACAGTCGAAAGGTCGGGCCCGGCTGTTGAAACGTTCCAGCGTAAACATTTGCAGACGCCTGAATTTGTTGTTTCCGTTGTTCAGTGGACAGCAGCAGTTTCAAGTACTTTTGCCCCTGTTCGGCTGTCTCCGCTGGGAATTTTGCAAAGTCATAGTCAATCGCTGTCGGTGCTCCGTCCGTGAAAGGGAGGCGATCAGACGATGATGCCACTGTTTTCCACTCGTCCGGCTTAACGGCGACTTCGATGTCGTACTTTGTCGCAACGCGGTCAGCAAACTTTCCGTCACGATCCCGCGCCCAGGTGATGCGATCGATCGTCGTGACTTCCGGAAGTTCAATTTGTACCCAGCCACGACCAGGCTCATTGGAAATCCAACTGTTCGAATTTCCAAACACGCCGTCATTAATGTGCTCGAGCTTGTGGATTTCATAACCGGGTAACGAACTGGAACAAGTGGCCTTTGCTCCCATGGACGACAAGGCGACGTTTGTTGTTTCGCTGAAAATTTCGAGTTCATCAATGCACGGTTGTGATGCATTAGTCTGGTGAATGGTGAAGCGGATAAACCGGGCTGGCGTTGCTTCAAATATCTCTTCATTGCTTCTGGCGTTGACGGCCGGTCGACCTGGTCCTGTATCCTTCACAAATGGACGAAGCTGTTCGCGGAGCTGTCTCAGTTGTTTGTCGAGCTGAACGATTTCCTGTTGCTTGTCTTCGGACAGCGGTATTGATCTGTCGCTATGTTGAACGCCGGCAAAAATCGCCTGAAGGGAATAGTAGTCCGTCTGTCGAATCGGATCGAACTTATGATTGTGGCAGCGGGCGCAACCAAGGGTCAGCCCCATGAAGGCCGTCCCTGTTGTGTTGATCATGTCGTCAAGTTCATTCTGACGCTGCATCAGTGTCAGATTGATGTCCGGACTCTTCACAAGATCGTAAGGTCCTGCAACCAGATAGGCGGTTCCTTCCGGAACTCCAATCGCATCCCCCGCTAGTTGTTCCCTGAGAAACTGGTCGTAAGGTTTGTCGTCGTTCAGCGACCGAATGACGTAATCTCGATATGGCCAGGCATTGGGGCGTTCTCGATTGGTTTCGTAGCCGTTGGTTTCTGCAAACCGGACAAGATCGAGCCAGTAGCGTGACCAGCGTTCGCCATAATGCGGGCTGGCAAGCATTTCCTCAACAAGGTTCTCATAGGCTTTGGGGTCTTTGTCGACCACAAATGCCTGAACTTTTTCGGGAGTCGGCGGGAGTCCAAGCATGTCGAGATAGATGCGTCGAATCAGTTCCGCCTTCTTCGCAGAAGGATTCGGTGTCAAAGAATTTTGTTGCAGCTTCTCCAGAACGAATGCATCGATACCGTTGGAGAGCCAGGCGTCGTCAATATCCGGAGGATGCGAATTGCTGACAGGTTGAAACGACCAATGATCCAATCCCGGTGTTTCTTCCTCCGCGTCATTTTCAGCGCCCGGCCAGATTGCTCCCTGATTGATCCACTCGCTTAACAGATCGATCTGCTCTTTTGACAATCGATCGGCTTCATCGGGAGGCATCAATTTGCCAGCCTCTTCGCCTCTGACGAGTTTGATCAGATGACTGGCTTCGCTGTTGCCAATGACGATGGCCGGTTCGCCCGAGTCCCCGCCTCGCAGAATCGAGCTTCGGCCGTCGAGTCGCAGATGGCTTTCCTGAGTCTCCGCTCCGTGGCAGTCAAAACACTTTGCCTTCAGGAGAGGCCGAATCTGCGATTCGAAATCGATGTCATCAGCTGAGGCGAATGTTTGCAGCACAGTGCATAGCAGGAACAGACTGAACTGAATTCGAAGTGTCTTCATGGCATCAGGCAGGAAAAGTGAGCGGCGGGCAGGACTTCACGTATTGTGACGTCAAATACCCACCCACGTCCAGCGCCGATGGGTGTGCATCTCGCCAGGAGCTTTGCACCCGTCCAAGTCAGGCCATCCGCTTGATACCGAAGAATCTGCACTGGTCCTCGTCCGCAACAAGGTCAACGCAGTATGCCCCAGTGAGTGAATTCAATGCTCTGTCTTATTCTTCCTGCTTCGGGGCGAACCCACGGCGCATCGTGTTTTCTGAAACGCTGATCGGTACAAGGAATTGCAGCAGGTAGTCAGGGCCACCCGCTTTGCTTCCCATCCCGGACATTCGATAGCCTCCGAATGGATGTCGCTGCACCAGCGCGCCGGTGATTTCACGATTCAGGTAGAGGTTGCCCACTTCAAACTCGTTACGAGCTCGACGAAGCGTTTGAGGGCTGCGGCTGTAAACACCACCTGTCAGTGCATACCGAGTACTGTTGGCAATGTTGAATGCTTCATCCAGATTTTTTGCGCGCATGACGGAAAGAACTGGACCAAAGATCTCGTTCTGAGCAAGCGGCGAAGTCGGATCCACATCGATAAAGATATGTGGTCCGACGTAGGTGCCCTGTTTGGCCAGCGGCCCGGCGTCCATGGCAAGAGCCAGAACCCCACCATGCTCCGGATCAACTTTCTTGATCGTTGTCAGAATACGGTCGCGTGCATCTTCGTCGATGACCGGTCCGATCTTTGTGCCTGGGTCTTCTGCCGCGCCGAGCTTCAGACTCTTTGTGGCTTCGATCAGGCGATCAACAAATTGCTTATAAGCGGGTTCAAGAACAATGACGCGTGAACAGGCCGAACACTTTTGTCCTGCATAGCCAAATGCGCTTTTGATGACACCAAGAACGGCTTCGTCAAGATCAGCATCGTCATCGACGATGATTGCGTTCTTGCCACCCATTTCTGCAATGACCCGACGGACATTTTTTTGACGTTTGTCGGTGTCTGCCGCGGTTCGATTGATTTCCAGGCCGACATCCTGCGAGCCAGTGAATGCGATGAGATCAACGTCCGGGTGACTTGCGAGAGTTGGTCCGATGTCTTCTCCAACTCCAGGTAAGAAGTTGACGACACCGTCCGGAACGCTTGAGTTGCGAATGATTTCCATCAGCTTCGCGGCGACAACAGACGATTGTTCCGCAGGCTTCATGACGACAGTATTTCCCGCGACGATTGCGGCAACAGTCATTCCGGTCAAAATAGCGAATGGGAAATTCCACGGTGCGATCGCCACGCAGACACCACGCGGTCGATACATGTAGCTGTTATCTTCACCGAGAAAATCAGTCTTCTGTGGCTGACCCAGCCGACGCATTTCATGAGCATAGTACATGCAGAAGTCGATACCTTCAGCGAGGTCCGCATCGGCTTCTGCCCAGGGTTTACCAGTCTCAAAGATAATCCAGGCGACTAGTTCCAGACGTCTTTCTCGCATCTCCGCCGCCATCAGTTCCAGATACTCGGCGCGAGTTTCCACTGGAACAGCGGCCCACATACCATACGCGCGGCGAGCGGCTTCGATCGCATCACAAGCCTGCTCTGCGGTGGCGGAAGCGACTCGTCCGATGATCTCCGATGTTTTCGAAGGATTGCGAGATACCAAAGTTGCTCGGCTGTCACACGACTTGCCGTCAATAATCAGCGAATACACTTTGCCAAATTGATCGCGGACATCGGCGAGGGCCTGAACCATGGCCTCACGGTTTTCCTCTTTTGTGAAGTCGATGAGCGGTTCGTTGTTGAAGCCGGGACGGAGAGTCTCCTGAATCGGTGGTTCTGCAGCAGCGTGACTGGATGGCTTCATAAGAAGTTTCTCGGCGGCAATATGTTCGGTGAAGCTTTGTCGGAGGAAAGAATCGTTTGACGTGTTTTCCAGCAGGCGTCGCACAAGGTACGCCATTCCGGGAATCAGTTCGCCAAACGGCGTATAGATGCGGACGCGATGTCCACGTTCCAGAAAAAGTTGAGCCTGCTCGTCGCCCATACCGTAGAGCATCTGGATTTCCATCGCTCGATCCGGTACGTGCAATTCTTCTTTCAGAGCCAGTCCGTGCGCAAGGCTACGAAGATTGTGGCTGGCCAGAGCCGGTCGCAGCCACTGATAGTTTTCCATCAGGATGCGAGTCAGTCGTTCGTAACAATCGTCGGCTTGCCACTTGCGGCGATACACAGGCACCGGCCAGCCTCGATACTCAGCGACAATGTTTTCGTAATCCCAATAGGCACCCTTGACCAGTCGAATCCAGACTGAAGTGCCTCGTTTTTTGGCCCAGTCAAGCATTGTGTTCAAGTCACGTTCGGCCGACTCCAGATATGCCTGCACAACAATGCCGCAATCTGCGTAGTCCCGGAATTCGTCTTCCATCATGATCCGACGGAAGATCTCAAACGTGATCTCGCGAGAATCGTTTTGCTCCATGTCGAAGTGCACATAAGCGTGATTCAGTCGGGCAGCACGAAGTATCGGTCGCAGACGCGCAGAGACACGGCGAATCGTGCCTTCAGCGTCGATCGGGGCGAACTGACTGTCAAGTGCGGATAACTTGATGCTGACGTTGACTCTGGGAATCTGGCCTTCGTGGTCAGAGTCCAGCAGAAGATCCTCCGGCCATTCATTGACTTGTTGCGACATGCCATTGATCAGATCGATGTAAGCCTGCTGATAACGATCGGCTTCCATATCGCTGATAATTGCCTCGCCAAGCAGATCGAGCGTAAACGCAAAGCGATTACGACGCATGCGGCGTACTGAGGCCACCACTTCGTCAACACCTGACCCTGCAATAAATCGTCGAGCCATGCGTGCGGCATTCGTCCGAGCATTAAATGCCAAAGCGCGGCTGAGGATGGTGTTGCTTGTCGATAGGTCAAGCCCGAGGCGCGCTGCCCAGGGGAGTCGATCGCGAACCTCTTCGAAATATTCATCGAGATGCCGGGCGATTGCATGGTGATCTTTGAGCATCGGGAGCACGTCGACGAAGCGGAACATCTGTACTTTGACGGCTTCGTCGCCCATGGCCCAGGACATAAGTCGATCTTCCCACCACCGACCATGAAAGATCGATGGGGAACGATGCTGCACGCGTCCGAAAAGTTCGTGACCGATCTCCTGCGTGCGCTGCTCAAGTCGGTCGTCCGTCAAAGACGACTTTGCGTCAGACGTCACGACAGATTTCTGCGTTTTCTTCTCGTCGGTTTCGACGGCCTTCGCTGCCGATTTTGCTGCCTTTTTGGCCATAACGTCTCTGGAGGGAGCTGTCTTTGTGACTATGTTGATCAGGAAATGGTCGAACGGGCCTTTTGTGGTTCAGGGGCATCTCGAATGAGACCCCATGCCATGCGGCTGGCTCGAACCAAAATGAGAGAAACGGCGAATCACGCCGGCCCCGTGACCTTGCGCGGATTCTACGGGCAATCGCAGATTGCGAAAGAACGGTCGCCGGAATTTCGGGCAGCGATTCGCGGATTCCCGAAACAAACCGGTTTTGCCCTCGGGATTGACTCGATGATCTTCCGTTATTTTCAGACTAATCGAGGTGTTTCGTGCAGCGAATCACTGACGATTCTTTATGGAAGTCGATTCGATCGCCAGCGGACGATCTCTTTGGCTTGCATTACGTGGTGTACTCGGAATTCAGTCGAACGTATTCCTGAGTCAGATCGGAAGTCCAGAATCGAACCGCTTCACGACCTGAGCACGGACCGCCGGAGACGGACAATTCAAGATGCACATCTCGATTGTCCTTGAGTTGACTGGACAAGTTTTTTGCGTCGAATGGCACCGGTGTTCCCGCCAGATAAACCTGGGTCCCGTTGATTCGAAGGGATACAAACGCCGTATCAAAATCGACGCCCGCATATCCCGCTGCTGAAACGATGCGGCCCCAATTCGGATCTCCGCCAGTGACGGCGGTTTTCACCAGCGCGCTGTCAGCAATTTCTTTCGCCATGCGATACGCCTGATCGCGAGTCGCCAGACCAGTGACGTCGATGGTGATGAAATGATCGGCCCCCTCGGCATCTCGAATGATGCTGGTCGCCAGGTGCTGGCAAACCTGTTGAATTGCCTCTCTGACTTTGACGAAGTCGGCTTCGGAAAGTGTTCCGGAAGCTGCGCCGTTGGCAAGCAAAAGCACTGTGTCGCTGGTGCTCATGTGTCCGTCAACGCTGATGCAGTTGAAGGTTCGGTCAACTCCCAAACGCAACGCGCTATCGCATTGTTCGGCTGTCAGTTGAGCATCCGTCAGCACAACTCCGAGCATCGTAGCCATATTGGGTGCGATCATCGCCGCACCCTTGCAGGCTCCGGAAACTCGAATCTTTCCACCCGCAGCTTCCACCTCAATGGATGTGAGTTTTGGGAACGTGTCTGTGGTCATCATGGAGGTTGCTGCATCCAGAAAATGCTGATCGGAATTACCAATCGCAGCGACACCCGCCGGAATGCCTTTGAGAATAATCGGCATCGGAAGAGGAACGCCGATCACGCCAGTGGAGCAGACAAAAACAGATTCCGGACTGCAGTCAATTTGCTCGGCCACCATCGCTGTCATCGCTTTGGCGTCTTCAATTCCCGGTTCCCCTGTCGCTGCATTGGAATTACCGGAGTTAATAATCACAGCCCGTGCTGTAGACGAAGGTACTCTCTGTTTTGAAACCGTCACCGGCGCGCCACAGACGCGGTTGGTTGTAAAAACTCCCGCTGCCATTGCCGGTCGATCTGAGACGAACAAAGACAGATCTGGCTTTCCGCTGGCCTTGATCCCGCAAGTTGTCCCTGAAGCCTGAAATCCGATCGGGAGACACGGCTGTTTGTCGAATGACACAGAAAATTCCTTCATCGCAAATCCGAGGAGACAACGCTCGGTCAACAACAGTTCGACTCAATGAGTCGAGGCATTTTTATGTGAGCGATGATACTGATGGATCGAGAACCGTGATGCATATCACGGCGCCCCATCATTCACTGCCCGCAATTTTCGAGTGAAACAAAAAAAACGCAGGGAAACCTGAAAAGATTTCCCTGCGTTTATAAGGGGAGAGTGGGAGTCGAACCCACGCGTGACGGATTTGCAATCCGTTGCCTTAGCCACTTGGCTATCCCCCCGAAATTCTCAGTTCGAAACTGTTTCATTGACAGAATCGGCTGAATGGGAGACCTGAGTTCAGTTTACTGTTTCAGGTGCTGCAGTGATTTATAGCGAATGTATCGGCAATGGGTCCACCTTCCTGAACTCAATTCCTGGCGAAAATTTTGACCCTGGTCCGGGAGGCGATGTATAGGGGCCGACAAGCGGTCAAGTTTGCCGGACGACCTTTTTTCGCCGGGCAAGGCTGAATCAGGTGTATTCTGATTCTTCCGCCTGCGAAGGAATTCGCATGCTAAAACGAGGACATCCGGGATTCCTGAGGGTTCACAGGTTCGAGGCTAGAAGCCGGTTTTCTTCCCGCGTAGGATGGGGCGCCGCATTTGACATTCGCTTTCAAGCGGTGTGAGGCAGAAGCGGACGGTCAAAAAAAGTTTCTGAATTCTGTGAACGGAATTCAGCCCGCCCATGTTCAGGTCTGGAAGGATAGTTTTTGTGGCAGAATCTGAAGAACAATTGATTTCAATGGCTCGGGATGCTGTGAGCCAGTGCAACTGGGTTGTTGGGGAATGCGCCTCGAAGTGGACGCAACGTTACGCTCGAAACCGAACCGACGGCGATTTTGGTCAGATGGTAGGTTTGAGTGGCGATCAAATTTTCCAGCGTCGGCGAGTCTGGGAAGCTTTTGGTGGAACGTACCAGAACTTTAACGGCCTCAAGTGGTCATTCTTTTACGTCGCTCTGAACTGGGATGATGCTGAAGACTGCCTTTCCTGGGCTCAGGATTCAGATGCCACCGTTGCCGAAATGCGAGCGTGGCGACGTGCTCAGCGAGGTGAAGACCTGTTCGCTGAGTCCTCTGAGGGCTATTCAGAATGGGCGGCTCCTCTGGGAATTGATACATCCGGGATTCCATTGTCTCGCGTCGTTGACCCGTCGCAATTTACACCAAGTGGCATGGGCGAACGAGCCGGGTTACCAGGTGGTGAGAAGGCTGCGACGGCAACTATGGACATGGTGGCTCGTGATTCCAGCGAAAGTTACGCTCCGTTTCGTGCTGATGCTGCGGCACCTGCTCCAAAGATTCGTGAGGAGGCTCCCGGTGGTGAGCGACAGGAGCTGACTCCGGATCAGTTCTGGAAGCGCGCTTCATCAATGCTTGATAAACTCAACAAGGCATTGACTCCAAAACTATTGAACGCCCTGGATCAGCAGCCTGAATCCGTGAAGGAGCGTATGAGAGATGCATTGAATGATCTTCGGGAGAAGCTGGAAGGCAGCCTGGATTAGCTCATCACTTCAAAGAAAATACAACGCTATTGCCAATGGGGCCGACTGATCGACAGACTGTCGGTCCCTTCTTTTGTTATGAGTTGGTTGTTTTTCTTATAGCCGAACGGCGATTCACTAGCGGCAGAGACCAGGATGAGCAGCAATCTTTCGGATCATTCGCCGAGACAGGAAACGACGGCAGCTGCAAACGGCTGGCTTGTGATCGTACTGACTTTGCTGGTTGGTGTGTTGCTGGTGAAATCTGTTCTGGATTCGTTTCGGATGCGACCAGATTACTCCGCTCGTACGGTCACGCCACGAGGTGATCTTGCCCAGGATGAAAAATCTACGATCGAAGTATTCGAAAAGGCGGCACCTTCTGTGGTGTACGTTCGGACAAAGGGTTACCAGCAGTCATTTGATGGTAGTGTTGCTGCCCGCGAATTTGAATCGGGGACTGGCTTTGTCTGGGATGAAACCGGGCACATTATTACGAACCTGCATGTGGTCCGAAACTCGTTGCGACGAGCTGGTGCACAGCTGGAAGTTCAGCTTGCGGATTCTCGTGTCTTCGACGCTGAATTTGTCGGAGCAGTTTCAAAGCATGATATTGCTGTTTTGAGGATTGATGCGGATCCATCGCAGTTGGTGCCGATGACAATTGGTTCGTCAGAGGATCTGAAAGTTGGTCAGAAAGTGCTCGCGATCGGAAATCCGTTTGGCTTTGACAGAACTCTGTCGACCGGTGTTATCGGCGGTTTGAATCGGAGTGTGACGACCGATGAAGGCAATGTTCTGGCGGGAATGATTCAGACGGATGCGGCAATCAATCCCGGTAATTCTGGTGGCCCTTTGCTGGATAGCGCTGGGCGTTTGATTGGTATTAATACCGCGATCGTCAGCACCAGCGGTGCATCGGCAGGGTTAGGATTTGCTGTCCCTGTGAACGATGTGAATCAGTCTGTCGGGATGGTTTTGAAAGAATCCACCAGTGAACCCACACCTTCAATGGGCGTGGCCATTCTTGACATTGAAACTGCCAGAGAGAATGGTGTTCCAGAGAGTCTGCTGGCAGGCGGTCTTGTGGTTTTATCTGTTTATCCCGATTCCCCGGCAGAAGCATCGGGACTTCAGGGTTGCCGAAGACGAGGATACTCGTCCGTTGTTCTGGGAGACCAGATCACGGCGATTGATGGCACAAGAATTTCAACGTACAGCGAATTGAAGAGTGTCTTATCAAAGTTTAAGCCGGGCGACACGATTACTCTGACTGTCGTGCGGGAGGCAAGAACATTTGAGGTGCCTCTGACGCTTGCCGCGAAGGAAGTCTTGTTATAGCTGTCCTGATGGCAAGTCGGAGTTTTGCCTGCCTGAAATTACTCGATGCGATGCTTCACGCCAGAGTTACTGACATGCAGGATCACTGCGGTGATTCAACGAACGTAACTCAGAAATTCAATCGCAACAAGCAGAGTCAGAAACACGACTATTCGATCTCGATAATTTCCATGCGGAGTTTGCCGCGTGGTATATCGACCTCTACTTTGTCGCCAATCTTCTTGCCGATCATTGCTGCACCGATTGGGCTGTTGGTGAGAATCTTCATTACGTCACCATCGTAATCTTCTTCACCTGGCCCGACGAGTTCGTAAGCTTCTTCAGATCCGTCCGACAGATCCTTCACTTTCACTGTCGCACCAAAAACAACGGCGTCTTTAGGACCACCTGTTCGTTCAACGATGTAGCAGTTCGACAGTTTTGTTTTCAACTGATTGATCTTGGCCTGCATGTAGCCCTGAGATTCTCTTGCCGCGTGGTATTCTGCGTTTTCCTTCAGGTCGCCCTCCTCGCGCGCGGTCTTGATGCGTTCGGTCACCGCAGGCATGTCGACTTCTTCCAAAACGCGAATCTCTTCACGAATCTTGTCGTAACCTTCTTTGGAAATGGGTTGGCGTTCCATGGCAGAGACCTTGAGCGAAAGCAGAACAACTCAACTTAAATCAAGTTGTGAGAACATGTCATAAAGCGCAAAAGCTCGCATGAAGACACGCATTTTGCCGAGTAGGTTCGGCGAAAACGACGCGGTCTTCTGCGACCGTCAAAATGGAACGGCGGCTGAAAGGGATGCCCTTCAACCGCCGTTTCCTGCTTGTTCGGCCAGTATAGTCGCCTGGATTCAGTCAGGCTACGCAATTTCCTTCCACAAGCCGCATTTCGCGCTGTCCAGGACGGCTTCGCAAACCTTTTGGGTTTCAAGCGCTTCTCGGAATGTCGGGCTGCAGGGCTTTCCGGATTCCAGGGCGGCGATGAAGTCGGCCACCTGATGGACGAAAGTGTGTTCGTAGCCAATTTGCAGGCCACCAACCCACCACTTGCCCATATACGGCATGTCGCCGTCCGTGCAATGAACCTGGTGCCAGCCGCGGATCAGAGAATTGTCGGCATGGTCGAAGTATTCAAGGCGGTGCAGGTCATGCAGATCCCACTTGATCGATGCCTTCTCGCCGTTAATTTCGAATGTGTAAAGAGCTTTGTGGCCCCGTGCATAACGCGTTGATTCGAACAATCCCAGGGAGCCATTCGCAAAGTGACACAGGAACGCGCAAGCGTCGTCAATGCCAACCTTCTCCACTTTACCTGTGAGGTTGTGCATACGTTCTTTCACGAACGTCTCTGTCATCGCGGTCACATTTGAAATTGAACCGTTCAGCCAGATCGCTGTGTCGATACAGTGTGCGAGCAAGTCGCCCGTGACACCTGAGCCAGCGGCCGCCGCATCGAGTCTCCAAAGAGCCGCTCCACCCTGCGGCAAATCGGCGTTGATCGTCCAGTCCTGCAGAAAATTGGCGCGATAGTGGAAGATTCGTCCCAGGCGACCTTCATCGATCAATTGCTTCGCCAAAGATACTGCTGGAACGCGGCGGTAATTGTACCAGACCGTGTTAGTGACTTTGGCTTTCTCAATTGCATCGACCATCTTCTGGCCTTCGACGGGATTCATGGCGAGCGGCTTTTCGCAAAGAACCATCTTGCCTGCTTCCGCAGCGGCGATCGCAATTTCCGCGTGCGAGTTATTCGGCGTGCAGATGTCGATCGCATCGATATCCTTACGCTCGATCAGTTTACGCCAGTCCGTTTCTGTGGACTCAAACTGCCACTGGTCCGCAAACGCTTTCACTTGTTCTTCGTTGCGTCCACAGATCGCTTTCAGCACAGGGCGATGTTTCAGCTCCGGGAAGAAATCGTTGACTCGCTTGTAGCCATTGGAATGCGTCCGGCCCATAAAGCCGTAGCCGACAAGACCGATGTTGAGGGGTTTGAGAGATGACACTTGTGTGGGTCCTTCTGTATGTGAAATAGTCTTTTGAAGTATGAAAGCCGACAGCGGAAAGCCGATAATCGCCTTACTTCGCATTCCGTTTTGTCGACTGGATTGCCTTGACGACAATTCGAATGAGCTCGTCTGCTTCAGCCATTAGCTCCTGCATTCGTGCCAACGCGACGATCTCCGATTCAACCAGCAACTCCATCCAGAGAAGCGATTCGTCCATTTTCTGCTCAACGATCCCCAGCTTTGCGATGAACTCAGCATCGGACCGTGCTCTTGACGCTTCTCGAAAGTTTGCCGCCACGCTTGTGCCGGAGCGCAGTAGCTGCTTCCCAATCACTTGTGCTTCGTTCGATTTTGGCAGTGCCGCGGACAACCGGATGATGCGAAGCGCGAACTGCTTCGTCCGATCCCTCAGCCCTACCATCCTCATTCGAGCGTCCTCTGCGTTTACCGGCTTTCCGCTTTCCGCTCTCGGCTTTTGTTAAGCCCAGCCGTGCGCGTTTCGAACTTTGATCATGGTATCCAAAATTGTGTTCCATGTCTTTGGATTTTCCAGCGTCGCGTTCGGGAACATGCAGCCGTCCCAGCAGATGTGCTGAATGCCTCGCTCTGCCGCATCTTTCAGCCAGTAGCCAGCGCACTTGACGATATCCAGCTTGCCGTTCGGATCGTCGGCCGGACAGTGCTTGCCAGTCTTGTCGTGCGAGCCGGCACCTTTGACCTGGCCATCGTTCTGAGCGACGTGGAAGTCAATCGTCCACGGTCGCAGTTGGTCGGTCATCTTCTCGTAGGCTGGCCAGAACTCTGCGTCAGTGTAACCTTCCTTGACCAAGGCACATTCCGGAGCGTTGTAACCCAACAGATAGAGATACGTATGAGCCAGGTCGCATTGAAACCCAAGAGAACCGGGCATATCGACCGTTTCAAGGAGGCTCAGCATCGCCTTCCAGCTATGCATCCCCGCCCAGCAGATTTCGCCTTCGGCGGCCAGGCGTTCGCCGTGAGCAGCCGCGACAATAGCCGCTTCACGAAACGTTGCCGCAATGGTTTTCGTTCCCGCAACCTGATCTTCCTGCCAACCGCCGATGTCTCCCGTAGCAGAGTCAATACGGATGACACCGTACTGTCGAACGCCGTGCTCATTGAAAATCTTCGCGATGCGGCAGGCCTTCTTCACCGACAGGATGAACTTCGCTCGCTGAACCGGCGTGCCCATCGCAGAATCGCCGACGGTGCCCGGCCAGATCGGTGCGACGAGCGACCCAACTTTGAATCCATGTGCGGCGATCTTGTCGGCGATGTGACGAAGATCCGATTCGCTGGCGTCGGGATCCGTGTGAGGATGAAACAGGAAGTAGTCGATGCCGTCAAACTTCTGACCATTCACATTCGCCGCTGCTGTCAGTTCAAGCATGTGGTCGAGGCTAATTGGCGGTTCCTGGCCTTCGCCGGTTCCTTTGCCAACAAGACCAGGCCACATGGCGTTATGAAGTTTAGGAGACGAATGAGACATGAGGTGGGACCTTTCAGGAAGAATAACCAAACAGGGGAATGAACAATGATCAAGCCAAAATGACCAATGTCAGCCGGACTTTCCACTGGATCGGTGGATGGATGTGAAAATGCGAGTCAACTCATCTGCTTCTTTCCAGAAGCCTCGTGCCGGTTCCCTGACTCCCGGGAAAAGACGAAACGGCAATGAGAAGAAGATCATCCGTTCCGAAATGTCGACATCAGTATCTGAGGCAGTCTTAGCGGGACGAGGAAACTTCGGCAAAAACTGCCCAATAAATCGTGCGAACGTCATCGGCTTTAAGAGCCTGACTCGTGAGCACGTCCACGCAAAAACTACCAGAGGCGAATATGATGACGGCGCTGGGGCAATTTGAGAAGCGAGTAGCGATTTTCGGGGTAATTCGGCGGGAAAACGCGGATTGACAGGTCCAAATTCGGCACATGAGCCGACGGAAACTCGCTGGCCAATTTCTCCAAAATAGACAATCAGCCGGTCGACGGGTGAAAGTGATGCGTCTGCTGTCGCTGCATTTTCGGCGATTCTGTGACTGAGCGGTGTGGAATGAGTTGTCGCCGGATTCGCAGGAATTCGGATGTGAGTGCAACCATCTGAACTAAGCTGGTGTCTGGTGCGAGGTGTCGATCCGGTGCCGCCATGCTGCGTATACACTTCCCGTTCTGAGACAGGTCGGGCGACTTCGCGGCGCCTCGCAATGCCTTTCCCTGTTGGTGTGACTGCAGCAGTTCGACAAATTCAATTCATAATGGAACTGGAAAAATCATCGACTGTTCTCGTTACCAGATCACCTATCTGCGTCTGAAGATCCTGCGATGCATCGAACGGAGCGTGTAGGGCTGTCTCTGCATTCAGCTCTTGAGTTTGCCCATCAGCATAAGTCACAGTCACGACGGCCTTCAGCTGGCAATTAAGTCCCTCGCGTTTTCCATTGGAAATGAAATGTGGCGTTTCAGCGGGAAGTGGCTTTCGCAGTTGCCTGGCCTCGGCAGACTCGGCGCTTTTTCTTGGCGTATCGAGAACCATCCAACGAAACGCACCTGTCGCCGCATCGGAAAACAGGCCATCAGCAAACGAAGGTTCGTCTACATCCATACCAAGGTTGCGTTTGAGGTCGCGTTGCTGCCGCTCCATTTGTTCGGACCGTTCATCCGCAAGTCTTCTTCGTTCCTTGCGTTCTTCATGCTCATCGTCCTTCTGGGCAAGCCAGTTTCTGATGTAGTCTGAGCTTTCGCCCTTGAGTTTGAGTCGTTGATCAAACACAAACTGAAACGAAGTCAGTTCGATCGACACTGAAGTGATACCCGTCCCATCGAGTTTCCGGACGCAGCGTGCTCGAATCTGGTCTTCAATGGATGGGTCGAATGCCTCCATCGGAACCATCGACAGTCCGTCCTGCCAGCGACGAGGCTGCAATGAGCCAGGGTAATAGTAACGCTCCGGCCCAGGTCGGTGATCGAGGATCTCAATTGTCGGTGCTTGCGACGAACTGCTGACAGGGATTATTTGCGTGGATGAAATGGAGTTCATGATGATTCGCGGGGCCTCCGTCGGAGGCAACACCGGCAGTTTATGCCGCTTCGACCAGGCGGCGCAGCCGGAAAGGTATGTGGCAATCGCCAAACTGCACATGATCCGACTCGCCATCCACCACATCGCACAGTCCTCCTGACAGGGTGCTCATATGGTTCTCTGTAGCATGTCGACAAAAAAACGTCGAGAGCGATCTCGCTGACGGCTTCGGAGTCTGCTGTTTTCCCGATTATTGCTGGGAATCTCCACAGCTTGTCCGTCATCACGCGTGTCCTATACTTCACCTTCAGATTGAAACTGGGTAAAGCAAAAAGAAGCATTCACATGGCACGCGTGGCGATTCTTGGGGCGACGGGGTACACGGCTCTTGAGCTGTTGAAGATTCTGGCAAGGCATCCGCAGGCGGAGGTTGTGGCTGCAACGACTCGACAGGAGACGAAGCCGCATCTGAGCGCAATTCATCCCTCATTGACGGGGCTTTTTGATCTTCGCTGCGAGAACCTTTCCGCCGAGGAGGCTGGCAAAATGTGTGACATCGCATTCTGCTGCCTGCCTCACACGGCCAGCATGGAGGCGATCCCGCAACTGCTTGACGCAGGTTGCCGTGTTGTCGATCTTAGCGCGGACTATCGGTTGAAAGATCCGGGTGTGTATGAAACCTGGTACGAGCACGTGCATACCGATCCGACTCGACTGAGCACCGCGGTTTATGGCTTGCCGGAAATCTATGCCGACAAGATTCCATCCGCCGAACTGGTCGCGAATCCTGGTTGCTATACCAGCACGTCAATTCTGGCTCTTGCACCGTTGCTGGCAGAAAAGGTGATCGAACCAACGGGAATCATCATCGACGCCAAAAGCGGCATTAGTGGTGCCGGCCGGACTCCGAAGCTGTCGAACATGTTTTCCGAATGCAACGAAAGCGTGACAGCGTATAGCATTGGAAAGCATCGCCACACGCCTGAGATCGAGCAAGTTCTGACGGATGTCGGCGGTTGCGATGTGCAGGTGGCTTTCAATCCGCATCTGATGCCGATGGATCGAGGGATTTTTTGCTCCATCTATCCGCGTCTCAATGGCGAGCATTCTCAAGCTGAACTGCTTGAGATGTTCCGCAAGTTCTACGCTGGTCAACCATTTATCCGAGTCGTTGATCAGATTCCGACGACGAAGGACGTGTCTTTTACGAACTTCTGTGACATTACCGTTCGCTTCAACCGCAAGCAGCTTGTGATCTTCGCCGCGATCGACAACCTGATCAAAGGCGCCAGTGGCGTTGCCGTGCAGAATATGAACCTGATGCTCGGACTGGATCAGAGAACGGGGATGTTACACGTAGGCTGATCTGTCTCAGATCAGCGAGTGTGCAATTTGTGTGACGTTACCGATTGGAATTTGGAAACCGCGTTCCTGAGCGCTGATCGCCGTTCCCGACCTGAGGACAGGTCGGGCTACGTAGGCTGATCTGTTTCAGATCAGCGAGTGTGCAATTTGCGTGATGTTGCCGATTGGGATTTGGAAGCCGCGTTCCTGCGCATTGATCGCCGTTCCCGACCTGAGACAGGTCGGGCTACATGGCATCCGCAAACTGTTTGCCAAGATCAAGATACCCGGCCGAGTCATAATGCCAGGGGTCTGAATAGCCGTAGTCGTCCGTCGAAGTTACCAGTGCGGCGTTTTCGTCCTTGGCGACGAAGTCCGCCTGAGCTTTTCGGACGACATCGCCGAAGTTCCAGACCTTGCCGTTCGCGTTTGCTTGTTCATAGTCATCCTTCCCGGAATCCGAGATGCGCCCGATAACGACTCGGATATCATCTTCGCGAAGCGACGCGCGAAGCAGGTCCATCAGCCGTTTGAGATTCGCCTCGTACTTCTGAGCCACCTCTTCTTCACCTGCATCACTTTCGCCTTGCATCCAGAGGATGCCTGCGGGATGAAGCGTGTCAGCTTCTCCATCACCATCAATGTCAGAAACGCTCATTGCATTGCGAATAGTCGCCAGAAAATGATCGTACTGATTGACGTTGCCATTCGGAATGTCTGAATGAAAATCGGGCTCCCAACATCCAAATCGCTCACGAGCTCCCGCGTCGGCTGAGATGCACGTGCCGCCGCGAGAGTACTTGACGATTGCGATGTTCGTCTCCGGATGCAGCTCTTTCATGCGACGCGCGAAACTCAGCTCGACGCCGAATCGCTCCGAGTAACGATTCTCTTTGCCATCCGAAGTGAAGCCCGTTCCGTTACCTGGGCGCAGCTCCGCCCAGACGCCTTGTCCATCCACCGGCTGGCCGTCCAGACCCTGATTGCCATGAAACATCATAACGCCCTTCACAGGCTGCGCATCATGATCCTTCAGGTCATTAACATAGCCATAGCCGTCCATATTGGACTGACCGCCCAGATAGTAGACCTTGTAATCAGTCGCCATTGCGAATGGCGAGCCTAAGACAGCGGCGAGAATGAGAAAGAAGCTTCGGGCAATTGAGAGGTTCATGTAAACGTCCGTTACCAAAAATGAAAAGAGCACAAGCGTCAGAAACTGATGGGGCCAACGCTCGCAGACAACGAGTAAGGAGTTCCAATCGCGAAATACGCCAGACGATAATCTGCTCGCGCCATTGTCCAGGATTTGCTGACCGACTCCAGCGACAGAGGTATTTGTTTTCAATCTGAGTATACTGTCTCGACGGGAAATGTATTGAGGAACGAATCAATCTGATAGGTGTGATATCGCGATGAAAATAGCTCGTATTTTTGCACATCGAGTAGAATTGCCGCTTGTTGAGGGGACCTACAAATGGTCTGGCGGAAAATCTGTTTCTGTTTTCGACAGCACCATTGTTGGCGTTGAGACCGACTGCGGGCTTGTGGGGTATGGAGAAGTTTGTCCTCTTGGTCCGTTCTATTTGCCGGCCTATGCTGAGGGTGTTCGGTCTGGCCTGAAAGAACTCGGCCCGCATTTGCTGGGGTATGATCCTCGTGAGCTGGAGAAGCTCAACCATCGCATGGACGCCGCGTTGAAGGGGCATGCTTATGTCAAAACGGGAATTGATGTCGCTTGTTGGGATATTCTTGGAAAGGCGACTGGTCTGCCTGTTTGCGTTTTGATGGGCGGCCGCTTCGGCGAAAGTGTGCGGCTTTATCGAGCGATCTCCCAGGAGTCGGCTGAAGAAATGGCCCGCAAGGTCTCTGGCTATCGGGCAGACGGTTACACACGATTTCAATTAAAAGTTGGCGGTGATCCGGATACCGATATTGAGCGCATTCATTCGGTTCGTGCGATGTTGGGTGCCACGGATCGACTGGTTGCAGATGCAAACACTGGATGGACGCAACATGAAGCAATGCGAGTCGTTCGAGCTGTCCGTGACGTCGACGTCTATATTGAGCAACCCTGTTTGACTTACGAAGAGTGTCTTGCGGTTCGCCGCAACACCGATCACCCGTTCGTGCTCGATGAGAACGTCGATAGCCTCAACATGTTGCTGCGAGCCAAGGCGGATCTTGCCATGGATGTCGTGAACCTGAAGATCAGCAAACTCGGCGGACTGACTCGAACCAAACAAGCGAGAGATTTGTGTGTGTCGATGGGCATCGCCATGACTCTGGAGGACAGCTGGGGCGGCGATATCACGACCGCAGCGATCGCACATCTGGCTCACAGCACGCCGGAGGAATTCCGGTTCACCAGCACGGACTTCAATAGCTACGTTAGTGTCAGCAATGCCACCGGCGCACCGCAGAGAGAAAACGGATTCATGAAGGCGGGAACTTCTCCCGGTCTCGGAATCGAGCCGCGGTTTGATGTGCTTGGACCTCGAGTTGTGGATCTTTCGTAAGCGTCAGCGGCCCTGCCGCCGTCTGATGTTTGCAACTTGATGTTTCAGATGATGCGGCAGAGTGAGGAGCCGCCTAAGTTCATACTGCCATGTTCATGCGATTCGTCAGACCATAGACTGATTGGTTGGCTGCATTTTCTTCAATGATCTCAATTCGAAAGGTGATCGGATGCGAATTCCCACGTTGATCTGTGCTGTGTTGGGGTTGACTCTGGCTGCTCGATGTAGTCTGGCGTCAGCCGACGATATTGAAGAGTTGGAAGTTAAGGCCAGGTCTTTGAAGAGTCAGGCTGCAGAGTTGATGGAGAATGGGCAGCGAGAGCAAGGCGAAAAACTGGCTCGTCAATCAAAAGAGCTGATGGTGAAGGCTCGGCAGCTTGCGGAAAAGAAATCGTCCGCACGCGATTCCGGAGATCATCCTGATGTGATTCATCTGAAGCAGCGTCTCAAGGAACTGCGAGCCGAGCGAGAAAGGGCCGAAGTTAGTGATGCTCCTGAGCGCGAAAAGAATGAGCTTCGAGAACAGATCGGACAAACCGAGCGAAAGCTTGCCCAGGTACTGGAGCATGGTCATCGTGGAGAAATTCCTCCACAGTTTCGCGAACAGGCTGAAAAGCTTGAAAATGCCGCACGTCGCATGCAGCATATTCGAGTCGCTGCCGACAACCTCATGGCCGCTGAAATGCCCGATAAGGCTCATGAGTTAATGAAAAAGGCCGAGGCCATGGAGCATGAGATTCAATCTGCCAAGAAAGAATTGGCAATGGCAATGAGCGAAGCTCAAGAACAACGAGAACATCGACCTAATGGCGATGTTGAAAAGCTGCGATCTGAGAATGATCAACTTCGAAGAGAATTGAACGAACTGCGAGAAACTGTTGAGCGACTGCGCAGTGATCGTGTTGAAGACGATACGTTTGGAAAGTAGTTTTATACCTTGTGCGGTCAGAAACGAGGTATTGGTGAGCGACCGAATAAGCGGGCGGGACGCTCGCGCTACTGCTGTAAACATCTTTCGCGTGTTCATTGTGTAGGTACTTGTTTTGGTTTGGGCTTGGACATTTGGAGGATTCGTTAGATTGAAGTGTGGCCGCCTTTGACGAATTTTGCGGGAGCCTGCTGAGTGAACTTCTTTT
>JBGSVD010000210.1:0-17198 GCA_041753135.1 Planctomycetaceae bacterium
ACTCCGGTGAAATCGTATTGACGCGATTCCCAACGAGCGACTCGTCCGCGTTATTCTGTGCAGGAGTTGTCTCATTATCCCGAACCCGTGCCTCCGAGACGTCCTCCAGATGCAGTGAACCGTCCACGTAATAGGCCAGCCAGCGACCATCCGGGGAAAACGCTAACTGTTCCACAGGCTCGTCCTGTTCGGCAGGGATGCTGTGAACATGCTCGCCAGAATTCAGATCCCAAATACCAACATTCCCGTTGAGGTCGCCCACCGCCACGACATTCTGAACCGACGCAGCAAGTAGTGCCACCAGTTGTCGCGGTGAACGGACTCGTCCCTCTGAGCCGTCAGCAATCTGGGCTCGAACTTCGTTCATCGCCTGAGAGGCAATGGACCCTGAAATCCTGTAATTGTCATCCTTTTTGGGCATTTGATATCCAAGCGTCATCCGCGACACAACAGCCGCTTTCGCGGTATCGCAGACCTCCACGGTGTCCCAGGTCCCGACCAGAACGCGGTTGTTGTCCGCCGCAAACGTGATTTCGATAAACGATGACGTCGACAGGGGAATGAAGGCGAGTCGAACCTGGGATGCGAGATCATAGACCTCCACCGCATTCCCTTCCCGGTCCTTTCTGGAAGCCACCACTGCAAACTTCGACTCGTCCGGAGAAATGGCGTATTGTCCCACGTTTCGAATATCAATCGTCTCAAGATGAGCGACCGGATTTCCCGTGGCGGCGTCCCGGAATTCATGCCACTGACTGTCGACCATGCACCAGGCAAGCGACTTTGGCAACGCGTTCTGTCCTGTGAGAGGAACATTGCCGCTGCGACCACTGTGTGTTCCGGTTGTGCGTCGCAACGTGAAAGTCTTCTCATTCTTCGCACCAAAACTTCCGCGTGACAGGACTGTCACACGTGCAAATGTTCCAGCATATCCCTGCAGCGCCTCCGTCGCCGATTCGAGAGACCAGCCCGTAGTACGGCGCATTTCTCCGTTCTGGCCTTCGCTGAACGCAACAAGTTCGTCGCCAACCTGTAGTGCTTCGCCTGCTGCGGCCGAACCGCCTCGAACCATGGATTTGATCAACAGCTTCCCGTTGTGGACTTCCAGATTGATCCCCAGCCCTGCCATGACTGGTTGATACTGAGTGGGCAACACAACACCAGATTGCACATCCAGCAATTGGCTCTCGAATCGAGAGATCATATAGAGTCGCTTTCCATCCTGCGTATACCTCAGACTGAACGGAGATGCCTTGAACTGGTAAAGGATTTCCCCGTCCTGAGTATCAATGAAATCCACATGGTCGGACACCGAAACTGCCAGTTGCCGACTGTCCGGTGAAAACGTCATCGCATGCATGGTTTCAGGCGAGCCGTACGAAGTGTGATAGCGAAACGAATAATGCAGTGGTTCGTCGTCACCAGCGACGACCGCAGAGACACCGAGACACATCATGAAACAGAACGTACGCATGACCAGACCCCTTGCAAAAGCAGATACGCGGAAGAATCGGAGACCCGTGTCTCCGCATTCAAGTGAAACACTCTGACAGCAAAGCGTTTCTGCTTCTCAAACGAGCGATCGCCGTTCGTTCTGCGCCGATTCCAATATTTCGTTTGTGCGCAGAACAACCATTCGTGAGGCGTCTCCAAAGGCGAGGTCTTGCAGGAATGCACTTCGCTTCGCTTTCTGCCGGAGACAGGATTCATCGGCAGGCCGTTAATCCGCCAGGGAGGGCCATCCGCGACAACCTGATTACGCTCTGGAGGAATTATTGATGCTTCATCAAAACGACATACGTTCGGTCGTGCGGACTCACAAGATTCTGCTCGATACGAGTTTTGCCATGCAGCCTGGCTTCCCCGAATTCATTCAGAACTTCGCTCCGGCGTTCCGGCGAAATCCCATCCTGATCTCTGCCCTGGTGCTGTGGGAGTTGAAGAACCATTGTCGGACACGCGCGGTCGATCCCATTGCCCGGAGCACTCTGGAATTGGTTGCGCTGCTGATTCGGTCACGGCAGGCAGAAGTTCGACATGAGGCATGCGATCGGTATCAGGACCTGGTGATTTTGCGGGTCACGTTGCAGCACATGCTGTCTCACAACATCGTCGTCCTCACCAACGACTGCAGGCTGATGAAGGATTTACGCGCCATGTGGAGCTGTGAGTCCGTCCGCTACAAGCGACGACTGGAAATCCTGAAGATCCACGGCAGAACGCAGGATCCTTGTTCGTTTGAGGATCAGGAGTTCCGTTGAAAGTTTCTCCCAATGTCACCTTTTTGTGCTGAGGAATAACCCATGGTGGACTCGAATAAACAAGCGGCCGTCGTCGCGACAGATACGGTTACCACAGTTGCTGAAGCGACCAATCCAGCCGCTGCCGCGATGGACGCCGGACAGGCTCCGGCAGGCGTCACAACAAACAGTCCTCCCGTGTCCTGGGTCAATCGGATCCTGTGGATAACGGAGACGGATGTGAGGAAATGGAACAGTCATCTGGATTCCAACATCCGTCTGAAATCCTGGGAAACGCTGTGATGTCGTGACGGCCTGATAATCGAGATTCCCTGGACGGAGCAATGTCAGCCGACACTATGGTCCGTTCAGGGGGTCGCGTCCGTTTTATCCCGGTCCGTGACCAACTCCTGCAGTTTGCTCAAGGCTTCATCACGCTTCTGGCGTGCGAGAACAGCGAGTTCCCCGGAGGCACTGGATTCGCTCGCCAGCAATCGGTCGGCCAATTCGATCACTTCGAGAAAACGACTGGCTGCGAACTTGATATTCAGTTCTTCACCTGCGAACTCCGCGGGCGTTGATGGGGGGACAGACTTCCGATAGCGATCAATCAGCTGGAGCGCCGCGCCATATTGGCCGCTCATGTTCAGGATGTTCTGAATTCTTTGCACAGTGACGGAATCCAGTTCATCCGTTTCGTTCACCCACCGTAGCGCAAGTTCTCCTGCCTTGCGCAGTTCATGTTGGTCCGTTCTTCCTGTTCCAAAGTAAATCCCCATATGGCACATGGCCGCTTCATACAGCAAGCGAGGTTTCAAGCGGGGAAAGATGCACGGGCTTTCAAGGGCCTTATCAAATTCCGTCGCAGCTCCCTTAAAATCCATTGAAACCAGGCACAAGTAGCCCCGCAACCGGGCATAGAATGCGTCACCCGGGACGGGCGACAGGCGTTCGACGTCCACAGTCAAAATGTTCATGAGCCCCTGCTGTCTCAGCGCTAACGCCACATTGGCAGGAAGAATGCGTGCGGGGGCATTTGCGAGCAGATTGTCGATCGGCTCCGCCGAAGTCTCGGGAATGCCAATGCCCATACCGGGGCCGAACGAATCCTGCATAAGCGTCGGCAGTTCAGACGAATTCGCAAAGTATCGCCTCAACTCAATGACGTCAGCAATCGGATCGGAGAGCGAATTCGTATTGGACTCGACATCAAACGACAGGACGTTTTCAGAAATTCGTGACAGCAGCAAAAGAAACTTTTCCTGGAATTCGCGGTCGCTGGCTGACAGCAGATTCATGGATTTCAGGTGTTCCAGATGCGATTCCACTCGCTGACGATCCCCGCGAAATGCCAGAGCCAGTCCCTCCGCCAGCTCGACATCGACGCTTCCGGGAAACAGCAGTCGGGCCTGCTCAATCTGCCGTTCGAGTTCCTGCGATCGTCCCTCCAGCAGCAGCAATGTGATCAGCATTTTGCGGGAAAACTCGTGCTGCGAGTTCTCATCAATCACTTGATACAGAGTCTGAATGGCCTCGGACCGCGTGCGTGCCAGTAACGAATGCAGGTATCCAACGTCCGGCGCGTCCAGCTGATATTCGTCCTTCTTCTCCAGAAGTTCCGTGGCGAGATTCCGCTGCTCACCCGGTCGATACGCCTTCCGAATCTTCCACAGCTCAACCTGCCCTCGCTGGCGATCGGTGATCGGTCGGATTTCGGCGATGAGTCGCTGGAGCCTGTCGAAGCTTTGAAGTCGGTGCAGCACATTGGCCTTGGCCAATTGCAGATCCCTTTTGTCGATCTCAGTCACCAGATCACTGGCAATCGCCTCATCCAACGCAAGCAGACGGGTGTCTTCGGATGTCGTTCCGACAGGAGTGACGAGCAGTTTCTGAAGCAGGGCTTCGCGCTCGGATGCTCGCTGAGCTGCTTTCGCGGTCGCTGCCTCATAATCTTTCCACAGTGAGACGAACTCGGCCTGTTGGCGGCGCTCTTTTTCCTTCCATTGGCCGAGCTGCTGATACGACATTCCTACTGCGGCAGCTACCGCGGTTGTGACAACGATCGTGGTGGCTTTGTTCCGGCGGACGGCCTTGCCGAGGCGATACGCCAGCGATGGCGGTCGCGCTTTGATTGGACGCTGGGTCAGAAATCGTTCGATATCTTCCGCGAGTTCCGCCACGGTCGAGTATCGTCGCTCTCGATCTTTTTCGAGGGCCTTCAGGACAATCCAGTCCAGTTCGCCGTTCAGGACTCTATACAGACTTCGCGGACTGATTCTACGCAACTCTGCGATCGTGGCAGTCTTCGTACCCGCTGTACTCACTCGCTGACTCGGACGAGGCGGTTCCTCATTACAGATGATGGTGCATTTTTCTGCGACGGATTTTTCGCGAAAAGCGGCATCAGCGATCGGCGGAGTTCCCGTCAGCAGCAGGTACAGAACGGCTCCCAGCGAATAAACATCCGTACGAACATCTGTGCCCCGTTTCGCGTAACCCGTTTGCTCCGGGCTCATGAACAAATATGTTCCCAGTGGTGAGTCCGCCACTGAGTACATTTCTTCTTCGGTCAGCTGAACCTCGGGCTGCAATGCTTTTGCCAGACCAAAATCGATGACACGAGCCGTTGGACCGGAATCAGAATCCGCGACCAGCACATTGCCAGGCGTGATGTCCCGATGAATGATGCCTTCCTGATGAGCGTGCTGAATCGCCCGGCATGTCTGCAGGAACAACGTGAGCCGTTCGTTGACCGTCAGTCGATTGTCATCGCAATACTTGACGATCGACGTCCCGGCGACGTATTCCATGGCGACGAACGCCTGCCCGCTTTCGGTCACACCTGCTTCATAGACTTTGGCAATGTGGGGATGGTCCATCATGGCCTGCGCCTGTCGTTCGGCTTCAAATCGCAGGCGATGCTCAGACGAATTCAGCCCGCGACGCTGAATGACCTTCAGGGCGACCGTGCGGCGGATCGGGTGCAACTGCTGAGCGACATACACTTCGCCCATGCCGCCTCGGCCAATGCCTTTCATGATGCGAAAGGAGCCAACCCGATCTCCCGTCTTAAATTGATACGGCGATTCTTTTTCCTCCGACGGCTGCTGGATCGTCGGTTCCAGATAAGACAACCGCTTCAATTCCTCCGCGAGCTGGCTGCGGTGCGTCTCATTGAGCCCCGTCACTCCGCTGACAAAGCGAGCGGAATCGACGGAGTGGCCCGCTTCAAGGCGCAGTCGATATTCAAGAATCGCCAGATCGCGAATCACTTGTGGCGGCAGATCGTTGAACTGCGAGATCAGGTGGTTGACGAGAATCAGGTCCGGAGTCGTTCGTCCTGTGCGAATATCGAAAGCAAGCTGTGCCTCCAGAAGACGCTCCAGTCGCGGATCACCTCCGCTCAGCGAAAGCTCCCGTTCCTGCAGGAACAAACGCAGATCCAGCGGAGACTCAGATCCAAACACTTCCCCTCCGTGAATCTGCGATTCAAAATCCCGGAGCAGTGAATCTTCATCAGCATCTTTCTCTTCCCGCCTGGCCATGACTTCGCCTGTTTCGATTTTCCGTTGAGATCAGCAGAAAATCGAAAATTGTGGCCTCACCATGGACCCATCAGCAAGCAGGAAGCAGCCGGAGATACAAAGTCTTCCCTTGATGACCGGTATTGATCGTCAATTCCCGAGCATTTCGAGCCATGACTGCAAAATCTGACGCGAATGTGGATCGATCCAGGGAAATTCCAGCAGTCGGCAGACGCGCTGAATGAACCGGCTGTCCGGATCACTGCTGATTCGCTGATTCCACCGCAGTCTGGCAATGGCAATTGCCAGTCCATAAATCAGCATGGTGACGTTGGGAGGAAAGACGTTGGTGGATCTTGCTGCGCGACGACTTCCGGTTTGTCGCTGAACGGCTGACTGCTTGGCGGCTTCCTTGAAGGAAATCAGGATGTCGAGCACCGGTTTGGGGTCCGAAATCAGTTGCAACAACGTCATCTGTTCGGCCTGATTCTGTTGCGTGCCTGGGTCTGAGCTGCTTCCGGACATTTCTGCCAAAATCTGGTCTGGCCGTTTGGTTAACAGGCTCTTCCAGAAGTCGGACAGGTCCGCGTCGGTCCAGAGGCTGGCAACTTCTTCACTGACGTTCAGGAGATGTTTCCGCTCCATAGAGACAGACGCGGCTGGAACTACCGAGTAATCGGTAGCCGTTGTCAGCTGCACGGCGTGGGGTATTGCCAGTGCTCTCCGCAGTTCATCCAGTTCCTGCTCAACGGATTCCTGCAGTTTTTCTTCCTCACATGGCAGGTAGCCAGCGACAAGTCCTTCCAGAGCCCGATTGAACTTCCGTACCGCAGTCTGAAGCAGATTGGCCGCCTGTTTCGGACTCGAAGCCAGCCCGCTGGCACACAGTTCCACGTAACTGATCGCTGGCTCGCCAGATTCGATCGGCCGCAGGATGCGTTCCTTGAACACTCTCCAGACGTCGGCCTGATCTCGCAAATAGCATTCCTGCTGAACAGCATTACAGGCCTGATTGAGCAGGTGATTGGCCCACGTGATGTCTTCTCGAACATCTTCGTCCGGGTTCTCGGCAATCTTGCCGGCTGCTCCTTCGAGCCAATCCACCTGAACGACTGGAAGCTGTTTCCGTCGTCGCTGGTCAATATAGAAATTGTATAAGGCACGCCGCAGGTAATTGCGAAATCGCAGTTGAGGCTCAACTCGTTTGGCCGCGAGAAACTGGCCAGCGACATTCTGCTCCGGCAATGGCACAAGCAATCGCGTCAACAGAAACTGCTGAACGACCTCCGCGGCATCATCTTCAGAGACTCCGTATTTCCTGATCAGACAGCCATTCAGCTGGGGCCCGTAGTTTGTGATCAACTGCAGGAGTTTCTCGTCTCGCCGCTCCGGCGTCAGCCCGGCGACTCCCTCCAGCATGGAATGCACGGTCGAATAAAATTGCTCGTGGTTTTCGAATTTCGGCATTTGGATTGACTCCACCAATGAATGACATGATCGTCCTACGGGGTGAGACGAATTCTCGCATTCGATTCTGCGCCGACGAGCCAGGATTCCCGGAATTATTTCTCAGATGCGATTCCCGACAGCAATTCCCGCAGCATTTCACGGCTTACTTGCCTGCAGGCAGGCACACAGACAGGCAACCCAGCTTGCCGGATTGCCTCTGATTTTCCTCAGAAATCAAAAACTTCTTTGGGGTTGATAAAGGACGTTGAACTAAACCGCTCCGCAGTGGGCATGGCGTCGCGTTTTCTACTGTCCACCCGGGTTTGTCAGATGATGATTCGTTCTATCTCGTCCAGGCTGACAGTGTCGCTCGTGCGGTCATACAGTTTGGTTGTGCGTGCCGACTCGTGGCAGGCGATGCGTTGAGCGTGTTCCAGTGAACCACCTCCCAGCAGATAGCACGTGATCCCTGTGGCACGAAATGTGTGGCAACCAATCCGCGTTGTAATTCCCGCCATGGCAGCCCGGCGTTTGATCATCCGCAGCACATCGATGCGGTGCATGCTGCGTGCCGTTAGCGTCTTTTCTCGTGACACGCTGCGGAACAACGGACTTCTGCCTTCGTTCCCGATGCCTGCCGACTCCAGATACTCGTCAATGTAATCTTCTGCGTTGTGATGCGCTGGCACATCATGATGTTTGCCACCTTTTTCCTTGAGACGGAACCACATCCGCCGACCCTGTGGATAGTAGTCAGCCACCGTCATACCGATTGTCGCCGACACACGAGCGAAGCTGTAGACCATGACGCTGATCAATGCTCGATCTCGCAGACCGATGATGGCCGAGATGTCGATTGCGTCCAAAAGCTGTCGGGCTTCAGAAGCCGTCAGCACGGGAGTCTTCCCAACTTTTACAACATGCTTTGGCCCGCGCACGGAAGCTGCCGGATTGATCGGCAATACCTGTCCCACAACCAGCCAGTCGAATAGTCGCCGAATTGCTGAAAGATGTTGCTTGACTGTTGGCGCACTTCGCTCCTGCGTGAGTTGTTCGATGTACGCCGCGACGGCAAACGGTGACACCGCCGTCAGAGACACGCTGCGATGTTCGCACCACGTGCAGAACTGTTTCACAGCATGAGCGTAAACACCTCGAGTACCAGGATTGCGAATGTCCGCAGTGAAGAACTCGATGAACCTCTGCTGTGCGTTGTGACCAGCGACCTGAATCAAGGCCGGAATACCTGGCGTCCCTTTCAGTATCAGTTCCCTGCTGGAATCACGCGGTTGATTCAGGGCAAAGTGTTGCGGGAATTGGTTGTTACGCATGGCTCATCATGCCACATCTTTTGTGTTTCCAAAAGGACATTTTGATACACCAGTTTCAATCGCACACAAAAACAGAATTCTTAAGCCATAAAGAGATTTCTGATGAGCGCCTTCGGTTTTACGACACAGAGTTGCGGACACATTTCCCATTCTTTTACTCAACATAGAAAGAGTCAAATGACACCACTCCGACAACGCATGATTGACGATTTGCGGCTTCGCAATTTTTCACCCTGCACACAGAGAGCATATCTGCAGGCCGTGCAGAGATTCTCTCGTCACTTCGGACGTTCGCCCGAAAAGATCAACCGCGAAGACATTCGTAAATATCTCATCCATCTGATTCACGTGCGAAAAGTTGCATGGAGTACCTACAACGTCGCGCGTTGTGGACTGCGATTTGTCTACGACGTCACGCTCGGTCAGCCCGGAATGCTGGACGGACTGCCATGTCCGAAAGAGCCGAAGCGACTGCCGGTGGTCTTGACATTCGATGAAGTGGAGCAGTTTATCGCCGCCTGCGACAAGCTGAAGTATCGGTGTATATTTCTTTGCGCCTACGCAGGAGGCCTGCGAGTCTCTGAGGTCACGCAACTACGATTGAGACACATCGACAGCAAGCGAATGGTCCTGCATATCCAGCAAGGGAAAGGCGGCAGGGATCGTTACGTTCCACTGTCACCGAAGTTGCTGGAGATACTGCGGGAGTATTGGCACCAATACAAACCTGCTGACTGGCTGTTTCCGGGAATCCCAAATTCTAAGCCGATCGGCAGTGGTTCGGTCATTAAGTATTGTGCTCGGATCAGCGAAGCAGCCAATCTCGGCAAAAACGTGACGATGCATTCCCTTCGACATTCGTACGCAACACACCTGCTGGAAGCGGGTACGGATCTGCGGACAATTCAACTGCTGCTTGGACATCGGAATATCAAGACGACGGCCCTCTACACGCATGTCTCTGGTGACCGTTTAATCTCGACGTGCAGTCCGCTGGATCTGCTTCTGAATCGTCATAAACTCGGCGATAAACCAGGCGAACAGGCGGCGTCATGAACTCTTCGTCAATCGAGCTGGCCGACATCGTGCGTTGCTTCGGAGACCGTGTACTTGAGCGTCACGGCCGAGCCATGTCCTTCGAGCAACGCCGGGCCCTGCGAGACATCGCTTCATGTCGCACCGCTGCTCTGGGTGGTCACGTCTTCGGCTGCGCCGATTGTGGACATCGACAAATTGCCTACAACTCATGCCGCAACCGACATTGTCCAAAATGCCAGGCCGCAGCACGGGCGGAGTGGCTGGCGGATCGGGAAGCGGAACTGCTGCCGGTACCGTATTTTCACGTCGTGTTTACGCTGCCACCGGCGTTGAATGAACTTGCACTTCAGAATCCTCGTGCCGTGTACGGTCTGTTGTTTCGAGCAGCGTCCCAGACTCTGTTGCAAGTCGCTGCGAACCCCGACCGGCTTGGAGCGCAGATCGGATTTCTAGCTGTGCTGCATACGTGGGGCCAGAATCTGATGCATCATCCACATCTCCATTGTGTCGTACCTGGTGGCGGCATTTCGCCGGACGGAAAAAGTTGGGTCGCCTGTCGTCGCAGTCAACGCAAGCGAGACTTTTTTCTTCCTGTTCGAGTGTTGAGTCAAGTTTTTCGTGGCAAGTTCATCGCGGGACTTAAGCGACTGTTTCATGCCGGCGAGTTGAAGTTCTTCGGCGCGATGCAGTCCCGAGCAGAGCTGCCAGGATTTGAAAATCTCCTGAATCAGGCAGTTCGAAAAGACTGGGTGGTGTATGCGAAGCGACCTTTCGGAGGTCCGCAACAGGTACTGAAATATCTTGCCCGCTACACGCATCGTGTCGCCATTTCGAATCAGCGACTGATCGGAGTTGATGGCGACCGCGTCGCCTTTCACTACAAAGATTATGCGGACAAGAATCAGCAGAAGGTGATGCATCTTGATGGTCCGGAGTTTCTCCGTCGGTTTCTGATGCATGTCCTGCCGCGTGGCTTCGTCCGGATTCGACACTACGGATTCCTTGCCAATCGAAATCGAAATGACAAGCTCGCGATGTGCCGTCGCTTGCTGGGAGTTAATGAGCCGTCGCCTGACGCTGCGTCCGATGTTGACGACAGTGATTTGAAGAACACCAATCACTCCGAAGATCCTCTGAGGTGTCCGGTGTGCCAGAGTGGCCGATATCTGCGAATCGATACCGTACCAATCGTACCACTGTCGCTCGTACCTCATTCACTGAGATGGGCGTCACCAACACCCGTGCCGCCGGCGCCGCTGCAGGATGCCTCGTCGAATTCTTCGAAGTCGTCCGCTGATCGTTACCAAACATCCGTCATGAACAAGACGGACACATCATGACTTTTATCGCAGCGATTACCGCCAATTTCTCACAATGTCACTGTGCTTTTCACAGGCTGATGCCGGAGACACTCTGCGCTCTCCCCAAAAACGCCGGCACGCGCGAATCGTCCAATCGCTACGCCCGTCACGATCGCAACTTAAGCAGATCTGCCGTCCAGACACTCGGCATCCGAACGTGTGGTTTAGTCTTGCCATTCCCTGTTCAAGATGATACTTGAACGTGATTGAACTCCCATAACACCGCGGTTCAGTTCAACTGGTTTTATCCAAAGTGCCGACCACGCCGAATCCAGAACTCCGTGCGCTCATGCGGCACTTCGGATAAAACCCTTTAAATTATCGGTGGCATAAGGAGGGTGATGAAATTGGAGTCAAAATTCAAATCAACATGGAGGTCATCAGGAATATGAAACAAAATGACAACGCATTTCTTGGACTGGGTGTAAAGTTTCCGGCATTGGTTGACGCGCCGGGTGTCGCACCATGGAATCCAAACCAGCTCGACATCTGGGCGGCGGAATCGGCGGCCGATGCGAACGCCGTGCATGCGGCGAGGTTCTTGCTGAATTTGTGGATGCCTGCACGTGAATGGCAGTGTGGCCGATTCGACATGAACGAAGCCATTCAATCATGGGATCGAGTCCATCGACGAGCGTTCCTTGACTGGGCTGCACGCGAAACGAATGCTGCCTGATCGCGCACATGGATGAACGGTATCCGTGTGCGACTGGCAATGTCATTCTTCGCCCGGCGGAATCGATTGCCAGTGGACCACTGCGGTTGCCTGCCATCATCGAACAGGCCGGCCATAACGCTCGCTTTGCGTATGAGGAATTCTTCCATGCCAAGATACGCAATGCACACACTCGGCGAGCGTACCGGCGAGCTGTGCTTTGTTTTTTGCAATGGTGCAACTGTCGTCAACGCACACTGCAGGAAGTGTCACCGGCAGACGTCGGGATCTACCTCGATGGTCTGACATTGTCCGTCGCCAGCAAGAAGCAGATTCTGGCCGGGCTCCGACATTTCTTCGATGGCATGGTGACGCGGCACGCGATCGCCTTGAATCCCGCGTTGTCCGTGCGAGGCGAACGCTATCAGGTCATGGAAGGCAAGACGCCCGAGATCACAATCAAGCAGGCTCGCAAGCTCTTGTCGTCGATCAATACGGATAGCGTCGTCGGCCTCCGCGACAAAGCCATCATGTCGATTTTGATCTACACGGCATCGAGAGTTGGCGCGGTGGCTCGACTGAAGGTCAAAGACCTGTACGACTCCGGTGATCAGTACTGCCTGCACTTCCTCGACAAAGGCGGCAAATCCCGAGAAATTCCCGTGCGGCATGATCTACAAGGTCTGTTGCGATCCTATCTGCAATCTGCCAGTTGCAACTTGGGCGATGCCACCGATCATCCCCTGTTCCGCACAACCATTCGCAAAACGAAAACACTCAGTGTCCGGCCCATGTCAGCTGGCGACATCGGCCGCATGATCAAACGCCGCATGAAAGCCTGCGGACTTCCGCTGCGACTATCTCCTCATTCATTTCGAGTTGCAGTCATAACTAATCTGCTCAATCAGGGCGTCCCGCTTGAAGAAGTGCAAAACCTGGCAGGCCATGCTGACCCAAGAACCACCCGGCTCTACGATCGCCGTCACAAGTCCATCACCAGAAATATCGTCGAACGAATTTCTATCTGATTGCTGCGGCAATTGTGCGGAATCACTTGCGGTGATGTTTGCCAGGACACAGGATTTGCTGCAGTCACAAGATTTGTCGTTCGCTATCGTACCGAATCTGAACCCGTGCATGCGGCTTCGTGTCCAATTCCCGGCCGGAATTCTTGCGCCAATAGTCTTTCACTTGTATCGATGGATTTGATGTCAATATCTGAACCACTGCTGAAGATTGTTAACCATCATACTCCTGCATGCGGCGATCCACCCATCATCGATGGCAGTGCCGAGAATTGTTACGTTGGCTACTTCGAGAATCCATATGGAGAGCAGTGGATCTTTACTCTGGACCGTGTAACCGGCAAAGCGACGTTACGAGGCGGTGACGTCGGATGGAACACGAAGTTCGACGTCACAAACGGGTCTGTTGCAGATCTGATTCTGGGAAAAGAGGAACAACTTTGGCTTCAGGCCTGCTGGTCAGCCGCACAAAAGCAAGTGGTGCGCGATTGAGTCGCCAGCGAACACAATGGAATTCCAATGCCATTGGATAAGAAGCAGGCGTCATCCTTCCTCATCAGTCGATGTTCACACGTGCTAGTTCAACCCTGGGTGTGGCAGTAACCGAGCATGGACTATCCCAACTGGTGCGGTGCGCAAGGCGGCGCTGAGTTCAAGTCGGCTCGCAATTGTGGTGGATGCACGGTGGTCTTCGAAGCCATAACAAGCTGATGTGCGAATTCTCGACCAGCAATACTTCACGGTTCTCTGAGTGTAAAGGACAACACGCGACTTTGCGAAGGTCGTAGACAGGGTTCAACCCTTGGTGAGGATAATCAAGTCACGCCATCGATCGATGAGAAAGGAAATCTGATTTCGATTCCGGGCATTCCCAGTCGCTGAGCAGCGAACCGCAGTACAATCACCGTGTCAGCATCGACACATAGCGTGGGAGCATGAGGATGAGTCAAAATCTTTGTATGTTCTGTGGCCGAGAGATTTTAGCTGAACAACTTACCCGGGAGCACTTCGTGCCCAAGGGCCTCTGGGAACGAGGGCAACATCCCAATGCAACGCAGACACTTCCGGCTCACAGAGAATGCAATCACGCATACGCTGCCGACAATGAGTACTTTCGCGATGTGATGCTGTTTGAGGACGGCGTTGATCGGCACCCCAAAGCTAAGGACGTTCAGCGAGGCGCGATTAAGCGAAAGATGGAGAAGCGACCGGGCAGCATTTCAAAGAACTTGAAGAATCTTGGAATACGACGAGTTCACACGCCTGCTGGAATTGACCTCGGAAAGCGGCCGGTGTTTGAAGTTGATTGGCCAAGAATCGAGCGTGTGCTCAGGAATGTTTTGAAAGGAGTGTTCCAAGTCAGCCAGAAATTCCCATTGCCCCAGCACTTCTTGGTGACCGTAGGACATGTGGGACTCATCGACTCCGAATGGCTTAAGGGAATTGAAAGTTTCATGTGTCCGTGGCAGAGTTTCGGCGATACCGTCTTTTGCTGTCGGTATGTACGAAGTAGAAAGGAACCAATCCAGAAGTTCACCTGTCTGATGCAATTCTACGAGCACCGACTTTTCCTTGGCGAAGCGATCGACCCACGGATTCTTGGTGAAGACGGCGAAATGTTCGTTCCCTCTGCACCAAATTCAATGGTCCTCGTCCCTCGATGGACAGCGGAGCGTTGATGCTACACTGGGTTGCATACCGGGCTGTTGTGCCAAAGGTGCAGCCTTCCGGGCATAGAAGATCGAACCTCTGGCTTGTCGCCAACGCAACGACACGACAGTTGGCTCGATGCCTAATCGGAAGTCTCATCACTAATGGAAAACACGAACCTGATCGGGATGATACCCCATCACCAGAAATTCTGCTCCGGCAGAGACAACTGGAAGTCGGTAGAATTCGGCCTTTGGTTTGCTCATGAATTCTGACCTATGACTGTTCAGCTTGAACGATGCGCCGTTTCTCAGCAAGCGCCTGAACTACGGCGGTGTGATCATCGAATCGGGCGACAAACACCTCCGCAGCAATCTCTGGCGGCAGGCATTGCGAGAACTTCAGGTTCTCAAGTGCGTCAGGGTGTGGGATCGGCCGCACGGTTTCAGGATGCAGGCTGTCCAGATGTTCCACAATCACATCGAACGTAGACCCTGAAGGAAACTGCAGACTGAGGTTGTCACTTTTGACGTCACACTGCGTCTTCAGTGTTGTTGCCAGCAGTGCATTGGCGACACCGCCAGCGAACGTCCACCAGCGAACTTGTCCGTTCGGCTGCCTGACAACACTGGTCTCGCTGGCTGCCACCCACGGATGTTCGTCGCGCAGCTCTTTGAATTGCTGCCTGGCTCGACTCGACCACGCAGGATCATCTTCTGCTGAAGCAAGAAGGCGGCGGATACTCTGACACACGGCATGACTCAGCATTTGGCCTTCCCCGAGCCAGCGCGAGCGTCCCTTTTCGTCCGTTGGTTCGACGTAGGCGATACGTCGCTTCCAATCCAAGTGTTTTGTTTTCCAGCTCCGACCGGCAAGGACCAGAATCGTGGGACCTTCCTCCTTGCGATAGAAGGTCGATTCGTGGACGTTGCCCAGCTCTTTCTGGCCCGAGAGAACCTTGAACAGCGGCGGAGACGTGAAGACCGACAGGATGTGGCTCATCGAAGAAAGCTGGCGTCCCTGTCGTCAGCAAATAGAGATTCGGAAACCGCCCACTGTCGATGTCATCAATCAACTGCCGCAAAGCGTTGAGCCCCTTTTCCCGGACGTCGCCGCGCACTCTCTGCAGCGTTTCGATTTCATCGAGAACGAGTACCAGGCCGGTATATCCTGAGTCCTTCAGAATCAGCAGCAACCCTCGAAGAAAGCTCAATGCGGCATAGTGATCCACGTCGCCTTTGATGCCCGCCACGCGTTTTACAGAAGCGGCCACATGCGGCTGCCCGGCCAGCCAGCCGGCGAGGCCTTCAGCAATTGCATGGTCGCCAGCTCGTTGAGCGGCTCGGTAGGCACGCAGTGCTGCGGCAAACTGCGGAGCATCATCGACCTCCAGGACTCGGCCGGCCACGCAGCCCTCGCACAACGCTCACCTACATTCGCACGCGCGTTCGGCTGAGCAAGAGCCCGGCGTATGTGCTGCGATATTGAGAGACACGCCGAAAAGTTTTCACTGTCCGAGAAACCGTCACTCTCTGCAACAGACCGCAACAGACCGCTGGTTTCGGCGAGAGACTCAGTATTGTTCAAGCAACTGGAGATAGACGACCGCAACGAACGGGCTCGTGACGTCACTGCCGTCATTGAAGACGCGCACGATCAGGGAAGCTCCCAGCACTGTGCCTGACACCACTGAGGTTACGTCCGTATTCGCAGGAGCAGGGGGCATCTTTGATGGCTGCCTGCTGATTGTAGTCCCTTGCTACGTTCGGTAAGGTTATGCAATCTGGGGCACTAAGACTTTCCAGTATCAGAGTGAGACAAATGATAGCGACAGACGAGTACCTGTTGGTGAAACAGGCTGCCGAGCTGCTCGGAGTTTCGGCAAATACCGTTCGGGCGTGGGCCTCCACGGGAAAACTTCAAGAGTATCGTCATCCAGTCAACAACTATCGGCTCTTCAAGAAGTCGGAGATCGAAGAGTTGCTGGATCAGATTGTGAATCCACAACCAGTTAAGTTGCCTGTACGAAAAGCGAAATAGTCATGGCTCGCCTCGAAGACATCACGAAGGACGGAATCGTCAAAGGCATTCAGCAGGCAGGTGACGATACTCAGGCTCGCGAAACAAAGCGAGTGGAACTGTTAGTCGGCGTATGGGTTCTTTGCGCTCAGGCATTTGATGACACGGCCGAAGAACAAGAGGTTTTCGGTCGCATCAAGCATGAATGCCGCTATCGGTCTCCAAACGCAATGCTTCGGGCCACCATAACTCGTCACGTCGTGCGTTGAGCACGAAGTTGTAACTCTTATCAAAGTTTTCCAGCGACGGTTTCGGTTCGACCAGCGGCGCGGCCAGAAGGAACGGACTGTAGGTCATCTTCCTGTCTGACTCCGCGTAGACGACCGTCTCGGCCGGATACCCCATTATCCAACACCCGCCAGGTTGAGCAGCTCGCATCGCGACTTCATCGAGCCGAAGAAATTGCCGGTTTGGCAAGGCGGCTACTATGTCGTCGGCCAGGGGGACGATTGCAACATCGGCGGGGTCTTCCCCAATGTAGGCCGTCCAGTTTGGCAGTGCCACATCGCGATATTTCACTGGGTCACTTGGTGATTCACCGTCGAGGAGCCAGAGTAACTCGTAATGCTTCATACCGGCACGCAAAACATGGGCCGCAGTGACTAGGAATGAGAAGTCCGCAGCACGGAAAAACGTTCCCGTCCCAAGTTGATACGTCTTACCTTCAAGCGACGCGGCAATCGGCGTGACGCATCTCGCCATCTTAGAGATCGTGCAGCTTTTAGGTTGGCGTATTCGCTGAGTTTATGGCATCACGTTTGAGTCTGTCGAGGCGGAGCAGGTTTTGGGCGAGGACGAGCAGGCCGGTTTCAGTGCGGGCACGGTCGATGCCTCGACCGTGAAACC
>JBGSVD010000211.1:0-5162 GCA_041753135.1 Planctomycetaceae bacterium
ACCTTCCGTGGTTTCCTCGTGAGACGTTTTTGCACACGGAAGGTCGTCTCTTTTTGCTCCTCAGGTCAACACCAACTAAATCCCAGCAGCCCAACAACTTACGCACACGCCTCGTTGCGAACCTGGCGCTGTCCAGCTAAGCTCTTTGAGTTTCTCAGACGCCTTGATCCATGCAGCGTAGTCGAAGCGGGGATTCTCAGAGATTGTCTCTCGCATTCTGCTTAACGAAAGGACGGCATGTCCAAGAGCTGCGTTGGCGACAAGCTCGCTTGGAGGATTCGCCCCCGGCTTATTCTGGCAAACGTTAAGCGTATCGTCCGAAATCGTGTAGACCCAGGATATATTCTCGGGGATATGTGATACCCCATTGCTGAGCCTTGTGAGTTCGATCCCTTTTAGAGATTGGGTAGATTTGATCCGCACCGAAAATGCATCGACTTCATTGTTTCCTCTCTGAAGCAGGAACCCCCCGTCGAACGTCAATGTCGTATTCTTCATGCTCCTCAAAGCGTCAGGTGGCGTCGGTTGATTTGCGTCGGTCTTGAAGTCGGTGACCTGCCAGGTGCCCTGCAGCAGTTTGAGATCGTCGTTGAGTTCAGGGGCTACAGTTACTGCCGGTGTCATGCCGACCGTTGTTGCATTCTGTGAGCCATTCCCCGCAGTTGGAGCGTCGGACGTTGAGGTGGCTGTTTGCTGCTGTGGGGATGAAGATGTCGTCGCGTTTGCGACTGATGGATTTGCAGTTTCGATGCCGCTGGCGGCGTTTCCAGAATCTGCGTCTGGCCCTGCTGGCCAAAGCATCCAGCCCGCCAGTCCGATCGCCAACACACCGATCCCTGCCGCCAATGCAATCAGCGTAGTCCGATTTGTGCTGGTGGTGGAATTGGACTTCGACCGCCCTGGCGTTTTCCCCGAAGACCGTGATGCCGACGTCCCTCGCCCCTGAGATCTGCCGGATCTTGGCGGAAGCTGTTGATTAAAATAGTCAGCGCCGGAACCGACCGAATCATCGCTGGCATCAACGGGCTTCTGTTTTGTGCTGGGCTTGGGCACTGTCAAAACGCCTGCACACCCCGGACACTTCACTCGACGGCCTGCCATCTCCTCTTTAATCGCCAGCTTCTTTCCACAACTACACTCGATTCGAATACTCATAAAAAAACCGCATCAAGAAAGAGTTCCTGCGGGTCGCTATTGGACTCGCTGGGCAGATGTCATCCACCAACGGATGGTAGCAGCGACAGAAAGGAAGCGAAATGGAGTGACACAGTGGCACTGCCATCGCAATTTTTTGATGGCAGTGCGTTTACGAATCACCCGTGAATGCCTACCACAAATCAGCCGATCAAACCGACGCCGGGAGATTCTCCAGAATCCCGTAAGGCGGCTGAAGCTCGCCGTCTTCAACGAACCACATTTGAATCAGTCTTCGCCGCAATGCCCGCTTGTCTGCACAAGTGAACTTCTTGGCTTCACCAACTTCCTGGCCTGACATCCTGAGCGGCATCAAATTGCCGCGGAGCACGAAACTCTAAATCCAGCCATTTCCAAAGGTTCCCGCCGTTACTCGCCGCTCTGCTGTCTGGATGTGCCTGCGCACGTTCTTGCGCATTCTCGCTCGCCGGCGCTAAAAAAATGCTGTTGGGAAATAATAGGTGTGTCCCCGGTCCCCGGCTTGGCGGCGGAGCATTGACGGGCCAGCCGTTTCAACTGCCGGTGTCCGTCGCCTCGTGGGTCTTCGAAGCTGCATCCATGCGACTTGCCTTTTCGTCACTTTTCAGCGGTTCTTTCGGTGACAGGCGCAAACGGAATGCTCTCATCGTTTGCATCTACCAAACGCATTTGCCAGAGTTCATTGATGTATGGGGAAGTTCGCTGAAAGAACAACTGGCCTGCAGCATGAGCATAGCGAATAAAAAAAGCGCCTTCAGGTAGCACGAATGTTTCGACAGGATTGCTCCACGGTGAGTCGAGATTATCACGTTGGAATATTTCGAATCGGGTTTGTGTAGGTTGTGCCAAAATCTGCAATGCGTCGGATGAGTAAGCGTCTATTCCCCCACCCAATGACGGAAGGGCACCAGCCAATGATCTCTCCGATTGGAACGGTGAATGCAAATCCTTACGGCGATATTGCCAAAGACAACCGCTCTTACTATCTCTTTGTGACCAGAGAATCAGCTCGAGTCCGTTGGGTGAAATCAAGGGTGCCTGCTCTAATTGGGGACTGTTGACTGGAGCTGGTAATGACGTTGGTTCGGTCCATGCCTCTTTGCCAGGATCCCACGTGGATACGAAAAGATCTGCATCTAACCTACTGCTCACTGTGTGGAAGTACAGTTCTGTACCATCTGACGAAAGGCTCGGACTCCATTCAACCGACTTCCGGTTAATGGTCGCCCCCATGTTTTTCAATTCCGGCCATGGCTCCAACGCTGAGGCTCGCCGGCTAATCCAAAGATCCTTGTCTCCAACTCCGCCAGGCCGCCACGACGAAACAATCAACGTGCAGGCGTCCGATGAAACTGTGAACGTGTGACAGTCGGCGAAACCACTCATGACTGGCTTGGGGGCCGACCACTTCCACTTTCCTTTTCCGAGGAACGCATCAAATCCCGGGTCGCTCGTGGAAACTGCAATGGGCGACCGAGAGCTGCCCGTATTTGGAGGTGCCGGGGACGGTTGTGGAGCACTCGGTGTAAGTTTCACGGTCAGAAATTCTTCCTCACCTTTGCTGACCGTAAACTCCTTCGTCTCCGTAACAAACCCATCGGCCTTTACGGTCATCGCGTGTGGGCCGACTTCAATGGTGTAGCCTTTTTCGAGGACCTCGAGCGAAATGGTTTCGCCGTCAACGCTGACCATAATGTTGTCGGAAGCACCAGGGATTTCAATCCTTACTGTGCCGTGCTTCGTGCGGAGGGTCAGAAAGATTCCCAACGCGATTGCTAAGAAGGCTGCAATACCACCGAGTCCAAACATCAGCGATTTGTTGCCGGAATTGCCTGGTCTGCGTTGTTCCAACACAGAGCGAGAGCGGCGAGCGGATGATCCCGCACTAGCAGTCGATGAAGAACTTGTCTGACTGCCGCGAGCGGATGTTCTCAAATCTCTGTTGCCAGCGGCCGTTTTTGATCGCGGACTGACAGTCTCACCAAGTCCGTAGTCCTTGAAATCAAAATTCAGGAAATCGATGTTCTCGACATCGAGGGCGGCCGTTTGGTAAACTTCGTCGCCAAACCCGGTGGCGATCCGGGCCGCTGACTCGGAGAGATCGGCACGTGGTGCTGTGTCACCTTTTAGATACGCAGTCAAATCATCGGCGACCTCTTTCATCGTCTGATATCGCTGAGTGACATCGCGTGTGATGGCCTTCATGGCGATTTCGGAAAGTCGTGGACAGGCTCGACCACGATGCACGGTTGGTGGATCCGGAGTTCCGGTCAACACCTGAGCCATCATGTTCATGGCGTTTTCAGCTTCGTACGGCAATCGCTGGGCCAGCATTTCATACAGCATCACGCCCAGACTATAGATGTCTGTCCGATGGTCCACTTCGCCTTTGCGATTGGTGATTTGTTCGGGGCTGACGTACGCCGGTGTGCCCACGAAGGCACCGGTCTGGGTCAGACGAGTGTCTTCCGATGCGTCTCGTCGAGCGAGGCCGAAGTCCATGACGATCGGTTCGGCCTTTTTGTTGATCATCACGTTGCCAGGCTTCAGGTCGCGATGGATGATGCCTTTTGAGTGAGCATGAGCCAGAGCCATCGCGAGTTTTCGAATCAGCAAGGCCGCCTGGCGGGCAGCGATGGCCTTTGTCTTTTTCGTATAGTACGAAAGCGGCTCGCCATCGACGTAGGCCATTGTCAGAAAGAACTGACCGTCTAGTTCCCCGAACTCGTACATCGGACACACGTTGGGATGGTTCAGCGTTGCGGCCGTGCGCGCTTCGCGACGAAAACGATCCAGCACTTCACCTGATTTGGTCCCTTTGATCTTGGGGAGTTTCAAGGCGACGTCCCGCTCCAATTCCGTATCGCGAGCCAGAAAGACAGCTCCCATGCCGCCTTCGCCCAAAAGGCGAATCAGTTGATACTTGCCAAATGTCTTCGGGACCTCACTTACCCGACCGCCGCTCGGCCGTGTGCCACCCCCGACATCTGTTTCGGAATGAGAAATATGGGACGCCAAATGAGTCAATTTGAAGGCGGCATCTGACTCTTGCTTGTCGGCGGGCATCGCAGGAATTCTGGGTTTGAGAATGAAGCGACCGGTTGACACCTTAATTGGCCAGGGAAAGTGTACTCTTTCTGTCATAGAAGTTACGAGATTCGGATGCCTAATTCGAGTTTATCAACGTCAATTCTAACCCTGACGTAGAAGTTGATGGGAGTGTCTGTGAGATGGACTTGATCCGGGCGATTGCGTGGTAAGTCATTATCCGAAGAGGACTTTTGCGAGGTATTCAGGTATTCAGTGTTCGCTGCTGTCGCAGTTAATGCTGGCCGCAATGTTTCCAAGAACCGTTCTGCTTCCTGTCGTGATCTCATCGTGAATCCTTTCACGAGGTTTCCTCAATGTTTTCTGCTTGTCTCACCGTGAGACAGAGAAAAACGCTCATCAGATCAGCAAATACACCGGGGGGCCTACACGCCAAAACAGGACAGGTATATCGACTTTAGGCTGCATTCAGTATCTCGTGATTCTGATGGTGAACGTCATAGACCTCAACCGCCATTTCAACCCGCTGGTTGTCACACCGAATGAAGGTTGATCTCCAGTCGACGCGAAGCCGTTTGTTCTTTTCCTCTGGTGTCCATGTCGCCTGAATCAGCAGACATTCGGCTGCGATCTCTTCAGGTGTCGGATCTTCCTTTCGATTGCCTCTGTCAGTGCCTCTACTGTCCATTGCCTGCACACAAAATCATTCTCGGACTTTAAGGCCTTCGGTATGTCCGCATGGTTCGTCAGTAGAATGACTGGGAATGTTTCTCTCTCGCTGGCCAACTGCTCAGCCAATTCCGTCCCCATCGCCCCCAGTAGCCGAAGCTCCGACAGCACTACGTCCTGTTTGTGGCTTCGCTTGTCAATCAGGAACTCCCGGGCAGTCTGGTATTGTTCAACGCTGTACCCTGCCTCTGTCAGTTGTCGGGGAGCGGCGG
>JBGSVD010000212.1:0-99841 GCA_041753135.1 Planctomycetaceae bacterium
CCGTTCACAAATCCGCGTCGATTGTGATTGGTGTTCCCTGTCTTCATCAACAACGGGCACCTTTGCGGATCTGAGACAGATCCGCCTACAGTAGGTCGATCTGTCTCAGATCGACAAGTGTGCAACCACATCCGCCAAAGCGGCGTAGATCGATCGAAAACGGTCCACAATAGTGTCGCTTGTGATTGGTGTTCCCTGCCTTCATAAACAACGTGCACCCTTGCGGATCTGAGACAGATCCGCCTACTGGCGAAACGCCATCAGCTTCGCCAACGCTTCGGCGAATTGAGATAGCGCTTCCTCCGACGGCAGATTGATCTTCAGCGACTTCTGTCCGTTTTCGTCTGTTTCAGCCGCCGCTGACAACTGATCACGCAGCGCGGTCACGGTTTCTGTGGCAGGAGCGGTCCCGGTGTCCGGCAGCATCTGAGAGAGGAACCCGAAGGCCGCTGTCAAAAGCTGACCACCTGCGTCGGCCATCTTCTCGCGGCGTTGCACGAGTCGAACGGCTTCGGCCTCTTTGTCGCGTTTCTGACTTTCGTCCAGATACCCTTCCGGAATCGCGCCGAGCAAAACTTCCAGCCGTGCTTTCAGTTCATCCATGCCACTCTGCAGGTTCACCTCGCTGATCTCTGATTCATAGTCCAATGCAGCCATGGCCAGTTCTTTCTTCTGGCCAAGCGTTGTCAGAAGCTGCTCCTCAAGCGTCTCTTGTGTCACCAGGATGTACACATTCACCGGCCGCTTCTGACCCATACGATGTGCGCGGGCGATGCGTTGTTCGAGCACCGCGGGATTCCACGGCAGGTCAACGTTGATGATCGTATCGGCCGCCTGAAGATTGAGCCCCGTGCTTCCGGCGTTGGTTGATAAAAATACTTTGCACTTCGGATTCGTCTGGAACTCATTCACGATCTGCTGACGTTTGCTCTGCGGAACTTTTCCCTCGAGACGCACAAAAGGAACCTTGCGTTTCTTCAGCAACGGCTCAATCAGATTCAGCATGCCGGTCCATTCGGAGAACAGCACGGCCTTGTGATCGCCATCGACAAAGAGTTGCTCAAACAATTCATCCAGAGTCTGCAACTTCGTGGAGAATCCAGCGCCCTGCTTATCAACCAGCTTTGTGCTGTCGGCCGTCATGCGGCACATCAGCAAAGCCTGTCGCAGACGCAGCAGGTCCATCTCGCTGATGAACGACTTGCGAGTGATCGACGCCACAATCTGCATATGAGCCGTATGCAACTGCCGCTGCTCGTCGGTCGGCGGAATATGAATGATCTCAGTATTCCGAGGCGGCAGATCCTTCATCACCATATCGCGAGTGCGGCGCAGCAGGATCGGCTTGAGTTGTTCGCGAAGCTCATCCAGTTTCTGATAGCCGAGCACGTAGCCCTTTTCGTCGGTGATGCGATACTTGTTGAAGAATCGGAAGCCGGGCCCAAGATGTCGACCGTCGACAAACTGCACCACGGAGTACAATTCATCCAGTCGATTTTCCATCGGCGTTCCGGACAAGACGAGTGCAAACCGCGACTTCAGACTCTTGACGATGCGAGTCGTCTGAGCCTCCCAGTTCTTGATTCGCTGGCCTTCGTCAAGAATGATCAAGTCCCATTTGGACGATTCAATCACCATGATGTCGCGAAGGACTTGTTCATAGTTGCAGATCGTGAAAAACGTCGGATTCCGATACTGCTCCGCGCGATCTTCAGCTCGCCCCATCACCAGTTGCTCTTTGCGATCCGAGAACCGATGAATCTCATTCCGCCATTGAGATTTCAGCGACGTCGGGCAGATCACGAGCACTCGTTCAATCTGAGCTTCCCGCGCCAGCAGCTCGGCAACGCCCACGCCCTGAATCGTTTTGCCAAGCCCCATGTCATCGGCCAGAATCGCACGACCAGCTCCTGCGGCAAAGGCAATGCCATCCATCTGGTACGGCAGCAGTTCTGTTTTCAGCAGAGTCTTGCGCAGAGGATGTTTCGCGGGATTTTTTCGTATCTCATCGACCAGCGATTTGATGCGTTGACGATAGAGCTGATGCTGGATGAATTCTTCGGCATCCGGATAAATGACAACAGATTCTCCCATGCCTTCCAGCTTGTCGATGCGTCGTACCAGATCGTTGACGTCAGAAATATCCACGTCTTTGATCGGGCCGATGACTTTGGCGGTGGAATCGTCTACCTTGTCCGGCACGCCCAGCCGCAGCGCGAGATCGATGCCGTACTTCAGATAGACGCTCGTTTCTTTTTGCTTTGGTTTACGACGAAACGCAGACGCGTCGAAACGCCGTTTGAGCTTATTCAGAGCATGCAGAATGTGCTTGCACGTGCCGAGCGTATTGGTGCGATAATCCGGACAGGTGCAGAAGGAATCGCCAGGCTCCGTGCCTCTCAGGGCGACTCGATACGATTTGCCGCTCAGTTTGCTCGTGACAACGTACTCGCCCCACGGCGACGTCGTAGTCTTGCTGGCCGCTTCGACGCTCATCTTTTCGTCTTTCGCGCGTTGCTGGCGTTCGGCCATCGCGCGTTCGATGAGTTGTTCTTCACTGAGTGCTTCGACCGGCTTCCGTTCTTCCGGCGCGCGAGCCAGTCCGAGGACGACTTTCGATTCCAGAATATTCGATAGCGCGGTTCCCATGTGAACACACTTATCGTCGCAGCGGTTACAGTTGAGCAGCAGTCGTTTGACCTTATCCTGACGAAGAGTGATCGTGACGACGACGTCTTCACCAGGCAGCGATAGTCGAAACAGGTCTCCGACAAGCGTGGCCTGTTCCTTTAGATTCTCCGCCGGAATTTTCCCGCCTGCGTAAAGCAGTTTCTTTCCTTCGACTGGCCCGCCGAGTAAATCACACGCCTGCAAAAACGTCAGCCGTGAAAGCTTGTCTGTGAGTGTGAGATCTTTCGATTTCTTGATTCGAACCGTCACGATAGAGCTCCTTTGAGATTCCAGCAAATCATCGATTGGCGGAAGTCTACCGGCGTCGCTTTTGCAAGGCGAGTGTTGACAGTAGGTCGATCTGTCTCAGATCGACAAGCTTGCAACCACATCCGCCAAAGCCGCGTAGTTCGATCGAAAACCGTTCGCAATGCCGTGGCTTGTGATTGGAGTTCTCTTCCTTCATCAACAACGTGCACCCTAGCGGATCTGAGACAGATCCGCCAACCGTAGGTCGATCTGTCCCAGATCGACAAGTGTGCAACCACATCCGCCAAAGCCGCGTCGTTCGATTGAGAACCGTTCGCAATGCCGTGGCTTGAGATTGGAGTTCTCTTCCTTCATCAACAAAGTGCACCCTTGCGGATCTGAGACAGATCCGCCTACAGTATTCTTCACCATCGCTCGTGATCCGACCTGTCTGAATCTGCGTTTGCGGCGTGGACAGGCTGTTGTTGAGAATCTTTCGGATCGGAAATCGCTGGTATGCAAATAGAAAAGATCGCCTGCAATTCGTGCGGAGCACCTCTGGAAGTTGCGACGACAACACAGTTTGCCACATGTCGACACTGTGGAACAAAGCTGAGCATCCAGCGGACGGACACTGCAACGTTCACGGAGATCCTGGAACAGCTGACGGCGAAGACCGATCAGCTTAGCGAGCAAGTCAACAATCTTGCGGGTCACACAGAACTAGCCTCGCTGGATCGCGAGTGGGAACTGGAGCGTCAGAATTACATGGTGACGAGCAAGCACGGAGCGAGACATATTCCCTCCGAAGCGGGTTCCATTGGCGGCGGCATCGCGATCACGCTCTTCGGTTGTGTCTGGACTTTCATGGCGTTCACAATCACGGCGTTTATCCCAATTCCGATTCTGCACTTTGTCTTTCCGCTCTTCGGCATGATATTCGTTATTGGCGGGATCGTCTCCAGCATCTCTTCTTACAACAAAGCTGGCGACTATCGACGTGCCCAACAGCGATATCGCCAGCGACGCGAGGAAATTCGATCCCGCGCCCGGTAGCTGCAAATACCACCAATGAGCTGTTGTCAGCCACGATTGCAAAACGTCCAGTAGTGCGACACTTTCCCAGTGCCTGCGGACCAGTTCGACATGACCGTGGGCGATCTCACGACGAGCCTGAGATTGCAAATCCCAGTTCGCCCGTGTCGCGCCATCTTTTTGCCCTCAAATATTTTTGCCGATACCTGCGATTCTCGTGACATGTGGGCAGAAAAATGGCTGGGCAAAAAACGGTGCAACAATACGTCGTGACGCGATCGTGTGAGTAGATTTAGTTTGATGCCCACGCCTTGGGACTTGTGTCTCATACCGTGGAGCATTTGGAGAAATTGGCCGTTGGAAAGCGGAAAGCGACCAACGGCACGCATCTGGCGGCGTTATCTGTCGACAATGAGTGCCCACACCCTGGCAGCGGATTGGTCATTCTGAAATCATACGGCGAGCTGAATGCTCAGGATGCTTCCCGCAGCGGATGCGATGTCAACATTTTTGAGGTCTGGACTCCAACACCTTCCATGTCTGAATCCGTTTATCACCTTCAATTCAAAAAGCTGTCTTCGCTCGGGCAGCGCTGTTTGCAGATCATCGCAACGTGTGAATCGCAGATCAGCATGGCTACGTTACTGGGGTTGTTGAAGAAATGTGAATGGGCAGCGGCGAAGAGCAAGAGCGGCGTGGTGACACAGTCGCAGCTCAAAGCAGAACTCAAGGTGCTCTACGATGTTAACATGATCGATCGAGATGGGTCGGCGTACCATACCGTCAACATCGAACCACCCTGGCAGGATTTTGCTGTCCAGCAAGCGGTTCTCAAGGGCGATTTCGCGCGGATCGCAGAATCCGTTGAGGCATCACGCGGAGAAATCCAAAGTGATGCTCCACGCAGTTACAATTACAATAGTAAGCCCAATACAGGCATTGCCGACGCTCGTCGCCAGGCACGCATAGCGTTTTATCGAGGCGATGTTGCGGTCTTCAAAACGGCAACGGATGCACTCGCCAAAGCGAAACCAGAGGAACGTGAACTGCTGTTGCTGAAGCCGTTCAATGCAGAATTGTTTGGAAGAACGCCGACAGAATTGCAGAGCGATATTCTGGTGACCGCGATTTCCGAAATCATCCTGACCTCCGCAGGTCCATCGGAGGTGATCGAGGCATTCGAAGCGTATGCCGATTGGCACGATGACCTGTCCGGCGACATCGGATTTTGGTGGGTCAATTTACTCACGGCGTGCGGTGATTTGGAGACACTTGGGAAACTTGCCGCTGATAGTAAAGAATACAGCCCACTTGCATCAGCATGTCTTGTGTTCCTGACGGGACAGCACGACGTGGCTGAGAGTGCATTCGACAAACTCACCGCCAGCCTCCGCAAATCATCTGGAAAGCGAAACGTCGTGTTGCCATTGCTTCCAGGCTTGATGCACCTGCTGCTCATGCTTCGAAAGAACGATGCTTCCTCGCGCGCTGCCCTCAAGGCGATGTGTGCAGCGGCCGCCAAGGAGTGGCCAGAATCGATGCGCGGCATCCTCGACATCATCACGCTTGGGATCGCATATGGAGATTCACCGTCTGCCAAAACAAAAGCCTCGCTCATGGCGGGTCTTTCGGGAAAAGTTTCTAAAGGCAGGCCGCTGGTCAAAGCAATGGCCGCTCATGTGCGACAGTGGTTCCTTCCGGAAGCGATCATCACTCTCGGCAAAGCCCTTCAGGAAGATGCCGTGGCCAGCGACGATCTCGGTCTGCAATGGATCGCGGCACTTTGCGAAGACGGAGCGTTATCGTGCTCCATCGCCTCGGAGAACATTGCCCGTTGCGGGTCTCGGCATGCAGAACTTGGCACGTTCCCTATGCTGACATGGATTCAGCAACAATCGCTTTGGAAGCGAAAGCTCGAATCGCTGCGACAGATCGCGGACGGCAAACCAATCGTGTCAAAATCCGCCGCTGTTACGTCAGATTACGATGAGCGGATGATTTGGGAAGTCGATCCTGGCACGAAGGATTGCAGCTATGTTTCCGTGCGTCCGGTGATTCAAAAACTCTCCGGAGGAAGCTGGACCAAGGGTCGCCCCGTCGCCCTGGAACGTCTCTATGCGGGCAATACAAAAACCGGATTCGCCTTCCTCACAGAACAAGACCGTGCGGTCTGTCGAACAATCACGGCGAGCGAAGTCTCAACCGGCTACTACAAGTACACAGAAACCGTCTACGACCTGCACTACGACGCCGCGTTGCTGGCATTGGTGGGCCATCCACTTGTTTTCACGCCGGACAATCGAACTCATCCGATAGAGATCGCCACCAAACGTCCGCAACTTGTCATTCGCAGACATGACTCCGGGCTGCGACTGGAAATTGATCCAAGGCCCAACGGCGATGACGACGTGATCGTCACCAAAGACGGTGCCCATCGAATCGTCCTCGTCACATTCACCAAGGATCAGATGAAGCTCGCCAGCGTGCTCGACGGTGCACTGGATGTGCCGAAAAGCGGTGAAGCCGATGTGCTCGCGACGGCGAAATCGCTGTCGTCGCTGCTGGCCGTCCAGTCCGACGTGACGTTGAAGGGCAGCGAAGCGGAGACCAACGTCAAAATGGTCACCGCCGACACAAAACCGCATCTGCATTTGGTGCCGTTTCACGCGGGTGTGCGAGCCGAATTGTTTGTGCGGCCTTTTGGCGACAGCGGGCCGTACTTTTCTCCGGGGCAAGGCGGTGAAAACGTCTTCGCCGAAGTCATGGGAGAATCCGTTTCGACGCGTCGCGATCTGAAACGTGAAACAAAGCTCGCCCGCGAGATCATGGCCGCCTGCCCGTCGCTGTCCAACGCATCCGATGGCGCAATCAGCGCGTTCGAATTCTCTTTTGCCGACGATGCACTCGAAATGCTGTTGCAGATTGAGCCGCTGCACGAGAAAGGAAAGATCGTGTTGCTCTGGCCGCAGGGACAGTCGCTGCGAGTCGTCAGTGCGGTGAAGGAGCCGCAGTTGCGAGTTCGCATTGAGCGCGAGAATGACTGGTTCGCCGCGTCGGGAGAGTTGATCGTCGATGAGTTGATGAAGCTCGACATGCTGAAGCTGATGGAATTCGTCAGCGCCAGTCCGAGCCGATTCGTGCAGCTCAGCGACGGTCGATTTTTGGCACTCACCGAACAACTGAGAAAACGAGTCGCGGACCTCGCCGCGTTCGGCGAACGAAAAGGCGACTCGCTGCGAATTCCGCAGATCCGCGCGGCGGCTCTCATGGACATTGACGAATGGTGTACGCTGAAAGCCGACAAGCATTGGAAAGCGTGCCTCAAACGCATCATCGCGGCCGGTGACGTCGTCGCGGATGTTCCGTCAACTCTCAATGCAGAACTGCGAGATTACCAGATCGAAGGTTTTCGATGGCTCAGCCGATTGGCTCACTGGGGCGCCGGTGCATGCCTTGCGGACGACATGGGTCTGGGAAAAACCTTACAGGCGATCGCGATGCTCTTGCGCCGCGGTGCTGACGGTCCGGCAATCGTCATTGCTCCGATGTCAGTGTGTTTCAATTGGGAAGCGGAGCTGCATAAATTCGCCCCGACGCTGACGCCGCGCATGTTCGGAGCGGGCGATCGTGATGCATTCTTCGCAGAACTAGGCCCGCGCGATGTGGTCATCACCAGCTACGGATTGCTGCACACCGAAGCCGAGCGTTTGCAGTCCGTCCATTGGCACACGGCGGTTCTGGATGAAGCGCAGGCGATCAAGAACACGACAACGAAACGCTCTCAGGCGGCAATGTCGCTGACGGCAGATTTTCGAATGATCATGACCGGCACGCCCATCGAAAATCATCTCGGCGAACTTTGGAATCTGTTCCAATTCATCAACCCGGGACTGCTGGGCTCCATCGAACAGTATCACCAGCAGTTTGCGTTGCCCATCGAACGTGATCACAACCGCGACGTGCGTCAGCAACTCAAGCGACTCGTGCAGCCGTTTCTGTTGCGTCGCACCAAGACGCAGGTGCTCCGCGAACTGCCGCCGCGCATCGAAGTCACAGTACCGGTCACGTTGCCGGACGAAGAAGTTGTGCTGTATGAAGCGGCTCGCCATCGAGCCGTGAAAGCTCTGTCACAAGCCAAAGCGGCCGATGGAAAGGCACAACATCTCAAGATCCTCGCCGAGATCATGCGGCTGCGGCGAGCGTGTTGTCATCCGAGCCTGCTGCTTCCGGATTGCGGGCTGTCCGGTGCGAAGCTGACGGCGTTTTCAGAAACGATTGATGACTTGCTTGAGAACAAACATAAGGCATTGGTCTTCAGTCAATTCGTGGATCATCTGGCGATTCTGCGAGCGGAGCTGGATCGCAAAAAGATTGCGTATCAGTATCTGGATGGTTCCACGCCGATGAAGGAACGCAAGCGAAGTGTCGACGCCTTCCAAAACGGCGAGGGCGACGTGTTTCTGATCAGCCTGAAAGCGGGTGGCACCGGTCTGAATCTCACGGCCGCCGACTATGTGCTGCACATGGACCCGTGGTGGAATCCGGCAGTGGAGGACCAGGCCGCCGACCGAGCCCACCGTCTCGGCCAGCAGCGTCCAGTCACGATCTATCGTTTCATCACACGCGGCACGATCGAAGAAAAAATCCTCGATCTGCACGCGACGAAACGCGATCTCGCAGACAGCTTGCTGGAAGGTACGGACACAACGGGCCGTCTATCGGCCGAGGAACTGCTGGCATTAATTCAGTAATTCTGTGAGTCGTTACTGAGACCGTGGGCGGGCTCGCAGCGAACTTTCGAACTTAGGAGTTGCGTCAAAACGGTGTGCCCCGGATCGCAAAATCCAGTTCGCCCGTTCTCATCCGCCCAGACGGCGGTTATGATAACAGCGTTCTGTTTGTTGTGCGGCTTGTTTGTGACGAGACTATTGCAATGCCATCTCCATTTCCTGGTATGGACCCATTTCTGGAATCACAGGAATGGGAGGATTTTCATACGACATTCAATACTGTTCTGCGAGAACGGCTTGGGCCATCACTCGAACCCGACTACCTGGTCCGAGTCGAACGTCGTGTCTATGTGGAATCAGTCGGCGGCGAACCAGAATCCATGCGTCGCGCGGACATCGCGATTGTTGCCGTCGATGCGGGGCCAGCCAGCGGACTTCTGTCGCAACAATCGACCAGCATGACCGCTGAATGCGAACTGCCAATGCCGATCGAACGGCAGGAAACGTATCTGGTCATCCGTGATCGCGAAACAATGAAAGTCATCACGGTGATTGAACTTCTGTCACCCGCGAACAAACGCAGCAAGGGTGATGGGCGACGTGAATACATGATGAAGCGTGAGGAGATTCTGTCGAGCCCCACGCATCTGGTGGAACTCGATCTGCTGCGAGGCGGCATGCGACTGCCGGTTGTCGGAACGTTGCCACCGGGAGATTACTACGCCATCATCAGCCGCGCAAAACGTCGCCCGAAGTGTGAAGTCTATGCCTGGACATTGAACGACAAACTTCCGGTGATTCCGATTCCACTCAAACTCGGCGACGCCGATGCCACCGTTCCGCTTCAGGAAGTGTTCGACATCGTCTACCAGCGAGCCCGCTACGACCTCTCCGTCAAATACACCGCCCCACTGGACCCGTCTCTCACGCCGGATGAACTGAAGTGGGTTCAATCGTCATCGGATCGCTCGTAGGCAAGTGGCCGAGATTTCCGTACCGAAACTGACGCTTTGCTGAACACTGCGCAGACGTGTGTCAAGTTGCAGTGTGAATTGCGGTTGAGGAGTGTCTCCCCCGTCCGCACCGTGCTGTATGGCTTTTCGACGCACTCAATATTCGTTCAAGACATTTTTGCAGACAAAATTGACTGCGCGGCAACTCTGAGCACCTGAAGGTTCTTTGTAGCAGTGGCACCTTACGCGCTTCCATAGGAAAACAAGATGCCGTCATACGTCGTATACAGAACGAATTTCGTGTTTATTGGTTGCCTGTTGTTGTTCGCGTGCAATTCATCGCGAGCTCAGGAGAATGGCGCCATACAGGCACCGGCCACGATCAGTGGATGGGTTCATTGGGCTGAGGGAATCCCGGCCAATGAGACAACCGCTCGACTTCATCGTTGGGATTCAGACCGCCAACGCTGGCGAACTTCCGAGCAGGCCGTCTCTGTTGAGAATGATGGCTCATTCCGCTTTAAAAGCCTGCCAGGTGATGAGTACTGGTGCGTCGCTGTACGGGCTCCGGGAGCAGGGATTGTTTTCCGGCAGTTCGTCGCAGAATCCGGGAATACTAAAACTGTTCATTTCAACTTGAGACCAGCCTCCACTGCCTATATCACAGTGCGTGATGACCAAGGTCTGCCCTTGGCTGGCGCGAAGTTTCGATCAGTGGAACTTGTTGATGGCACTGAGGGAAGTTTCAGCATCCGCCGTGGCAGCGAAGGCGGCCTTGATATTCCCATCGCCGTTAGTGATAAGGATGGAAGACTGCCGCTGGGAACGTTTTCGGAAGGAATCATCTTCAAGTCAGGATGGATTGATCATCCGGACTTTGCCGCGGTCACTGTCTCGCCCGATGTGGTCCTCCAATCGCAGGAAGTTGCCGTCACGCAGTTGAGCCGAGGTTTTCCCGTCCATTTCGATATCCGAGACGCAAAGTCCAGAGCCGTTCCCTCAACACTTACAGAGGTGAGCGTGGATCTTCGTCACAACGAAATCGCTGACGCAGCCTCAGTCCTTAGTATTCCATTTGCGATTAGCAACAGTGGATTCGACATTCACCTCAGGGAGGGACAGTACAAGTTCTTTCGACTAACATCGACATCACACGTTTTACTTCCAGTCGTCGGACTTGATCCCAGCAGTCGGATTCGAATTGCTTCAGGTGAAAATGACCATTGGGTTTTTCAAGCATTGCCCAAAGTTCTGGTTCGTGGCCGCGTGATCGGCTTGGATGGAAAACCAGTGGCAAACGCACCGCTGACCGGGGAAATCAGAAACCTTTTGCACGACGGCACCCCCGCACCAACCGAATGGGGGCACTTGGGCGCATGTGGATTGGGGAAAGACCAATTCCGATGGGGAATACGAAGTCCATTTGGCTCCGGGAAGTGGCCGGATTTCTTATCACGGAAACGGATTACCCTCGATCGATCATATTGCTGTTAACGTGGAAGGCCTGATCGAACAGCGAGTCCCAGACATTGTCGTCCGGGAAATGCCCGCGATTCGCGGGTTGGTGCTCAGCACAAACGGGGAGCCAGCATCGCACGCGATCGTTCGCGTCCACAGCACTAGTAGCGTCCGCTATGCAAATCAGCCATTCGTGACCGAAGCCGATGGTCGTTTTGAGATTCGGCTTGAAGCGCTTCCCGTTAACTACGACACGGAACAACGCGTTTACGAGCACTCCGTGTTTGCATTTCTGCCGGATGAGTCTGTTGGTGGCGTCACAAAATTCAACCTGCGAGACCCGGAAGCGGCGGCGAATCTCACGATACAGATGACGCCGCAGAAAGAAGATTGGCCGCTGTCTGCAATGAGCGAAGGATTCACCGCATGGGAACGAGGCGACGCGGCATCACGCCCGGACAAGCAAGTACGACTCAACGCGGAGAATGCCGCGGGTGTCTCAGTTCCCGAACTGGACGGCAGTTTTTGGCTCAACACGGACAAGCGAAGTCTGGAAGAATACCGAGGGCAGTTTGTTCTGCTGGACTTCTATACCACATGGTGCGGTCCATGCACGGCAGACTTTCCAACAGTCAAATTGGTCCATGATGCAATGGGTAAGATTGGAGTGACCGTTATCGCAGTTCACGACAATTCTTCACCGCACGAGTTAATTCGCGAGCACTCTGAGAAGAAAGGCATGGAGATGCCAATCGTCGCTGATCATGCCGACGGACGCATTCTTAAGTCTTGGGAATCACGAGCGTTTGTCCGCGGTTATCCCAGCTACGTCTTGATTGGCCCGGATGGTCGGCTGCTTGCCTCAGACGACACGATTCCTGGTCCTTTACTGCGAATTTACAAAGTGGAGATTGTGCGACAACAACTTTTGCAGTCACGCATGGGCCACGGTGCTGAGACGCGTTCGACGCGTGAGGAATAGTCGGCCGTAAACGGATCCTCGATGTCTCGGCTACGAGTCTGTCGGCTACGAGTCTGTCGGCTACACTTTGCTCTTGCCCGGAAGTGTGGTCCCCGGCTGGCCGTCGGAAGTGCCGTTGCCCGTTGATCCGCGATGGAAGAACGAATACGCGGCCAGTATTCGGCGACTGGTTCGCGATGGTGTCGACGAGCCTCTGGCAAAACTGTTTGTGCATACGGCTTTTGAAATTGAGTCGGAAGTGGAAGGCATTCAGCGTGCTCGCAGTGCCAGTGAAGCGTTTCTGTTTCGACGATTGGAAACACTGCAAGAAACAACCGGGCGATTTCGATTGAATGCTGAACTTCCCATCGCTTTCGATGGCTGGGGAAAAATGGAAGTCGATCTGCTGGACGAGGAAACTCGACTGGTAATCGAACTGGACGGTGGTCAGCATTTTGCCAACGAAAACGCCTACCGCCGCGACCGACGCAAGGATGCTTTACTGCAGGAACACGGTTACTTCGTCCTGCGTTTCCTGGTTCAGGATATGGGTGCCCAACTGGATCATGTGCTGGACACGATTCTTCGAACGCTTACGCATCTAGGAATTGGCAGAGAACGGCGGTAAGTGCATCGGATCATGAGAGACAGGAATTGAGTCTCGCTGCGGGTCTGCCTACAATGCTGCTGCGTGTCGACACTTCGTAGGTTTGAGTGACTCCATCGAATGCCAAAGAACGCCATGACTCCCAAAACGACATTCGCAACGTTTGACTCGTTCAACGCGGCCGATGACGCCACGCGGCGCGAGTATTGGATGATGACGATGGAACATCGCATGACAATTCTTGAACAACTCCGGATGCAGGCTTATCCCGATGGTCAAACTGCCCCCCGACTTCAAAGAGTTCTTGAGTCTGTTGCATACTCACCGCGTTAAGTATCTCCTTGTCGGTGGTTATGCCGTGGCTGCTCACGGGTATCCGAGGTTCACCGGTGACATGGATGTATGGATTCAGACGAACACAGTAAATGCGGAGAATGTTCTGAAGGTCTGTCGTGAGTTTGGATTCGATGTGCCGAATCTTCGAGTTGAACTGTTTACCGATCCAAAGCAGATGACTCGCATGGGGCATCCTCCTCTTCGAATTGAGATCCTGAATTCCGTCTCAGGTCTCTCGTTCGATGCCGCGTGGGAGAATCGCATCAACGAAGTTTGGGATGGCGTCCCTGTTTTTCTCATCTCTCTGGAAGATCTGCGAACCAACAAGCTGGCCAGTGGTCGACTCAAGGATCTTGCAGACCTGGAGAATCTTCCAGAATCGCTGAATGACTGATCGTCTGAAATTGCCAAACAAGGCAGGCGGTGTCGGTGCCTTCCAGAACGCAGGCGGCACCGTCGCTGAATTGAGCCCGTTTTGAGGTGGCTTTAGAGTGCAAGAGAAGTTACTCTCGATTCAGATTGCAAACGCTCGGGAGTCCTCTCATGTCCAGGTACTCGAGTGTTGACACATCTGCTCAACTCACGAAGCACCTGACGTCGACCAGTTTTCGGTTTGCAACTCTCCGAGAACTGGCATGCAGATACCAACCCGATTCCCTCGTCGACGTTCCAGCTCAGCACCATCCCGAACGCCATTGCGATTGTTGATGAACTGTTGAGCGGGCCCTGTATCCAATAGGAAACGAATCATCTGTCGGTCTGGTTCATTTGTCTTCGAACCGCATCAACATTTGCGTTTCGGAATTCTTCGTCGAACGAATCCGCTCCCGCAAATTCAACCGGTTCAATCGTTTTCAGCCATGCCGACCATTCCGCAACGGCTTCCGGTCCATCAAGCCATTCAGACTCTGGCATACCCATCCGACGACCGGACGTCGTGACCTCAACGCGGACTTCTGTACCGTACACCCGTCGCTCCGTCGACGGGCTTTTGCTCTGTTACTCGGTGCCCTTCCTTCGTTCGTATTCTTCGTCGAACTCGGCCTGGCACTCTTCACAGGATTCCCATGAGCTGTAGTGCTGAACCCAGCCGGTGGCGACGAGATTGGGATGGACTCCGGCTTCGGGAAGCAGATCCTCAATCAGCAGCCGATAGGCCTGTAGCGCCGTAAAGTGGGGACACATGTCGAACGCAACGCCTCGCAGAGCCATCGCGGCCAGCAGCGAATGAAGCGCGATCCATGCCTGCTGTTCATCGAGCACATTGTCGGGTTTCGGCAGGCAGAGCGGGCATTCGAACAACCATGTCAGCGGCTCATCCTTCGTGCCGTGAGTCACCTAACTCGAGATAGATGGACGATCGCTGTTCTTCCGGAGGAGTCTCCCCGCGTTTTCGAGCCATGAAGAATTCCTCAATCGGAATCAGCGGCACGCGGACCATACAATAAAGACTGTCGCCCATTGGCCCGATCTGGTCGTTATGAAAGTGTTCATCGAGAACAGGTCTCGGGCTGGGAAGATCCCTCTCACGGACTTCGAAGCGAAAATCACGCCCGGCGAGTTCTCCGTGCAGGTTGCCCACAAACGACAGCATCACCAGTCGCGGTTCGGAAGCCGCATCTTCACCTTTTCCGGTCGCCCTGAGTACCTCCAGCCACCCCGACACACTGTTCGGCTGCGAGTTCCGAATCTCCCCGCGGAGCACATAGTTTTCAAGACGATAGGCCATTTTGCGACTTTCGAAAAAGGGACGGATGATTCAAGCGATGCAGGACGAGGTGCTCGGGGAATGGTCGTCCGTCCGCACTTGTGCGTCTTTCTTCTTCCGGAACTCTGATTATCAGGGCGACTCTGCATGCGTCCGCCGTGTGGTGAGATTTTTGCGAGGAAAGTCGAGGGCTGGAAGCAGTCCTGGATGCAAGTCAAAGAGAATTCGTATAACTCATGCGGTATTTCTCTGGAGGTAGCCATGACAACGTGGCAGCAGTCCTCGGACCGACACTCCAGGTTATCAATACGCGGCTGCTCCGCAACCAAAACGCCCCCAACGGCCGGTTGTCTTACTGAATTGTGGATTGGCCAAGCTCAAGTATTGTTTGCCCACTGCGATTCGCTGCGGAGCAGCGGCGTATCGATAGCCTGTGGCTTCAGCCACAGGTCACGGTGCCCCAATCATCCCAAGCTGCGGAGCAGCGACGTTATGGGGCGATGATCTGGTCACAAATCCATGGGCCGTATTCGAACCTGGAGTCTGGGTCAGAGATTGTTGTCTCATGATCGGCCCGGGTCGACGTCGCTCCTCCGGAGCTTTGGTTTCGTATGATTGCGGTCCTCGGGCTGACGCCCGAGGCTATCGAGACGCGGCTGCTCGGCAGCCAAAACGCTGTCTACCGAATCAGCGCCAGCAGTTCTTCGGCGGACAGGCAGCCGGTGGTGTCGGTGCCTTCAAGGAGGCTGTCGGCGAGATCTCGTTTGGTGGCGTGCAGGGCGAGGATTTTATCTTCGATCGTGCCGCGCGTAATGAAGCGGTAGATCGTGACGGGTCGAAGCTGCCCCATGCGATGCGCGCGATCGGCGGCCTGATCTTCAACCGCCGGATTCCACCACGGGTCCATATGCAGAACATAATCAGCGGCTGTTAGGTTCAGGCCAGTTCCGCCTGCTTTCAGGCTGATCAGAAACACGTCACCGTCACCATTCTGAAATGCTTCCACACTTCGTTGACGTTCTTTCATCGGCGTCGAACCATCCAGATACTGGTACTTCACTTTCTTCCGATCCAGCTCAGCACGCAGAATCGACAGGTGATCCACGAACTGACTAAACACCAATGCCTTGTGTTTGTTCGCCAACAGTTCATCGATCGTCTCTGAGAACGCCGTCAGCTTCGCGCCGGGCAAATCGCACTTCGGCAACAGCAGGCTCGGATGACAACACGCCCGACGAAGTCGCATGATCTCCGCCAGAATTTTTACATGCTGGCCACGTGCATCATCGGTCTTCTTCGTAAGTTCCTTCACAGCTCGCTGACGCGCGGCTTCGTACAGCAATGCTTCATCATCAGGCAGCGTGACCGGGACCGTGACTTCCGTGCGAGGCGGCAGTTCACTGAGCACCTGCGTCTTGGTTCGACGCAGCAGAAACGGCTGCACCAGCCGCTTCAGGTTCCGACGCGCATCCGGATTTTTGTCACGTTCAATTGGCAACGCGAATCGTTCGTGAAACTGTTCGATCGAACCAAGCAGACCTGGATTGATGAACTGAAACAGGTTCCAAAGTTCCCCCAGATGATTTTCGATCGGCGTGCCCGTCAGGATTAATCGAAAATCGGCGTTCAACGACATCGCCGCCTGAGAGCGTTTTGTCAGCGTGTTTTTGATCGCCTGCGCTTCATCCAGAATCGCCGTATGCCATTGAACAGCCTGCAAGCGTTCGGCCTCATTATTCAGCAGGCCATAGCTGGTGATGACCACATCACGGGGCCCGAGATCTTTGAAGAACGCTGCTCGATCGCCAGTTCCGAAAATGCGGGGCTTCAGCGTCGGCGCGAACTTCTGCAGTTCGGCTTCCCAGTTGAAGCACACGGAAGTCGGAGCAATCACCAGAGCAGGACCTTTCGCACCGCGATGCAGCAACAGGGCAATCGCCTGCAGAGTTTTCCCGAGTCCCATGTCATCCGCCAGACACGCGCCGGCTCCCCAGTGAGCCAGACGGCAGAGCCATCGAAATCCCTCAATCTGGTATTCACGAAGTTCTGCATTCAATGTCGACGGGACTTCGGGGACAACATCGCCCGCACTGCGAATTCGCTTAAGACACGCTTTCCAGTGTTTGTCGGATTTGACCGCACACCACTCGTCCAGATCCATCATCGCGGCGGCACGGATCTGAGGAATCCGCAACGAGGTTTTACTGCGATCACCGTAAGCGGACAGTTCCATCACTCGCTTGCGGAGCTGTTCTGTAATCGCAAGAAACCGGCCATCGCTGACCTGCACAAAGCGGCTCGGGCTGACGGAAACAAACTCCATCAGTTGCAGCATATCCAGAGTCAGCAGTTCATCGACCACCAGTTCCCCGGACGCCGCGAACCAGTCATTCTCTCGTTCAATGCGGACTCGGAGCTGACTTGAATCGGCGGAACCGGCAAGTTTGAGACTCTGCCCCTGCGGCCATTGAACGGTCAGCTTGCCCTTGGCATGCAGCGGTTCAATCTCCAGCAGCATTTCGAGCGCGTCGTCTGCAAAAGAGAACTCAAAAACGGCCAGCGTTTCGTCCGCGACTTTGCTGAGCGAAGGACAGGCCGACACGATTTCATGGGCCAGTTTCTTCTCCAGTTTCAGATTGCGTTTAGTGGAGACGGATTCTCCCAGCACGTCCGCAAACACATTCTCGCCGCCCTGACCCGGAGCGAAATATGGACCATGCTCACCAAACGGACGCACGAAGAACTCGGCTTTCACACCAGCGTGAAACGGAAGCAGATGCAGGTGCGGTCGCGATTCTGCAGCGACCGATTTCACCTGCACCTGCGTATCAGACGCGTTGTCTCTGGGCGCCACATCGGATTGCCGGGCATGGTCATGGGCAAATCGCCGCTGACGGAAAAGTCGCCCGGTCGATCAATTCCCGATAAAGCGTCGAGCAGTTTGCCCGCCAGTTGAAGCCATGACCCACCAATGACTTATGAAAGTGACATACTCTTTTGGAAAATCGTTAGGTCCTGGCACATGCCAAAACTCCAAACCGGGAAGTGAAATCAAAAGGCGCCTATGATACTCAGCTCGGTCGTATCCGGCTCCCGTCAAGAAATCCCGCCAGTCTCGTGGATATTCGAATGGTTCACCGTATTGGCCAGAAGAACCCGCGTTCGAGAAAACATCACTTTGGTAAATTCCGCAGCCCGCGATGATTCCTCTTTGATCAATTCGTCCAAAGACAGCGCCCACAGGAGTAAGTTGGATACCCGAAGCCCAACGGAATTGCGATAGAGCCGCCACCGCTCGCCAATCGCAGCAGGGCTACGCTCCTGCTCCAGCCGCACGATCCTTAAGATGTTTCAAAATATTGATTCTTCCAGGCCGAAGAACTTCAAGTTCCTTTTGCACAGCAGAAGCCTGGAGTTCTCGATCTGCCATGTAATCCGCAACGTCTGATTCATTGTTGAGACACCAGGCAAGCACGGCGTAGATGTCTGGAAGTTGCAATGTGTCGTACGCCTGCACAATCTCCTCTGGTGTGGCACCAGCGCGGAAGGCTCGAACAACGAGTTCCAACAGAACTCGAGTGTCGGCAATTCGCAAAGCACCGGATGCGTCACGGCGAAGTGGAACAGTGACTGGTTCGAGCGTTGGTCCAGACATATTGCTGATCCTATAACGACAAAATCGTGTGCTGAGACAGTTTTGATATGTTTGATATGTTAGCGTCGATAAAGAAAACAAGTAGATTTTTTTTGTCGCTTGATTAGCATCGAATTCCAAAAGCCCGGCAATTCGCATTTTTCGACAACCTACTGTAGGTCCTCCTTGCCGAGGAGGACTTTCGAGCGAAGCTCGAACCAGGGGCGGACGTCCGCTCAACGCCGCCATTTTGCCTTTCATTCAACCTGGTTTTGGTCGCAGGTCGCGACAAGTCGCGAAGTCCTTTCCGGCAGAAAGGACCTACAGGAATCGTATCTCACTCCCGATCAATCACCCTCAACTTGAACTCATCGCTGTTACCGACGAGTTCTGGTGAGTACATGCCTTCGATGGTTGCGGGCAGTGCTGACACTTTGCCCGGCGTTTCGGCGCGGAGGCGGTAGTTGATGCTGTGCTGGCCGCGAGCGAGGCTCGTCAGGAAGAACGAGACTCGATCGTCCCGCAGTTCGCGATAAACCGTGAGTCCTTCGAACACGTAGCCGCTGCGCTGGTCGTCGGGTTCGAAGCCGCTCGGTTTGTGATCTTCGAGCAACAGGTATTCGTAGTCGTTCTTGCTGTCGATGATCATTTCCACTTCGATCAGGTCGCCGCTGGTCACGGAACGCAGATCTTCCAATGGAATCCGTTTGTACTTCGCGACCTGTTGAGACACCACCTGGCCTCTATCGCCCTGCACGCTGACTTGCGTGTCGTCGCGTTCGAGGCGATAGAACTTGCGTGCCACTTTGACTTCCAGACCGGCAGCGGTGATGTTGTCTTCCTTCGTGAAGTTTGTCAAATACGCGCTGAAGTAGACCGGGCCTTTGCCTTTGCGGCGGACTTCGATCTTATGGTTACCACTGGTCACTGCGTCGCCTTCGATCAGCAACACATTGTCGAAGCTGAAGAGATTGTCCCCGTTGATAGCGACGGTCTTTTGTATCTCGCCATCGACCAGCACTTCAACCGTCATGTCAGGTTTGTCTTCGCCCGTCGCTTTGATGTAATCGGCCATGGATTCGACCACCATGGCAGTATCGCGGGTGCTCTTCCAATACGTGCCGTGCTGGCGATTGTTGAGCAGATATTTGACCAGCCGAGACGCTACTTCGTCGTTCGGTCGAACTGCAACAAGCAGCCGCAGGTAGACAGCCATTGCTTCGTTGTCGCTGCCGTACCAGTACCACCAGCTGTTCTCTGGAAGTCGCAGCCAGGCGGTTTGGTTTTCGTCATCCTGAACAAGGAACTGTTCGATGTTTTTCATCACCATGTTACGGCGTGCGATTGCATTGCGTTGCGGCTCGGCAGGAGCCTCGCCCTCCCGGCTTTGAGCCTCCCGATGCAGCACGAGTCCCGTCAGCGACAGACCGTAGACAGACAGATTTCCACGATCGCGGTACAGATAATCCGTCATCGCCGGATCATTGGCGTCATGTTCAGACAGCACCATCGCGACGAAGGCATCCATGTTGTCGGCCGACATCTTGTACGGCGCTCTGCTGTCGTATTTTGGATTCTCGCGATGTTTGTCGCCTTCGCGCAATCTTGTCAGTTCGTTCACCTGTGCGCCCTTCAGCCATTCGACTCCGCGTTGAATCACATCGGGCAGAATCGGAACGTCGTTCTGTTGAGCGATCGTCAGCCCGTGAACCACCTGAGATGTCAGGTGGGCTGACGAGTGCTCGCCGAAGCCGGAGAACCAGCCCCAGCCGCCGTCAGACAGCTGCATGTCGGTGAGCTTTTTGACGCCATCCAAAGCGATCCGATTCATTTCCTCATCATCGAAGACCGGATTAAAGTCCTTCGATCGACCTTTCAGAACCTTCATATCCTTGTCGATGTTCTCCTGAATCCACTTGGCGAGCGTGCTGCTTCCCTGGCCGAAGCCGGCTGGCAATTCACGAAGATCGCGAGTCTGCACTTGCGGCTTCTCGCCCCAGTGAGCCGGGTACTTGCCGAGATACGTCTGAGCCGCGTTGAGGTTGGTTCGCTGCTTCTGCACATCGGCCAGGTTGACTCCCATTTTCTGCAGTGTGCGTTGAGTCAACACGGCTGGCAGGAAACGGTTGAGCGTTTGTTCTGTGCAGCCGTAGGGATATTCCAGCAAGTACGGCAGCGAGTCGACCATCGCTCCGGCCAGCGTCGGGCTGTAGCGAATTTCGAGGCGTGACTGAGCCGGAATGCGTTCTTCGGGCACTTTCACTTCGACCACGGCTTTTTCACCATTTGGCCGAATGACGCCGGTGAAGCTTTCCGTCTTGAGCATACCGTGTACCTGCACAGGCACTTTCAATTCGACGGCATCGGACTCTTCATCGGTAAGTGCCTTCATGCGAATTGTGGTCAGACCAGAGGCCACAACGTCAACAACCCAGTTGACTCGCGCTTCGCCATTGGCAGGGACCGTTACGGTCTGAGTCGCGGAAAAGGGGTCAGACCCCGGAGTCGCAAGGGGGTCAGACCCCTTTTCCGCTCCGGCGGCCTCATCAAGCAACTTCAAATGCCCGCCTTCGTTTTCGATGACGACGCGAACGGACTTTTCAGATTTCAAATAGTTGTGCACCACCGCTGACAGCATGATCTGATCGCGCTCAGTGAAGAAGCGAGGTGTCTGCGGACGGATGATCAAGTCCTTGCTGCTGATGATGTCTGACGTGCCCGAGCCGACTCGCGTGCCATCGCCCATCGTCCACGCTTTGATCTTCCATGTCGTGAGATTGTCGGGAATCGTGAACTTCACTTCGACGATGCCGTTTTCGTCAGCAACGCTGGACGCAACCCAGTAAGCGGTGTCAGCAAAGTTGGAACGCAATGTCGGCGCGGCTTCCGCATCGCCTCCCGGAGGCGCACCGGGGGCGGCGCTCGCCTTAGCCATGAATCCAAGAGCCGCGCCTTCCGCCGGCGCTGCATCCATCGCCATGCTTTCAGCCATAGGTGCCATCATAGCGTCGTTCCTAATCGTGTGGCTGCGCAACATGCGGCCGCCGCCGCCACCCATGCCGCCCATCATTCCGTAGCCGCCACCCATCGACGGATCGTTCCCGAGCAGCATCTGCATCGTCACTTCATTGTCACGGAAGACCGGCCCCGAACCACGCTGCAGAGTTGACTGGATACTCGAATGATGTTGACGACGCACGTTCCAGAAGAAGTTTCGAATCTCCGGGATGCTGCTCGCCGCGATGTATTCCAGACTCGCGTCGTACACCGACAAAACGGTGTTGCCGATAAATGGTTTCCCATCGAGCCCCGTGAGTTTCAGCTTCACCGTCGCTTCTTCACCCGGACGATATCGATTTGCCGATGGAATCACTTCGACATTCGCAATTCGTTGTTCTGGAGGCACCACGATTTCACGCATTTCTGAATACACCTTGCCGTCCGCGATGGTCACCGCTTCAACAAAGATATTCGGCATGTCTGTGCGAGCGATCTCAATCTCGTGGATCGTGCTCTTGCCTTTCAGACGCAACACCTGCGGAGCTGGACAGAGCCCATTCATCGGTCGCACGAATAACAGAACCGTGCTGTCGGCCTTGTTCGTGTTGATCTGCAGACGGACTTTTTCGCCCGGTGCGTATTCTTGTTTTTCCGTGATCAGTTCGAGGGCGTTGAATCGATAGTCGCCGCCGTTGTCCGAGTTGCCTCGAACGAACAGCACATAGCCGCCTTCCATTTCGTGGCCTTCGCTATCTGCAATCGTGATGCTGATGCGAAACTGACCGGGATCAGGCACGTTGATTTTCAACGAACCAGAGCCGTCGTCCTTCGTGGCAACGTCCCACGCCTGCACTTCGGTTTCCACCGGCATGTCGTTTTCGTACTTCACGGACAGCATTCGAAGCTTGCCTGTGCCCTTCACGCCTTTGCCGTCCGGTGTGCGAGCCTGAAAGCCCACGTTGACCGTGTCACCCGTTTGATAGTGGCCTCGGTCGGTCCACGTGAAAACCTTGAACGGATCGCGAGCCACCAGCACACTGCCGTTGCCGATGATCGTGCGGCGAGACTTATCAACCACCTCGGCCGTGATGTTGTAGTTGTGATCGCTGTCACTGTGTGAGGCGAGCGCGGCGGCTGTGTCGATGTCGACAAGGAACGTGCCGTCTTCGCCAATCTCGGCATCACCTTCAACGACGACTTCCGGAGGATCGGGGCTCCAGTTCCACCACGGACGAATTGGTCCGAAGCAGCCCCATGATTTGAAACCGGGATACCAGTTGTATTCCGGAGCGAACCACCAATAGCCGGGCGAATACAACCAATCCCATTGCGCGACCGGATACCATCGACTGTCTTTCTTGGTTCGCTCGACCTTGTAGTGTACTTTGGCCTGCGCCACCGGCGCGCCAAAGTAGTACTTGGCGACAATCTTCGCCTGGATCTTTTCGCCCAGCTTCACGGGCTTATCCGGAGCTTCGATTTTCACTTCGTATTCGGGCTTGCGATACTCTTCAACAACGAACGAGCCGCTGCCAATCATCTGTCGCACTGGCTTCGTGGCGATTTTGGGCACACCGTTTTCTTCCACGGTGATCTGCACCATGTGTTCTTCAGCAATGCCGATCTGATAATTCCCCAGCGTCGCATCAGCAGGCAGAGTCCATTCGCCATCTACGCCGGCCCAGCGATCAGTTTTCGCTTCGACCTCATACGCCACTTCGCCTTTCGGGTTCAGAATCTGCACCCAGCAATCTTTGTTTGCGTAGCTGTTGTCGTCCGCGTCAAAGCGAGGCTTGCGAGTCCAGATGCGAAACTTCACGGCGTGACCAGGGCGATACACGGGCCGATCGGTGATCGAATACACCTTCAGCGGACTGTAATTCAGCGGCTGCAGTTGTTCAGGATTCCAAACGCCCATGAAGCCATCGAAGGCCATGCGTCCGTCTTTGGTGCGAGCGATCACGACCCATTGATTTTGAGGAATCAGATCCTTCACATCCGGCGTTGAAAGACCGTTCGCATCCGTTCGAGCCGCAAAGCGACTGGTGAAGATCTCGTAATCGCGACGCTGACGGTATTCCTGTCGCCAGCCGAAAAATTCCAGTTCCGCTCGATCAATCGGAGCTCCCGAAACGGCATCGGCCACAAAGTACAGCGTGCCACCTTCGACTCGCTTGCGAGTGATTGCGGTGTCAGCAACCCAGAACACCGCCTGAGTCGTATTGCCGTCTCGCATTTTCGCCGTCACCCAATACGCACCGGCTTTCTGCAACGGCGTCGTGATGGTTTGTCGAGCGTCGAAGTGATCAGCGGGCGGATTCAGATCCAGTTCCCACTTCGCGACAGCTTTGTCGAGATACTTGCCGGGTTCCTGGCGAATCAGCATCCAGCCGAGGTTTCCAATCTGAATGCGTTCATATTCGACCTGCTTTGGTTTCGATTCAATATACGTCCGCATGTCAGTCAACAGTTCGTCGACTCGAATCGGCTGCGCCTCAAACGAGACATGATCGCCATTGCGAAATCGCAGATCGAACGTCGCGCCTTTGCCCGCTGGCTGAGTTCCACCGCCTTCGATTTGCAACCAGTTCTTGACGATCTGATCGATGCGATCCTGCACGCCCTTTTTGTCGTCGCCAGCCGCAGCGAGCTTCTTCACTTCCTGAAGCAACTCCGCCGCCTGCGGATACTGATGACGGTTCATGCGAACGCTGATCAGCGATTCCAGAGCCTGTCGCTTCTCGCTTCCACCGCGTTCGATGACGGCTTTCAGAATGACGATGTGATTGAATTCATCCGGCAGATTGAAACGTTTCACACCCGTCGTCAACTTCGCGATCGTGGCGTTGTCCGGCAGCTTATGAGCCGCCCACAGATCAGCATCCTGCGGAGCGTTCGCAGCGGCATCGTTTGCATCATCACCGTTGTCATCACTCCCACCATTATTAGCGGCCTGGTCACCCAATCGCACAACCGGGGGACCGCCGATCGCAGCCGCACCGGTGCCGAATTGTGCCTGTAGAAACGCGGCCCATTCGAGATCCATTTGATTCCGCGTGCTGGCCTGATGTTTCACCACTTGAGCCATCGCCCATCGCCAGCGTTCGCCGTCCGACTTTGCGGCACTCCATGATTCCGGCATTTGATGAAACACCGGGTTGCCATCGCTATTAACCGGAGCTCCTTTGGAAGGTCCGCCCCAGCCGCCACGTCCGTAACCGCGGCCAAATCCAAACACGTCGCCACCTGCTGCAATTTCGAAATCAGGCAGAGTCGTCAGGTCCGTCAGGTCCTGCAGTTTCCACGCGTCGCCATGGCGAGCATTTCCGATCTGATTTGAAACCGACCGCCACCATTGACTCAGTTCTTCCGGCGTCGCATCGTTCTTCTCACCCAACTCAATCGCCTGCAGCAACAACTGCAAACCGCGAACTCGGTCGCGATCTGCTACGGAAGCATACTGCCCACCGCCACGATGTCCGCCGCGTTCAAATTTTCCGGCGATCACAAAACCGTCGTTGTCGACCATTCCCGAATAGACCTCCGCCGCCTTAGCCAGCAGTTGCGGATTCTTCGCATGCAGTTCAATCGCAGACTCGACCATGACATCCGCTTCGTGCACCGTGCCCAGATTCACCAGGCAGGTCACAGCGAAATTCAATTCAGCGGCAAGCTCTTTTCCGCTGTTGTCAGCGTCCTGCAGCAGTTCACGATATAGCTTCAGGGCGTCGTTGAAGTTGTTTTCGTCATATAGCTTCTTCGCCTGAACACGCTTGTCTGCCGGAGGTTGTTCCATAGTCGTTGCCATCAATCCCGCAGAACTCAAAACCACCACCGACACCAGACAGAAGAGCGCGTTGCGCATGATGGACACCTTAGCTGAAAATGAACAGTTCGCGACGGAAATCGCAGACTGGAAAGTATCCCATTCACGAGTTACCGACCAGATGAGTCCCTCGTTTCGCAAAGTGAGACTACAAGTTGCCGACAAACCAACAATTCGTAAAAGGGTACAAACACGGAATCGCGACATCCTGACGCCAGGTATAGGGACGCAGTTCCCCGGAATTTTCGCGCACCTTTGACAACCAGTCGTCGTCGGGGTGCTCTTTGCACATTTTTGCTGGATTTTCACGGCGAAATCAGGGTTGTCAGAAATGTGTCAGCCCACTTGGAACGTCCGCCAGCGTCCGTAATTTTTCTGTGACGGCAAAGCGTGGCAAGGCGAAGAGGCACTAACAAAACCGGGACAGGCACCTCCCAAAGCTTATTTGACAGCGTTCTCTGCTTTGCTCGGGAGCCGGTCCTGGATTTGTTAGGCGTTCTAATTCATCCAGGTCAGATTGGGGGTGTCGACTAGAATTGAGGAAGAGCGGCAAGCCGAAATTGATGATGCCGCTTACCACGCCGAACACGACCGTAAACTTCTTCGACGATTGATGGCAGAGACATTCCATGACTCCAATTCTGCTCGCCTGCACATTCTCAACTTTTGCGATGACTGGTTTGATCTGGCTGATTCAGCAGGTCAACTATCCTCTGATGGCACTGGTATCCGAGGACGATTTTGTTGCCTACGAGGCCGCTCATTGCCGTCGTATTTCTCCCGTGGTTCTACCTCTGATGGTTTGCGAATTGTTGACTTCCGGCTGGCTGGCTTTTCGTCCCATTCCTCCTGTGGAGCAGGAGTTGATTGTGGGTGCTTTTCTGACGGGATTGCTTTGGTTGTCAACGTTTCTGATTCAGGTTCCGCTGCATAATCGGCTGGAAAAATGCTTTAATCGAGCGACATGGCGGCGGTTGGTGCTGACCAATTGGATTCGTACGATACTCTGGTCGGCTCGATCAGTCTTGATGGCTGCAGCTCTCATGGAACTGACTGCATTGAACGTCGCGCCATCGCTTTCATAGAAGTGAAACGGAGTGCAAAACAAGGAGTGTGACGTCATCAATTTTGATCAGGAATGTCGCCGTGCAGGTGCGCTTGTTTGACGCGACGAAAGAAATTTGAAAACGGATCGAAGTAGAGACTTAGCGTTCGTTGATTGTTGGGAACTCGTTGCTGTCGAAGGATTTCTGCTTGACGCATTCGACGGAAGTCACCTATAACCCGTGAAGGTTGTCACAGGTGGGTCTTGTTTGGCCCCACCGCAACCTGAAAGTACTCGCGGTTGTTCGTGCCTGGCACCGGCGGACATCCTGCAAATTACACCGGTGCCAAAAAATCCTCACGGAGGAAAATGGTAATGGCCGCAAAGAGCACCGCCGCAAAGAGCACCGCCGCAAAGACAACTGCAGCAAAGACAACTGCAGCAAAGTCCACAAAGGCAAAGACCGCCGCTGTAAAGCCAGCTGCACCAAAGTCAACGAAGGCAAAGACTGGTGCCGCCAAAGCAACCAAAGCACCAAAGGCAGCTGTAGCCGCTAAGCCAGCTGCTGCAAAATCAACAAAGGCTAAAGCTGGCGCTGCAAAGGCCACCAAAGCCCCAGTGACAAAGAAGCCAGCTGCTAAGGCAAAGAAGTAATCGGACTGCTGCCTTCCGGCACAGAACATTGAAACGGCTGAGTTGCCTCTGGGTGACTCAGCCGTTTTTTATTGCGCGGCATTTGAGGCTCAGTGGGCCAAACGTGCGCGATCGAAGACGCGAAGAGATCGCCCGCTTTTGCTCATTTTCTTCATCGACGAATTCCCGGGCATCAGGCTGGAAAAAGAGCACCAGCAGAAATCGCGAGCAAGTAAATTTGACGCATCGATTCCCTTGCTCGCGCAGCGCGCTCGAATGGGAATCGTCCGACGCTGATTTCACGCCCGACCGATTGGTACTGGGCTATTCCACGTAAACAAACTCATTCATGCTCAGGATTGCCTGACAGAGGTCAACGAGTGACTGAGTTCCAGGGGCCGCGTGGCCCGCCCTGGAATGAATATCAAGCTGCTGAGCCAAAAACTGCAGGCTGGCCTGAGCTTCGGCGTCGGTGGGAACTCGATTCAGCGCGAGACGCCATGCATCACGGACGGCCTTTTCTGGTGAATCCTGCGATAACCGCTTTGCAAACGCCGTGGCGTAATCACGCCCCTGCGGGCTATTCATGAACATCAAGGCCTGAGGAGCGATTGTGGTCACTGGACGCTGACCGATACTGACCAGGTGCTCGGGCCAGTCGAACAACATCATCATCGGAATCAGCTGACTGCGTTTGATGAAAAAGTAAACACTGCGGCGAGTCATGTTCTGATCCAGAGTACCGGGGCCGAATTGAGTGAGGTCGATTTTTCCGGAAACCGCCAGCATTGAATCACGAATCGCTTCCGCATCCAGGCGTTGCGGAGTTCGTCGCCATAGCAGCAGGTTCTCACGATCGATCTCTTCTCTCCGTAATCCGATCTCCTTTGTGCCGACGACGCCATCTGACGTTTCAAACTGACCCGACTGCATGTAGGTCTGACTGGTCATGATCAGCCGGTGCATCCGTTTAAGCGTCCATCCGTTATTGATCAGATCGGTTGCCAGCCAGTCCAGTAACTCCGGATGAGACGGACGTTCGCCCGAGACACCAAAGTCGTTTGGTGTGGACACCAGGCCGCGACCAAAATGATGTTGCCACAGCCGATTGACCATCACTCGCGCCGCCAGACTGCCAGCGCCTTCCGAGGTGTCCGTCATCCATTGAGCCAGCGATGCGCGGCGGAAACTTGTCCGAGTCCAGTCTTCAGGAGGTTGAACCTGCCAATGCGACAAGTCCCGACCCGCAGGAGCAAGCACCTGCAAAAATCCAGCGGCGACGACTTCCTGTTTCTGATGCACATCGCCGCGTTTCAGCAGATGCGTTTCCGGGTAAAAATGAGGAAACCCACGACCATCGGCATGATGGCTCATGTGTGGCAGACCCTCACTTGTCACCATGACTTTGGCCATCTGCAGGCCAGGGCCAACTTTTTCAAGATCCATCACCGCTTGCTTGAGGGAAACAAAACCCTGTTCGGTCGTGGCGAACCACGCGAGCCCGGTCTTCCATTCCTCCGACGACTCGTCAGTCGACGTTCGCAGCGATTCCAATGCATGCACAACTTTCGCATCTGGCCCGGTGCTTCCCACTTCGGGCGAAGGCTGAGCGTGATCCGAAACGGACAAGCGGAATCGACCCAGACTGTGATGCGGATTCGGATGGTTCATACTGATCGTGATTGTCCAGCGAGCTCCGTCTTTAAATTCCACGGGCGATTGCAGATCAAACACGGCCGCCTGATCTTTGCCAATTCCTCCCGCATCGACGGCCCAGCCGGACGTCGGGTCCATATCAATGGATGCGGCCACGGATAGAGAATCCGTATTCTGCTGATGGGTTGCTCGAGCTGTGGTGATTTTTGCCAGATCGCCTGCAGGGTCCTTCTGCGTTTCACTTTTGCCGGTTGCTGGAGCAGTCTTTGGATTGAAGGATGTTCCGTCGGTTGGTCGAGCAGAATCTTCAATAGGTGCCACCTTGATCTGCAGATCGCTCACCACAAAATTCCCATTGCCCGCGCGACCGGGACCTTTCTGGGGCAGTGAATCATGAGTCATCGCCTCCAGCCGCAATGCGCGAATGCCTGAACGATGCGATTCGGCAATGATGGTGACGACATCTTTTGCCGGCGGTGTTCCTGTCGCGAGCAGCGACGAATCAGAGAGTGGCTCAAACTTTGTACCAGCAGACGATTCCACCGAAACGATGTGCAGCGTCTCCCAGGTTCCGTCAGGCTGCGACTCCGGGGACGCGGCCAGCCACTGACGGAAAATTGCTGATAGCTGAGTCTTTTCGTAATCAGCCACGGCCCGTTTCTTCGCCGCCAGTTGGCTATCAAACTCCATCTGCCGTTTTCGATTTTCGTCCGGCGACAGGTCGATATCGGTCTCCGCACGGATGGCTGAGCCGAACGCGGCTGCCATCCGATAATAGTCTCGCGCAGGAATGGGATCGAACTTATGATCATGGCATCTCGCGCAACCGACGGAGAGTCCAAGGAACGAAACGCCAGTGGTCATGACCATGTCGTCGAGTTCGTCGTACCGAGCCGATTCGAATTCTGCTTCCGTTAACTGAGTCGGAAACGCGCCCGCGCCAAGGAAGCCGGTCGCCATCATGGCCAGAGGATTTTCGGGGGCCAGTTCATCACCCGCGAGCTGCCATTGCACAAATTTGTCGTACGGCAGGTCGGCGTTGATCGCCTTGATGAGAAAGTCACGATAGTGATAGGCGTTCGGTCGATCATAGTCCTGTTCATAGCCGTGTGATTCCGCGAAGCGAGCAACATCCATCCAGTGCCTGGCCCAGCGCTCGCCGTACTGAGGCGAATCCAGCAGTGCATCGATCACCTTCGTCCAGGCATCGGGGGCGGGATCGCTCACGAAGGCATCGACCTGTTCCGGAGTTGGCGGGAGTCCGATCAGTCCGAAGTAGGCTCGACGAATCAGAACGCGTCGTTCTGCGGTGGAGTTGGGGATCAGCCCGACTTCTTCCTGCTTCGCGCGGATGAATTGATCGACCGGAGTTCGACACCAGTCGGCATCCTTAACAGCAGGTGGAGAGACTGGCTTGAGCGGTTGAAAAGACCAGAATTGACGATCATTGTCCGTCACCTGCATTTCCAGGTTCGGCGACTTTGTTTTTTCTGCAAGTGGTGAATCGTAGGGTGATCCGAGGTCGATCCAGTTGCGAATCTGCTCGATCTCTTCGTCCGCCAGCTTCGGCGATTTGAATGGCATATGTGGTTCGGCAGCGTGGGTGATCAAGTCGACCAAAGAGCTGTCATCCGCTGAGTCCGTGACAAATCCGCTGCCGAGTAACGCCTCGCGCGACGACAGGTCGAAATCACCTTTCGTGGATTTGCCGCCGTGGCAGTCAAGGCAATGCCTGGTGAGTGTGGCTCGCACGGACGATTTGAACAGAGACAACCCCTTCTTCGCTCTTTCGGGGTGGTCGGGTGGAACGGATTTCTTCTCGTCAGCAACGGTCGACTGTATCAGCATGACCAGAACCACAAGACGCACTGCAATTAGTCCGCAACGCATCACAAGAACTCCTTGAAGGCAGGATTTTACCACCCACGCAAGGAATGTGGGCAGTGCGGTGAGAACACGATCATACCGGAGGCAGAGAGCAATCCCAAGCAAGCAGGCGATCCGTGTGCCGCGTGGGACCTGTCAGGATTGGAGTCCGGTCAACCTGCGAAACTTTCTCTGTCACTGGACCGTTGTCAGTCCTACAATCCGCGGCGATTGGCGAGGACACCGCTGTTGTTCTGATCGGCCGATCGCTCATTGAGCAGGCCAGCACGAATTTTTGAGGAGTATTTCCGTTGAAGGCGATGTTGTTATCTGAGTACAAGCGGCTGCAGGTTGTCGATTTTGATAAGCCAACCATCGGCCCTGGCGATGTCCTGGTTCAGGTCCGCGCCTGCGGCATCTGTGGCAGCGATATTCATGGTTACGATGGAAGCACAGGACGACGAATACCTCCTCTGGTGATGGGACACGAAGCCGCTGGGGTTGTCGCTGAAGTGGGTTCCAACGTGCGACAATTCAAGCCGGGCGACCACGTGACATTCGATTCCACGGTCTCCTGTGGCGAGTGTTACTTCTGTCGACGCGGCTCAATTAACCTTTGCGATAATCGCATGGTTTTGGGTGTCTCCTGTGGTGAATACCGGCGTCATGGTGCGTTTGCAGAGTACGTTTCGGTTCCGCAGCGCATCTGCTATCGAATTTCCGAAAGCCTGCCCTTCGAGCATGCTGCAATGATTGAAGCGGTCTCGGTGGCGGTTCATGCGGCCAATCGAGCGCCCGTAACTCTGGGAGACACTGCGGTGGTTGTCGGCAGTGGCATGATCGGTCTGCTGGCCATTCAGGCGATTCGTCTGGCCGGTTGCTCTCAGGTCATTGCTGTCGATCTTGATGCCGGCCGTCTTGAGAAAGCCAAACAGCTGGGAGCGGATGTTGGTTTGAAGGGCGATGAATGCGACGTCGCCGAAGAAGTGCGAAAGCTGACCGGCGGCCGAGGTGCTGACGTCGCTCTTGAAGTGGTGGGAGCGACAGCCACAATCAAGACGGCTATCGATTCGGTTCGTAAAGGCGGAGCTGTGACGCTGGTGGGCAATTTGGCGCCGAACGTCAACATGCCTCTGCAGGCGATTGTTACTCGTGAGTTGTCGATCTACGGAACGTGTGCGTCAAACGGTGAGTATCCTGCCTGCATCGATCTGCTGGAACGCCAGGCGATTCGTGTCGAGCCGCTGATTACCGCCAAAGCGTCATTGCAGCAAGGCCCCGACTGGTTTGCGCGTCTGTATGCCGGTGAACCCGGTGCAATGAAGGTGATTCTGGATCCAACACTTTGAGATCACGGAAACCGCGGCACGGACTTTCTGGTCCATGCTGTTTGCAGGGCTCATACCAAAAGAAAACAGGACGGCCATTTGGGGCCGTCCTGCAGATAAGTGGATTTGTCACAATCAGTGACTGTACCCAGCACCTGTATCAGTCACCTTACTTTTTTTCAGGCATTGGCCGATGCGGCCACTTTGGGCTGCCGGGTGGATCTTCTCGGTGCGGTGCTTTCCCGAGAGCAAAATCTGCTGGCTTCCAATTGAGCGTCTCGTAATATTTCGGGTCGTTGATGAAGCCGTAAAAAGTAGGGTAGAACGGATCGACATACTCCACGTTGGCTTTCCCTGGCACAGGAAGGCCGGTCAGATGGAATGCCGCATTCACCACAAGTCGTCGCAGGTCTTCATCGACAAAATCAACAGCCGCTCCGGCAGTTGTGCAGAACGAACGGCCTTCTGTGCCATTCGGGGCTTTGTAGGAATGTAGCCAGGCCAATGCCTGCATTGGCTGATTGCGGGCATCGTCGGTGAGAGTCTTTGATTCCGGATCCAGCGTTTCTGTGATGGCTCCTCGCAGCAGGATCGTGTCGGCGTCAGTCAGATGAGTCACACCGTAGACATCGCTTGGAGCAAAGATGTCCGAAACACCATTCAGCACAACATTCTTTTCAGCACCGGGTTCAACAACACTGCGACAGCCTTCGACTTTGTGTTGGCCATGATGTGACACCCACTGTTCGCCGAGGATCTTCAGGCCCCATTCACCGAATGAAATGGAATCGCCGAACTTCTCTCCGCCGTTAAACGCATGAGTTGCCGTTCGCAGTCCAATCACTGGTTTTCCGGCATTCAGAAAATTCGTCACGTGTTTTGCTTCGTCGTCACTCGGTCGACGAAAACGGGTTGCGATGATCATAAGGTCCGCCGAGTCGAGAGCGGCCAGGCCTCTGAGTCCCTGCTGGTTGTTGGAGTCGATATAGTCAGCCCCGTCAGGTCCCATCGCAAAGATCACAGTACATTTGAAGTTGTGCGTCTGGCTCAGGATCTTGCCCAGCATCGGCATCACTTCTTCCGAGCGATACTCTTCGTCGCCCGACACGAGCACAATATGCTTCGCCTTGTCTGCATGGGCTTTTGGTTCAAAAACCAGGGTGTCGTCGGCAGACGCGGCAGCGTTCAGCAAGCTGCCAGCGGCAATGACAGCCGCGCACAGGGACGTGAGAACAGAGGTTCGCATACAAATCGCTTCCTAAATGGCCATTCCAGGTCGAAGCAACGGAAGGCACGATCAATTGAAAGGGGCAGCTGCCAATGAGAACCGCAGCCTTCTGCCTCACACGAGGCAGAAGGCGCGTTCAGGGAGCATCACGCGTATTCGCGAGACTTCTCGAGACCCGGCAGAGGAATCGGGTACTTGCCTTCGGCATCGGCCATCAGAGGCGATTCGGATTCCAGCGTCAGTTTGTCGATGTCCGGAGCAAATTCGTGCTCGCAGTTCATCATCTGCTCCAGAGTCATTTCCTGACCCGTGTGAGCTGCCATGCGACCCATTGAAGTCACGATACTGGCCATGCAGCCTCGTTCGACTTCGTTGTACTTTTCGTCGTTGCGGATGGCGGCAATCAGATGCTTCCATTCGTCGACATACGGATTATTCTTCTCCGGCTGAGGAAACTCCCAGGCCAGGTTCTTCGGATCTTCGTTGTGACCCTTGTAGATGCGAGCTCGTGACGGCCAGTGAGACGCGGACGAGATCACAGCAAGGCCCTTGGTTCCATGAGCATAGCTCGCGAATTCCTGATGGCAGCCCGGAATCGTGCGACCGTTCATGAACAGCTTTGTGCCGTCTTCGAACGTGTATTCCATCGAATAGACGTCGAAGTTCTGGTCCACGTTGTCGCCGCGATAGTGACGTCCACCGCTCGCCTTGCAGCTTACTGGCCATGCATTCTTGATCCAGCAGGATTCGTCAATGTTGTGAATCAGGAAGTCGCTGACCGCGCCGCCGCTGAGCCACAGGAAGCCATGGAAGCGACTGATCTGATACAGCAATTCGCTGGCACCTTCTGGCTTTGGACCAGTCGCTGCAGTGCCGGTTGGACCGGCCATGCGGTAAGCACGCATCATTGTGACGTCGCCGATTTCGCCGTTCTGCACTCGGTCGAACAATTCTCGGCGAGCTTCGCAGTGGCGGCACATCAGACCGACAGCAACCTTCAGATTTTTCTCAATCGCCTTGTCGTTCAGTGCCAGCATTCGACGAGTTGTCGGGCCGTCAACAGTGACCGGCTTTTCCATGAAAACGTTGAGACCCTTTTCAATCGCATAGGTGTAGTGAACCCAGCGGAAGGCGGGTGGAGTTGTCAAAATCACAACATCGCCAGGCTTCAGCACGTCCATGGCTTTCTTGTAGCCATCAAATCCAATGAAGCGACGTTCCGGCGGCACGTCCAGTTTGCCGTTCGAGCCGTGTTCTTTGCTGAGGTTTCCATGGCTGGCTTCGAGATTTCTCTCAAACACATCCGCCATTGCAACGATCTTGAGCGGTCCGTTATCAACAGACAACGCGTTGCCAGCCGCACCAGTACCGCGTCCACCGCAGCCGACGAGTGCAATCTGAATGGTTTCGTCCTGTGACACATACATGCCGGAAGCCACATTGCTGAGCGTCGCTGTGACGGCGGCGGCTGTGGCGGAAGTTCGAAGGAAGTCTCGGCGTGAGGCTCCGTTGGAGCTGGTGGTCATGGATTTCTCCGCGTTCAAAAGGTGGGAAATTAATACGAGGGCATGAACCGCAGTATTATGGCGAGGATTCCGGCCGAAAGAAAGCAGGATGAGGCGAAACGGGCGGCGAGCGGGGTTTAAGAGACTCCGCGGCCCATCATTTCTTAGAAAGAAGGCAATTGATTCGTGAAGCCGTCTTGATCCAAACGAACCGTCCGGCTTCGCCGCCGCTTCGCAGGCTCTCGCGGTTCCGATAGCTAACCCGACTTTGGCTGATCAATGTGCAAACTTGCGGATCTGAGACAGATCCGCCTACAGTAGCCCGACCTGTCCTCAGGTGGGGACCGTCGCCGCTTCGCTGGCACTCGCTGCTTCGATAGCTAACCCGACCTTGGCTGATCAAAGTGGAAGCTTGCGGATCAGAGACAGATCCGCCCACAGTAGCCCGACCTGTCCTCAGGTCGGGACCATCGCCGCGTGGCTGGCTCACATAGCTCCACCGATTTGATCTGCTGGCTGGGATTTGTGCGTCAGCTTTGCTGCGAATAGACTTCCCGTTCGGGACTTTTTGCAGAGCATGTGGCGACATGTCCGCAGGTAACGTGTGCGCATGAAGCCCGGGTATTGGGTCAGATGATCTGCGCTCTCCACGCCTTTACTGTCTCTGGTCAAATTCGATCAACAGAGACGCTTGATGGAACATTTATGAACTCCGTATGGTCGCACGTGCAGACAACCGCTTGGGCGAGAATCGGGTGGATGTGCTTGCTGTTGATTGCAGCCTCGGGAACACAGGCGGTCGCCCAGCAGCCGTTACAAGCCGAAGCCGTCGCGACTGCTGATCAGGTCGAGGTTGCTGATCAGGTCGAGGTTGCTGATGCCGGCGGGGTTGCTCCAACTTCGCTGATTTTCAGGCGGCAGGCGACGCGAAGAATGGTCTTCGATCGGTCTCAGGAGATTCCTCTGGCCAGCCTCGAACCATCCAACATTGTTGGCATTGATGTAATGCATCCGCTGGTTGGCGTGCAAACGGGACAGGTGGAATTTCGCACCGAAGGCCACGCTCTGGTTGTTTCGTGTGCGACTGATGCGGATCAGCCGGAGGCTGTGGCTTCTCGCTGGGTCGGTGCGTTCAATCCGTTTGCAACCTATGAAATCGAACTCGCCAGCGTTCAGGGGACTGGTCAATTCGGCATGCGATTTGTTGACTCCGAAATGCCCAACCAAATGACAGCGACGGTCACCGCCACCGAAGGAAAATATCAATCGATTCAATGGACAATGATCAAAGATGGGCAGGAGGTCGATCGGCAGCAATTTGGCTGGCCCAATGGCGTTCAAAACAGCGGACCGGTGCGACTTCGCGTGCAGATGCAGGCTGTGGGAGTAAATCTGTTGATCGAATCCGAAGGACGATCTCACCTGGTAGGCTACCCTGATTTTGTCGAGCACATGGATCTGAGACGAAAGGCATTGGCCAGCAGATTTGACTTCTGTCTGCACACGGAGTTGACGCCTGGTTCGTCGGCAAACGTCTTGTCGGCTCGATCATCGCTGACGCCGGGTTGTGGACAGGCTGATATTCGTGCTATCACCAATCAACTGGGCGAGCCGCTACTGGACGAAGGTCGCATCTGGTTGACAATGACAGTCCGCGGTCGTGCTTTGCCGCATCCCATGCAGGGCGTGTTCTCCATGAATCCGTCGGTCTTCGATATTCGTTTCGAAGGCATCATTGTGTTTGATATGGGTGACGGACTGCTGCGTAACGAATTGGCGTCGCATCTGTTCTTTGACGAACCGTCTGGAGAATGGCGAGGTTGGACCACTGGCTTCAGTGCACTGGGGACAACGTCAGCTCAGGAGCAGAAAGCCATTCTGGCGGTGTCCAGCAAACGAGATCCGCGACGCGGTTTTTCAGTCATGAAAGCGCGGTCCATTGGGTTGGTCGGTCAGCACGAAGACCCGCATGGAGTTTATGATGCAGAAGCCCAGAAGTGGCGATTGCTGTTGTCGGAGAAAGCCGGCAAGTACCGCGCGGGCATGTGGGAATCGCAGCACTGGGATCGTGGGTTCGAACGTCTGGCCGGGCCAGTAGAAATGGACAGTACCGGAACGCTGATTCAAAAGATTGGCGACACTCGCTACGTGTTTTTTGGCAGTGCGGATCGCAAGGTTTACATTCGTTCTTATCCGGACCTGGCTGAGATCGGAGAACTTCAAATGTACCTTCCTCCGTGGACCGAGGAGACAGGCACGCGCATCTGGCCGAATATCATTTCATTGCCCGAAGGTTATCCGACCCGCTACATCGCGATCATGATGGATCGCGTAAACTTTCCCAACATGCCATCGCCGAACTGGACGTATGGCGCAATGTACTTGTACCACGCGACTCCTTAAGCTGATGCGAGGCTGTCAGGAGAGACACGGGGCTATTCGTTCGTTGTTTAATCTTTGGGTGGCCCTGCTTTAATCCGGAGATGAAGCTGAGCGGCGTCGTGCCCGACCTGAGACAGATCGGGTTGCGTAGGCTTATCAGTCTCAGAACAGTGAGTGGCACTTAGCGTGCCGAAACAATGCTGGATAGAATACGGCGATGATCAAGCCTCGTCGTTCTGAGAAAACCCGGTCAGCCGCATCAACACTTTCTCGCAATCCTCCCGCAACAGTTTCACAAATCTTTGAATTACGGGACCTTTCGATGGCCTGGTGTATCTTTTGCAATCGAACAAGTCCGGGAGACGACTCATGCTGATTCCCACATCCTGCACAAAATGTCGCCACGATTTTGAAGTTGATTCTTCGTTCGTCGGAACGATGCGCAAATGCCCGGTCTGTGGAAACAGATTTTTATTTGATCAGTCTGCTGCGGAACGTGAAGGAACGCAATTAGATGACCTCAGAGGACAGAAGGTTGCCTGCTCATCCTGCCTTCGCACGTTCATCCCGATAGCGGCGCGTCAGAAAGATGAACACATCGATTGTCAGTTTTGCGATGCTCGAGTCCATATTCCCAGCGGCGAACTGCTCTACCAGAAGATCCGAGGAATTGAGAAGGTTATTCGAAAGTCGCTGCTACATGGAGATGCTAACGACGTGATCCTCTCGCGTATCGCGAGGTATTCGCCTGAACTGCCGGGGGGAATGGAAACAAACTGTCGCATCCTGAAGCACCAGGTGGAGCGACTACCATTTCTCAGGAAAGAGGCCATTCAGTACGGAGGCCGGGAGACGCAGTTCCTGCGTCCCCGGACGAATTGTGACCATTGCCAGCAATCTGCGCCGGATCACACTCTGGAGATCAGGTGGCAGCTAAAGCAATTGTCAAACGGGTCGGTTGTGCAGCAGATTTTTCTTGGTCTCCTGCTGGGGCGACTTGGCCTCGCTCTTCCGAAGAAGGTGCATATCAGCGAACGCATCGGAATCTACTTCCTGTGCGAGCAGTGTCGGATACCGTATTCAGGATGGCACCGCTTCTTTCGAACACCAAGTAACGAGGGTTACAAGGCGGTCAGCGTGAAAGACTGCACACTGGAAGAGACGGAATCAGGCAGTCAGATCCGCTACACCTGATGCAAGGAGTCCCAGAAGGTGTTTCCTCCTGATGCGGTCAAAGTCCGTCGCTCAGGCCATGTTAAGGCGAGCCGGAGAAGCAGAAGCACCAAACCCATATGTCTTGAGCCTGAGGCGGGTCCTGAGGAGTGGATGGCCCCAGAAGATCGCCTGAGGATTGTCGCCCCAGAAGATCGTCGCGTCAGAAGATCGGCAACGCAGTTAAAACTTTATGTCATTAAGAAACTGTAGCGATCGCATTCTGATGCATGTACTTATTGATGAATCTATGCTCTTCCGAAAATGTCTTTAATGAAAACAGGATGCTACGTGGAAAATGTGTCCAACAAGATCATTGCGATGAGTTAAACAAAAGCGGCAGCGACGTTGAATTAAACAGTGGATCAGCTAGTCTGATTCTGTGGGTGAGCAGTCCTTCTGTTACTTAATGGCTTGAATGCCGTAGAAGTGTGAATCCGATGACCAAACCGGCAAAAATTAATCCGTGTGGAATTCAACTCCTCAATGGCCCCAACGGCGTAACCTTCTCCGCGTTCGTCGAGGTCAAGAGAAATAACGGGATCGAAAATGGGGCGATTGTCACGATCAGCAAGGACGTGTGCATTGGCGGGTACATCCATAAGTTTGTATGGGAGTCGAAGCCCATTGAATTGGCTCAGGACATCAAACTGGGGTCAAAAACAAACCGATATTTCCTGAAGCTGGCATTGACACTGACAATCACCAGGACCGCAGATCCTTGCGAAGAAGATATTGTCGATCCGCCGGGTACTGGAACTGTTACTGTGACGATCACTAATGATCCCGCAGACCCAGGCGAGCCCGAAGATGCGGACCCCGTCTATTTCCCGTAGGACTTCTTCCTGTAGGACTTCACCGTCGCACCAAAGAGCATCATTTTTTCTCAGCCGAAGGATGTTCTGCTTTCAAACGGCTTAGTTGCTGCTGATATTCAACGTTCTCCATCGATTGTTCTGAAGCTTTTTTCAGCGAGTCAATCGCTTCGTTCAATCGCTGGGTGGCGTCGAGCATTTTGGCTTCTGCCTGCAGCAAATGTGATTCTTCCATCTGAATTCGAAACATCAAAAAGTTGTGCAAAGGAATATCGACGTTCTTCAGCAGATTTTCCGCCAGGTTTCTTGCCGCCTGGATCGCGCTGGCGGAATCAGACAGTTTTGACTGCTTCCTTAAAGCTTCAGCCCTGAAGCAAAGAATAGTTGCTTCGTTCTGCACTAACGCCGCGCTTCGCATGGTTGTCTTGAGTGCCGCAACTGTCTGAAACGCTTCATCCAGCCATGCGACAGCGGTTGATGGATCTCCGTTGGTCGCAAGTTCAATTTCTGCTGACGTCATTAGAATTGAGATCAGGGCTTGCGGCAAAAACTGATCGTTCGGCAGTGCAAGCCGCTTGTCTCGAACCAACGCCAGAGTTTCCTTTGCTGCCGCCGATGCTTCCGGAAACTTCTTTGATCGGAGGAGGATTTCGACCTGATGACATCGGCCAAACATTGCGAATGCCGCATCAACCGCGTGTGGCTCTTCAGTAGCGGCCAGCTTAGTAAAAGCCGCGACAACTTTTTCCGCAAGTTCGCCGGCCTTTTCAAAGTGATGTTGCTGAGTTTCGATGGCAACAAGTTCAATCTGCGCTAGCGCAGTGGTTCTGATGTAGTTGAGATTTTCAGGATGCGATTTCTGAAGGCCCTCACATATTTCTGCCGAACGCACAAGCGATACTTCCGCTTCCCTGATCTTCCCAGCGGTCATCAGATTGGTCGCTAATTCGCGATACGTTTCCGCCAGGTAGTCTGATTCCGCAGGCGTTCTTTGATCTGCAGCGATCTGATTTTGCAGTTGAAGAGAGAGTTGAATTCGCTCGTTGGCAGTCTCCAGCTGCCGAACGTTGCGCTTCAGATTTCCTGAAACTCGCGCGACCTTGGCATATTGCCAGCTAAACTCCCGATCGCCAGGATTGGACTCGTGGAGTTTCCTGAAGTTATCAAACGCCAGTTCGGTCAAATCAGAACGCACTTCGATAAGCGTCCGCGGACTGGCGTCGCCTTTCGACAATCGCGACTCAGCTCTGTCCAGCATTGCCATCGCCAGCGTTCGAGCAATATCGAGATTTCTGAGCGTCAAATCACGCTGCTCAATTGCCGCGTCGCGTTCCTGAGTTGCCTGTTTCTCGGCAACTGCGACCTGATTATACGCATCTTTCAGAACAACATTCTGTCCCCGAACCATGACGGCCACAGCAGCCAGAGCAATCGTAGCGGTCACAAGCACCCCCGCCGCTGTGGTAACAAACATACGATGCTTCTTCACCCAGCGACTGATTCGTTTGGCGACTGGTTCGGGATAGGCAACGACAGGTTCGTCGCCCAACCAGCGTTCCAGTTCCTCTGCGAGCGACGAAGCCTTTTGGTAACGCCGATTTTGATCCAGCGCGAGTGCTTTTAAGCAAACTGCTTCAAGCGGCCTGGGGATCGTTTCGTTGAGGGTCAGTGGTGAGTCAATTTTCCCCAGTCGCACACGCTGCAGCATGTCCTCTTGTTTCGCTGAGGCGACTGGAGATTGTCCGGTGAGGATACAGTACAGGGTGGCACCGAGACTGTAGACATCTGATTGAGTCGAAATCAGATCCAACCGTCCCTCAGCTTGCTCTGGACTCATATAGGCAATTGTACCAACCACGGATCCCATCTTGGTTTCGCTGGAACTATCGCCGGACTGTGGTACCACAGTGGTTTCATCGGAAGAGGCGTGCGATTCATTTCGTGTTCCGGCGCGCGCGAGTCCCCAGTCCACCACGAGCGTCTCGCCATAGCGACCAAGCATAATATTGGCTGGCTTAATATCGCGATGCAGAACGCCTCGGCTGTGAGCGTATTCAATGGCATTGCAAACGTCGATCAAGCGGCGAATCAGCTTGCGAAGTTCTCGACCGTCGGCCAGAGTGTCAAACATCGGCCGCGATTTGTGCAGCTCCGCAATCATGGATTTCATGCTCTGGCCGCGTATCAGCCGCATCGCATAAAACGGAGTTCCATTGCTGGCGGTTCCAAGGCTGTAAACTGGAACAATCCCCGGATGTTCCAATCGGCCCGTGACTTCGGCCTCGACCATAAAGCGACTTCGACTTCCGGGATCGTTCACAAGCTCAGCTTTGATTTCCTTTAAGGCGACTTCGCGATGCAGTTGACTGTCTTCGGCGATCGAAACAACCCCCAGTCCACCGTGTGCATGAGGACGCAGGATTTGGAATCGATCGTTATCGGACGACATTCGAACGGGCATGAATGTCGCTTCCGGTTCAATCAAACCCGGGGTGCCGAGCGAATCCTGAAGAACAACCGAGATCGTTGCATCAAGATCCACGTCATCCAGCGCCAGTAATGGAGTACAAATTTTTGTCAAAGCGCCCAGAGCAGAAATGCTTTCGATTGGATCATTGTTGTGAACCTTGAGATGTTGCCTGGCAATTTCAGACAGCGATTCGCGGGATCTCGAATTGATCGCGCCGCACTCTTCCAGAATCAACTCAATTGAATCCGACTTCCGAAACATCCACTTCTGCATTGCCTCTATCAGTTGAGACTCCGATATCAGTCCGAGCTGCAAACCGAGGATTCCGACGAGTAAGTTCCGATCTGCTGCTTTTGAGCTCAATGCACGACTCCCGCAAATCTCATTTGTTCAATTGAAACGAAGCTGCAAACGTCTCTTTGGCAAATGCCCGATCTCTCCGCCCGCAATCCCGTTTCTGAATCCATCACCATGCTGGCCTGGCTGCCACAGGCAGTCCACTGGACTTATCGTTGTAAAGTACAGTTCTATTTCGAGACTGTTCGTGAGGACTGCCTATTTCATTCCGCCCGGCCGTGAGTGCAGGTTATCTGATCGACCTGAATATTTCAGTCTGAAGACGATGAACAGACCTGGCTCAATCGTCTCGTGCGATTCCGCCCGGACTTTATTTCCAATGGACAATCGACATAAGCAAATAGCGTTCGTCGTGAATGACGCCCCAGTCTGCGTCTCTGTGCTGCGCGGATCAAACGGCGGCGCGGTGGGAATCCTGACAAGTGCCAGGGATCAGGTTATGCCCGAAGAACTTTCCGGAAAAATCAAAAAGGCTGTCCGGAGTTCGCAGCAACTGCGTTTTCGTCCGTGAAGGCGGTGCGCGATCGCCCGACAAACGATTTTGGACGTGTCGTTTGGCGACCTTCCCTCGAGCCTTGCTCCTGTTGTTCTGTCATCGGCGGATCCTGTACTTTTCAAGCTTGTGGGGAAAGGTGAATCGTGTTGCGGTTCCGTTGGTGTGTGGTTTGAGGTTCTATCATCACCAGCACTCTTCGGTTGGCGAAGTAGGGGATACGAAACTGCGGGTTTACTGCTTTGTCAGCAATCTTCCATTCCACTCCGACGTGCATTCTGAATGACTTATGGGAAGTTTTATTTTTGGGGCAGTTGGCATCATCGCTCTTATCGCAACGATTGTCGGTCTTCGTCGGTGTGTTTTCACGAAGCGGCGAAAGGGTGATTCCTTTATACCAACTGGGCTGAAAGCCGTAGATCTGTTTGCTCCGCTGCCACGCGGTGGCGATGTTGTGATCACTGGAGGAGAAGGCACAGGATCAACCGTACTCGGATATGAACTCGCGCGACGACTGCTCGAACATCCACAGGAAGATTTTCGAGTGTTCTTCTACATGGACGAAAGGCTTAGCGATCTGGAAGTTCGTATTGCGGAAATGGATGACATTCTGCCAGCACTAACGAATCGTTTTACGGTCAAAAGCATATCGGACGACGACATCCAGCAGTGCCTGTTCGAATCGGGATCGAAGCACACAGTGGTCTTTGTGGCCAGTGACGGCCAGCGTTTTCTGGAGATCGCTCGCGAAGCTGTCAGGGAGGCTCGAGAGGACTCTTCGGTCGCAGATCGTCTGACAATCGTCATGACGAACGGCTGCTCACACATTCCCGAATTCGACGCACGAATCGCGTGCTCACGGATGGTTGCAAAGCAAGGAATCTACCCAGCGATTGACCCCTACGCATCGCATTCGTCCGTGTACAGCGATCCGAGGTCACACCGACGGCAAAAGCGGGCTGCAGATGAATCTGTAAAAATGATCCGTAAGCTCATGCAGACAATTTACGACGGGGCGGCCCAGGATCCGGAATGGATCTACAACCGCGATGCCACTAACCGCCCCGCGCTGCAGTCACTCTGTTTTATGAGTCAGGCTTTTCTTACCGCTGAAGCATACACCGGGGTCAGGGCGTCGCATGTTCCGATTGCTGAAACGATAGACGCATTTGAAGCGATCACATCGGGAAAGAAGAGCGGCATCTCTGCCAGCAGGTTCATGTATACCAATACGCTGCCAAAAGAGTGACGTGTCATTTCCTGAAGCGACACTGCAGGAAAGCCAATCGTTGCCGCTGAGTGTTAACAAGCAGGCGCGCCTCATTTTCGCGTTGCGGTTTATGGATTTCTCAGAATCCTGCGGAATTTGTCCGGTGGGTGTCTCGTTTCCGTTTATCCCTGGTGGAGCCATCTGTTTTGGCGAATACCGGGAATCGAAATGTTATCCCAGTTCAACAGGCTCATTGTGAAAATTGAAACCAAGCAGCTGCCTGTTTGCTGGACTTCGGTCACTAACGAAGATCGTGCGTTCAGCGAACCATGAGTATCGCGTTTTTTTTGGAACAACTGCCTGCGTAGTCCGAGATCTGATTGTTCCTGATCCTTTTGCCCCACCCTGTTTTGACCATTTCCCCCATTACTCTTCCGGGAGCTATCACAATGCAATTTCGAAACTGGCTGAAAACACGGATTGTTGCTTCTTCGCGTGGTATCTCCCGTCGGGATCGACGTAGATCTCAGTCGCGCAGTCATCAGGGCCAGACCGGCAACGCTGCCTGCGTGCAATCGCTTGAAGATCGCTGCTTGTTGTCTGCGGCACACGACATCATTCAGTTGTCAACTCTGAAAGCCGACCCGGCCTTTTCGGATATTGACGGACGACTGGAAAGCGGTCAGCGGATCGGTGTGGCCGTGATTGACTCGGGAGTTCTTGCATCCCACAGTGATCTTCGAAGCAAGTTCCTTGTTTACGTAGACGGATTTCAGCAGACCGTGTCGGAGCAGATCTCTGCCGCTGTTGATCCCGGTGGTCATGGCACGCATGTCGCTGGCACTATTCTCGGTGGATTCAGTTCTGTACTCAATGAAGAAGTTGGAGCCGCACCGGAAGCCGGGCTGGTGGCGATGAATGGACTTTCCCGGACATCATCCGGCGCGACTGATGCTGTTCTGTGGAACTTGAACTGGGTTTTGCAGAATCACCAGGCATACAACATCAAAGTGGTGAATATGTCACTGGGCACCTCCATCTCACCAGGCGAGAGCTATGTCCAGAACTTCAACAGTCTGCCCGCAGCGAATGACTACTTTCGAGTCATCCAGCAACTGGAGGCGGCTGGCATCACGGTCGTTACAGCCTCTGGAAACAGTTTTGTGCACTTTAACGCGGCTGGCCAGTCACATCCGGCTGTCTTTTCGACATTCAGTGTGGCCAATACCCTGGCCATCCAAAGTGATCCTTATGCGCCTGGTGATGGGCTGCCCACTCCGGAAAGATTTGGTCTCGATCTGACGCCGACCGCTGATGAGTTCAACGTCGGCAGTCAGCGAAGCACAATGGCCAATCAAATCGCAGCGCCCGGCACAGACATCATCAGTACCTGGAATGACGGTTCGTACAAAAAGGAAAGCGGAACGAGCATGGCTTCTCCCCTGGTCGCCGGACTTGTGGCACTGATGCAGGATGCGGCGGTCACTTTCGGAGGCCGTTATCTTACGGTCAGTGAGGTCTACTCGATCATTACAACTTCTGCCGATACCATTGTGGACAGGCCGGATCCCACGACACGCCGGGGCACCGAGCAACAACTTCAAGGCTTCATCAGTGGCCAGATCCCGTTGGAATCGCTGCCGGACCTTACCGAGACAGGTCGTTCGTTTCGCAGGATTAATGCTCGCAGAGCAGTCGAAGCCGTCAGAACGCTGGTCCAAACCCGAAGCGGTGGCGGACAGAACACAAGTGCAGACAGCAACAATACGCGTTCAAGTGCGGTCGAGTTTCCGACACTGAACGGTCTGCATGCCTACAAAGCCACAGCCCGAATCGGAACCGATGGTGAAAAGGCCGTCGGAAGCAGGGACGTCGATCTCTTCAAGGTTGTCTTGGAAACGCGTGGGCAGATTGATCTTTTGACCTCCGCACCACAGGGCGGCGACGACTTTAATCTCTATTTGCGGCTGTTTGATGCCCAGGGGAATGAGATCGCGTCCGACGATAATTCCGGTCCTGGGGGCTATGCACTTTTGCGTAGCCCTGTACTGTCAGCGGCGACTTATTACGTTGGAGTGAGTAACACAAGTAATCGCAACTATTCGCCGGTGAATGGTTCCAACACGGTCAACAGCGGTCCACAGGGGGACTATGAACTGATCGTTGCCACTGTGAACCCAGATCCAAATGGTGTGGTTCAGGGAGCAGCACCTATTGATTTGACAAGCCCCAATTTCGCATTCCCCTCCGGGCATCCAGCAAGAGACGCCGGGATCTTTGTTGCCAATAAAGTCGGCAGTCTTATTGGTTCTGACCCACATCCGCTCCACGACACAGACCCCGACAGATACTCAGAGCGTATTCCTGTTGGCGCAACTGATGTCGATATGTTTCGCATCGTTGCACCTGACAACGGTACCCTCTATGTCGATATCCAGGCAAAAAGTGTCTATGGGGCGAATGGTGTGGATTCGTTCGTTCGTGTTTTCAAACAGGAACAGAACGGATCGTTGACGGTTGTTGGAGAGAACGACGACCGTGCAGTCGGAAATCCTGATAGTTTTGTTGCGGTACCGGTTGAGATTGGTGTCACATATTTTGTTGCTCTGACGACCTACGGAAACCAAAATTTCAATCCCAGCACGCCTCAGGGACGTAGTTCCACTTCCAATGAAACAGGATCTTTAGACGCCTATTTTTCATTCTCCAATGGAGATGTTAACGCTACTGCGTATGCGGAGACGAACCTCAACGACTTCGCTGCGGGTGGGATCGGCAGTTTTACAGGAGTCATTGGGTCGGATTTTGGCAACGCGCTCAGTGGTGCCAACGGCGGATTCAAGGACGTTGATTTCCTCGCGATCACTCCAGATCAAACGGGTGCATTCGAAGTCAACGTGACCAGTCCTGATGGCACTTTGAATTCATCATTGGGGATATGGCGACTAAATGAAGCCAGGACCGACATTGTGCAGGTGATGGTCAATTCAGGAGCATCTTCGGTCGCGCGGTTTCCGGTCACCGCAGGAGAGACATTCTGGATGTCGATTACTGGTCAGGGAAATGAAGGATTTAACTGGGCAGCACCGGCAAGCGGCACGGGTGGTGACACTGGTAATTACACGCTCACGACCGCGTTTCTGACGCAACAGGGCTTTCGACCGTTCTCCGACAATTCCATCAATTTGAATCAGCCCACAGCAATCGACTTTGGGGAAACCATCCGCGCGGGAATTGGCCGCGATGGCGACACTGCTGTCGGTGCGGCCGATGTTGATATTTATCGCTTTACTCCCACTGTCTCGCAGAAGGTCCGAATTCGTACCACTGGCGGCGGAATCGAAAGAAGTGCCGACACTTTCCTGCGAGTATTTGATGCAACGGGTAAAGAGATATCGTTTAACGACAATGAACATTCATTGACTCGTGATGCTGCTGTGGTCATCGACGTCGTCGCGGGGCGAACCTATTACATCGGCGTGAATGGCACCAGTGCAAATGCGAGAAAGTACTATCCTCTTTCAGGCACGGGTACCGCAGCGGGAAGCCAGGGCACGTATTCCATCTCTGTGGCCGCTGCGACTGCAGAAATCCTGAAATTTTCAGGGACGCCAGGCAATGATAAGTTTTCCCTCACGTACAGCGGAGTTGGTGCAAATACGGTTGTTACGGTCTCCAGGTCCTCGAATGGTGGCGCGGAGTCAAGCCTGGGCACATTCCCCGGGACCTCTCGCGTTTCCTTCAATGGACAGGCGGGTTCCGACTCAATTCAGATCAATGGCGGTGCTGGAAATGATGTTTTTACGATCGCTTCAGCGAAGTCTCTGAAATTTGGCTCATCTATAATTTCTTTGAACAGTATTGAATCAAAAACACTCGTCGGAGGAGCGGGAAACGATATCTACAAATTTACAACTGACGAACCGGTTGGTGCGATCCGCCTGAACGAGTCCGGTGGAGGAACAGATACGATCGACTTGTCAGCGGTGACTTTGAATACGACGATCGATTTGGGTATTGCGTCATGGCAAACGATAAATCCAGGGATACGTCTGAATTTGACATCTGGAGCAAGGTTCGAGAACGTATTTGGTGGCTCCGGCAATGATGTTCTGACCGGGAATGGCTTGTCGAACGTTCTGAGAGGGAACGGTGGAAACGACAGGCTTACGGGCAAGGAAAAGAATGATTCGCTCGTTGGTGGAACCGGAAATGACATTTATGTGTTTGGAATCGCAACGGTCGCAGAATCAGACACTGTTTACGAAGCTTTCAATGCGGGAACTGATACTTTGCACTTCGGAACCTTGAACACCAGCGTCAAGCTGAATCTGGGTACCACCTCAACTCAGCAAGTTCATGTGAACCGACAACTGAAATTGAACTCCAGTGTCTCCTTTGAAGACGTGATTGGAGGCTCTGGCAACGACAACCTCAATGGTAATAGTCGAGCGAATCGACTGACAGGGAACGCGGGCACTGATCGTCTCGCCGGAAATGCCGGCAACGACGTGTTGATTGGTGGGACCGGGAATGACACCTATGTGTTTGAGCACGCGTCGGTTGCAGAATCCGACACTGTGACAGAAGCAGCGAATGGTGGCACCGACACGCTCCACTTCGGAGCATTGAGGACCGGCGTCAATCTGAATCTGGCCACCTCTTCAAGTCAGCAAGTCCATACGAATCGACGGCTGAAATTGAATTCTGGCAGCACTTTTGAGAACGCTGTTGGAGGTTTAGGCAACGACATGTTGCGAGGGAATAGTCTGGCCAACACACTGACAGGCAATAATGGTCACGATATCCTGGTTGGCAACGCAGGGAATGATCGACTTCTGGGCGGTGCAGGGAATGACATCCTGATTGGCGGATTGAACCTTGACGTCCTCAACGGTGGTAGCGATGACGATATCCTGATCGCTGGCCGCACAACCAGTGATGCATCAACTACGATGCTGAACACTCTGCGTGCAGAATGGGTCAAGTCGACACCATATGCGACGCGCGTGGCCAATCTGCGAACAGGAGTTGGCTCACCCGTTGCGTCGCTCAAGAGAAGAGTCAACGTACTCAACGATGCCGGTGAGGACGATTCTCTAACGGGTAGTTCAGGACGCGACTGGTACTTCCGAGCGATCGATGATGTCATCACCGATCTACTCACAAGCGAAACGATTGACTTGTTGTAGAATCTCTCCTCAACGCGGGAGTTGAGTTGTTGTTCGTTTAGTAGACGCAGGTTATCATTCATCACGAGTTTCCTGGAACAGACCTCGATTAACGGCTTCACAAGAATCGCCGTGGCCAAGAATTGACGAACAAAAAATGCAGCCGAGTTGCTGTCGGTGGTTTCTCACATGGCAAGTCATACGTGGTAACCGGCTGATTTTTGTCGTTCGCATTCGAGATCTATATGAAGCCAGAACCTGGGATTTGTGTTGAATGCGGAGCTGAGGTCGTGCCAATTCGTGTTGTACAGCACGATCGTGGCGCTCACTCGCCGCTAAACTATGCCGCGATCGATTCGAATCGCAGTCTTGTTCGTGGTCGATATCCGCTTGAAGGTGAGATATCTGCGGAGCTTTGTACTGGTTGTGGTCGCGTGCATCTTCGTGCAAAACCTTTTTGAGACAACAACGCCTTGCCCAGGTCGATCGAAAGCGCCAATCGTCTTTGGCCGATCAGTCAGTTCCCCAATTCCATCTCTTTGATGTTCACCAGCTTCAGCGAGCCGAACGGGTTGTGCATTGGGCTGCCTGGTTCGAAATCCGAACAGGGGACGGCCACTGTCTGAAATCGGGGGCCGTTCTCATCTGCCAGCAAGTGTCCATCTCCAATCGGCTTGTCGTTGCCAGCCACATAACGAATCACTTCGATGATAGCGTCCTCGTTGGCGTCGGCATCTGATCGCCGCATGATGAGATCCGGGAAGCCGAGTACATGCATGCCCATTGTGTAAACCTGCTGTTCTCCGCAGATGATGCTGACGAACGCAAAACTGAGTGCGTCTGAACTACCGTCATCCGTCATCTGCGTCCACAGCTCGCCGCCGTGCGCGAGTCCACTATTGTCAATGAAAACTCCTGCTCCTCCTGCAGAGATGATAGCGGCCGCAGCCTGCATCATCGTCGCAACCGACGCTGGCGAACCGCCTGGGCCAGCGAGCAAAATGTTGACCGTGTATCGACCGACGATTTCCAGCTCCTGCCGGGTCGCCGGCCGCCGACAAGAGGACTCGAAAATGTCGGGGAATCGATCGTCCGCCTGCATTGGAATAAATTCAACTTCGGTGCCATCCGGAAGAACCAATGTATCGGCGGTGATGCGAAAACCCAGTGGCAGACGCTCAATCAACTCGCGCGGATGTGACCAGTCACCCGGGATGCGAAGGGCAATGCGAACTTCAGTCTCTGGCATATTCCTGAACCCCTTTCCTGGGAAGTTAAATTCTCGTCAGCTTGGGATTGTGAGCATTAGAACGCGAGGCTGTAAAGCGTTTGGCCTTGGAGAGATCAAGATCAAGCGACGCTGCATCGTTCCCGACCTGGGACAGGTCGGGCTACAGTCGGCTGATCTGTCAGAAGCGAGTGCCTGGCGTCTGAATCTTCCCTGGCTTGGTCCACACGACGGGATAATGCTGGACAATTATTTGGCAGGTCGGACAATCCAGAGTATTGACGATCCCGCCGCACTTCTTCCCCCCAAGTTCCCATGCCACACGCTGCCGCAGTTTTCATTGCATTACTGTTTCTGAATGTGCCCGTCGTACTCGCCTGCGACGAGACCAACGTCCAGAGTCCGCCGAGTCCTTCCTTTCGCAATGAAGTGATGGCTGTGTTGTCGCGGTCGGGATGCAGCCTGGGAACTTGCCACGGCAACCAGAACGGCAAAGGTGGACTGAAGATTTCGCTTCGTGGGCAAGATCCGGAATCAGACTTCATCACGCTGACTCGTCAGCTGGCAGGTCGACGAACAAACGTCCTGAATCCCCACGAAAGTCTGTTGCTTCGAAAACCATCGATGATGGTGCCTCACGAAGGTGGTCGCCGATTTTCAACGGACTCGGCCGAGTACGATCTGCTTCGTCGATGGATTTCAGCCGGCATGCCGGGCGACGATAACAAGACCCCGCAACTGAAGAGTCTTGAGGTAACTCCAGCAACGGCAACACTGCACGCGCCAGAACGAACGGTCGCATTGAAGGCAACGGCAGTCTTTTCGGACGAGACCTCAAAGGATGTCACCGGTCTTGTTGTCTTCGAGTCGTCCGATCCTTCCGTAGAAATCTCGCCGAGCGGCCTGGTGGAGTTTGCGGAGTCTGATGTATCAAAACAGACAAGTGTTACCGTTCGTTATCTGAATCAACAAACAACAGCCCGCATAGAGTTCGTTCCAGCTCGTCCCAACTTCACTTTTGCATCGCCATCATCAGTGAATGTTATTGATGACCTGGTCTTCGCCCAGTTGGAACGACTCAAAATCAATCCGGCTGACGTATGCGATGATGCAACGTTTCTTCGCCGAGTATCCCTGGATGTCACCGGCCAGTTGCCGACAGTTCAGAAGGCTCACGAGTTTCTGGCGTCGAAAGACTCAAGCAAGCGAAGCATACTGATCGACGAGTTGCTTTCATCCTCGGAGTTCGTCGATTTCCAGGCTCTCCGCTGGGCTGATTTGCTGCGAGTGGAAGACAAGACGCTGGATGCCAAAGGTGTCGAAATTTTCTATCACTGGATTCGTGAGAGTATTGCGGCCGACAAGCCCTTGAATCAATTTACGGCTGAGATTATCGCGGCTCGCGGAAGCACTTACACCGAAGCGCCGGGTAATTTCTACCGAGCCTTACGAACGCCGGAGGAACGGTCGGAATCGGTTGCACAAGTATTTCTTGGCGTTCGACTGCAATGCGCGAAGTGCCACAATCATCCGTTTGATCGCTGGACTCAGGATGACTACTACGGCTGGACCAATTTCTTCGCGCGAGTCGACTACAAGATCATTGAAAATAAACGCCGTGATACCAACGACAAGCACGAGTTTAATGGTGAGCAGATTGTTTTTATGAAGAATGAAGGTGACGTCAAGAACCCGACAACCGGAAAGAATGTGGGATTGAGGTTTTTGGGCGATGCGTCTCAAGAGGCAAAAGATCGCGCGAATCAAAAGGACAAAGATCGACTGCTGCAGTTGGCAGCGTGGTTGGGCGATCCTTCGAATGAGAGGTTCGCGGCAACGCAGGCGAATCGAATTTGGTTTCAGTTGATGGGTGTTGGAATTGTTGACCCGATCGACGACTTCCGCGCGACGAATCCGCCTTCGAATCCCGAATTATTGGATGCACTTCGGATTGAATTTGTGAAGTCAGACTTCAGTGTTCGTCATCTGATGCGATTGATCCTGAATTCAAAGACTTACCAGTTGTCGTCAGACGTGAATGAAACAAATCGAGCCGATGAGACTCTGTTTTCCCATGTTGTGGCACGACGTCTGACAGCGGAGCAGACTTTAGATGCCATTGGTCGCGTACTCCAGACATCAGCAAAATTCGGCGGTCATCCGGAAGGAACACGGGCCACGCAACTCACAGGAGTTCGCAACGGAGGCAATCGGTACAGTCGTCCAGAGAACGGCGACCAGTTCCTTGCTCTCTTTGGCAAGCCGAGTCGACTGCAGACGTGCGAGTGCGAGCGCACGGGTGAAACAACACTGGCTCAGACCATGGAAATGGTCAGTGGTGAACTGATCTCCGGCCTTTTGCGAGACGGTCAGAACTGTGTTTCGCGAGCATTGAGCAGCGATCAATCGGTCGACGAATTCCTCGATCAGCTCTATTGGTCTGCACTGACTCGCTCACCATCAGAAAGCGAAATCACTTCGATGCGAGCGTACATCGAATCGCACACGGACCGACGTCAGGCTCTTCAGGATGTCGCCTGGGCAGTACTGAATTCGAACGAGTTCCTGCTGCGGCGATAAACCGGAAAGTGGCGATTTGCCAGGTATCGAGAGCCACGTGTCGAGTATGTAAAAAGCCCACTCGCTGGCGCTTCGAGCTTGTATTGATTCAGCGGCTTCGAGTGATTGTCGACGAGGGGATCACACGAGTTCACGCATCACTTTGCCGCTGTCTTCGACAAGGTACTGCGGCCGTCCGTTGTTGTCGGAAATCGTGACTTGATCGGTGCTGATGCCGAGATGATGAAACAGAGTTGCGTAGACTTCACCAAATGTCACTGGTCTTGCAATGGCCTCACCGGCAATGCGGTCCGTCGCACCAATGACCTGGCCGTGTCGCATGCCTCCGCCAGCCATCAGTGCGCAGTTGACTTGTGGCCAATGATCGCGGCCGACGATGTTGCTGATTTTCGGAGTTCGGCCGAATTCACCCCAGACGATGACCGCACAGTCGTCTGCGAGTCCACGCTGGTGCAGATCTTCAATCAGCGCGCTGACACATTGGTCAAAAATTGGAAAGTCTTCCTGTTCGCGAACAAAGATCGAGTTGTTTGCTCGACCTTCGGCATTCGTACCGCCGTGCCAGTCCCATTTGCTGTAGTTCAGCGTAACCACGCGAACACCTGCTTCGATCAATCGACGTGCCATCAGCAGGCTTTGTGGAACTCGCGGCGCGCCGTTGTAGTCGATGGAAATCTTTGGATCACCAGTACCATACCGTTCGACAACTTTCGGATCTTCTTTGGAAAGGTCCAGAGCTTCCGCAAGTCGTGACGATGTCAAAAGCCCCATCGCCTGTTCTGTAAAAGTATCCATCCCGGTCATGGTCATTGTGGTATCGATGTCGCGTCGAAGCTGATCAACACTCTGCAGAAGGGATTTGCGATCTGCCAGACGATCCAGCGACACGCCGTTCAGAACCATGTCTTCCTTCGTCGGTCCCATTGGACGAAACGGCGCATGCGACGTTCCCAGAAAACCGGGTCCTGGTTCGTTATACGGTCCATGCGTGCATGGGTAACACAGACTAACAAACGGAGGCGCCGTGGGAGTCGCGGTGCCAAGGACATTAGAAACCATTGAGCCGAATTGCGGCCAACCACCCGATGGTTTTGGCTTCTTTGGATCGCGTCCGTTGAAGACCTGAACGGCATCATGATCGGCCTGATTGCCCACGAGCGATCGAATCACGGTCAGCTTGTCACCCATCTGGGCAAGCTGCGGGAACGCTTCACAGATGTCCATTCCCGGGACATTGGTCGCAATAGGTTTCCAGGGGCCAGCGAACTCTTTGGGAGCTTCTGGTTTCAGATCGAACATGTCCTGGTGCGGAGGGCCTCCAACCAGATAAATCATGATGACCGATTTGGGGTTCTTCTGAATGCCAGCGGCCTGCTCGGCCTTCAGCAGAGAAGGCAAAGTCCAGCCGCCTGCAGTTCCCAGGGCTGCCAGTGTTCCGATGTTGAGAAGACTGCGACGCGAAATTCCATCGCAAAATCGGCTGTTTTGATCTTTTCGCCCGGTAAGTCTCAACATGTGGCAGGCTCCGGAAAATTGTGGCGGGGAGTGTTGAAAGCCCAGGATTGGCTGAGCGGAAAGCGTGGGACTGCTCTTGCTACCATGGAATTCCTGCTGAATCCAGACCAGAGCAGAGGAAATATGCAGATTGAGTGCGACCCGATGTCCCCACTTCCGCGATTTCCGGAACGTTTCTTGGAGTGAATTGCGAAGCATGCCTACAATGTGCGGCTCGCCATACTCAGAATTCTGTTTCGGACCTGATCCTTAATGACCATCGACTGGGAAGCATTCACCAACCACACGCTGACAACGGCCGAAGTCCGTTTGCTCGGGATGGTGGACCTTCCGTCGGTGCTCGCGCTGCAGAAGCTGATGGTCCATGAAGTCCGTCAGCAAAACCGCACCAATGCGGCCGTTCTTATCTGCGAACACCCGCCGACAGTGACCGTTGGTGAAGGAGCGTCGCTGCTGGAACTGCCGCAGTCTCCGCGGGAGCTGGAATCGAAACTCATCGCGATCCACAAACTGCGTCGCGACGGACATGCCATTTTGCATCAGCCCGGGCAACTGGCCGCTTACGTTGTCGTCTCTTTGCCTGAATGCAGCATGGACGAAAACGAATACCGTGCTTGTTTGCAGCGAGCCATCATTCTCACCTGCGAAGAAGTTCAGGTTGTCGCCTCCGTGAAGACTGACGATCCAACAGCGGTTCATGGCCGACATGGTGTTGTCGCCGAAATTGCGATTCATGTGGAGAACGAAGTCACCAGTTTCGGTGTCTTTTTGAACGTCAGCCCTCGCCTGGATGAAGCTCGCGAAATCGGTCGCGGGTTACTGGGTCAAAAGGTTTCTTCGCTGAATGCCGAACGAGTCCGCCCGACTCAAATGCCGCAGGTGCGGTCGGCGCTGATTCAGCATCTCTGTCAACAGTTGGGCTATCCTGACTATCATTTGCACACTGGCCATCCATTTTTAGCACGAACTCGGACCGTAATTCATGACAAGTTTGCCAATCATCAATCAGCCGACGAATGACGCACCAGCTGCTGGAGTCGATCTGTCTGGCGTCAACATCATCGATGGTGGACCCGTGCGGCGATTGCCTCGCTGGCTGAAGCGACCTCTGCCACAGCCCGGCATGGCTTACACCAGCGACGTGATCTCTGACCTGAAGCTGGAAACCGTCTGCGAAAGCGCGAAGTGTCCGAATCGAACGGAATGCTGGTCTCAGAAGACCGCGACGTTCATGATCGGCGGCAACGTGTGTACTCGTCCTTGCGGTTTCTGCTCGGTTCCAAAAGGCAAGACCGAACGCCTGGAACTTGATGAACCCGAACGAGTCGCCGAAGCCGCCGCTCGCCTGGGCCTGCAGTACGTGGTGATCACCTCGGTGACTCGCGACGACCTGAAAGACGGCGGCGCGGAACACTGGTATCGCACTGTCCTGGCCGTTCGAGAAAAGACCGGTGCTCAGGTGGAAGTGCTCGTCCCGGACTTCCTGGGCAACCGCGCGGCGATCAGTCGAGTCATCGAAGCGCGGCCGGATGTGTTCAATCACAACACGGAAACCGTGCCACGCTTGTACCATCGAGTCCGCCGGAATGCTGATTATCAGCGCACGCTGGATCTGCTGAAGCAGGTGAAGGACGAAGCTCCCGACATGCCAACGAAGAGCGGCCTGATGCTGGGGCTCGGGGAAACTCGTGATGAGCTGATGGACGTCTTTGCCGATCTGCGAGCCGTCAACTGCGACATGCTGACGCTGGGACAATATCTGCAGCCGACGCCCGAGCATCTTCCTGTCGACCGTTTCGTGCCACCAGAAGAGTTCGACGAAATCGGCGAGATGGCGCGCAAGCTGGGCTTCGGCATGGTCGCCAGTGGCCCGTTTGTTCGCAGCAGTTATCACGCTGGCGAAATGGCTGAGCAACTGGTGTGAAGTAGTGCGAGTTGATCATCCTGCCCCGGAGCTGACTTTCAAGCGATGAGGCAGGGATCTCAACAAGCAGTCATCAGACAGCTGACAGCCTGGCTGAAACGCGACGATCTATTTTGAAACAGTTGCCTGCGCAGCCCACGCGGGATCTGGTGAGCAGAACTTTTGTGGCTGTCGATTTTCGTCGCGAAAGCTGATGGACTCGGCATGCAGGCACATCGGCGGTTCTGATGGCAGAAGTGTGTGATTGGTGCCGAGTTGATGATTGAGCAGATAGGCCGGGTCGCCAACGATTGGGAATCCCAGGTGCCATAAGTGAGCCCGAATCTGGTTCGTTCGGCCAGTGAATGGGAACGCTCGCACCAGCGATGTTCCGTCCTTCAGCCGACGTACGACTTCAAAAGTTGTGCTGGCTTCGTCGCCGTCTGGATCGATCAGGCGTACACCGCCCTGCTCTGCTTCGCGACCTAACGCGGCGTCACAGGCGAACTTTTCTTCGTGGGGATGGCCGTGTATTTTTGCCAGATACGTTTTAGTGACCAGGCGATTCTCAAACTGCTTCTGGATGATCGAGGCAACTCGTTTGCGTTTGCAGAGCACCATCACGCCAGAGGTATTTGCATCCAGTCGATGAACGATGTGCGGTCTGCATGGAAACCACACGATGTTCAGAATGTTTCGAAGAGTATTGCGATTGAATCGCCCCGACGCATGTACCGGAAGAGGAGCTGGCTTTGAAAGGATGATGAATTCGTCGTCCTCGTGCAGAACTTGAATAGCGGTGGAGACATCAGGTTCCACTGACATCGGTTCCAGTTGATCGAAGCGTTCGCCTTCGCGAACAAGTCGATCGGGCGACAATGGCAGTTGCTCCGGAACCCACTTTGAGCGTCGACGACGGCGAACTGGTTCTGTGGGGACGATCGTGGACTCTGCAATTCGTCGCAGCCATTCTTCTTGCGCAACCTGAGGATGCAGACTGGTGAGAAATTCGATCAGACTCATCCCGGCACAGCGTTGAGGGACGTTGAGCGGGCGGCGGTTGAGACACGGCTGACTGCCGGGCAGTGGAGTTGTCGCGGTTCTGATGTGCTGATGACGCGAATCGATCAGTTCGGCCATTGTCTGCGATTCTTCGCGGAAACAGGCGGGGCACGATTTGCCTGGAACGTATTGCGGAAGCTGCTGTTCTTCTGCAGTCACGACGGCCTGGCAGATGTAACACTGAGTTGTCGGTGTCTCCTGCAGCGAAGGGTCGACGGCCACTCGCTGATCGAACACAAAGCATTCGCCGTTGTAATGCGCGCCGCCGACTTCTTCAAAGTACTTCAGAATTCCGCCGTCGAGTTGATAGACGTTGTTGAACCCGGCCATTTCCATGTAGGGGCCGGCTTTCTCGCAGCGAATGCCGCCCGTGCAGAACATGACAATAGGCTCGTCCTTCATGGATTCGGGCAGGCGAGCGACTCCCTCAGGAAATTCACGGAAGTGATCAAGTCCCATTTTGATCGCATTGTCGAAAGTGCCCAGGTCGTATTCGTAGTCGTTGCGAGTATCCAGCAGATGGACTTTCCGACCTTCATCCAGCCAGCGTTTGAGTTCCTGAGCAGGAAGCTTGGGCGAAGTTTTTTGTCCGGGCGCGACACCTTCAATTCCGAAAGCGATGATTTCCTTTTTAACCTTGACCAGCATGCGATTGAACGGCTGATATTCGTTCGCGCTTTCTTTGGGCTGCAGATCCGCGAAGGCTGGCTCTGAACGCAGGAAATCGACAAATTGATGAATCGAGTCAGGAGGCCCGGCGACAAACAGATTGATGCCTTCATGGCTAAGCAGCACCGTCCCTTTCAGATTCAGTTCCACCGCGCGACGGCGAATGCTGGTGCGGCGATCCTCCAGGTTGTCCAGCGGAACAAACTTGTAACACGAGATGTTGATAATGGGGGTTTGTGCGTCGGCGGTCGGAGATTCTGTTTTCGTGGCTGACATGGCTGACTATCGAATCGCAAATGTTGGAGACAATCGACGGGCGTAAGGAAACGCTCGTTTGAAACGATCCGATAGTATAGCGGCAGAGTTTCTCAGTTTCCTGCACAATCAAGCAGCCGGAAGAATCCACCCCGAAAACCCTGCTCTGGTGGCACTCCCCAGCACACAGTTGTGCGTTTCGGAGCGCTGGACTCTTGTTCTTCCCCGATGGGGCGGTTAGGGTTCCCGGTCTGCAATGAGCTTTAATGGGTCGTTGCGTTGGTGACGACCCTGGCCAGCGACGTTGAATCACAAGTCGCGGTGAATATTTCCGGAATCGTTCGAAAGCCTCCGATGAGCCAGGATAAGCAAGTTTTCGAGTTTGAGCAGTCAGGAGACATCCTGATTGTCGAGGCCAATGGCCCGTTTATGGAATTTCGTGACAACGATATTCGCAATGCCTATAACGAAGCCTATCGACTTCTGAGCGAACCGGGCGTTCGGCATCTGCTGGTGGATTTCTCCAGGCTACAGTACTTCGGATCGACGTTTGTGGGCATACTGATCCGCTTGGCGAAGAAGGCCCGTGCCGGCAAAGGAGAGGCGGTGTTGTGCAATCTCTCCGACAACATGAAAGACATGTTGAAGACGCTGATGCTTCTGGAAAACGTGAAGACGGACTTCTACTGGGTTCCATATCCTACAAGAGCGGAAGCGTTATCAGCGCTCGCTGCGAAGAGTGATGCCGATTCACCACAGTCTTAACGCCTGTTGTCTTTTGGCAACGCGAGGGTTGTGTCGAATAATCTGTCTGGTGGTTTGTGTTTTCGGAAAGAACAGTCGAACGCAGCCAGACGCGCACATGTGGCGATGACGAATGGTGACTCTGAAGCAGAATCTTGGAAGACACAGGCCGGGTGTCTTCTGTATTCGACCTTCAAGATTCATTCGCAGGCTGATTCTCGCCCATGTTCCAGCAAAAGTTTGCTCAGATTTGTGAGCTGTTCACTGCCGGTCGTCCGTCTCGCCGCCGTCGCTCTTTGGCATTAACTCAACCAGAAGTGCTTGAACAGCGCCAACTGCTGGCAGCAACGGCGGTGCAGGCATTTCATAGATCCGGGCAGACGTTTGTCACCTGGACTGAAGATGCATCCGTGTCGGGTGAGGGATATCACGTGTATCGATCGTCGTCACCGATCACCACCGCCAACATAGCATCCGCGGAAAAGCTGACCAGCAAGTGGGGTGCGCTGGATGACAATACTTCGGTTCACACACGAGTTGCTCCGGGCGTTGGTGTGCCAGCCAACTTTGTGATCAACGATCTTTCTTCGCCGTTGCGCGACAATCAGGGCCTCTTTGTTTATACGACCCCCGATGGAGAATCCGGGACCTGGTATTACGCTGTCACAGAAGTCATTGGCGGAGTTGAAAGCAAGGTGATCACAGCGGGGTCAAATTCACTTTCAAATGCGATTTCAGAATCCGTAGCAACGCCACAGCCGGTTCTCACGGTTTCGAATGCCAGCGGCAAAGGACGCATCTACACTCAGTACATGGACTACGCGAACTGGAATCCAACGTTTCAGGGGTATGCATACAACTACTCTGTCGCTCTGCCCAACAACTATAATCCCAATGTCGCGTGGCCGGTGAAGCTGATGCCACATGCTTATGGCGAGCGATTCCGCATGGAGCAGTCGGCCGAATTTGGCTGGCCCTGCATTGAGGTCTTCCTGGATGATTCCGGCGGCGGAGGTCCCGGACGAAATCGCCAGACATGGTGGTATGGATTCGCTGCCGATCACAATTACATAACCGATGGTGCCATTCCCTCCAGCGGCCATGTCGAAAACTTCACCGAGCAGCGCGTGCTGAAAGCAATCGATGAAGTCTCTTCGATGTTTAGTGTGGATTCTCAGCGGATTCACTCGCAGGGACATTCGATGGGAGCGTCAGGCTCAGTGTCTCTGGGAATGCGATACGCCGATGTTTTCTCCGGCATTTTCGCCAGTGAACCGATGACGAATTACGCCGCCAGTCCGGGTTTTCAGTCAGACTTTTCCATGCTCTGGGGAACGCAGGCTTCTAATCTGCCGATCGTGAATCGTGGTTCCCATGCTGGTCCGCTCCGGAAGTACGACGGCATGGGTGTTTATCAATGGATGAATCATCAGGAGCAACTTGTCAATCGCCGTGGCGAACCGATGGCGTTTCTGATGGTTGGTCATGGGAAAGCCGACGACATCATTGACTGGGCGACGCAGGGGCGGCCGTTCATTGCCGCACTAAATGCCGGGAACGTGGGGTTCACCGCGGAGCAGCGATACGGATGGGATCATAATTGGATGAGTTTCAATTTCGCGCTGGATTCGATGTTTAGTCCGGCCGAAGGTGGGCTGGGAGATTGGGCTTACCCACGGAACTTGAGTTTTCCGGGCATTTCGCTTGCGACTGGTTCGGGCCCGAATCAGCCGGGAACAACCGGGACCAATTTTTACAACATGAACATCGAGTGGTCGGTGCCGTGGAACAATTTTCATCAGAACATCATTGATACCAGCACGCGTTATGAGATTTCCCTGAAATCAACAGCAGGAGTGCAGACGGTCGATCTCACGCCGCAGCGAGTTCAGGCGTTTCGTCCAACCGCAGGCACCCTGGTCTCCTGGAAAAACATCAACAACGCGACAGGCGCTGTTGTTCAGTCCGGGACTCTGGCCGTTGATGCAGACGGTTTGGTAACTTTGCCTCGAGTTACGATCGGAACAGGCTCCGGTAACCGGATGATACTGACAAGTCCGTCGTCGGGGATTTCGCGACCGGTCTTGACGGCTCCTTCAACGACGGCAAACCCGAGGCCACAAATTGCCTGGAATGGCACGGATGACACATCTTCCTACGAAGTCCTTGTAAGAAATGTAAGTACAGGGCTGAATCAGGTTCTTCGAACAACTGTCACGGGGTTGAACTACACGCCGACTTCCGATCTGCCGCTTGGTCGTTATCGAGTCTATGTTCGATCCAATCTTACTTCCGGTCAGGTTTCCGCATGGTCTCTGTCGCGGGATTTCAGAATCACGACAGCTCCGGTGATTGCTGGCCTTCCGAGCGTAACCTACACAGGGGCTCCGTATATCACGTGGGGAAATCTGGCGGGAGCAGTCAGCTACGAACTGTTGATCAACAACCTTTCAACTGGCGCGAAACGAGTTGTTGCTCAAAGTAATATTTCGGACAACTTTTTTCAGGTGTCGACGAATCTTGGGCTGGGAGCTTATCAGGTTTACGTTCGTGGGATCGATGCCGCAGGACTTGCTGGTCAGTGGTCTGTTGGAGGCCGCATCAACTCTAAGGCGGCCGTCGTTCTGACATCACCAGAAAATTCGACATTCGAAACGCAGCCGGAGTTTTTGTGGGAATCACTCCCGGGTGCGATCAGATACGAATTCGTGCTGCTGGATCATTCGACAAATGCCGTCCTGCTGCGTAAGACGGACCTGACTTCAGCCAGTTTCATTCCAGACAGCCCTCTGTCGAATGGCGATTATCGATGGTGGGTTCGTGGCTTTAGCGCAACGGGGATTGTGGGAAGCTGGAGTCGCTACAATGATGTCAATATCGGCGGTACGCCGAGCCTGTTGAATGTGCCAGCGACCACCAATGATCGAACACCGTCGTTTTTCTGGACTGCCGTGCAGGGAGCCGCGCGTTATGAAATCTGGATTGCGACCCTGGACAATGTCATGGTGCTGAACGTCAGGACTCTAACGACCAACACATTTACCCCGACGACGAATCTTGCTCCACAAAGTTACAGAGTCTGGGTGCGTGCTGTGAGCACGACCGGCATCTATAGTGCGTGGAGCAGTTCGGCAACGTTCACCGTGACAAAGCTGGAATCCGATCCGCCATCGCTGCCTGAGTCACTGAATGAGAGTTTAGTCGGTCATCTATTTGAGGAGCCTTTGCCACCACAAATCCCAATGGACCCGTCGGAGCTGGCGATCGTAATGACGCAGGAAATGCCTTCGTCAGAGCGGGAAGCAGATGTCTCAGAGTATGCCGCAGAATCCGACACTGATATTGACAGGCTCATGATGGAATGGGCCGTTGGTGTCGATACCCAGCGCGGGCTTCTCTAAGAGAGGTTCGCGTTCATCAATCGCATGACATTGGGATGTTGAGATGTGGCCGAATTCTTACGAATCCGGCGACGTCCCATTGCACTTCGCTCAAGGTGTAACCAGAAAGATCTCGGGGCGAGATGAAGCTCACGCTGCCTCTCAGGACAGAGTTTTGATTGGCAGCGTTACGAGGAACTCGGTGCCTTGTGACGAAGATTTTACCAGTTCAATTTCTCCCCCGAGTGTTTGTCGAGTCAGTTGTCGGCAGACGAAAAGTCCCAGACCTGTGCCGTGGTCTTTCGTTGTAAAATAGGGCTGGAAAATCTGGGGTGTTGCTTCCGGACTGATTCCCTGTCCTTCGTCGCGAACACGTATGCCGATTCGTCCTTTTTGGCCGTTGTTCCCAGGAATCAGTTCCGTGCTGATCTCCACCGTTGCGCCTTCGTTCATCGCATCCAGAGCATTCAGTATCAGGTTGAGCATGACCTGCACGAGCTGATCATAAATCGTGCGAATGTGAGGCAGGTTTGTGGCAAAAATGGTGTTGGCAGTCTTACCCTTCCATCGCTTGTAGTACTTGGCAATGTTCAAGGCATCATTGATTGCGGCATGGACGTCAACGGTGGATTCCTGCTGATTCGTCGGGCGGCTGAAGCTTGTCAGTTCTCGCAACGTTCTTTGAATGCGTGTCAGCTGACCGTCGACCATGTCGAGTCGTTCTTTTACGTAATCGTCGGAATTCTTGCGACTCAGCATTTGCACGATTGAGCTGATTGAAGCCAGCGGATTGCCCACTTCATGCGCAATGCCAGCGGCCAGCAATCCAAACGCGGCCTGCTTTTCCTGCTGGACCAGCATCGCCTGAGATTCCTGCAGTTCTTTGGTTCGAGTGGCGATGCGACGTTCCAGCAACTGCTGATTGGATTGCAATTGTTCGTTCAGTATCGCAAGTCGCTGCCCGGCGGATTTCAAGAGTCCCGTTAACGCAATAATCGCCCACGCTGCCCAGCCAAGAAAGATCAGCGTCAGAATCACAGTGACGATGTTGGATTCGTCCGGAGAGATTTCTTCGTAACCAGAATCATGGATTTCCCGAATCGTCGTTGAACCACTGATGCCTGTCAGTCGAACGGGCGTGGATGCCTCCTGAGCCGCGTACAAGCCCAGGACAATGTAGCTGATCGAGTGCAGTCCAAAAGTTGCAAAGGTCAACGATGGCGAATGTCGGATTGCGCAGACGAGCAATGAAAGAAAATAATAGAATCGGAAGGGACTGGCCACGCCATCGTCAAAGTAGCAGAGCAGACCGATGAACAGAGCCTCCATCAAAGAGATGCCGATACGATAGTTGGCGAGCAGCACCTTTCCCTTGCGACTGGCCAGTGTGTCCAGAAAGGCATAGAACGCTCCCAGAGTGAGCATGGAGTTCAGCTCAAACTGTCCGGAAGTGCGTTCCACAAGATTCACATACAGGTAGCCAATGCACAGTCCGAACCAGCGGATACGGACGGTGATAGATTCTGCTTCCGATTCCCGTCCCACTGGATCAAAGATTCGTCCCGCAGCGGCAGCGGTGAACGCGGCCGGCAAACGCATGATTCCTGATGGAGTTTCCGGTGGAGCTTTCTTGATCGGGCCATCAGAGTTACCGGAACTCATTTGTGATTCCTTGCGAGTCGACAATTTCGGAAAACCAGCAGGAAGTGCCTGAGGGATTTCGGTTTGCGGAAGACGTAACGCGCGGGGGCGTTGTCTCTTCGGGGACTTTTACCTGTTCTGCGATTGTTTCGAAACCCCCGGACCGATCGTCCGATAATTTCGCTGATACAGGTTCCGATTTTTGCGGCTTTGATGGAGCGGAGCTGATGAGCAGAGCGGTCAATGTCCTGGCACTCGTTCGTGACGGTCAGCGTTACGTTTTTCTTTACGACGATAGCAGTGTGGAAGCCGTTCTCGCCAAGCTGGCTGAGTTCGCGGGGGACTCAGAGCTGGATTTCACCTGGTACGACGCGGCGATGATGTCGCAGCGAGTTCGTCATCTGCAGGCTGAGGAACAGGAAGCAGAAACCGAAGACTTTCCGACCTTCTTCTGATTGGGGCTGATAAGGGCATCACCCTGGCACCCGGAAAAGAGCTGCGACTTGAGCTGTGGGCACGAATCTGAGAATCAGTTTAGGTGAGCTCACCACAAGTCGTTTGCTTGCAACGCTGAAACGCGGGCTCGTGCAGAATGATTGTGGTCGGTAAGAGTGACTCAGCATGGAATTTCTCCTGCCACCTATCTTTTTGCATGACACAAAAACAAACGCCATTGGTCTGCTGCCTGCATGAATAGAAAATTATGATGCTGCAGTAGTTCTGTTCTGGAGACGTTTGCGGAACTCCGCCAGGATCTGATGACAGTCATGAACACAGCAATTCAGGCCTTTTTGAACTATCTTCGCATTGAACGCAACGCGTCTGATCTGACAGTGAAGTCATACGCAGACGACATGTCGCATGTGTCGGAGTTCTTTCTGGAGCAGACCGGTGCGTTGCCTGAGCCGCGATATATCGAAGTCGGCATTCTGCGTTCGTATGTGTCTTATCTGCATGAATGCGGTTACGCACGAACCACGGTGGCGCGAAGATTGGCGTGTCTTCGCAGCTTCTTTCGGTACTGCAATCGTGAGGGTATTTGCGAAATCAATCCGGCCAAGCCACTTCGCACGCCTCGCGCGGGTCGGAAGCTGCCCCACTTTCTGACAACCGAACAGGTGAGTTCCCTCCTGACCGCACCGCCAGCGAATTCCGCTGCAGGGCTGCGTGATCGCGCGATTCTTGAAACCGTTTATTCGGCCGGGCTGCGAGTCTCCGAGCTTGTGGGCCTGGACGTTTCTGACTGGGACCGCTCTGCTGGGATTTTGCGGGTTCTGGGTAAAGGCCGCAAAGAGCGTCTTTCTCCTGTTGGCAGCTATGCCACAAAAGCACTTGATCGCTGGATGGAGGTTCGGCAGCCTGACCTGAAGGCTGCAGAAAAGCAGCGGTCCGCGATATTTCTCAATCGCTTCGGCCGTCGTTTGACGACTCGCAGCATTGGGCGGCTGCTGGAAACTCATATTCAGACGGCTGGATTGTCGCAGCAGACCACTCCACACACCCTGCGCCACAGTTTTGCGACCCATCTTCTGGATGGAGGTGCGGATTTGCGAAGTGTGCAGGAGCTGCTTGGTCACAAGAGTCTCACAACGACCCAGATTTACACTCATGTGAGCACTCGCAGACTGCGTGAAACTTATGAGAAGGCACATCCGCACGCTGCGAAAAACCGAGCTTCCTGATTTCAGGATGTTTGCTCGGCAGTTTTCCAGACTGCTGAGGATTTCCGTTCGCTAACGCCGATCTAATCTGCTAGAAACCTTTTGGCGGGGGGCTGCCAGCGACCGGGAGTTGCTCAAACCCTTTGCTGCCGCGTGTCTTGGAGACAATGGCGGCCGGCGATAATCAGGGAAGATATCAATGTCCGAACACTCGATCTTTTCGATCAATGAATCCAGCGTGCCTGTCACAACAGGGTCGCTGTTGCAGTTTTCGGATGATCCTATCGCCTGCATGAAGCGTCTGCATCAGGAACATGGCGATCTCGCCGTTTTGGCTGATGGTGATCAGCGACTGGCGTTTGTGTTCTCGCCCGAACTGAATCGCCATATTCTGGCCGATAGCCAGGCCTTTGAATCCCGCTTTTTTGCCGTCCGCGGTAATCGTAAATCGGCCCAGCGGCGTGTGACCTCAGGACTGCTCAGCCAAAACGGCGCAGAGCATCGCGATGGTCGCCGAATGATGAAGGAAGTGTTTGCGAAAAAAGTCCTGCCTGGCTATCACGAAACAATTTGCAAAATTTCTGACGAACTCACTGGCGGATGGCAGGTTGGAAATAGCTGCGATCTGAATGCCGAGATGGTTCAGTTTATGTTGCGTATGACAAGTGCCCTGCTCTTTGGCCTTGATGATGCGGCATTCGCAAACCGTCTTGGAGCGCTGATCGACCGCTGGGCCCATCGGAATCATGAAATCGGAATGGGCGCGCTGGTCTCGTCCCCTGAATTTGCTCGGGGGTATGATGATTTGTTGGCACAGGCGGAGGAGATGGAAATCGCTGTTCGCGAAATGTTTGCGAGGCATCGAGGCAAGCAGCATGACCAGATCAATATTCTGAGTCTGCTATTTCAAGCTCAGCAATCAGAACAGCATCTGTCCGACGATCAATTGACTGGTCATGCGACTTTGCTTTTTGCAGCCGCCCATCTGACCACAGCCCACACTTTCAGCTGGACGTTGTTTCTGTTGTCGCAGCATCCGGACGTCTTGCAGAAATTGCAGGCCGAGCTTTCGCTGCATGTGGCGGGTGACATCCCGACTCTTGAAGAACTGGAGCGATTGCCGTATCTCGACAGTGTCATCAAAGAAAGCATGCGTGTGTTGCCGGCTTCGTCGTATTCTCAGCGAATCGTGGTTGAGCCAACATCGCTTGGGCCGTTGCGGCTGAATCCCGGAACGCCTGTTATCTTCAGTCAGTACATCACACATCACCGTGCTGATCTTTACGAAAGCCCGGATCGATTTATTCCGGAGCGATGGGCGTCAATTGCTCCTTCGGCCTACGCCTATCTGCCGTTTGGGGCCGGTCCAAGAATGTGCATTGGTGCACCGCTCGCGATGGTGGAGATTCGCACGGCATTGACCATTATGCTGAAGCGATTCAACTTCCAGATCCAACCAATGAGTACCGTCAACGGCCACGTGATTTCAACAATGCTGGGCCCGACATCGCCGATCAAAGCGACGCTTCTGCCGACCAGCGAACTGCCTTCGACTGTGCCAGTTCTCGGGTCGATTCATAAGCTGGTTGAACTGCCGCCGGCTGCAAAACAACAGGCGGTTCCACGAGCTGCTTAGCTGGACATCACCCTGTTTCCGAAGTGCCGCGAGAATATCAATCAGCACGAACAGGATGCTGTCCCGATAGGATCGCTATTTCGCCTCTGCCCAGTTTCGGGCGTTTGGTGTTTGTTCCAGGCCAGGTTACGCGCCGCGTAGGAATTTTTCATCTGCTGCCGATGCAGAACATTCTGCGACACAGACGCTGTAACCATGGCCGGAAGTTCTTTTTAACCCGCTTTTGTGGTGGTGACTGCGGGTCGAATCGCCGCTTATGGCTTCCGTAGAGTTACCAGTTCATCGCCCGGTTCTTCGGTCAGCAGTAAGCTTCGGAAATGATACTCCTGAGGCTGCCCATTGCTGTGCAATTGCAGACCGATCGGGCAGGCTTGCAGCATTTCAGGCTTGTCGGTGAAGTCGAACACTTCCCGGCCGTTTGCGGCAAAGCGAATGCGATCGCCTTTGACCAGGATTTCGATCTGATTCCATTCGCCCTTCTTTTCGACCGCCGGACCAGGGCCGACGGGAACAACCCGATTTCGGCGGTGAGCGTCCCAGATTCCCCAGTCGTGACAGAACATCAGCAGCGGACCTTTGAATCCAAACTTGTTGTCGCCCGCATCCGTAAATTGCTCTCCGAGTGCAGCGATAGCAGAGTGCATTGTCGAGTGCTTTTCGCTTATCGTCTGCCTGACTTCGAACAGAAGACGGAAGTGGCGATACTTGTTTGTTGAAAACAGATAGGTGCTGCTTTCGACTTTGTTATCGTTCGCGCCGCGGATCATACCGTGGTCCACGGACCACCGTGATTCATCGCCGACCCAGCCGCTGAGGTCCTTGCCGTTGAACAAGTGGACTACCTTTTCCGATTCTGGAATCAAAGATTCCGCGCTGAGCGGTTCTGAAAAATCGGTTTCTGGTTTTTCCAGGTTCAGCTCTTTGATCCAGGTATTTCGATAGCGAACATCATGCCCTTCGCATTGCAGCTTGATTCCGCCGGGCGTGTCCGTGATTCCTTTTCCGCCATCGTTTCCACCATCAATGCCGGAATTTGGTCCGCCCCAGACCTGATTGATTTCGAAGTCGGTATGGGCCTTCTGTCCGTTGAAATACACCGTGGCACGAGCTTTTTCGGTGCGCTTGCCATCGACAAATCGAGCGGCTCGAAAGACGACATCGTAGGAATTCCAACTGCCTCGGCCGTTGTAGGCATGGTACGGTGATTCCGTTTCGTTGATGATCGCGCCCATGCCATGAGGAGTGCTGTCACCGTCGAGCACCTGAATCTCGTGACGATTCTGCAGGTACACTCCACTGTTTCCGCCAGGGTTCACGATCAGCAGTTCGATGTGCAGCCGAAAGTCACCATACTCTTTCTTCGTAACGATGTCGGCTGCTCCAAATCGCCCGCCCGCTGCGGCGGGATCGTCGGTCATCACCGCCGTGCCACCATCGACCGGATCGTCGACAATCTTCCATTTGATCGGCATGGACGACCTGAAGCCTGGTCCTTCCCAGTACTTCCATTTCTGATCAAGCATCTCCCGTGAACCATCGAGAAGCATTTCAGCCCCGTCGATAGGTTTTGCTCCGACACCAACATCTGCCTTCGCAGAACTGGAAAGAGCCATCAGGCTGAGCAGCATCGCCGTGATCCTGCTGATTCGTCGCGTGGTCATAAGTCGTTTCCGTTTGGCAAAAAACGTGGGGTTGAGGGACGTCGATTCTGGTCGGAAAGCCGATCCACTGCAATCAAGTCCGGTTACCAGATTTTTGTCAGGGTGCAGTCCAGGATTTTGGGTCGGCACCAACGGGTCATGAAATTTCTGTCAGACGTTTCACCAGAATGGTGGCGTAGCTGCCGCGAGGAAGCTCGAACGTCAGAAGAATCTTGTGACGCTGTGCATGAAGTTCATCGTCTGCGGTGATGCACTTGAGCCCCGTCGGATGAATGATGGCTCGCCGCAGGCCTTTTGAGAAAAAGCTGTCTCGCGGGTACTTCACACGAATTTCGCGCAGTTCGATTTGTTCTTCCTGAAGCACGGAGTCGAGCAGATCGCCGATCAATCCTTCAGGTCGCTCCATTCTTGCACAGGGCAGCGGAAGTTCGATGTCCTGGACCATTGCGATGGCATCCGGATCTGCATGTACCGGAAAAACGGAACGTCCGCTTAACAAATCGAAAGGCCGAAGTGCGTCAGTTGCGCACCTGTTTTCCAGATATCTGGTGAGCAATCGATTCCACAGCGCGGACTGAAAAGCCGACAAATACAAACCTCGCAAATCGACGCTGATTCTGGCCAGCGCGCCGCGGTAGTCGGGGTCTTTGCCAACCTTCACTTTGTCGGACATGTAGGTCACAATGCTGCGGCGGGAGGAGCGATCCAGCTGTTGTTGACACTCAGGCCATTTGCCCCAAAGGTCACGCAGCAACTGCTTCTGCTTTTTCTCAGATGACGGGTCGTTGACATGTGGGTCGGCGAGAGCCAGCCACAGGGCACGTTCCCAGTTTCCAAGACACCAGGCTCGCGCGATCCATTCTCCCGAAACACCCAGAGAACCAAATCGCTGATCGTCGAAATAGTTTGGCAGTCCGGACTGTTGAACCTGTGCCGTCGCAGCTTCAGCCTGTTCGACCTCAGCAGTCGTCATGTCTCGCAGAACCAGCTGGAATCGATTGCCATCAATCTCAGCCGGAGTAAATGGGGCTCGAATCTGACCAAGGTATTCCAGTTCAAACGAATTCTGTCGCAGTGCCTTCCGCGGCCCGTTGTGAATTGTGAGATACTGAACCGTAACAGCGTGGCGATCCTTGAGTCCGCCGTAACTGATGCGTCTGCGATGAATCTGCCATTTCTCGACAATCGCGCCGACGGCTTCGGGAGTTCCGATCGAAGTCTTCGTCAATCGATACAGCGCGAAAGGGCCACTTTCGGGCGTTACCTGAGTGATCTCGTCGACCTGAAAGTCTTCAGGCAACCGTCGAAGTTTCATGATATCCAACGCCCAGAATTAATAGCTGAGTACAGAAAGGCGGATCTTCGGATCTCTCCCGCGAATCCCAACTATGGGCGCTCAATTGTGGTGTTTGCCGCCGACGACTTCTTTGGCAAAAAACCAAAGCCCAGGCAAGCCAGCATCGAAATCCAGAAGATCCAGAATTCAGGCGTCTTGTAGCTGTGGAAGTCAATGACATGGGGATTCGCTTCGGAGTTGAATCCCCAGTCAACAAGCAACTTCAGGCCAATCACAATCACCAGCAAGTAGGCCGACACTTCGAATCGCGGAAATTTTTCCAGCAGCCGAATAAACATCGCGGCAGCAACTCGCATCAGCATAACACCCAGCATTCCGCCTGTGATGACGACCCACAATTTGGGATGCGTTGAACCTTCCGGGTGTCCGGCTGGTGGACTTCCCACAAGAGCAATGGCTGCCAGAATGGAATCCACTGCAAACGCGATGTCGGTGAGTTCGATGACGGCAACCGCCATCCAGAAACTCTTGCCGGCCTTGATTTCCTTTTCGGGAATCGGAACAGGAACTCGCTCTCTGATCTCCGTCATTTCCTGTTCGGCGGTCAATGGTTCGCCAGTCTCCGCGATTCGCAATTCAGGATTGCCTTCTTTATCGAGTGTCACGGTTTCTTCCGCATCTTCCCCCGATTCAAAGAACAAATGCTTCACAGCGATATAGATCAGGTAACCGCCACCAATCAGCTTGACGATTCGCCACTTCAACAAATAGCTGGCCGTCGCGATTGCGATAATTCGAAACACAAAAGCGCCAACAAGACCATAGGTCAGAGCTCGCTTTTGGAGCGGCTTGGGAACTCGCTTGGCCAGCAAGCCAAGGACCAGCGCGTTATCGATCGACAACACACCTTCGAGCAGAACCAGTAGCAGAATGACCACGAGGTCATGGTTCGTAAACGTCTGCCCCCAGAAGCCAAGATCCACATCAGCGAACGTCAGCAGCGGCGAAAACATACAGGATCGGTGTCCGAAACAACGGGATTTGGGGAAAAAGAAGTGCGAATGGCCGCATGGTACACGGAAAGCAGGATCTTTGTCTCGCCAGTAAAAATCAAAGAGTTGCTGGCTTCTTGCGTCACGATGGTAATCGTGACGGTCGGTGATTGCCAATTCGCAGCAAAGCCGAACAGCGGGTTTCTCGCGAACCAATACGATTCCCAATACGGCTTAATCGAAACGGTTTCCGTTGCGTATTCGTGCACCTGAAATTGACGTTTGCGTGGACAAGTTGATCGTCATAGGCTGCGGTGCCTGAAACGGTCGAGAACCGTCTGACGACCGTCCATGATAGCCTTACGGAGCAGCTTCGATTACCTTGGCGCGTGTCCGAAGGCACACTCTGTCCCAAAACACCGTGTCATAGTCGACCTGGAGGCTCTAACAAAACCGGGGTCACCATCCTCTATCGAATCCTGCTGTTTGCACTTTGAGTGTTGTCCGGGAGTCAGTCCTGGTTTTGTCCGGCGTTCTAAATCTCACCGTTGAACCAAATGATCCGAAGGGAATACCACCCATGCGAACTTTCGCCCTGCACGCTCTGATTCTTGTGCTCGCATTTCAGCCTGCCTTCGCTCAGGACGGTCCGCTGGAAATGATTCCCTCTTCGGTTGCTGTTCTTGTGCGGCTTCAGGCCCCCGAAAAAGTGACTGAGGATCTAACGGCATTCATCGACAAGGTTCAGCCAGGATTCGGAGGATTCGCGGCCGCACAACTTCCGTCGGTATTTGGACAGGCAGCCTTCAATCCAACTCTGGCGGGCGTTGATCAGACGCGAGACTGGTACGTCGCGTGGTTTGTCACAGACGATCAGAAGATGAAAAGTGTTCTGCTGCTCCCGACAACGGACATTGCGGAAGTGAAAGAAGCCATGGGGCCAACCTTTGAATTCGCTGAAAAAGAGAACTGGCTGGCTTGTTGCAAACAGGAACAGTACCGAGATGAGTTTCAGAGTTGTCTTGATGGAAAAGCAGAGTCCATCGCCAGCAAATTTGACGAGCGCACAACGTCGACTCTCATGTCCGGTCATCTGGGCGTTGCCGTGCATGCTGCTGTGCTTAAGGAAGCGTTCGCGGAAGAATTGGGGTCGGCTGAAGGGCGTCTGGAAGATCTGATTCAGGCAATGGGACAGCAGATGAGGGCAACCAATCCCGACATGGAATTGGATTATGTCTTTGACGTCTACAGAGACATGGGCAAGGTATTGCTACAGGCCGTGCAGGATTCCGAATCCGCAGTCATCGCAGTTAAAGTGACTGAGAGTGCCGTGGAGATCGCGGAAATTGTTACGGTGGAATTGGACAGCAAGACGGACCAATTTTTTCTGACTCAGCCGGTCAGTGAGATGGCTCGCCTGACGTCGCTTCCTGAAGGACTAACAGGATACATGGGCATTCATGGCGACCCCGCGGTACTGCTGACCTGGTCCGAACGAATGATGTCCTGCCTGTTCAAGGATGAAGAGCTGAAGGAGAAGATGCTGAAATCATTCTCTATGATGCGCGATGTCAAGTTTGGGTCAATTGTTGCCGGTGGCGACCTGATCTCAGAAGAAGAAGGTGCTCTGAGATACTTTGGCGTCAGCGAAATTGCCCCGTCCTCGGTTATCCGAGAAGCATTTCAACAGTTTGGACCGGGCATCGAATACGAAATTGCCGGGATGAAGCAGAAGCAATCATTCGAACTGAATGCGGAAACCATTGATGGACAGTCGGTTGATATCTACCGGATGGAGCAAACAATCCCGCCGGCTCTTGATCCAACAGGTATGCAGAAGGCACTCAACGAGAAAATGTATGGCCCGGAAGGAATCGTACAGCGAATTGTGATTCAGGATGGCCTGCTGCTGCAGACGATGGGCGGGGGATCAGAGTCCATGGGAAAATTGTTGAAGGCTGGCTCGTGGTCAGATAGTCAGCTCTTGGATGCTCGTTCTCGCCTTCACAAGCAGGCAAACCTGCTGGTTCTTGTTGACATGCCAAATATGGTTCAGAAGTTTGCGAAGATGGTCCTCGAATCCGGCGCTGTACCGATCCCGATTCAGCCAGAACAACTGGACAACCTTGTGTTGAATCCAAGCTACGCTGGATTCTCCATGGCGGTTGAAAAGCAACGCATGACCATGCAGACCAGCATTCCGGCGGAGACCTTCCAGGGCTTCTTTCAGATCGGGATGTTTGTGCAGCAGCTCAGCATGCAGGGACGATAGGTTCAGCGTCTCATGTCGTCGTTGAATTATGCCGTCGCGGAATTCGCCAGAATCCGGGAGTGCCCGAGTTCCGGCGATCTCACGAATTCGGCGACAACTCAAGACTCCAATTTCTCTCCTCGCGAAGTACGTGTTCTCCTTTGCCCAATGGTTGCGTAAGTCCAGTGACAGATTCAGAACAGGCAAACGAAAAGACTCTCACCGAAGATCGTATTCACGAAGCCATTGGTTCCGACGGGATTGCTCGGCTTGTGAAGGCGTTCTATGGTCAGATCCCAGCGGATGACATTCTCGGCCCGATGTATCCTCCGGATGATCTGCAGGGGGCGGAAGAGCGACTGCGGTTGTTCCTGACGTTTCGGTTTGGTGGTCCGCAGGATTATCTGCATCATCGCGGCCATCCAAAACTGCGGGCCCGCCATGTTCCGTTTGTCATTAATCAGCAGGCTCGCGATCGCTGGGTGCAGTTGATGGACAATGCTTTGGTGCAATGTGATTTTTCAAAAGACGTTTCGAATGTTATTCGATCATTCCTGGCTGGTGTTGCCACCTTTTTGATCAATCGCTGATCCGCATCGCACCGGCGATCGCTGGCTGGCGATTTTCCTGATCCCGCTCCGGCAGAGCCATTAATTTCAGTTTCCTTATATAATCTCTGGGCTGCTGGCTTTTGTTACTTCAAAGCTGCTGCGGAATCTTCGGCCGCGATTCGCTACTGGCTGCATACCGCGGCATCCTGATACGCATGGCAGTACGATAAGCCAAATGTGCCTGTGGTGGCATTTCTTGAGATTTAGTACGGGGATCATGAAGTCTCAACACGGAGGGCTGACGCCCAGCCGCTCGCCGAGCGAAAAGTGCTCGCGTTGGAACTCGGCATGGTCGGTGATCAATTGCGGCTTGTGAATTACGTGCCTGACGGCGAACGGTCTTCGCGACAGCCACCAATCCCGGGACACTGCTGTCCGCTCATCTTGCCAATGAAGAAATTCGGCTGATGGATTTTTCCAGGGTGACTACCGAAGAAGATTGAACCAGCGTACGAGTTCGCAGGCGACGCTGGACAGTGGTCGTTCCGGCGGGATACTCTTTCGACGGGCGGGTTGCAGGACTTTCGAAAAGCACGCGGCGTCGGAAGGTGATCAGCCGGAATGAACTGCACGTCAGGAAAGTCTGCATATGCGAATCTCACACGGTCACGGGTGGTCACTGCTGTTCGTTGTGGTCTGGATAACGTGTGGGCTCGGCGTTCGGACACTCGCTGACCAGGATCGCATTGATGAAGCTGTCCGAATCGTGCTCGCAGGTGACTCGACCGTCACCGACGACGCGGGCTGGGGCAAGGGATTTGCCGAGCTGCTCACGGACAAAGCAGAGTGCGTCAATCTTGCAAAAGGCGGTCGTAGTTCACGGAGCTACCGCACTGAAGGCTGGTGGCAGAAGTGCATCGATGCGAAGCCCGATTACTTGCTGATTCAATTTGGTCACAACGATCAACCCGGCAAAGGTCCGGAGCGAGAATCGGCCGCCGATGGTGCCTTTCGCGATCATCTGCGGGCGTTCGTTGATGAGGCTCGCTCTGCTGGCATCAAGCCGGTGCTGGTGACATCGTTGACTCGGCGACGCTGGTCCACTGATGGAAAGATCGAACCAACGCTCGCCGAATACGCGGAAGCCACAACGATCGTCGCGAAGGAAAAAGATGTCCCGCTGATCGATCTGCATTCGCTCAGTATTCGCCAATGTGAACAGCTCGGCCCGACCGCGTATCGAGCGTTCGAACCCATGAATGAAAAAGGTGCCGATCACACGCATCTGAATCTCGACGGAGCCCGTGCCGTCGCACCGCTGGTGGCGAAGGCGTTGATTGCAGCGGTGCCGGAAACCGCTCGCTTGTTTTCGGTCGAAAAGATCAATGCGGCGGAAGTGCCGAAAGCGTATGCGAAGGAGTTGACTCAGGGCATGCTGCAGTTTGAAGAAACCGAGACTGCGGTGACGATTCGCCAATCGGGCAAACTCATTTTGACCTACAACAAACAATCTCCGCCAGTGCCGGACGGAATGAATCCGATGTATCATCGATCCGGATTTTTGCATCCGGTGGCCTCACTTGCTGGCCGAGTTGTCACGGCGACATTTCCCTTCGATCACGCTCATCAGCACGGCATTTTTACGGCGTGGACAAAGACCAAGTGGCACGATCGCGAGATCGATTTCTGGAACCTCGCGGGCGGGACTGGTCGAGTTCTCCATCAGCGAATCATCAACACATTCGGGGACGATGGACACATTGGATTCGAAGCCGATTTGATTCATCGAGCGGAAAAAGATCCGGTTGTCGATATTCTCCGCGAACGCTGGAAGATCACAGCCTTTGAAACCGACGGCACGTACCACGGCTTCGATCTGCAGACGACTCAGCACGCACTCACCGACATACCGCTGATCATCGAAAAATATCACTACGGTGGAGTCGCCTATCGCGGCCCAGTTCGCTGGCTTGCCGATGGCGACAGTGATATCAAAAAGCAAGCTGCCGATTCAACGACGCCCGTTGTTCGCGAGCCCAGTGAGATGACAAACGATCTCGGTTCCGACCGCATCAAAGGCAACCACGAACACGCCCGCTGGGTTTCCGTCAGCGGTCAGATCGAAGGCCAGCCCGTCACGATCACAGTCCTTTGCCACCACGACAATTTCCGCGCCCCACAGGCGGCGAGACTGCATCCGACGAAGCCGTACTTTGCGTTTACACCGTGTGTGGACGACGAATTTGTGATCGACAGGGCTCACCCGTTTGCCGGGCGTTATCGGTATCTGATTACGGATGCGTTGCCGGACGCGGATTGGCTAAGTGAGCAGTGGGATGTGTGGTGTCCAAAGTAGCCATCACACTCCGCGTGATGAGAGCCGTTGTTCAGCGCTGTGAAGGATTTTCGAGTAGAATAGCCATGAGCCAAAAGTAGATCGTATCTGCGATCATATCTTGTAAAAGATCGATAAATGGATCGTTTTGTGAACATATGCAAAATTGCGGCAACTCGTACTGTTCAGCACAGAGAAGAACTGGCACCCGCCGGGGACGAGTCGCCTCAGTCGTTCAGAAGCTTTGGGTCGTCAGGTTCAACAACAAGCACACCTGGACGCTCGCTCGTTTGCGATGGATCTGTCTCCGGCGTCGGGGAGAAGTTCGTGCCGAAGGAACCGACCCAAACGGACCCCTGAACGCTGTTCGCGACCTTGCCAATAAGTCGCTTCTGCAAATAGCCGGCAATCGCGATTCGAACAGGAGGAATCAGCAGAAGGAAGCCGACCGTATCAGTGATAATCCCAGGCGTGAGCAGGAGAGCGCCGGCGACGAGAATCATGACACCCGAAACAATCGCTTGTGATGGCGATTGGCCAGATGACAGTTGTTGTTGAATCTGTCGCAGAGCCTTTGTTCCCTGCCAGCGAACAAGACTCATCCCGATTAATCCGGTTGACAGAACGATCGCGATGGTCCAGCCAAGGCTGGTGCGCTGGACGAGCGCCATTAGCAACCAGAGTTCCAGGAGTGGAACAACGGCAAGCAAGAGCAGGAATCTCAGAAACACAGTCGTGGCTTTCCGCGTTAGTCTTGCAACAAAACAAAGTGAAAACAGGGTCGCAATCTGGTCTTGTCGACGTCCTGCGGAACACTCAGTCCTCTGCCTGTTTGCGAGACTTCACCGCGACGATGTTGGCCATCGTTGCGATCATGGTTTTGGAATGTAATGCAGCGTGTAGTAGGCCGCTGGATGAAGCAATGGCTGGCCAGCTTTCGATCGAAGATCATCCGCATGAAGTTCGTGCACGTGACCTCGCTGCAAGCCATCGACTTTCAGATAGACCGAGAGACCATCATCAGCAACGGTCACCTGCGGAATTGTGGGCTTGGTGTGATCAACTTCCGGACTGCCGTACGACGACTGGAAAATGTAGCAGTACGTTTCCAGTTTCCAGGTCGCCGGGTTGCGAGCAATCTCGGGATCGACCGGCTCCGTAAACGTGAGCTCAAAGCCATCGGACTTAGCTCGCATTTCGTGAATCTCGAAAGGCACCTTGCCGGTCCAGCGAATTCGCTCCAGAGAAAATGGCTTCGTGCCGCGTGAGCCCCAGCCGCGGTTGGTCCCACCCACGAACATCGAACCATCGTCCGTCATTCGCAGTGCCAGCGTTCCGGAACCAATGCCTTCGCGAAACGGGAAGCACGCTCCCTGATAATGACCGTCGACCTTTTCGACAAAGCATCTCATGATCGTGCTGTGAGTCACGTCACCAACAAACAGTTGATTCTTAAACGGACCAAACTTTCCGCCACTGACATCGCAGGCAATTCCACTTGCGCTCTGGCCCATCTTTTGGTAGGGGAACAGGATGACAGGCGGTTCGTATTCGGGGATCTTGTCAGCTTCGACTGCAATTCGGCTGCCACTTTCTGGTTCCTTTGGAGCAGACTTCGCTCCGCCTTCGGTTTTGGAGAACCAGCGATTGCCGCCGGGATGCCCCTGAAACGAACCTGGTCGCAACCATTTCAGACTGCATGTGCCGTTCCATGGACCCTGATTGTCGGTGTAGAAAACGTCGCCATCCGCATTGAAAGCAATGCCGCCCGGCGACCGAATGCCGCTGCAGGTTGGAATCATCTTGCCGTTCGGATCAATACGCACCGCCCAGCCTCTCCACGGGCAGTCGCTGCCGAACGAACCTGTGAGACACAGCACAACCCACATGTTTCCGTCTTTGTCGAACGGAGAACCGAATGCGTACTCGTGATAATCGCCGTTGATGCCCCAGGTGTCGCTGAAGTTTTCGATTTCATCGGCCAGACCATCGTCGTCGGTGTCTCGCAGCCGAGTGACCTCACCTCGCTGCGTGGCATACAGCCAACCGTCTTTGTAAGTCAGGCCAAGTACTTCGTGCAGCCCCTGCGCGAAGAGCTCATACCTGGCAGCGGCCGGATCTTCGTTCCAGGCATCGGTCACACGATAAATGTCACCGCGCCGAGTCGATACGGCCAATGTGCCGTCGGGCAGCGGTTCGATGGCGCCGGCTTCCAGGACGATGCCCTGCGGAATCGTGAAGCGAGCCAGCGGATAGTAATCGTCTTCCTTCGGCGCGGCGGTTTGAGCTGCGGCGACGTTGCTGAGGAGACAGCAAAGTGAAGCAATGATGAGATGTTTCATGGGCGAGTCCACGGTCAACGAGCCTGAATAGATGAGTTGCAAGAATGTTTTCGGAGATGATTTTTCTGGCCTTCGAGGCCGCTGAATCAAACGGGCTTCGAACCGCGCGCTCGCGTGCGGCCTGTCGTCAAATGAAGGGTTACCAGATGACAGTGAACTTCAACGTCGCGTCTTCGCCAGCGGCGGCAGTCACGGGCAAAAGAAGTTCGCGACGGTTGTTAATGCTTCGAACTACGGGTTCGACACCATCGAAAATGAACCGCACGCCATTCACAATAAACGCGCCGTCGACTTCTTCGATGTTGTCGCCGCTGGCGATTCGCAGGTAAACATTCTCAATCTTCTTTGACGACTTCACTGTCATCGTGCGCTGCAGGCCATTGTCAGGACTTGCTGCGAACGGTTTGATCGTGTCGGTGACAGCAGCATCGTCCCAGAGGTATTTGAACGTCGGCAGACCGGATTTACTCAGGGAGTAACCTTTGAAGTGAAATCCATTCTCGCGGGGATTGCTGTCCGGCCAGGCTACGTCCAGTGAGATCAACGTGGCCAATGGCGGACCGGCGGGAAGAGTCATCACATGGTCGCCAAGCGGCACCTGGTTTCCCGGTCCCCGATCAACCCAGTGTTTGGACGCATCGATAAAGGCTCCATGCCAGATCAGTCGCGGTGTCATGTGCTCCGCATCCCAGGCGAAATGGACTTGCTCGGCAAAGCCCACAGCGATTCCTCGCGGGGAAAGGCCTTCCAGAAAGTTGCGATAGATGATCGGGCGATCGATCGGTTTCAGTTCAATCGCTTCGCGTTGCAGACCGCTCGGTACTTTTGCGTTCTTTCCATCGAGCAGATACGTCCAGATGGCTTCGATCTGCACATTCGAATCGCCATTCAGAATGTGGGGAACAACGGAGCGGCCCTTCGGCCAGGCGGCCGGCATGCGAGTCCCCGGGCGATAGGCCTGAGGATCTAGCAGATATCGATGGAACCATTCTTTCCGAAGGCGGCCAGTCATCGTGGTCATGTCGAGCGATTGGATTCCAGTGGCGGCATACTTGTCGAATGTATGGCACTTAATACATGAAAGAGCCTGATCGCCAATCATCAAACGAGCATCCGCTTTGATTCGATGCTCGGGTTCCGGCAACGTGACAGGTTCAATCGCAGGCTTCGCGTCTGAAGCAACAAGTTTCGACAATAAAGATCCCGTCTGCTGCGCGCCGAATTTTGGCATTCGAGTGGCCATGTATGGGCGATCTTTCGCGCCCTCATTCAGGACCGTTTTCAGCCAATTTTCGTTCAACTTGTCACCCGCGCCATCAAGCGATGGGGGAACGCGACCTTCATCGCCCATTTCCGGGATGCTGCCGGTAAAGACGTGATTCATAGGCTCCGATACGCCTCCCAGCGAGTTTCGTGAATGACACGCGTAGCAGTTGATGGTCAGCATCGTTTGGTGAATGTCGTGCTTTATATCGATCGTTTCGCCGCCCGGTGTTCGGGCTGATTCGATTGCGGCGGTGATATCCTGCTGCTGTTGTTTGCTGAGTGAAAATGCCGGGACTTTGGTATCTGGCTTTTCTGCGAGGCATCCGCCTGTTGACTTCATCGTTGCAAACGGTGTTGCCTTTCCAGTCCAGGACAAGCTTTGATCGCCCTCACCATACTGATGGCAAGCTGCGCATCCCAGCGTTGTGAATGCCAGTCTTCCTTTTTCGATCAGCTCTGCAGGTATTGCAGCCACCGGTTCAGCTTTGGTCGAGTGGGCTTTTTCTGAAAGAGTGATCAATCCCGCCAGAGGCTGACGCGGCAGATCGGGGCCATCAACTTCGACGGCCAGTTCTTCCTGGCCGTGGTACTCAAAGTATTCAACAACCAGTTCGTGCGAGCCAGCCTTAAGGTCCGCATCGCCACGACGAAAACCGGCCGGGTGAATTCCGTCATTGTCGACGATCAGATTGCCGTCAATCAGAAGCCGAGCCCCGTCGTCAGAACTGAGGTGAAAGTGATAGTTTCCGTTCGCAGGCACGTGCAGAAAGCCGCTGAATCGAAGGGCAAACAATTCTTTCCTGGGAGAGACACCCACTGAAAAGTCGGTTGTCGTTCCAGAAGAGATTGCCTTAAGCTTTGAAAAATCAGGCACCTTTTGCCAATCGCCTTCGAAGTATTCGAAGTTAATATTGGCTTCGACGTCGACATCCTTCAGCAGGTAGCTGGCAATATCACGAGACTCTTCCGGAGTCAGATTCAGCGACGGCATTCGGCCAGAAGGTCGAACAGCATGTGGATCCCGAAGGAAGTTGATCAGGCTCGAGAGGGAATATTTCTGGTCCAGTTTTCCCAGTGGCATCGCGAAGGTCGGGCGAGTCCACTTGATGTCCGGTTTTGGTTGTTCGTCTTCATCTTCTTCATCTGCCTGCCCGGCCGAAATGCCCCTGCGCAGGTTACTGATCACTTCGTCGCTTCGTTGATCAGCATGACAGGCAGCACAGCCAACTTTGTGAAACAGCTCTTCGCCGCGTCGTACGGCATCGACACCAACTGCTGCAGCTCTCCAGGGAGCTCCCTGAGTCAGAAATGCCGTGATTGCATCAGCGGTTGAAGGGTCCGCTTTCAGGGCCGCAAGTTCAGGCATCGCGGTTCCCGGCTTTTCCGACTGAGGATTCGTGATGAACTTGCGGATGTGATCCGCGTTAGATCGCTCGCCCACTTTTGTCAGAACAGGAGCCTGTCGTGGTGGAACGACGTCATTGCCAAACTGACCATGGCAGGACTGACAGTTCAATTCCGAAATGAGAAGTTTCCCAGCATCAGCGGGCGACAAGTGCTCCGCTCGGAATCGTTCATAGCCGGGGACAATCACATGGTCATCGGCGACGCAGGATGTGAGGCCGAATGTCGTTTGCCCCAGAACGGTCAGCACAACCGCGAGATTCGCCCAGTGGCTTAAATTCCGGCAACAGCGGCTGGCTCGTGTAGCGGCGCGGTGGCAGGAGCTTGTGATTTGTCGGAAGGTTTCAGGCATAGGAATACTCAGACGCGTGCGTGGAATTATGAAGAGCCTGGAATCTTGAAGCGTGACATGCGGGAACGCAACGGTTACGCACAGGAACTGTTGCAAGCAGTCCGGTTTTTGTGGACGTACTCTGGAAAGGACGGCGCTTAAAACGGCAGACCGCCGATCCCGGCAATTCATTCCTGTGGCGTGTAGTCATGTTGATGACATTTTTGCAATCCTGACAACACGTTTCGGGTCGCTCTTGATAGGTGAGTTTATACGTAAGTGGCTTCATCGTAATGGTTTGCGTTTCATTTTTCGATTCTGGCACGGAATATGATTTTATCCAGAAGCGGCACCACGATTTGGTGTCAAAAAGAGGATACTCGTCACCCTGTTCAAGATGAAAGGAAGTAGCCATGAAGACAAATTGGATTCACGGCCTGGGATTATTTGGTTTGATGCTGGTCTCAACCGCAACCACGGAAGCGAATGACATCGTTAACTTTCTTCGCGCCGTCAGTGGTCCTCCAGCGCCGCGGCAGGCTCCGGTTATTCAGCAGGTCGGACATCGAGACCACGGAACGAGCGGAGTTCATGGTGGTGGATACGGCGACCGCAATGTCACGAGTCGAGATATCTACAAGCACAACACGCAGGTGGCTGATCGCGACATGCACTACCTTGGTTACTCGCAACAGAATAGCGGAGGTTACTCGCAACAGAATAGCCGATTCAACCAGGGCGGATTTGATCCTCGGCGAGTTGATCTGCGGCATAGTAATTATGCTCGCGGCAACAGCGGTTCCGTCTATTCATCCCGATCTGGTGCTCGTATAAGCTTTCAAGTAACGGCTAACAATGGCCCTTCATACGGCCAGCGTCTCTACATTCCAACTCAGGATCAAGTTCAGGTTCTTCCACCGGTCCAACAGTTACCTCCGGTGCAGAGTTACCCAGTTGCTCCTCCCTATCCGATCTCTCCTGTGGTTCCAGCATTTCCACATCAGGTTGGCGAGATCGTGGATTGCCACGTTCCTTTGGCAACCTGCGTCCGAGTAGAAGACGAATGCAACATTGCCCCCAATGCCGTTCCTGTTGTGGTTGCCGTTCGTGATCCTGGAATGTGCGAGCATGAACGAATCGAACGCCTGGTTTATGTTCAGGTCTTTGTACCACCGTGTCCTCCAAGGTCGCTGCGAGTGTCTCCATGCCATACTCGCATCACGATGGACTTTGGGCATCATGAAGTCGACATCAAGTCGAAGAACGGAATGATATTTGTCGACTACGACAACTGATCGTGAATGCGATCGCCATTCTGAGCCAGACGGGTGACCTGGTTTTCAACCGAAAAACGGGTACCGGAGTCTTAGACTTCGGTACCCGTTCATGTTTTGGTGTTTGACAGTTTCGGACGTTTATCCCCATCCCGCCTTTGCTGTTTGCTGCGAAGAGGCGATTTTGTCGATGCAATCGATTCGATCGGATCCGCGTCGTCTCAATCGTCAGGCAGATTCTCCAGCACCGCATGAACCTTACGCTACCTTCCATGGATCTCCCGGATGGTTTTGGATGCAGTCGTGGATGATTTTGAAGTTGGGAGGGCGAGGCTCCTGCCGAGCCACTGAACGCCAGAAACACAAGACTCAGCAGGAACTTCACCCTCCCGAAATACCCTGGCAATTCGGATTCACCGAAATCCGCGACTGCACCCGGATGGTTCTCCTGTTCCCCCTGTGACTCGCTGAACGGCAAATTCATGGATAAGCTCAATCGAATCCTGACCTTTGTGGTTGGGGCAATCGTGGCGGTAGCAATGCTGGCTTCCAGCGGGCGGCAGCCGGAACCATCGAATGACCCGTGGTTCAAGCAGGCCGTCCTGGAAAACACACGCCCGGTGGTTGTAAAGTTTGGGGCGGAGTGGTGTGGACCCTGCCAAGGTATGGATGAAGCAATCGACAGCCTCTCGCCGCAATATTCTTCCCGCGCGAAATTCCTGAAGATCGATGTTGATCAGAAGCCGGACCTCTTCGCGCATTACCGATCTGGGAATGGGATTCCGCAGGTTATGATCTTCAAGGAGGGCAAGATCGTGGCTCAGCAGCGTGGATTTGGCGGCACTGACGGGCTTCAGAGTTGGCTGGAAGAAAGCCTGTGACGAGCGGTGAATCGCGAAACCGTTGTGAGTGTGCGGTCGGCAGCAGATGAACGGCCACGAGTTCCTCAAGCGGCGCAAATCATCCGGACTCGCAATTTCATCGACTACAGCCAATGCGAAAATCAGCCATTGGCCGGACAGGTAGTCGCGTCACTCTATGGCACGAAACTCAAGCAGAATCGTTGGATAAGGCAAAGCGCATCGCCTGATGCCGACGGAATCATGCTCAGTGCTCACGCGATGGATGAAGCACAAATCGTATGCGAACAATTTTCTGCAGGATTAATTGTTGGCAGCAACAACAGGCAGAGATTCCCAGTGACAGACCTTGCCGCTCGTTGTGTCTTCTACGACCAATTGCGAGTCTGAAAGTTTTAGAATGCGATAGCTGTAAGTGTGGCCGTACTTTTGGGTCAGCTTCTGAACACTGCGTTCTGGCGAACCGTCGACGACATGCTGCGTGAGATTGTCTCCGTCGAGCGTCCATTTCAACTGCAGTGTGACTTCTTTGCCGTACAGGACTGCGGCCATTGGAGTCAATCGCATCTTGAGTTCTGCAGTTCCGTCAGATTTCGTTGTCAATGTTTGTCGACCAAACTGGGCTGACTGCCAGGTTCCAACGATCTGCAGATTGCGGCTGGGGGCAATCATGGCAGGGCTTGTAGCGTTTGCGGCTCTGATTCCCGATGATACAGGATGCAGAATAATCAGAGACAGCAGCAGCGAAGCGGTTCGTTGGTTCATTACAAGTCCTCCCAAAATCCAAGACGACTTGCAGGGCTCATTCAAACTCAGGCAGCGACTGCAAAGCGTTGGTTTCATTCCAATTCGCAAGTCGAGTGCCGGAGTTATTGAGAATTCTTCTGTGATGCAGGCTGGTGGGTCCAGACTCTGCTGGGATCAGAATTTTTGCTGGGATTTCTTGAGTCGCGAATCGCGATCGAATCGTGGTTGTTGTCACGAGTGGAGGTTGTGATCAGAGAAAGCAAGCAGAAGGTGAGCTCAATCGAAGTACAGATGTTGTCAACATGACGTCAGCATTTCGGTGGATCTGATCTATAGAAGACGGCCAGCACTGGGCTGAGTCATTTGCAAAGGGCTCCGAGACGCACGTCATGTCAGTGTCCGGCCAATCCATGGCACGGCGGAGTTGACATCCAGGTGTCGGTGTTGAGCAGGGAGCAATCTTTTCAGTCGGACTTCAGAGCACGTCGCGCGGCCTGCTTAAAGGCGAGCGGCAGAAAATGGCTTACCGGCCCATAGTAGAGCAGTTGTCCCAACTGCTTATGAACGATTGGGACAATCGTTCTACAATTGACGGAACATTAGACTGCACGCAGGACAGCGGCGGCACTTTGGCCCATTGCGGTGCGATTCACTGTAATCGCCGTTCGATTGCTCAGTCGAGTCGCTTCACCGCGAGCGACATTAAGCTTGCAGCGAGGGTCGGGGATTTCGTAGTTGAGTGTTGCAGGGACATATCCATGCTTCAGGGAGAGCAATGTTCCAGCGAGTTCCACAGCACCGGCACCTGCGTCGAAATGCCCGACATAGCTCTTGAGGGCCGTGACGGGGATTTTCAGTGCAAGATCACCGAAGACGCGATGATAGGCTCTGGCCTCAACAATATCGTCCGGTTGTGTGCTTTTGCCCTGAGCGTTGATGTGACCCAATTCCGAGGCTTGAATCCCTGAGTGATCAATCGCAGATTCCATTGCACGGACGAGTCCGACGCCTGCGGATTCATTTGCAAGTCCCTTGCCGTCGCAGCCCGCACCGACGCCGAGAACCTCCGCGTAAATGTTTGCTCCGCGACGAACTGCGTGTTCGTAGCTTTCAACAACGAAAGAGGCGGCACCTTCGCCAACGACGGTTCCATCACGTTCGAAATCGAATGGGCGGCAAGCGCGAGTTGGGTCATCGGTTCGACGCGACAATCCTTCAAAGCTGTGGAACTTGGCGATGTCGACGGGATGAATGTTTGAACTGCACGCTCCAACAATCATCGCATCCGCTCGGCCAGCCTCAATGACGCGGACGGCTTCAGACAACGCGAGAATTGCTGATGCGTCTCGGCAAGTGATAGTGTTATTGGGTCCACAGGCGTTGTGATCGATAGAGACATGGCTGGCTGGCATGTTTGGCAGCTGTCGCAACAACCACAGCGGTGCGATACTGGCGAGAGCTTCGGGGCCCCATTTATCAGGGTCAAACCCACCTTCGGTTCGGCAGGCGTTCACAGCTTCTGCCAATTCCGATGGATGGCAAGTCATTCGACCAGCACCGTAAACAACCCCAAACCGATCAGGATCAATCCAGCCTGAGGCGACGTTTGCGTCTTTTACTGCAAGATTTGAGGAGGCAACGCCCAGCTGAATGTCGCGGCACATGACCTTCACAAACTTCTTGTCTCGCATGAAGTTTACGGGGTTAAAATCGCGTACTTCGGCACCAAATGCCGACGGAAGCCCGTCGGCAGGCAGTGACTGCAGAAAGTCGATGCCTGTTCGGTTGTTGACCAAACTGTCCCAAAAGCGATCGTTGCCTATGCCAATTGGAGAAACAACTCCAACGCCTGTTACAACGACGCGAATCCCATTGCGCCCAGCCATGGAAACGCCTCAATCAGAGGCTATCGGAATGACTCAATCGTTCCGAAAGCCCGACCCATCTTGGTACACCGGTTTTTTCCAATCCGGTGAAAGATTGCCATCCGTTCCCCACGAATTTCAGGCAACCCCGTGCATGAATTTTTCCAAAGCATTCCGGATGTGTCGGCTTCTTGCCCCCGCAAAAAACCAACCAGAACACCGAGGATCAATTCACATAAGAGTGTTTTCGGACGCAAAGCCTCCCCGCTACAGCATCCTGCACTCTTCCTCATTCGTGATTACACGCCGTTTCTGGTTCTCTGTCAAGTGGTTCATGTCCCTCGTATCGGCAGCGAGACAAGAAAATGTGAACAAACGAGCAGTTCTTTGGCGATTGCGTAGTTAATGCTGATATCGATGTTGCGAAATAAGCCTGCATTCGGCGAGCCAGGGGAGATCCCGCATTTTAAGATAAACGGGATGGTTTCGTCTGCGATACGGCGGCTTGCATCTGCTCGGCAAACGTTCGAACCGAATTTGCCGCTTCTTCTGGTGAGGAGGCTTCCGCGATTCGGCGAACAATTGCCGAACCCACAATCACACCATCGGCAACGCCTTCCAGTGCGGAGACCTGTTCTGGGCTGCTAATTCCGAAACCTACTGCAAGGGGCAGCGTTGACTGCTTTCGTAAAGACTTGAGCTGCTCGATCAGTTCAAGAGGAAGCTCCTGTCGCACTCCGGTGGTACCCGCCACTGAGATGCAGTACAGAAAGCCGGTTGAGGCTGCGAGAATCTCTGTTGTGCGACGGGCCGTTGTGGTTGGAGCAATCAACTGAATCAGGTCGAGACCATGCAGCCTGGCTAGTGTGGAAATTTCTTCGGCTTCGTCTGCTGGCAGATCAGGAATAATCAGTCCACTGAAGCCCGCTTTTGCTGCATGTGCGACAAAGGCAGCGGACCCATTTCGGAAGATAATGGCATACGACACCATAGCCAGCACCGGAGGCAAGTCTCGATCTTTCAGTGACTCTACGGTGGAAAAAATGGCGTCAACCGTGATTCCCTGCTCCAGCGATCGCGTGTACGACGCCTGAATGACAGGGCCATCGGCAATGGGATCACTGTATGGGAATCCAAGTTCGATCAGGTCGACCTGAGCATCTCGAAGGGCGAGCAGCACACCGGCGGTGCCAGCCAAATCAGGGTCACCGGCAGTGACGAAGGGCATGAAGGCCATTCGCGATTCACGTGATGCTGCTTCAAATACTTGAGAAATTCGAGACATTACAGTAGGCACTCACACACAAAGTCAAAGTCGTTTCAAAGCCCAAGGTGCTTCGTACAGATTGATTTCAGGGCTAAAGGTCCTGCAGTCACGGGATCTTTAGCAAGATCCAAAACCTTCGACCCCAGTCTTCAATCTTGACGCAGCATTAGTGGGTTCCAGGAACGGAATCCGGCGTCCTGTTCAGGTCGAGCAGACTAACGCGGACTTCTGCAAACGCCAACTCAGCACGGCCCGGGATTCAAAGGTGTTCAGGATTTGGTGACGGGGAATGATTCAACGCGTGTCCGTGGTCGGTCGTCCGACTGATCGCGTTGGGGCAAAAAATGGTACGAAGTTGTCGGTTGACGGTGAATTCTGCATGGCAGCCGATATCCTTACCTTTGGGATGGGTATAGCTTCCACCAGGTCGCATGGATGTCTCTCTCTCATTTTTTGCAAATGTCTGATGCGCATGCCTCGCACGCCAAAACCTGATCGCAAACAGATCTATCAAACTGTTGTTCAGCGGCTATGTGAATACCCTGAGTTCGCCATGGAAGAAATTCGCGAATCCTCAGGCGATGAATATCGGCAAGTGACAAGTCACATTGTGCGTGAACTCGTCAGGCAGGGGACACTTCTTCAGTTTGAATCGGAACGGGGCACACGATTTCGCTGGAAGAATGATCCTCAGCAATTTCATGTTGATTCGTGGGTCAATGCACAGGTGCATGGGACTCAAATTACGTCCGCTCCGGCAGGCGATCGACCACGTGAGCGATTGATGCAGCATGGGGCCTCGCAACTAAAACTCTCTGAGTTGCTGGCGATCTTGATTCGCACAGGGCGAACCGGCGAGTCGGCGCTGCAGGCGGGCGAACGTATTGCCACGCGTCTTGGAGACCGTCTGGAAATTCTTCCTGGGCTGGGCGCGAAAGAACTTAAACAGTTCAGCATTGCCGTCAGTGAGCCGGCCTACTGTCAGATTATGGCTGGAATAGAGCTCGGGCGCCGAGTCGCCGCTGCGATGGATGATGGGTTTCGGGAACGGATTCGAATCACCAGTCCTGCGACCGCAATGCGATATTGCCTGAGCCGATTTGAGCGTCTGGCCAAGGAGGCCAAGCAGGAGGAATTCCATATGGTGACGTTGGATACCAAGAACCAGCCAATCGCCTCGCATCAAATTACGGTCGGTACGTTGCGAAACAGTCTCGTACATCCTCGAGAAGTATTTCGGCCAGCGATTCGCGATTCGGCGAATTGCATTCTTGTTGTCCACAATCATCCGTCCGGAGATCCGACGCCGAGTGATCAGGATATCAGTGTGACAGAACGGCTCGAGTCCGCTGCGGAGATTATCGGCATTCCGCTGATTGACCACATCGTGGTGGCCGGGGAAAAAGCTCTTAGTATTCAGGAATGGCGATCAGGCAATCGGTGGTAGAACTGTTGGCTGCTTTGAGTCTTGCACTCGTACATGTCGCCAGAATCCTAGGCCCAAAAATCGCGGCCAGCCTGATTGCGGAAATCAGGCTGGCCGGAGAAAAGAAATGCAAGTTGACCTGCAGGGCGCGGTCCTCTTCAATGGGCAGGCTTATTTGGGGGCTTCAAGGTTGTCGAAGTAGCCCTTGATCCCGTCGACATAGCCTGGAGGAATCTGTTCGTTTTCAATGGCCGCCTGAACCCCGGACTTAATTTCCGTGATTGTGCTTTCGTATTTCTTCAGTTCCTCTGGATCAAAGTCTTTCTCTGTGGCTGCCTCTTTCGTCTTGATGGACAGCAACACTTTGCCCGCCTGAATCTGAGTCTTTGTTTTCTCGTCCTTGTAACCTTCTGGATCGCTGTCGTCTTCTTCCTGCATCGCGCCAGGCGTGTCGCGTTCTGCCTCGCCGTTGGTGCCTCGCCCCGCCATCATTTTCTTGTACTTTTCTGCGTACTCAGCCAATGATTTGCAGCCTTCGCACTCTTCGCCATCCAGCTGGCCATCTTTGTTCAGTTTTTCAGCCTGCTGTAATGTCTTCAGTGCTTCTTCGAGCTGCTTCATATCCTTTGCGGATCGAGCCAGTTCCTGAAGTTCTTTTTTTGAAAGCTCCAGCGATTCGCGCAGAGCTTCCTGTGCTTCGGCCGACATTTCGGACTCTTCGTTGCCCTCTTCGCCTTCGCCTGGTTTCTTTGATGCCATCGCTTCGAGTGACTTCAGGGCCTGACTCAGTGCGTTCTCCAGATCGGGCGAACCTGCTTTTTCGGATGAGAACTTCTTCAGATCCTGCAATTGCTTTCGGAGTTGAGAGGCTAGTTTCTGTCGTTCTTCCGGAGTCTTTGCTTCAAGCATGGACTCCATTGTTTCTTGTGCCTGGTTAAGCTGTTGCTGAAGTTGTTCGCTGTTACCTTCCTGCAATTGCTTCAGCCATTCATTCATTTTTTGTGCACGCGATCCACCAAATTGCTGGTCAGAAATGGACTGACTCAGCATCTCGCGGAGTTCTTCACTGGAGACATTCTTCCAGAGTTCATTGAGTGACTGACGGTTGGATTGAAGCACCTGAGAATTCGGTTTTGTTTCGGCCGGCTTCATCTTCCGGAGGGCGCCCATCAGTTCCTTCATCTGTTCGCCGATTTTGGACTCTCGCTCTTCAGCAATCTTAACTTCAGATTTCAGTTGCTCTTCCCGAGTCTTGACGACCTTGCGAATCAGTTCGACTTCCTTCTTCTTCTTTTCAACCTTGGTTGCCGCCTCGACTTTTCCAAATGGATCGAGCGTGGGAAGAAGCCAGATCAGCATTGCAAGGACAATCAGTACGCCAGCCTGCATACCAATCGGTCGCTCTACCTTGAACGGCACAACTTCTGCCGGAACAATTCGGGCCGCCGCTTTTGCCGCAGAGTGTTCGACAAGCGGCTGATACTCACCTGCAGACGATGGCAAAGTTGCCAAAGTCAAAAAGAGATCATCTGTCTTCGCATGCAGGTCAACCGCACGTGCCGCGGTCGTTCGTTCAACGCGCCGATGAAACATCCAGGCCGCCAGTGAGGCGATGGCTGGAAAAATCAGCAGCCACTGCAGTTGTTGTTGCGCGGGAGGAATCAAGCCCATTAATCGCACAGTTAAGACTGTAACACAGGCGAGAACCAGCGCCCCGAAAGTCCACCAATGCAGAGATTTTGCGAAGCTGGCGGTTCGGAGTCTGCTTTGAACTCGGTCAAGCAGTGTCACTGCATTGGGATCTACCAACATCGCAAACTCCCGAAATATCTGGGACAAGACAGAAGCTGAGCACCAAAATTGCCTCTGCGAAATCTAATTCTATCTCTAAAGACGATCAATCAGATCCTGTGAACTCAGTATTTTGTCTGAGTTTTTCGTACTGTCAGGCAAAATCCTGGGGCAAAACTGTGTTGTTCTCCCCTGCCCTTCGGCTTAACACAGCCAATAGAATCAGGGATTTCCGGCAATCTTGTCTTGAATATTCCGCTGTCAGCAGAGGTTGCGGTGGAAGCACAGGGTGCATCGACTTGTACGAAACAGGACTCTGCGTGACAATCCGGAACCTGGCGGATGACAACGCCGAAACGTTCTTTCTTTGGTGAAATCGTCAGGGCGACTTTGTGTCAAATCTGGAACCGCTTCTCCTTTTGCATTCCTCCGACAATCTGGCCGTCGCGCGTCGAGCCGTGCGACCCGGGGAAACCGTGTCTGTTGCCGGCCGGTCACTTCTGATCGCTGAGGCGATCCCTGCAAATCACAAGGTTGCGATTCAGGAAATCCCTCGCGGGGCGACAATACGGAAATTTGGGCAACCAATCGGTTCTGCGCTCACAGCTATTTCAGCTGGCCAGTGGATTCACGTCCAAAACGTCAGTCTCGAACGTGAACAGGCAGGATACGAATTCTGCACGGAGTTGGTGGAGCCGCCGAAGCCTCAGGTACCTCGCACATTCATGGGCTACCGCCGCAAAGACGGACGTGCGGGGACTCGCAACTACATTGCCGTGATCAGCACCGTGAATTGTTCAGCGACAACCGCTCGATATGTTGCACAGGAACTGGCGAAGTCCGACCTGGGCAATTTTCCGAACATCGATGGAATCATTCCTGTGGTCCACAAGAGCGGCTGCGCTTTTGCATACAACGGAGAAGATCATCATCTTTTGAACCGGACGCTGGCAGGATTTGCGAGACATCCCAACATTGCAGCCTGTCTCGTCCTGGGATTGGGTTGCGAAACTGCTCAGGCCGGTCATCTTCAGGAGTCGCACGGTCTGATCCAACTCAGTGGAGCAAAAAAAAGAGAGCCCGATGATTCGCTTCCGATGGTGCTCAATATTCAGGAAGTCGGTGGAGTGCGAAAGACCGTCGACAGAGCCGTGGGAGTTCTTCGCGAATTGCTGGCTCATGCTGATGCCTCACGGCGTGAGCCGATACCGCTTTCAGAACTCACTCTTGGCCTGCAATGTGGTGGTAGTGATGGAGCAAGTGGCATTACTGCGAATCCGGCACTGGGCGTCGCGAGTGATCTGCTGGTGGCTTATGGCGGTGGATCAGTCCTTGCTGAGACTCCAGAAGTTTATGGGGCCGAGCAACTCCTTCTCAGACGTTCCGCGAACAGGCAGGTTGCAGACAAATTGCTGGAGCGCATTCATTGGTGGGAAGAGTACGCTCGAAGAAATAATGCTTCGATTGATAACAACCCATCCTACGGAAACAAGCAGGGTGGTCTGACCACAATTATCGAAAAATCGCTCGGTGCTGTCGCAAAGGGAGGCACGGCTCCTTTACGTGCTGTTTACCAGTTTGCTGAGCCGATCACAGAACGTGGCTTCACGTTCATGGATACACCTGGTTACGACCCGATTTCTGTCACTGGGCTTGTTGCAGGAGGTTGTCAGGTTGTGGTCTTCACAACTGGTCGTGGCAGTTGCTTCGGTTGCAAACCAGCCCCGACGATTAAGGTTGCAACGAACTCGATGATGTACAATCGCATGCGTGACGACATGGATATCAATGCCGGTACCATTCTGGAAGGTGCCAGCGTTGAATCAGTGGGGCGAGAGATTTTTGAAAGCATCATCGCAACGGCAAGTGGCCAAAAAACATTGAGCGAACAACAGGGAATCGGCGACGAAGAATTTTGTCCGTGGATGCCTGGTCCAGTGTTCTGATCAAGGTTGAAATCAACGATCGAGGCAGACAGTCATTTGAGATGCTGAGTCAATCGGTGTCACGGAATTTGTCGTCGATTGTAACCAGACTGAGTCCAGCCAGCTTTTCGCCTTCAAGACGCCACTTGCCCATGCATTGCACATTTCACCAAAGCCAGATTTGCCATTCGTGTTCGTTGCTGCACCTTGAGTATCAACAAACGCTGAAAAGCAAACTGGATACGCTCACCGAGTTGTTCCCCGAGACTGCGGTTCGCGAATTTCGCGGAATGACGTCGACCACCGGGAGTCGAATTCGCGCGAGGCTTGCCATCACCGGAAGTCTGGAAAAACTCGAAGTTGGATTCTTTGATGATCAGCAGCGAATTATCCCTGTTGATCAGTGTCCGCTGCATCATCCGTTGATCAATGCCTGGGCCGCGACATTGCCGACGTTGATTCGGGACGCAAAACTGACTCCCTATGATATGCACACGGACAGGGGTGAACTGAAGTTTGTTGTTATCACATGTTCGCCCACTCATCAGCAATTGATGATTCAGTTTGTCCTGAGGTCGCGTGAAGCCGTTGATCGAATTCGCAGTCTTTGGCGCCGCATGTCTGAGCACGAAAAAGAGACGGTCAAGGTTGTGTCGATCAACCTGCAGCCAGCTCGTTCGTCAGCGATTTCAGGACGAGACGAATTGCCTGTTTCGGAGCAGACATGTCTTCCGATTCGGTTTGGTCAGCGAGAACTTTTGTTTGGCCCACAAAGTTTCCTGCAAACAAATTATGAGATTGCCGATTCGCTTTATGAGACGGTGGGGGAAATTGTTCGTGATAATGGCGCGAATGGTATTCTGGATCTCTACTGCGGTGTCGGTGCGTTTTCTTTGACCGCCACCAGCGGCGCGCAGCCGGTGTTGGGGATCGATGTTTCTACTAACGCGATCGCCTGCGCCAACGAAGCTGCGGGTCGTAATGGAATTGCGAATGCCGTGTATGAGTGTCGCAGTCTGGAATGCACTACCGTCGATCAGCTTGCAGATCGAGGCTTCGACACAATCATTTGCAACCCGCCAAGACGAGGGATGGACGCGGCCAGTGTGTCGCTGATTCAGTCGCTGAGGCCCTCTCTGTTGCTGTATTCCAGTTGCAACGCATCAACGCTCAAACGAGATACAACGATTTTGGCTGGTGACTATCGAATCGAGTCGTTGCAGCCGTTCGATATGTTTCCGTACACTCCGCACATGGAAGTGCTTGCGGTTATGCGTCGGAAGTAATTGAACCTCAGATGATCAGGCAGGGGCTGCAGGCAAAATCTTAGAGCGCGTCTTCAGGATGGGAGCAGGCATGCTCCGCGGTCATGTCTGTCTGCAATTTGAAGTAACCAGTATCGCCTGGATCCAGTTGTCGGGGATTCAACGCGAAAGCACGATCAGTCGAAACTGAAGATGCTTCGGATTTTGAAGAATCTGGTTTGTGTCACTGCGAAGCTCGACTTTCCAGTTCGCCTTCACAGCCTTTTCGACAAATAACGGAGCGTTCGTGCGACCAGCTTCGCCGATCCAGACATGTCCCTCAGATGACAGCATGTTGTCGAATGTTTGAAGCAACGGCTCATGGACAGATGCGTCGTAGAGGATGTCGCTTCCGAAAATGAATTCAAACTGTTCGGTTGGTGGTTCACGCCAATCGAAGACCAGGCCCGCAGCTTGTGGGAAGCCGTTTCTTGACGCATTGGCCTGTGCCATTGCAACGGCGTGTGGTGAATGGTCGGCAAACGTGACGTGGAGTCCGGCAAGTAGTCCCGCGATGCCGGTGAGACCAACACCGCATCCGACTTCCATAGACCTTATACCAGGTTGCCATCGATATCCCAGCAGCAACTCCGCCGTCTTTGGTGCATCGGCCCAGAGTAAGCCCCAATACGGGTCCAAATTATTTGAGCCAGCGGCTTCTCCTTCGAGAGCATGCTCCAGCATTTCTTCCGGATCGGCAGGAAGGTCAAAAGTAATTTCCCGTCCAGCAACCGAAACCGTTTGTGAAGTGATCTTAAGGTTCATTGGGATTCAGCGGAGCGTCAGGCGAAAACTAGAAAATGTCGTTGTTCGGATTTTGAAAAGCGATGGACTATAGTGAATTAAGCATAAACGAGAACCGAATGATCCGAGGCGAAACTCATGACTCAGCAGTCTGAACTTGACAGCATTGCGGCAAAGGCATTCAAACTTCTGCTGCAGACTCGTCAGGTGATTGTCACGGCCGAAAGTTGCACGGCTGGCCTGATCGCGGCGACCCTTTCTCGCATCCCTGGTATGTCGACTTGTCTTGCAGGATCGTTTGTGGTCTATCAGGTTGCCAGCAAGGTGGCCTGGCTCGAACTTTCGGAAGAAATGATTGCTCGATGCAACGTCGTAAGCTCAGAAGTGGCTGAATCCATGGCAATTCAGGCGCTCAGCAGAACGACGCATGCAACAATCGCCCTGAGTATTACAGGACATCTGGGGCCAGATGCGCCCCGCGATTTGGATGGGATCGCGTGGTTGGGATTTGCAAGTCGTGCGAGTGGTTTCTGTTCAAAGCAGTTGTTTCTTCAGGCAGATACATCCAGGATACCGGGCAGTCAGACGTCGTTGTGTCTGCGCCAAGAAAGGCAACAGAATGCTGTTGCTCAGTGCCTGGAATTTCTCTGCCAACAGCTTACTGAGGGCCTATCATGAGTCGATTCCTGAATAGACTTCGGCGACTACTCCTTTTGACTTCCCGGGTTCGGAAATTCTTCATGCTACGTCCTGCTCTGCTGCTTTTCTTCCTGATGCCTGGCATCTGCGGATGTGCTGGAAATTCGAATGGTCCTCCGGAGACGGGTGCCTCGAATTTGCCTCGGCAAACCAAAGCAAGTCTGGCCTTGAATTGGTATCCCGAAGTTGAGCACGGTGGATTTATCGCAGCTAAAACACAGGGATTTTTTGAAGCAGAAAGTATTGACGTTGAGCTTATCCCGGGAGGGCCAGGTGCGCCTCAGGGGGTTATTCATGAATTAGCTGCGGAACGAATTCAGTTTGCGGTTTCTGATGCGGACAATGTTGTGAAAGCACGGGCTGCCGGCGTTCCGATTGTGGCGTTGATGGCCCCTCTTCAGAATTCACCCAGATGCATCATGGTGCACGCGGCATCGGGAATCACCACGCTGGAAGAACTTGCGAATGTGGAGTTGGCGATCAGTGATGCTCGACCGTTTGCACTCTGGATGAAGAAGAAGCTGCCACTCACCAATGTTCGCATGGTTCCCTTCAATGGACTGGTAGGCGAGTTTCTGGTGAAGCCTGATTTTGCCCAGCAGGGTTACATCTTCAGCGAGCCGTTTGTCGCGAAAGAAAAAGGAGGCGATCCAAGAGTTTTGCTGGTTTCAGAGATTGGCTTCAATCCCTATGCAAGCGTCCTGATTACGACGGAGAAGATGATAGCGGAGCAACCAGAACTGGTTCAGTCCGTCGTCACTGCCAGCATCAAGGGCTGGGACGCATATCTCGTCGATCCTGCGCAAACAAACGCCGCGATTCATGAGATGAACAAGGACATGAGCCCAGCAGCTCTGGAGTTTGGTGCTAAGGAAATGGCGCCACTTTGCAAAACGGACGCTGGCATAGATTCATGCAGCATGGTGTTGGAACGCTGGAAAATCCTGGTGAGTCAGATCGAAGAAATCGAGGACATTCCCAGAGATGTCGTGAAACCAGAAGAGTGCTTCACCCTGAAGTTTATTCAATAGCACCCACGTCTGCCGAGTTTGTGACGGTTGGAACCCCCTATCCTCTTGGGTGGCACTGTTTGTGTACGGCTTTGAGTCGGCTGTGCTCCACATGGGTGTAAATCTGCGTTGTGCGGATACTCGAGTGCCCCAGCATTTCCTGCAATGCTCGGATATCAGCACCACCTGCAAGAAGATGCGTTGCAAAACTGTGTCGCAAAGTGTGTGGACTAACATCCTTCGCGCAGCCAACGCGCGCCGCATAACGCTGGACAAGAGCCCAAACGGTTTCACGGTTCACTGGTCGGCCGCTGCGGGTGAGAAAGAGCCATCCGGCGTCGGTTCCTGCGACGCTGACTAAATCCGCCCGTTCAACGTCGAGGTATTTTTGAATCGCGTTGGTTGCGACTGGATTGAGTGAGACCAGTCGCTGTTTATTGCCTTTACCTGTACACAGGCAGTAATTCTCAGCCAGGTGAATGTCCTGTTGGCGAAGTCCAACAACTTCCGACACGCGGCAGCCTGTTGCATACATAACGGCCAGTAAAGCACGATCTCTTCGGTAATAACGATCGATGGGTCCTTCAGGCGAAGCCAGTAGTGCATCAACCATATCGGGGCTAAGCACTTTCGGCAGTCGATCCCACAGCTTGGGGGAACTCACGAGGTCTACCTTGCTTTCGGCAACAATACCTTCCAGCATCAGGTACCGGAAAAACATCCGAACCGCGACCAGGTTTCGTCCGATACTGCTGGCTGCCAGATCCAGCGACTGCAGATATTCAAGAAATGCAGTGATTGTCGGGACGCCAATATCGTGGACGCCAGCGCGTGCATTGTCGCGATTCCATGCCACAAAGCGGTCCAGATCCCTGCGATAAGCCGAAATCGTATTCTGTGACATACCACATTCAGCATCGAGGTATGTGAGGAATCCGGACTGCCACGTGGCAGGATCATGAAATGTAGAAACCGCGAACGAACGGCCTTCTAGCGGACGCTTTCGTCGAGTCATGATTGCATCCAAAAAAAATCGCCGTCACCGTTCAGAGGGGGGTGAACGATGACGGCGACAGCTGGAAACCGTTTTCGAAAACGGTTTACTTTCCAAATATTTACTGAAGACGCAGTCCGGTTTTCTATTCTTTTATCGTCCTGGCGGAGCAGGAACGCTCCAGCATTCTTGTCCAATTCAGGATTGTCGGATCTGTGACGAGAACGCGGCCAAAAAACTGAGGATCACCCTACCAGCAATCTTCATCATCGAAATCTGTTGTTCCCCAAATCAAATGAACCGTTGAAACGAACCTATTCCATGCTGCTTTCATCGAGCAACTCTTCCAATTGCCTCAAAGATCGTGTCAGCATCACCCTGACAGCTCCATCAGATTTCTGCAATTTTTCGGCGATTTCCTTCGATGGCAGATTTTCAACGTACCTCATCCTGAGTGCGTCTTGTTGTTCCTGAGAAAGCTGGCTCATTGCAGAAAGCAGGCGTTCTTCGCGGCGATCCCGGGCGAACGCTCTGCTTGCGGAGGTTATGCTTGCAACCAACAAATCGATCAGACCCGGACTGGAATCAGCTGCCCCGTTGAGAGACACGCCCTTGTCGGCAGCCCTTTTCTGGGCCGCGAAGTGTCGGTGGGCGTCAACAATCTTGCGTTCAAGGACCTGGTGGACCCATGGAATCGGCTCCAAAGACGAACAGTCGAGCTCAGAAAACGTCTTTAGACAGTATGTCACTGCCTCTTGAACGATATCTTCGGGCTCGACACACCGTTTCAGGACGTCGCTCATTTTTCGCGAGGCAGTTATCAGAAGCTGATTTCTGAAAATTTCAATCAACTCAGCAAGGACGTCGTGGTCGCCGACGCGGATTTTTCGAACCAGGCTCTCTTCGTGGACACTCATTAGTTGGGTTGTCCCGTTCTCAGCTTTGGAAAGGTTCCATTATTTCGGTCGATGGGTAGCCTAATACCCCTTGCGCCAGGCAACAAGGTGGGGTCTGATGAATCGAATCTGGTACTGCTGTCAGATCTACAGGTTGAAACCTCATTTTTTGCGGCTCAAATCACTCGGCGCAGATTCATTTCAAAACACGCACGGTGCAAATTCCTGAAAAGTAAAACGTGCGGACGAGCCCGGCTCGTATCCACAATTGAAAATCCTTAGAAGCACTCAAACCTGAATCCTCTCAATATCGGATCGTTCCCCAAGAGCTGACGAAAGTCTGCAACGGACAAAAAAGCAGGAACCCACGGTACTATGTCACGTGACTTTTATACTCTGGACGAACTGGTCCTCCGCCTGGGGCGAGATCGGCGACAGGTCGAAAAACTGGTAAATCGGGGAGTAATCCCCGGAAGGAGAATTGCAGGAGAGTGGCGATTCAATGAAATCGAAATCACTCATTGGCTCGAAATGGATCTCCGTGGACTCGATGATCAGGGACTTGCTCAACTGGAGCAATCTCAACAGTCACCAGAGTTAGACTCTCAGAGCCCAATCGCCACGCTTTTGCATCCCGATACATGTCAAGTGCCGCTTGATGCCGGGACACGGCCAGCTGTTCTACAGGCACTGATCGAAGTCGCAGGCCGAACTTGGAATGTTTGGGACCCTGCATCGATACTGAAAGCGGTAAAAGAACGAGAAGATGTACTTTCGACCGCTTTTGAAAATGGGGTGGCAATTCCGCATCCGAGAAATCCGCTGCCTGATGCACTGGGGCAGTCAGTCATTGCATTTGGCCGGACATACTCCGGCATACCATTTGGAGCGCCAAAAAGAACGATGACGGATCTGTTCATTCTTGTGCTGGCTCGCGATGCAGCCACTCATCTACAAATTCTTGCACGACTGGGAAGGATCATTCAAAGAGAAGGATTCATCGAACAGCTTCGAAATGCTGAAACGTCGATCGAATCTTACAGACTGCTTCTGGAAGCTGATGAACGAGTGGGACCTTAGGCTGAATACGAAATCCCATCGGTCGGGCAATCCACGGAATGAAAAGTACTAAGCAACCCTGAAGCGATAGCTGATTCGACAGGGAAAAATTGGATCGTCCCCTGAACTTAAGCCCAGCGGGTTTGGCAAATCACCATTCGCGCGATCGCCCGGCGACACGGGCTGAGATAATTCGCTACCGAACCGCATTGCTGATATGCAGCCCAGACACACCAGAATGGGCGCATCTACAAGTAATAAAAAAACATCCGGCGGCAGATTCGCTACCAGTCGACGCAAAGGTTCAACGCCGCACTCCAAAAGGGCGGCAATACAGCAAGCGGAAAGCGCGCAAAAAAAGCGGCTATCGATTTCTCGATAGCCGCTTAATATAAACAGATTGAGTTGTGAGCTGAGTTTTGACGTGAATCGTTTCTTATGATGATCAGCAAATCCGAAGATCTGTGATGGATATCCTTAGAAAGGAGGTGATCCAGCCGCAGGTTCCCCTACGGCTACCTTGTTACGACTTAGTCCCAATCACGAAGTTTGCCCTAGGCACCTGCCTCCTTACGGTTAGCACAGCGACTTCAGGCACCCCCCGCTTTCGTGGCTTGACGGGCGGTGTGTACAAGGCTCAGGAACATATTCACCGCAGCATAGCTGATCTGCGATTACTAGCGATTCCAGCTTCATGCAGGCGAGTTGCAGCCTGCAATCCGAACTGAGCGACACTTT
>JBGSVD010000213.1:0-2956 GCA_041753135.1 Planctomycetaceae bacterium
GCCATTGATCACGACGCCTGCAATTGTGGCTCCGATGTCTCTCAGTTGATCAATCGTTCGGCGTCCCAGTTCACGCGTATGGCGGCTGAGTCTCATACAGATCAACACGCCGTCGACTCGAGCCGCAACACCACAGGGGTCTGTGACTGCCAGCACGGGCGGGGTGTCAATAATGACATATTCAAATCGTTCTCGAAGCACTCGCAGCAGCTGCTCGTACTGTGGCCGGGCCAGTAATTCCGCGGGGTCTGAAGGTCGTTTGCCACATGGGAGCACGAAGAAATCGGTGACTTCGGTTTCCTTGATGGCCTCGGTCAGGTCTGCATCCCCACGCAGGAAATCCACAATTCCCACAGAACTATCAACCCCGGTGAGTTTATGAACTTTCGGCCTGCGGAAGTCGCTTTCGACCAAAATCGTTTTCTTACCCGACTGTGCCAGGGACAGGGCAAGGTTGAGAGCGAGCGTTGATTTTCCGTCACCAGCAGCGGGGCTTGTCACCGAAAGCACGCGATGGGTGCCACCCAAAGCACTGAAACAGATGGCAGTCCGCACGCCGCGATAGGCTTCGGCCGGGCGGGATCTTGGCAAGTGAACCGATACGGCAACGCGAGCCATTGGGCTGCCCTGAGGAATAGACTTCAATCGCTGTTCCGTCATGAACGGCACATGGCCAATGATTGGCACGCCAAACTCTCGAATAATATCTTCGGGTTTGCGAAAGCTTCGGTCTGCGATTTCCACGAGGTACCCGAGCCCCAGCCCAACGAAAGCTCCGAGAAATGCGCCCAAGCCCAAAAATTGTGCGAGGATCGGATAAACGAGACTTCCATAGCGTGCTGGCTGGAGCACTTGTGCGGTAATTCCACCCATCCCTGCATTGACCTGAATTTCACTGATCTGAAGAGTCGTCTCGTCAAAGAGCTTTGAAAGACGTGCCTTCTCATTTCTTCGATGCTCGTCGTCAATCTCTTCCTGCAACAAGGCCCGTGCTTTCATTTCTTCTGCAGCAGCATAGATTTTCATGTCATTCTGCTGCCGTTCAATGATCCTTAATTCTTCCCGCAGTGACTGAAGATAGATCGTCAGGAAATCGGGAGGCTTTGGGCCTTCTTTGGCGGCAGATTCTTCGTCCGCCAGGCCTGCGAGGTTCTTCAGATGATCCCGGGTCATCTTGATTTGCATTCTGATTGTCTTCAGGCTTGGATGATCGGGCCCAAGTTTGGTCGCAAGCTGTGCCTCTTCCTTCAACAAGGGAAATAAGGCCTGTGCAATGTCCAGCGGCGAGCCAGTGTTCAAAGTCTTACCAGAAACGGCAGCGTTTTCCGCTTTTTTCTCAACCAATAACAGAATTGCCTCTCGGTCAACGCCGGCTGCAACAGCTTCTTCTAATTGAGCCAACTGCGCCTTGAGCTCGGTCTTCTGCAACTCAAACGCGGACACTTTTTCCTCCGCGGATTTCGCCGTGGCACGATACGGGTTGTCTCCGCCTGCGTTCAATTGGGATGTCGCACGAAACTTACTATAATCCTCCTCAGCCTTGCTGATTTGGATCAGAAGCTCGTCCTTTGCGGTCATGAATAGTTGTTTAAGATCCTCGGAAGCATCTTTGTAATTTTCACGTTGTGCCGCCACATACTCTTCGGATGCCGCCTGAACGATTCTTTGGACGTCGCTGGGGTTGGAGCCAGTGGCAAAAACCTGAATGACATTAACCGTCAAGCTCTTTGTGGCCAGCATTCCAGTCATTCTCGCGACAGCATCGTCTTCCTGCAGGCCAGAAAACGTTGGAAGTTCACGGAGCCTGTTGTTTCGGAATGCAGCCCCCAAGGTTTTGGGGGCCTTCAATACATAGTCTGCATCCGTCAAGTCTTTCTCCGCCATCATCGAAGTCAGACGAGGATCCGATGTGTGATGAATCACATGCACCAGTGCTTCGGAGCGATATTGCGGTGATTCTCGTTGGAACATCATGTAGCCGATGCCGATTCCCAGCATGGCGAAGATCAAAATAAATGCTTTTCGGCGTCGGATGAAGCCGAGCAGATCGAGTCCCTCAGCCTGGTCTTCCTGCATCGCTGGTTGAACGAGCTGACTTTCGTACGGCGTACTGGCCACTGGCTCACACTCCTCATTACTCAGTTGATGGACTGACACCGGGCTCCTCGCTGAGCCGCAGTTCTTGCGTCAATATTTCTATTGTGAGACGTTTTCATCCGCAATTCCACAACAGACTCCTTATTTCAGTAACTCCAGGCGTATCCCCTGTCATCGGAAAAACCTGGGCGATCTGGGGGACTATGATGCGTAAAAACAACGTTGTCTGGGTTAAGAAAAATTCAAAAACAACCGACACAACGCTTGCCTGTCTGGTTGTACAGGCTGTGGCCGTGGGTGATTTTCGTAGTCAATCCCCTGGTGTGTCGTTTTGGGCTATCAGCAGTGTGCTGATTCAGGTTTGTCGTTCCACCTTCAGGCGATCTGGTGCATGGTCATTTGTGAATTGAGGAGTGTTCAGCGGGCGAGACGCCCGCGCTCCCGGAGCGCGGGTGTCTCGCCCGCCGTTATGCAACTCCTCCAAATACGGTAGACGGAGCACCAGCCTGCATTGCGCACGGCGACTGGAGCAAATGGGACTGGTTCCGATCGAAGTGTAATCTTAAAAACAAGTTACAGCCGACGGGATCGGTGCCTGTCCCATTTGCGATGTGCGCACTCGATAAAACGGGACAGGCACGTCGGAGGTTGCCACAACGCCTGCTCCCGAGGCAAGAAACACCGACGAGCCAGTCCCGTTTTATCATACCCGGTCCGCAATGCTGGCCAGCGGCGTCCGGACAATGGCAGTCAGTTTTAGCGGAACAGCGCAAGCTGTCCGGTGATGGTACTCGAAAAACTTGCACACACCGGACGGCTCGCGCCGTGCCGCTTCAAAGTGAAAGCCAAAGTGACTGCC
>JBGSVD010000214.1:0-2821 GCA_041753135.1 Planctomycetaceae bacterium
CAAGCCAATGCCGCTTGTTTGGACCGGCCCGTCGCCCGATGCCGCGACGGTTCTCGGCCCCAAGCACACAGTGGAATGGCTTGGAATAGAGAATCTACCCATGATCCCGCTGCCGATTGCCGCCGAGGGGCATAAGGTCGCATTCATCTTCCCGGACAACGACTCTGCGGTTGTCGCCGCAAAGCAATTAGCCGCGATTGGAGACCAGTCACTTCTCGACGCACAGCGCCGGGCCAACTCCATCGACGGCAGGCTACGCGACGACGGCATCATCTTTGGAGAGCATGCCGCTATTGGTAACTACACAACTCATTTTCGAGTTCTTGTTCGTAAAAGCGTTTCATCCGAGCAACCGGGACACGGTATTCAGCGACCGCAGTTCACCGGAGTCAACTGGCGTCCCCTCTATCTGGCGGTCGCTACCCATCATCACACGGCGGTACGACACTCGTTGACCGAATCGCAGGAGCAAGAAATCAGGAAGCTGTTCGACGAATTCGTGCGGACCGCAACGGTGGAGACTCATGATGAGGTTCAGAAGCTCACGCAAGCCAAGATTCAAGCCGTGTTGACTCGTGATCAAGACGAGAAAGTGCGACGCGAAATCTGGCTAGGCTGGAACGTCACGAAATTCCGCGACCCCAAGATTCTCTTCCAACTAAACATCAGCGACGAGCAACAGCAGCAGATCGACGCGATTTGGAAGGCATTGGAACTGCAAACTGGTCCGATTCAAGATCCGTCAGCATCACCGAGCCTCCCAGAGGCTTTCAGACCGAAACGATTCGCCGTCGAAGGACCCACGGAATGGCAACGCGTCTTCGATGAGATCTACGCGATTCTCACGATCGAGCAACGAAGCAAGTTTCTTGGAGAGATTCAGGATCCTATCGTCGATGGTGTGCTGACTGATCCTCGGCAGCGCGCATTTGCAGTCCCAATGGGAGCAGTCAGACAAGGCGCTGCTCCGTCGAACGTTCAAATGGAACTTGCCTTTCCCACAGTCAACTGGCGGCAGCTTTACATCGGGAGAGCGATGGAACCGCAGTTAGCCAAATGGCATCAGATCACTCCCGAGCAATTGCAACTCATGCAGGAGATCTCCCAGACATTCCTGCGCGAGGCGACTCCGGTAACGCGAGAGACTGAAGAGAAACGTGCTCAGTCGAAAATCCAGGGTCTTTTGACAGTTGAGCAAGATCAACTGCTGCGAAAAGAGATTTGGCTGGCCATCAACGCCACTCGACTTCGCGCACCCGCTGCGCAAGATCAGCTTGGCTTGGAGCCCCTACAGCGCCGGCAGATCGATGACATCTGGAGCAAGTTCGAAGCGGAAGTTCGGCAGCACAACGGCTGGCTGGCTGATGGTACAGACTCTCATCAGCAAGTCTTTGACGACATCCAGGCGGTGCTGACAGCGAGGCAGCGGGACTTGTATTTTTCCACGTTGCAGGATCCGGTTTTTGATTCGGCGATGCTCTCACATCCTGCGGGAGTTTCCGATGCCGATGCCGATGCCGGTGTCGATGGCCAACCGCCAATCATCTACGCGACGGAAATCCCCGACGTTCGTATCGTGCGAGCGACAGTCGACGATGCCAGTTCGACTCGGCTTCTGGATGTGCTGAAGCAAGACATGGAACGCGAGAAGGCTCCATTTCCGCTACTCGATCTGGTGCTCGATGACATTCGACTGATGGAAGGGGGCGGACTGGAGATCCAGGAACAGCCAGTCCGAGAGGATCGTGAACAGTATGCGAAAGATCATCCAGAACTGGCGAAGTCCTTCGAAGCCTGGCAGAACGACTTTCGGTATGTCCTGCGAACCACTGAAATCATCCCAGAGCTTTTTGAGGACGAAGTGACGCGGCCAGTGATGGTGACTGTCGCCAGACTTCTGATTCAGTCGGAAGATTTTCCCGAGTTGCCTAAAGAGCAATTGGCCGAGGCTCACAAGAAGTTGGGAGAGAATCCATCCGATGAGCAAGTCACGAAAATATTCATTGGATTACTAAACGATAAAATTCCCGAGTTGCGACGGCGGCTTAGTGAGAGCGGTGAAAACGTGCCTCACACCGGGACGCATGAAGATCATCTGCGGGTCTCGGAAGGACTGAGAACGCACGCAGATTTTGCCCGCCTGTATTGTGCGATCGAAAACAGCGAGCTGTTCCGCCAGATCCGAAAGTTACAAGAGTCTGTCGATCCCGCAACAGTGCTCTTGTTCGAGGAAAGTCATCCGATTCAAAAAGACGAGACGCTGGTTTTTGTCAGCAGTCGGGGTCGCGAAGAAGTGCGGGCGGGAGAACGGGGATATCATGCACTGCCTCTACCATCAATGACCGTGACTTGGAAAGTGGGCGAACAAAAAGCCCACCTGAAGAATGCCGACGCGGTTGAGATCACGCATGTGATCATCGATCGACAAACGGAAGGAAGCGTTCTTTGGCGGTGCTTTGGCAATTCTACGGCGGCCGTTGCACCCCAAGTGCGAGAGGTGCAGCCCGAAAGCTCCACGGTTCCAAACGCGAATGTTGGACCTGGGGTGAACGACGATCTAAGTAAAGTTCTCCCTTCAGCAGGCCTCATCGACTTGAACGTGCTGGCGCACAGCAAGGAGGAAGGCGAAGTCCGCGCGGCAAATCGTCAACTCCATGATCCAAACTCCGTCCTTCTAGCCCAACTTCAAGGCACTTGGACCGTGACTGCAATCGTCCTGCCTGATGGCAAACTGGGCACCGTGACCAACCCGGCGGAAGACGGAGTGATGATTCGATTTGACAACAAGTCGGGACGCATTTCCCAGGGCGTGAATGACGAA
>JBGSVD010000215.1:0-31466 GCA_041753135.1 Planctomycetaceae bacterium
AGCAGCCGATGGAGCCGAGATTCGAAAGCTAAGTGGCCACACGGATTGGGTCTACACGCTCAGTGCCAATCTGGGACGCAAGTTGATTGCCTCAGGCAGCTATGACGGAGAAATCCGACTTTGGAACTCTGAAGACGGCACGATGACAACTTCATTTATTGCAATTCCCAGAGGGCAGCTCGCTGTTGCCGCCACAGTCGCCCAATAATTAGCAAGATCCACCCCAAGATCCGCTCATTGAATAGATGAGTCAGCCTCTGCCACGACCACCAGCTCGGTCTGGACAGCCAGCCTGGTCTGCGCTGTACAATGCCAGCTGCAACTCAGGTATTTCCCGTTTGGAAATTGGCGAGGTTCCCGATGAAACGATGGTTGTGTTACGCTTGCGTTGGTTGGTGTGTCTATTTCACTCTGAATACGGCTGATGCTCAGACCAGTCGCAGCAGGAAGAGCAGCCCGGCTGCTACAACAGCCAGGCTTGAAGCCGGCGACTGGAACCAGTTCCGAGGCCCGAATCGAGACAACCTCAGTCCTGAAACAGGTCTTGCAGAGAAATGGCCGGAAGGTGGACCCGAACTTCTGCAGACGATCACTGGGATTGGGGAAGGATATGCTTCCGTTTCACTCGTCGGCGATTTGATGTACACGATGGGAAATGTGGATGGTGGCGAACAGGTAATCGCTATGAACCGCAAGACCGGTGACATCGTCTGGAAGACTCGCAATGGCGACGAGTATCGTGAGGGCCAGGGCAACGGGCCTCGCGGTACGCCGTCCGTTGTAGATGGCCTGGTCTACTCGCTCGGCGGCAACGGTGACCTCAGTTGCATGACAGCCGATACTGGCAATCAGGTCTGGCATATAAACATTCTTAAGGAGTTTGGTGGCGGAAATATCACGTGGGGTATCAGCGAATCTGTCCTGATCGACGATGGCAAAGTGGTTTGCTCTCCAGGCGGCAGCGATGCTACCGTTGTTGCGTTGGATGCCAGGACAGGCAAAGTTATCTGGAAGAGCAAGGTTCCAGAGCAACCAGCAGCATCCTATGCGTCTCCCATCGTTGCCACGGTGGGTAAAGTTAAGCAGTACGTGATCTTCACGTCGAAAGGCATTTGCGGTATTCGAGCAACCGATGGCGAACCGCTTTGGGGACAGAATGCTTCATCCAACGGAACAGCAAACTGCGCAACACCAATCGTTGTCGACAACTATGTCTTTAGTTCCTCCGACTATGGAACGGGCGCGGAACTTGTTCAGCTCAATGTCCAGGGAAAGACGATCAGGGCAAAACAAGTTTATTTCACAAAAGACATGAAGAACCACCACGGCGGAATGATCCAGCTGGGCGGATACATTTATGGTTCCAACGGCGATATGCTTTCCTGTGTAGAAATGAAATCCGGACAACCCACATGGCGCGAACGCAGCATGAAAGGCTCCGTTGTTTACGCGGACAAGAAAATCGTTTTCAGAAACGAACAAGGCCCCGTTGTGCTGCTGGCGGCAGACTCCAGTCAATACAGGGAACTCGGTCGATTCGACCAGCCCGATCGCAGTGACCGTCCAGCCTGGGCACACCCCGTCATCGCCGAAGGAAAATTGTACCTGCGAGATATGGACAAACTTCTGATCTACAACCTGCGATAACAGATCGTAAGGTTTTGGCAGCGCGCAAACAAAAACCCCGGCCGATGTTTGAATCTTCGGCCGGGGTCAGTGAGTTCAGGCGTCAACAACGACCTTACTTTGCAGGCTCGCTTTTCGCACCTTCTTTAATCGCGTAAATGCGATTTCGGTTGGCAATAAACATTGTGTCATTCGCCACGACAGGTGTCGTGTAAACTGATGACCCCATGTTGATTTCTTCGCCAAGTTTTTCCATTTCGGCTGACAGCTTGAAAATGGCGATGTCACCATCTTCGTCACCAATGTAGACACGATCTTCTACGATCAGTGGTGACGCCCACGATGCCGCGAACATATCGTATGTCCAATGAGGCTCACCGGTCTTCGCGTTCAAACAGTGGAACAGTCCGCTGAAGTCCGCTACGAACAGGAGATCATTCTTAATTGCGACTGTTCCGCAGGTGCGGTGCATCGTATTCTCGAAGACAGAGGAATCGGTTCCGGTATAGTGCCAGACAGCGGCTGAGTTTGGATTTTCTCGTTCAAAGTCCCCGGCCTTGTCGTCCAAAGCCTGCAGGCGCTTATGTGAAATCGGGGTCTTTGGATCCTTGGAGTTGTAGACGATCGTTGGGCTTACATCACCACGCTTTGTCGGGTCGATGCACCACAGGTGCCCCTGCCCTTCCCCGTGTTCAGGGTCTTCACCAACACCGACGTAAACCAGGCCATCATAAACAACAGGCGTTGCGATCAAGTGATTTCGAGTTGCTCGTCCACCCAGAAGGTAGATCGATTCCTTGGGGTTGCAGTCAAATTTCCACAGCATCTCTGCGTTGCCGTCTTTTCCTTCCGCAGCAAAGCTATAGAGATATCCGTCGCCCGCACCAAAAAGGACCTGAGCCACACCATCAAATTCACCAAACGCAGGAGAAGACCACTGACCATGAAGAACGTTAGCGCCAGGCGAGTTATCAGTCCACAATACTTCACCTGAATTGCGATTCACGCAAATGAAGCTTGGCGCTTCTTCTTCAGGAATCGTGATGTGCCCTTCATCAACGCCGTTTGCAGTAATGACAAATAGCAGGTCGCCAACACACGTGACCGAACAACTGCACATATTGTGCTGCGAAACCTTCAGATCTTTCATCATGTCCAAAATCCAGACGACGTCAGCTTCATCTTTTTCCTGAACCTTTTCGTCTGCTACAGGGCTGTCATTCTCGCCGTCATGGAAACCTTCGGTGTCCAGACAAACAACCTGCCCGCGGCTGCTGACATACCACAGCCGATCGCCGTCCACATACGGTGAACAACAAATGCCCTGGTGAGGCCAGTCGTTAACTCGACCAGTTGACAATTTTTCGTTGGAGTGCTGCCACAGGAACTTTCCTGTCTTTTCATCAAAGCAAAGCAAACACCCAAGGTCCACAGAACTCGGATATCGCTTGATGTAACCATTTCCGTTGTTCGTGCCGACGTAGACTTTTCCATTGGCAACTACCGGATTGCCATAGGTTTCAGACCCCAGCGGCATCGACCAAAGTACATTTTCCCCGGTGGTCACATCCCAGGCAGTCGGAATGTTTTTCCCATCCGGCGTGTTGTTTCGAGAATAGCTGCCACCCCATTGTGGCCAGTCTTTTCCGCCAACCTTCATTTTTGCAATTTTGCCGCTCGTCGTTGCTGTGGGATCCTCACCCGCAACCACGTTTCCCGACACCAGGGTCGAAGCTGTCAAACACAGCCCGACGATGAGACATTCTCTGAGTTTCAACATGAGCGATGTTCCTTATGGAGGAAATTGGATTCAATTCTGCAGAGCAAGCCGATGCGGCTTGCTCGATTTATTGTCTGCCTCTGCGGCACAAGCCAGCGCTATGCAAGTTCCGGAAGCTGTTTCCGTCTAACGCCAGCAACCACAGAAATTTCGAGCCGCTCCGATCTGTTTCCATCAATGCGAGGAGCCATCTCTATTTATTAGCAGTCACCTTCACATTATCAATGAAGAACTCGGCATCTGTGGCGTTTCCGAACAGTCCAGGACTGCCCTCAAGGTTCGGCGTCGCGTCGGCCGCTTCAATCTGCCATTCCTTTGGCTCGGCTGCCTCACGCTGCCAAACCTTGCCTCGAAGGATCGCCTTACCGTCCTTTGTTTCACTCTGAAATTTCATTGTGTACCACGTATCCGCCGACCACTGCATGTCAATCGTTTTCGCGAATCGCAATTCCAGTCGAGCAACCCAGGAGCGAATCTGCAGCCTCTGAGACCCTTGAAGATCAAGTGTGTATCTTTGGTTGATTAGACCCATGTCCGGGAGTCGTCCATTCTGTTCCGTCGCTTTGAAATCCGCCTGAACGGTGTAGTCATGCAGATTTGTCCAACCCATCCAGGACTGGCTGCGAGTTCCCTTCGGAATCGTGCTGATCTTCACCAGGCCTTTTTCACCATCAAGCGGAGCCGGTTTGTGACGATAGTTGGCACCAATCCATACCGCCGGAACATTGTCATCTGAAAAATCGAATTTCCATGGCAACTGAGGAATCACTCGGATTCGAGCAGTCGTTGTTAGTTCTTTTGATTTTGACGTCAGTACAACCGCCGCAATGCCGGAAGCAGGGGCAGTGTAAGTGCCGTCTTTGCCAACCATTCCACCGCCGTCAGCGGTAATGACGGCATCCTTCATAATCTGGACAAACTGTCCATTCTTGTTGTACCCTCGAACCTGAAGTGCAGCCTTCTGGCCTGATGACAACATGAGTTCAGCCGGTGTCAGCATGATTTGAGCCACCGCTTTGTCGGCACCAGCGGGCGATTCGTCGGCAAGGATACTCCGGGTTGCTTTTGTCGAAGAGGCATCAGCCTTTCCGATGCAGTACAAGGCTTCAATCGACGGGAGAAAAATTCGCCCATTGGAGACCACTGGAGAACCAAAGACCTCTTCCCCCTGCGCGAGACGAGCTTCGCTGACAACATCGACGCCTTTTTCACTCGGCTTCAGAACGTAGAAACGCCCTGTGTTTTCCGCGATATAGATCTTCCCGTCAGCCACCATTGGGCTGCCAAACATAATTCGTCCAAGCTTCTTCTGACCAACGAGTTCACCGGTCTTCGCATTCACAATGACCAATGTTGCGCCATCTTCAAGATAATAGACGCGGTCATCGACCTTCACAGGGCAGCTGCGACCAACGGCCTTCTTCGGAAGTTTCCAAAGCAGATTTTCTTCCAGGATATCACCTTCAACATTGCCGTCAAAAGCAAAGACTGCCCCAAGAGTCGTGGTGTCGCTTGCGTTCTGCTCCGCATGACCGCCGTAAACGATCCCATTTTCATCAACCAGAAGGCTGGTATTCAAACCACGAGTAGAAGCCTGATACTTCCAGATCGTCTTGCCCGTTCGCGGCTGAAAAGCGTAAACCGCTCCGTCACCCGCTCCGACAACCATTGCGGCCTGGCCTTTGAACGTTGTGAATACAGGAGTGCTGTAGGTCGTATCTTCCGGACGCACTCGCGTGCTCTTGATCCACTGAGAGACGCCAGTCTTCTTATCAAACGCGATAAACCGATGCGCTGGTACAGCCGTCTCACCCCAACCAGTGGTAACGCCGCTGATAATAACCAGATCTTCGAACACGACCGGGAAATTTGTACGGCCACCATAGGTAGAAAGCATCCCGTACTCTTCGCTCATGGAGTGCTCCCAGATCACCTTGCCGGACTTGCCGTCAAGACACTGGAAGACACAACCAAGCCCAAGTACGAACACGGTATCACTTGCGGGATCTGCGACAACGCTTGACCAGCCGACTCGTTCGGCCGGAGCATCAGACAGGTACACGTTGTGAATGCTCTCCCAGATCAGTTCTCCCGTCCTGGCATCCACGCAAACAGTCTTCTCACCTTCCTTTTCCGTCTCCGGAAAGGCACGGCAGACCAAATAGACTCGATCGTTCATTACGACCGGCGACGAACGACTGGCAAACTCTTCCTTCCGCCACAGCAGATTTTCGCCTTTAGTCGACCACTTTTCCGGAAGTCCGGTTTCCATGGATCGGCCGTTGTTGTGAGGACCACGCCAATGAGGCCAGTCTTCAGCAATTGCCGCTGCACTCACAACGCAGAGACCCAAAAGTGTCAGGAACGAGGTTTTCATAGACGTCACCCTCTCGTGTTTATTCATCCAGCCAGTCACAACTGGCATCTTCATGAGGTTCACGGATCCGCTTCAGCAACGTGATCAGATCACGCTGCTCCGTTCGGCTTAAATGCCCCAATTGGCGTGCATGCATTTCCCGTACAGACTTAGCCATCTCGTCAAGTAACGCAAGCCCCTGGGGAGTTATCATGATTTCAACAACTCGCCGGTTTTCGCTTCGTCGTTCACGAATCACCAATTGTCGCTGCTCGAGTCGATCCAGCATCCTGGTAGTATCCGGCCCGCGAGAAATCAAACGCTTGCCGAGTGCCAAAGTCTGCATCGAAGCTGGATGAACGGATCTCAGCAAGCGGAGTGCATTGTACTGCTGCGCCGACAACTGAAATGTTCCAAACAACTCGTCCTCCAGGGCCTTAAGGCAGTCGTAGGTCCTCCAGAGGTTCAGGTACGCTTCCTGCTCCGGCGAATCAAAACGCTTTCCGGTCCTGGGTTTTGTAGTTGAAGTCATGCCGAAAGCATGGACGTTTCGACGACACTTGTCAAGACAACCATCTGCGCATAAAAAAACGGCATTTCTGCCGCTTTCAAGCCACGCCCGAAAAAAAACTACTTTGCTTGCCCCTTTTGTGCAGGCAAACCTGGGGCCCTGATTCACATCGAGTTCTCTAACGCCATGAGATAAGAGACTTCGCCCTTGTTGGAAACCGATGGGCCACTTCGCCGTCCGAGAAAATCTTGATTTCCTCGAGACGGCGTACCGGGCAAGCCTCATATTTCGAAGATGTCGGTGTTTCGCAATCCGGACTTTGGATCGGCCGGTGCGGCTCCCCGACATAAGCAAATTATAGTGCTGGTGCTGGTTCAGCTGGTGGAGCTGGAGCTTCTTCAACAGCTGCTGGTGCAGCAGGAGCTGCTTCAGCAGCTACAGGAGCCGCGACGCCACAGGCACCGGTCGCACAACCTGATGTTGAACCACAGCTGCTGCATGATGACTCAACAACGCCGCAACCGCCGCCACATGATGAACCGCAGCTGCTACCGCATGATGAACCACAGCTGCTGCCGCATGAAGGTGCCGCTTCACAGCAAGATGGAGCTGCAGCACAGCAGGTTGGCTCTGCCTTGCAGCACTTAACCTTAACGGTTTTGCACTTTACTGGTTTGCATTTTACTGGCTTGCAGCACTTGTGGCCCGCTTCTGCGGTGTTTGCGAACAGCATTGCTGCCAATGTCAAAATCAGACCGAACATTTTCATAGTAGATCCCCTTCGCACTCAAATTCTGGTCAAACGATTCACCAGAATGCTCGCATTAAGCCTCGGAAAACGCTTCCAGACTTCGCGAACCTCTCGAAACTCCTGCACACCCTATATTGCCCGACGGGAATCTGTCAAACAACCTGCCCATTTTTTCATCAATGGCTCATACCCTCGGATTGCCTGAAGTGAGGCCAACCAGATCTTCCGGGATCCGCTGCACCTGTCCGGTCGAATTCACACAGGCAATGACAGAACTGGCTTCCGTCAACAGTTCATCGCCTCGAAAAATACGATAGGCATGCTCCAATTTGGCCGGGGTGACTCGTGCAATTTCAGTCTCTAATGTCAGCAAATCATCGTACCTGGCCGGTCTGCGGTATCGCACATCCAGTCTGGCCACCACAAAAAACAACCCCTGCTCCTCCATACGACGATAGTTGCCGCCCTGCTCACGGAAGAGCTCGGTGCGCCCGACTTCGAAATAGCACAAGTAGTTTGAGTGATGCAAAAAGCCCATCGCATCTGTTTCGTTATAGCGAACCCGGATTTGTATCGAGTGCTTATTGATCATGACTCTTTTCTCAAAATGGACACGGCGGTAAAGTCTCTGCCAGCAATCAAAATATTGCATTGGACCACTTCGATGAAACCCGCAGGCAAAGGTTTTTCAATCATGGCAGCGCCGCCAGCGGAATCGACGACTGATCATTTGAACCCGGAACTCACACTCATCTTCGTCTACGGGTCCTTAAAGCGGGGTTACGCGCTTCATTACCTGCTGAATTCTCAGAAGAATCCTGGAGCAGCAATAACAAAACCGCTCTATCGCTTGTTTGATCTGGGATCGTATCCCGGGATGATCGAATGGCCCGAAGGATTGTCGATTCACGGCGAACTCTATCTGGTCGACGCCGATTGCCTGGCGAATCTGGATGAAGCGGAGGGAGTTGCAGAAGGATACTACGTCCGTCGCGAAGTGCTGCTCGAACCGCCGCATGAAAATTGGACGGCACAAGCATGGTTCTGGCTCGATTCGGTATCCAAATTTCGCGATTGTGGTTCATCGTGGCCTTCGGACAGTGAATCGCTCAAGCCAGCATAGTCACAATTTCGCATCGGTTCCCTTAATAACTGTTCGCGCTTCGGCAACGCTGAGCGTACGGCTGCTTAGCGGGCGAGACACCGCAATTCCGGGGAGCGCCTCTTGTCCGGTTGTGTTAGACTGCACGATTGACGACAGATTGAGCCATGTGTGCGAGCAAAGTTTTAATGCAAAAAAACAATTCACAATCCGTTGAAGATTTGCCTTTGTCTTAACGAGTGAATCAACGAACTTCAGCCAGCAGGATTATGATCAGCAAGCTCAGCGACTGATTTTCCTGATTTGGTTTCACCATCCGCGCGATAAAGAATGCCGATTTCTCATGGACCAGAATCCCTTCGCCGTCCTTTCCCTGATCGTGGCGCCGGCAATTTTGACGAATGCGTCTTCAGTGCTGATCATGAGCACCAGTAATCGCCTGGCTCGAGGGGTTGATCGGGCCAAAGAACTCTCGAAGCAACTGGAGGAGACTGAGGACCTTAACTGCTCGGAAGCACAGCGACGGCTTCATGAATTGTCGGCCGCAGAAACGAGAACACTGCTGCTCTTGCGTGCCCTAAGAAGTTTTTATGTTGCGCTTGGTGCTTTTGCCCTGGCTGCATTCGTCTCACTGCTCGGCGCGGTTGCTGCTCCGATCGAAATGGCCGCAATCATCTTCCCGCTCGAACTTGGTGGCGTTGCCGCGGGACTTGTGGCCGTCGCATCGATGGTGCACGGTTCTATGCTGCTGCTACGAGAAACCCGTATTGCTGTGCAAGTCGTCAGCGCACGAGCGGCCACGGTTCGTGAACGCTTCGGATCAGCAAAGCCGCTGCCTGCAGAAGCTGACAAATATCTTTAAACACCACCAAACTGCCCGTGGAAATTTTCGGCCACGTAGGCTGATCTGTCTCAGATCAGCAAGTTTGCAACTTGCATAACAAGGCCGGTTGGAAAATCGTACCCGCGTCATTCAGCAACATACGCCGTTCCCGACCTGAGACAGGTCGGGCTACGTTGGCTGATCTGTCTCAGATCAGCAAGTTTGCAACTTGCATAACAAGGCCGGTTGGAAAATCGCACCCGCGTCAATCAGTAACACACGCCGTTCCCGACCTGAGACAGGTCGGGCTACGTTTACGACAACTCACGAATGATTCGTTCGATGCTGGCCAACTGAGCTTCCTGCTCCGCCTTTGTGGCGCGGATGCCTTCTACGACGTCGGCAGGAGCTTTCGCCATGAAGCCTTCGTTCTGCAGTTTCTTATCCGCACTCGCGATGAAGCCTCGGAGCTTCTCGGCTTCCTTCTCTTTGTTCTTGCGAACCTCGTCGCGATTAATCGAATCGCCGACAGGAATGTAACCATCCGCATCGGGAAGAGAAAAACTTACCGAACCTGTCGGCGCCGTCACATCCAGGCCGGCGGCCTCCAGCATCGTCTTCGACAGAAAATCGAACTGACCGGCAACAGCCTTCAATTGTTCGGCCACATCGGGAGCACATCGCATGAACAGCTTCAGCGGTGCTCCAGGAGAAATTCCGTAAACCGATCGCACGTTGCGAACAGCCACGATCGTTTCCTGCAGACGCTCGAACCGTTTTTCGAGTGCGGCGTCAATCATGTTAAGCGGCATCTCCGGCCATGGAGCGATCATGACGCTCTCGGTGGGTGCCACCTTACCGTCAAGACCTCGTGACGGAGCCACTTCGTTCAACTTGTGCCACAATTCTTCCGTGATAAACGGAGCGAACGGATGCAGCAGCCGCAGCAGCGTATCAACCACGACCACCAGACATCGCTGAGCCACCGGACGAGCAGCCTCGTCGCGGAAACGAGGCTTCAACATTTCGAGGTACCAGTCACAGAATTCGTTCCAGGTGAATTCACGAACGGCGCGAGTTGCCTGGTCGAACTGATAACGATCCAGCATCGTGGTGACTTCGCGAACGGTTGTTGCCAGTCGACTAAGCACCCAGCGGTCTTCCACCTGCAATTCAGATTCTGCAACTGGACCCGGTGTGTAACCCTCCAGATTCATAAACGCGAAGCGGCACGCATTCCAAAGCTTGTTGCAGAAGTTGCGTCCGTACTCGAAGCGTTCGCTGACGATACGAGCCACGGGGGCTCCTTCGTCCGGCGTGAACCATGGGCTCGGGAACTGGAACGATTTCTTGCACTTGGCACACTTGATGGATGGAGTCGCTCCGCCCATCGGCTTCATTTCCTGGTGCTCTTTGGTCTGCGGCGTGATGGCCTGGCAATGAGGACACTCATACCCAACCGGCAATCGCACGTCCTGAGTTTCGCCGGCCAGCGACGAGATCGTGAACCGGATCGCATCGGTGCCGTATTTTTCAATCAGTTCCAGCGGATCAACGCCGTTGCCTTTGGACTTGGACATGGTCTGCCCGAGTCCATCCAGAATCTTCGGATGGATATAGACATGCTTGAACGGCACGTCGCCCATGTTGTACAACCCCGTGAGCACCATACGCGCAACCCACAGCGTGATGATGTCGCGGGATGTAACGAGGACCGAGCCAGGGTAGAAGAAGTCGAGTACTTCGTTCTTCAGGTTTTCGGTTTGAGGTTTTCGGTTTGAGGAATCACCGGCGAGCGGCAGGGCGTCAGCCCTCCGTGTTGCGACTTTCGATTCCGTGGCCGAGGACACGGAGGGCTCACGCCCAACCGCTCGCCCTGCAACCATCGGCGGATTGTGTTCGCGATCCGGCCAGCCGAGCGTGGCATGGGGCCAGAGTGCGGAACTGAACCATGTGTCGAGGACGTCAGGGTCTTGCGTGAAACCAGCTTCGGAGAGGGCTCGTTCAGCTTCGTGGTTATCGGCATCGACACAGCAAAGAACTTTGCATTTCGAACTGTCAGTTGTCTCTGCAACAACAAAGGTCATACCCTTGCTCAATGCAGTGTTCGCAGCAATGGTGAGCCGTCGAACGCCCGTGTCTATTCCATTTCCGTCGAGAACAGGCTCGTGCCCACAAACGATTCGGCCAGAAATCTTGCTTAAGAAGTCTGTAGCCGGCACATCTTCATGAATTCCGAATTCCATTGCGAGTTCTGTGCATGCCGCATCCAGAGGCGATTCTCCGGCGTCAACGTTAAGGTCTCTCGACCAAATCGGAATCCTATGGCCCCACCACAACTGTCGGCTGATACACCAATCGCGTTTCTCACCCAGCCAGTCGAGATACGTCTTGGCATAGCGCTGCGGGAAGAAGCGAACTCGACCGTCTTCAACGGCGTCGATTGCACTTTGAGCCAGTGTGTCCATTTTCACGAACCACTGATCGCTCAGAAACGGCTCAATCGCCGTCTTGGAGCGGTCGCTGTACATCATCGGGATGACGCGGTCTTCGACTTTTTCGAGATGCCCAAGTGCCTCCATCTTCGCCACGATCTTCTTGCGAGCCTCGAAGCGATCGATGCCCTGGTACTCGCCGCCGTTTTCGTTGATCGTGCCGTCCGTGTTCAGAATGTTGATCGGCTCGGACATCTTGTCCTTATTGCGAGACCAACACGCGTAGTCATTCGGATCGTGAGCCGGAGTGACTTTGACCGCTCCCGTGCCCAGCATTTTGTCGGCCAGCAATGCATCGGCAACGATCGGAATGATGCGACCATTCGCGGGGATCTGAACGTGCTTGCCGATGAGATCCGTGTAGCGTTCGTCAGTCGGATGAACACAAACGGCCGTGTCGCCCAGCATTGTTTCCGGGCGTGTTGTGGAGAAGCTGATACGTTGACCGGTTGGTGTTCCGGAGTCATCCACAACCGGGTAATTCATCGTCCAGAAATGCCCGGCAACATCCTCGTGAAACACTTCGTCATCGGCCACGGCCGTCTGAAGATATGTGTCCCAGTTGACGAGTCGCTTGCCGCGATAGATCAATCCATCGCTGAACATTTTGAAAAACGTACGACGAACGGCCTTGCTGCAGACTTCGTCCAGAGTAAAGCGGACTCGTCGCCAATCGCAGCTGGAACCAATCTGCTTGAGCTGATTCAGAATCCGTGCTTCGTACTCGTCTTTCCATTTCCAGATGCGCTCGACCAGCGCATCGCGGCCGATGTCGTGGCGAGTCAGTTTTTCCTCTTCCAGCATGCGGCGTTCGACAACCGCCTGAGTCGCAATGCCAGCGTGGTCGGTGCCCGGCATCCAGAGAGCTTCTCGGCCCTGCATGCGTCGCCAGCGAGTCAGCAAGTCCTGAATCGTGCCGTTCAGACAATGCCCCATGTGCAAGGCTCCCGTCACGTTCGGCAGCGGAATCATGATCGTGTGCGACTCCTTGCCCGGAGTCGGATCGGCGTTGCAATAGCCCTGTGAAAGCCAGTGTTCAACCCAGCGAGACTGTGAAGCGGCGGGTTCGTACGTCTTTGGTAGTTCTGTTGTCATGAGTGAATGCAGGGCGTTGCAAATTGTGACCTGGGAAGAGCCGCTTTACGGCAAAATCGTTCAATAGCGGGCGTAGAATACAAGAACGGCGTCGATGCGTCGATCGCTTCGTTCCGGCAAACCATTTCCCTTCGACGTGGGATCTTTGCTGCCCGCAAATACGTCTGCAAGAGCCTCAAATATCAGATAGGGTTCACAATTTCCGAATGGTTCTGCATCGCAACGCCAAACCACAACCCCAAAGCGGCCGATTTTTCAGCATAGTCCACGAACTCGGTCAGCCAACGCCAGAACACAGTCGAGTCGGAATTATCAGCCGAGGCTCTGCTTCAGTCGTCGCTTCGCAGCCGCGCGACGGACGAGTTCATCACCCAGAACGCCGATCAGAATTACCGCGCCGATGATTGTGTATTCCAGCGACTGCGGAATTTTGAGAAGTGTGATCAGATTGTTCAAAACCTGCATGACGGCGGTTCCAATGATCACTCCCAAAATTGATCCCTCTCCTCCGCGAAGACTGCAACCACCAAGAACTGCGGCCGCAATGGCATACAGTTCATAGGAATTGCCAAAACTCGACGGCGACACGGAAGTAGAATCCAGCGCGAACAACATTCCGCCCAGAGCTGCAAGGACTGTGCAGATAATGTACGCCATCAGCGTCACACGATTCGTGTTGATGCCGCTGAACCGAGCCGCCTCTTCGTTTCGCCCTAACGCCAATAGATATCGCCCCCAAATTGTTCGACCGAGAAACACAGAGGCCACCACACCAATCGCAGTCAGCAGAAAGAAGGGAATCGGAATTCCAAAAACCATTTCTTCGCCGCGAAAAAGCAGGCCAACACGCCCCGAAGCAACCGGACCGAGAACTTCCTGCAACTCACCAAAACCGGCCGGATTGTCACTTGTGACCCAGCGAGAGATACCTCGATAGATCAACAACGCACAAAGCGTCACCACGAATGGCTGCAATTTGACCTTGGTCACCAACAGTCCATGAGCCAGCCCGAGGAGCGTCGCTATCAGCAACACGATCATGATCGCCACCGGAATCGATGTTCGCTGGTGCCTCTTCAGAACAATCGCGAAAGCATCCGTGCGATACTTCACGCCAGGGTCCTTTGAAAGAGTCAACGACCAGTTGCCATAGGACTCTGATCGCGTGATTTTCTGTGTGGTCACTGAACCATCGAACTTCACCAATTGCAATTGGTCGCCAACCGCGATCTTCTGATCTGTTGAAATCTCAACAGTGATTGCCTCAACATCGCCGAATTTTTCGACAGGAGCCGCGACAACAATCTTACCGTCGTTTTCATTTCTGGACAAAGATTCTCTGACGCGGATTTCCGTCGTTCCGTTTGTGAACGATGACGAGTCGACAGTCAGAACAAGTCCAGAACCGACTCCACCGGTATAACGAAACACAGTCCCCTGTGTTAGCCCCTTCATTTCGCCATCAACAACAAACAGTTTTTCTGCCGCGACCACTTTGGTGACGTCGACCTGCTCTGCCGGCTGATAATCTACCTTCAGCAAAATTGAAAGCAGGACACCACACAGGCACACCGTCGAACCGATCGACAAATCGATTCCACTGGTGATGATGACAAAGGCCACTCCAATCCCCAGGACGCCAAACAGCGACAGTCGATTAAGCAGATTCTGAATATTGCCAGGCTGCAGAAATTTCGACGTCCCCAGATTCCACCAGGGATCGGACGTAGCAAACGCAAGGCACGTGCACAGCACGACCAGTACGGTAAAAATCCCGAGAACCTTGCCCTTCATCATTAACCTGCGTTTCTCAATCACCAAGTCGGCGGGAACATTCGATCATTCAAACGATAATGCCCGTTTGCTGCTTTTCACAAAACAAAAGTGGTGTTTCTTTCGCGAAGGGAAAGGCGACAAATTTCTCAAACGGCCAATAGTGCTTTTGTCCAGATTTGATTTTAGGCTAGTGGGCCTTGGTTAGAGGCCCTGCAGTAAAGGGATCTTTGGAAAGACCCACTACCTCAAGCCCTGATTTTCAATCTTGGCGGAGCACTAGCGATGTCCAGTCGCAAGATGCATCACGGACTCTTCTGACAACTGTTCACGAAGAAGTTCTCCGGTGATGCAACCTTCATGCATAACGATCACACGATCACTCATACCAATAATTTCTTCCATTTCACTGCTCACGAACAGTACCGCGATACCCTGCCCTGCGAGTTCGTCCATCAGCTGATAAATTTCCTGTTTCGCCCCCACGTCGATTCCACGAGTTGGCTCATCCAACAACAGAACTCGGGGCTTCAACGCCAGCCATTTGCCGATCACAACCTTCTGCTGATTACCACCCGAAAGGTTGCCAACGCGATGTAGATCATTCGGCGATTTGACTCGAAGACGCTGACACATCTCGGCCGACTGCTGCTCCTCCACGGCAAAGTTCAGAAAACCCAGGTGCGAATGCTGATGTAGCGAAGCAAGTCCTGTGTTCTCACGAATCGTCATGTCCAACACAACGCCTTGCTGTTTGCGATCCTCGGGGACAAGAGCAATGCCAGCCGCGATCGCGTCCTGTGGTGAATTCAGAGTAACAACCCTGCCACCGACTGCGATTGAACCGCTGACCGGCGCGTCCACTCCAAACAGCGTCCGCAGCATCTCAGTTCGCCCTGCTCCGACAAGGCCGGCGATCCCGACAATTTCACCTGCTCGCACATTGAGGTTGAGACGATGCCTGGGCCACGCGGCCGTGACGACATCTCGCACTTCAATCGCGATATCCCCCTTTTTGTGTGGATTGCGAACAAAGAAGCGAGAAATATCCCGACCAACCATAAGTCTCACAAGGCTGTCGTGAGTCACCTCGCCGCGAATCAACTCACCAGCATTCTCACCATCACGCAAGACAGTGACTCGATCAGAAAGGTCCTGCACTTCCGCCAGTCGATGGGAGATATAGACAATGCTAACGCCATCCGCTCGAAGGTCTCTGATCACACGAAACAGCTTCGCCGATTCTCCTGCCGACAAACTGGACGTCGGCTCATCCATAATCAACACTTGGGCGTTAATCGAAAGAGCTTTGGCAATCTCGACCATCTGTTGCTGACCAACAGTCAGTTCTTTCACCAACGTACGCGGTGACACCTTCAGGCCGATACGCTCCAGAAGTCCTGCAGAATCCTGATTGATGCGGCCATTATCGATCAGTCCAAACGTGCGAGGCTCTCGGCCCAGAAAAATATTCGCGCCAATTTCCAGGTTGTCGGCAAGGTTCAGTTCCTGGTGAATGATTGCAATGCCGTTGCCCATCGCATCGCTGACGGATCGAAAATGCTTCTCCTTTCCGTCCACCAGAATCCGACCAGTGTCCTGCGATTGAACACCAGCCAGAATTTTCATCAACGTACTTTTGCCGGCTCCGTTTTCACCAACGACCGAAAGTACTTCCCCGGGCATGACGCAAAGGCTGACACCTTTGAGCGCTTTGACTCCAGGAAACGACTTGGTGATGTCGCGAACTTCAAGTCGCGGGATAGGAAGTACGGTGGCTGACATACGGCAGTGTGAGAGGTTTTCGGTGCAAGGTTTTCGGTTTTCGAAAGGAAGAAGGAGAAAAAATGGTCTCAATGAAGGGCGGAGACCTGCGGTGCAAAAGACATTGTTTTCAGGTCGAGCGTTGCGACAACAACATTATTCATTCGGTATTCCACAAGGCCGTCTTTGTTTCTTCGGATCAAAGCCAGAGCATTGGGGAATTCAACTATCCGGCCAACTCCAACCACTGAAGTCCTGCCGTTGCCGAAAGTCAGAACCTCATAGCTGGCATAGACGCCACCGTTTCGAACACAAAGCTCACAGGAAATGTCAGCACTTGATCCTTGAAAGGTTTCCGTCGCAAGTTGTCCGGAACCAAGCCAGAGACAGCAGGCGATTCCGGACAGAAACACGACGCAGGCCATCAGGATTCGAAACACCCACCCGGCAAGTACAGACCCGATTCCGTCCGAAAACCTTAAACCGAAAACCTCAAACCCTGTCACCCCTACTGCCCCTTCAAACGCTTCAGCTCTTCCCAATACGCTTCAACATTCTCGCCGGTAATTGACCGAGGCGCGATGTCAATGTACTTCGATTCGGGAATGACACTGGTGTTTCCGGCGAGCAACTCCTTCAGCACTCGAACAGACTGGAACCCATACTCGTATGGGTTCTGCACAACCGTGCCGGCACATTCACCATCTTTGATTGCCTGCAGCGTTACGTCGTTTTCATCAAAACCAGCAATCGCAACCTGTCCGATTTTGCCGGCCTTCTTCAGGGCCTGATAGCAGGCTGGCGGATTGTATTCGAACAGCCCAGCCATCCCCTTCAAGTCAGGATAAGTCACGATGGCGTCTTCGGCCTTCTGCAATGCAACCTCAGGCTTACCCTGATCGGTGACGGTAGCGACGATCGTGAATTTTTCGCCTTTGATTTCGCCCTCATTAGGATCGAACGCATCCGGCTGAGACTGATAAAAGTCGATCGTGCGGTCACGATCCAACAACACGTCGATAACCCCCTGACGACGATACTTACTGTTGTCCTGTTCAAGTCGGCCAATGCAGAGCAAGACCTGACCGCCATCCGGAATCTCGCCTTTCAGAATCTCGCCACATGCGCGGCCCGCAGCGTAGTTGTCCATACCGATGTACACAAGACGATTCGACTTTGGTGCATCTGAGTCATGTGTGATCAGCGGAATCTTCTCGCCAATGCTGTTAATCCACTCGACCTGGTTATCGGCATCAAGTGGACTGATCGCGATCGCCTGAATGCCACTGGTCATCACGTCTTCAACTTTTTGCTTCTGCACAACAGCCGATGCCTCAGGAGGCATGATAACCTGCACGTCGATATCAAATTCCCTGGAGGCGGCTATACAGCCCGCTTCAGCAATCTTCCAGAAGTCAGCAATTTGATTCGTCACAAACGCGACAGATTTGCGTTCTGCGGAGACAGGTTCATTGCCAGCCGTTTTTTCCGACTCGGGAGTCGCCCCCTGCTGACATCCCGCCAATACTAGCCCAAGCAATAGAATTCCAGTGAATCTGACTCTCATGAAACTGCCTCTGTCGAATCTTGCCTTAGGTGGAATTTTTCTGGGGGAAGCTGCAATCGCAATTAGAGAAAAAACACGAGTGACGATTTGGCCCCCAGCCGACTGCCGCGAATTCATCGAAAAATCAGCAGGCAGCGCATTAACAAACGGACACCATACGACCGAGCGGTTCGCCGGTCAATTCAACAGGTGTCGCCCTGTAATCTTTCAAAGAATGGATTGAAAATCTGAGGAATCCGGACCAAAAGACGATGGATTTCGACGCAACCAGTCGCCATTGTGGCAGTAGGAAGGCCACGCTATAGTTTGAAGACCGTCCCATCTGCAAACGCTGCTTCCTCAGCCAACGCAGATGTCAGCAACCCCGACAGCCTGCCGAATCTCGCAAATGTCCTATATTCATCCCTTTGAACACGATCAGCAGTTTATGCGAATGGTCCGCCGGGAAACCGATGTGGATCTCGTTACCGCGGCATTGGAGATCGCAAGAGATGGGCAAAAAGATTTGGATTTCGCTCCAACTCACGCACGGTTGCAACGCTCCATTGCTCGACTAACGCACCCCGTGACTCAGGCGGGCTCGGACGTTGAAGAATTGAAAATGCTCGTTCGCCACATGACGGAGGAACTTAACCTTCGAGGCGATGACGATTGCATGTCGGACCCGGAAGCAAGTTACCTCAACAGAGTTCTGGAAACCGGACGCGGTATTCCGATTTCACTTTCCCTCGTCTATCTGAATGTCGCGAATGAATTGGGAATTCCGCTGGAGCCTATTGCAGCCCCGTCCCATTTTCTGACCCGATTGCCAACAGACTCCGGCAACCTCTACGTGGATGCCTTCAATCATGGCCGGATCATGGATGAAGCTGAATGTGTGACCTGGCTTAGACAAGTCACCGAATTACCGACGTCAGAAATTCGGCGCACTCTCAAGCCGGTTGACGAACGCACGATCCTGATTCGCATGCTGAACAATCTGAAATCATTGTTTGGGAACAAAGAATTGTGGACCTCGGCATGGAGGGTGCAGTCGCGTATTTCGCTACTCATCCCGGGATCTTATCGGGAACGTCGAGACCTCGGAATTTTGACACTTCGAGCAGGCCGACCGGGAGAAGCAATCGGGATCCTTGAACGCTGCCTCTCCACATGTCCGGCCGAAGAACGCCAGATGCTGACTCAGTATAAAACTCAGGCCGAGCAGCAGCTTCCTGATTTTAATTGAAGTCTGTTGTAGTGGTCTGCCATCGATAGTTTGAGGAGTTGCAGAAGGGCGGGCGAGCCGCCCGCGCTCCGGGAGCGCGGACGTCTCGTCCGCTGAAGTTCATGCCTCAATCGACGATTGATAAGACACTAGACTTTTGGGATCTCAAACCCTGGCCGCGGAGTCCTTGCAAAAAATGCTGCCGCCTGATCGTCGCCTGTGATCTTTTCTGCCTTTGGATCCCAGTGAACGACGCGATTCAACCTCGCGGCAATTGCAGCCAGATGGCAGGTGTTCATGGTTTGCACATGAGTGAAAACATCCGACACTGGAAGCCCGCCCTCAGCAAGGCACCGATAGAAGTTTTGTTTATGACCTTCAAACGGCTTCCCTTTATAAAGTTCGCTTAACTGCTCAGCGCCAAACTGGTCTTTGTCCCAATTCTCTTCAATCGGTTGACCTGTAATTTTGCCTCGGTTAACGAAAAACCGCCCCTTGGTGCCTTCGAAAAGAATGCCATTATCGCCGCGGCTGGTGATGTGCATTTCAGTACCACTGGCGAATCGAGCCACAACATTGAAGTCGTGAGCGCTGTTGTAGGAATCGTCCCTGGTTGGGTAACCGTTCTCAAAGGGAACCGGATGTTTCGCGTCCGTGCCATCAATCTCAACAGGCCCGGAACCATCACCATTTTCATCAATCGCCCACTGAGCAATATCAACATGGTGTGCGCCCCAGTCGGTGAACTTGCCGCCGGAGTATTCGTACCACCATCGAAAGTTGTTGTGGCAGCGCTGCTCAATGTATTCCACTAACGGCGCCTGACCGAGCCACATGTTCCAGTCAAGGTTTGCAGGCGGCTCTGATTTTTTAAACGGCCCGCCAACGTCACCCCCGTTGATACCAACCGTCATTTTGGTAATTTTTCCAAGCAGCCCTTTTCGAACAAGATTCACCGCCCGTAGAAATCGATCCTGATCGCTGCGCTGTTGAGTCCCAACGAAGAACACTCGGTCACTATACTTTCGGCAAGCATTCCGAATCAGCTGATTCTCTTCAAGAGTCAGCGTCAACGGCTTTTGACAGAACACGTGCTTGCCAGCCTGCAAAGCCTCGATCGCGATCTTGACATGCCAGTGGTCAGGTGTAACCACGCTGACGACATCAATGTCGGAGCGTTCCAGGACTTTGCGATAGTCACCATAAATGTCGGCCTTGCCCCCACCAATATTGGGGTCTTCATTGGCCTTCTTCGCCTGATTCTCATCCACATCACATAACGCGAGGATGTCACCGAAGTTCTTGTGCCCATGAGCGTCACCTCTGCCCATTCCGCCTAAACCAATGCATCCGATCCGCGGACGATCATTGGCCATGGTGTTACCAAAACTGGTCTCGGCCCACGGAAACCAGGCAGATGCCGTTGCGGCGGCGGCCAAAGAACCGGTGGATCTCAGGAAGGAACGACGATCGAATCCAGGTGAGCGTGACATCAGGAAACTCCGGGGGAACTTAGGGGTTTTGCGGAATTGCAAGCTGGTGGGATTTTGAGCTCTGGAGAGTCTACTCAATGTGACCTGCGGAACAAGCGAGGAACTGCACGAGACGATCCGGACCATGCCGCCAGTTGATCGCAAAGCTCTCCACAATGAGCTGTAGGAGCCCAATCTCCGATAACAATCGGCCATGTTTTGAAGGTGGTCTACATCTCCAGTCAATTATCTGGATATAATGCCACGGCCAGAAACCAAGTCGGACTGGCGAGTCTTCAATGGCGCCTGCCCCGCCAACAAGTTTTCGTTGAAGCGAAGATTTCATGCCACTGAAAACAGACACTCTTGAAGAACCCTTATTGAATCTGACGCCAATGATCGACGTCGTCTTCCTGTTGATCATATTTTTTATGGTGGGAGCCAGGTTCACAGAAGAAGCCCATGATCAGCAATTTGACGTTGAACTTCCGACTGCGTCGCCGGTTCAGGTGATGAGTCGGCAGCCTGACCCTTTAGTCATCAGCGTTGCAAGAACGGGAAAAATCATGCTTAGTAAACAAGAGCTTTCTCCGGAACAACTCATAGAAAAACTGAAGGCTGCCAAGGCTGGCTATGCAGATCAGGCAGTGCTGATCCGTGGTGATGGCAATGGAGACTACCAATCGGTTGTTGATGTTATGAATGCCTGTCATCAGGCCCAAATCAAAAAATTCTCTTTGGCATTTCAGCCGACTGAAGTCACATCGCCTGCGACTCCCTGATCAGATCATGATCCATATTTCGACTGACACACAACGTCACTCAGCAAATCATGAACGCACTTAGTCACCTCATCAACAAACTCTCAACAGGCTCCGCGCTGAGTGGCGACGATGTTGTGGCGTTATTGCTGATCGTCACAATGGTAGCGTCGCTCGCACATTTGATGACAATGCTGGCCACGCGATGGGGCGATCGAAATACCGCCCTGAAATCCCTTTTTGCATCAATCCTTGTTCATGGTGTTTGTTTTCTCGGACTAGAAGTCTTCGAACCCGTCGCCATGCGACGCGCGAGGGCTGATGCGCCACCACCGAAACCACCCGAGACCATTACCGAAGTACTCGTTGAAAGTGATCTTGAAGTCAAGCTGCCAGAATCCGGCAATACGCCGATTGCTGATCGTCCGACACCACTGAAGCCTGAACTGCAACGATTGGAAGACACATCGCCGGAACTGACTCGCTCGGAACTTCCGGAACGAACCCCGGATGAACTCGAATCACTGACGACCGCAGCAGAAGACGTGACTCAGTTTGAAAAGCGAGACATGACGGAACTAGCAGTCCCGACGGATGCTGGCGAACTCGGGCTCAGGCAAATCGCTGCAGAAGATATCCCTTCCGACATTAAGACGACCTACGAACAAAACAACGCGGATGTCTTCGCCCCGGAAATGACGCGGACGGTGACTCAGATTGGGCGGCCAGAAGAAGGCCGCCGCTCAGAGGATCCATCGAGCCTTCTTGCCGCCCCGGAACTACAATTCGATACACCAAAGCAGGATGCAACACTCAGCCTTGCAACCGCAGGCGAATCAGCAGTTGAACTGCCACCATTGACAATGCAGCCACAAGAATCGGTAGAACGCCGCAGCGCACCGAAATTTTCAGAGGATGCAAGCGATGGAAGTGCGTTGGTGATGAATCAGCCGGAACCCAAAAACGGGGCCGCGGCCAGCTTCCAGCCGCGTCTGCCTCGCCCGTCTCGTTCCGCACCAGATCGCTCACCAGCAGAGAGACCATCACGGATCGCCCCGAATCGAGCGAAAACACCAACGCCTCTCAGCGACAGTTATGATGATGTGCGAGTGGGCGACATTGCTCCGAATTTCAGCGAAGCCCTCGCTTCGGCTGCACCACTGACGGAAGCCGATCTTCCGACCATTCGACGCCGCGAGAATCCGCCAGCCACATATCAGCTTCGCAATCTTGCTTCCCGCCGCGACGCCGCAATGAAATTCGGCGGGACTCGAGAATCAGAAAACGCAGTCGAGCGCAGCCTTCGCTGGATGGCAGCAAATCAGGCTCCGGACGGTCACTGGGATGCAGAAGACTATGGCGCTGGTCAGGTAGGAATTGACGAAAACGGAGTCGATCGAAAGTACGCCGGGAAGGAGGCCGATACCGGGCTTTCAGCGCTCGTTATCCTTTCATTCCTCGGCGCCGGCTATACGCACGAAGACGGCCGATATGCCGTTGAAGTTGATCGAGCTCTTGACTGGCTGATTCGCCAACAGGAGAGAGACGGAAACCTGTGCGGCAAAGCCGAGCACTATGCTCGCATGTATTGCCACGCAATGGCGACCTACGCTCTGGCCGAGGCCTACGGCATGCAGCAGGATACAGTGCTTGGTCCTATCATTGATCCGATGGTCGTCAGAGCATCCGGAGATGTAGCCGCGATCGCATCAGCGCTCGCAGCCACGACAGCAACATCACAAGTCGGCCTTTTGCTGATCGCAAAAGACACCACGCGACGTCAGATGGAAGCGGACAGAATCGCCAGTTCTATGCGCAAAGTTGACGATTTGCGACTACGTGCTGCTCTTTCCAGAGCCGTTGCTTTTACGATTGGCCAACAGGATCCAAAGAGCGGCGGGTGGAGATACAAGCAACTGCAGGAAGGTGATGTCAGCATGTTTGGCTGGCAAATGATGTCGCTCAAAAGTGCGGAGATTGCCGGTGTCTTCGTTCCCGCAAAAACTCGCCAGCGAATGAATGATTTTCTCAACAGCGTGCGTCAGGGCAAAGATGGCGGCCTGTTTGGCTATCGAAGAAACGTTGCAAAAAACGGCAGCGACACGGAACCCGTGACGCCCACGATGACCGCTGAGGCTCTGTTCTGCCAGCAAATGCTTGGCTATCCCCAGGATTCCGCATCGAATACCGAATCCGTCGCTTATCTGATGAGGAATACGCCACGACTGTCCGACCTTAACTATTACTATTGGTACTACGGCACTTTGGCGATGTACCAAAATGGCGGTCGAGCCTGGCAGGATTGGAATTCTGTCGTCCGGGAAGTTCTGATCGGCGAACAAATCAAGTCAGGGCGATTGGCGGGCAGCTGGGATCCAAACGACGAATGGGGCCGTTACGGCGGACGTCTTTACTCAACAGCATTGGCGACGCTGACTCTGGAAGTATACTATCGTTTTCTGCCCTTGTATCGCATGAATGATACGCCTGCAATCAAGATCAAGGTCGACTGAGGAGCCGTTCATGTCTGTCTCGCCAGAAGCGATTCCTAAATCGCCGGTCAAACTGACCTACAAGGAGTACGTACTCTTTCCGGCTGATGGAAACCGCCACGAGATCATCGACGGACGGCACTACATGAATGCAGCTCCCAATCCACGCCATCAGTCCATTTCACGCCACATTCAGTTTCAGCTCTTCGAGCAAATTGAACTTCAGGGGTATGGTGAAGTGATCGATGCGCCTATCGATTTGCAGCTGAGTGAGTTCGATGTGGTGCAGCCCGATCTGGTCGTGGTGCTGAAAGAGAATCCGATCATCACCTCGACAAAGATCAAAGGCATTCCCGACCTGGTGATTGAAATCCTTTCGCCTTCAAATCGGACGCATGATCTGGATTTGAAGATGCGGCTTTATGAACAGTTTCGAGTTCCGGAATTCTGGATTGTTGATCCGGAAGAAGAGAACGTTTTGAAATTCTGTCTCACTGACGAAGGGCGATTTGCTCCCGCAGAGATTTACACCAGCACGATTTCCTGGCAGGCCAGTTTTGGAAAGGCCCATGTCGATTTGAAGCGAGTGTGGTGAAGATGCGGAAGTCCGGCGGTCACTCGAGGCTAGTTCGTGGACGACGTTTTCTATGACTCTCTCCGACGTTGTGAAATTTATTGCTTCGACGATTGTCTTTCACTCGGCAATGCTGCTCTGGATTCGGTACACGGCCACAGGAAGCAGGCTGTTTGATTTCAACAGAGCGTTGTCCAGCGTGGTTGCTGTTCGAATCTCGTTCGTTCACATCGTCATCGCTTTCTTATTCTGCATTGTCGGCAAAATGTCGGCGAATGAGTTGGCCGTGCCAATCTTTGGCTACCTCATCGCGGTGCTGATTTCTCTGCTGCTGCTTCAGAAGGCTGACACTTTGCTCATTTTCGAGCCGGCCTTGATGATCCTTGTCCCGGCCTTTGCAATTCTGCTGCCAGCCTGGGCTCTGGGCAACTTCGTTCTCTCACCTGCTCGCCGAGCATTGGAGTACGACCCGGAAACATCGCAGCTCAATCTTCCACCGCTGCCGATCGAAGACGCTCAGTTCGAAAACCGGGCAGTCGCTGTTGTTGTTTCCCCTTTAAAGCCGTTCGGATACATCGAACTTGACGGCAGGCGACTGGCCGCCAACTGCCTTGATGGCGGTTTTGTTGAGGCTGGGGAACGGGTACAGGTCTATCGCCGAGCCGGACAAACGGTCATCGTGAAAAGGATCGCGACAGACATTTAAGGCTCACCTCAAAACAACAGCGCTGCTCTACAAAAGAAGCCCGGCCTTTTTTGAAAGCCGGGCTTCTGGAATCAGAAACTGTAGCGGAACGGAACTGGAAAACACTCGCAGTGCTGGGGCTCTATTCGTCTCGTCGACCGCCCAGCAAGCCTGACCGCATCAGATAGTACAGCAGTGTCAGCAGACTGCTGACGAAGGCGGCAACATAGGTCAAGGCAGCCGCATTCAGCACGCTGCTGACTCCGGCACGTTCATCTTCGCTGATAATGCCACTCTCCACACAAAGTCGTTTCGCTCGTGCACTGGCATCAAACTCAACCGGCAACGTAACAAGCTGAAACAAGACAATTGTGCTGAAGGCAATGATGCCAAAGAACAACATTGGCTTCGAAGCGAGAATGAATCCCAGCATGAGAAGAATGTTGGCCGCGTTGGACCCAATTCCAACAATCGGAACCAGAGCCGATCGCATCCAAAGTGGGGCATACGAACGCGCGTGTTGAATCGCATGGCCTGCTTCGTGGCAAGCCACTCCAATCGCAGCAACCGAATTGCTGGCATAGACCTGTTCGGACAAAGCCAGAGTCTTCGTAGCGGGATTATAGTGGTCGCTCAGAAAGCCGTGAGTCGGCTCAATCCGCACATCCGAAATACCAGCCCCTTCAAGCAAAATTCTTGCGGCCTGGGCACCCGTATAACCACGCCGTGTCCCCACCTGAGAATACTTTGCGAATGCCGACTTGACCATCAGACTGGCGAGTCCCGAAAGAACCAGGCCAGGCAACATCACCATCAGGACATACTTAACATCAAAAAAGCCGTACATTTCTGTACTCCTTCGCTGACTGAAAACTCATTTCTGACGCTGCTGTTTCGGCAGCGTGAAGTCATACGGAGGCGAATGCAATTCGTATACCCGAACCTGCATCGGTATTTTCCAGAAGCGTCATCGAGTTACGTTGAGCCATGTCGCACACCTCACCAAGAGCAACTTCTACTTCGCTCTGGAGGAATCGCATCCTGGCTGAATTCGCTTAAATTCGGCGACATTTCGAGACTCGGTCTGAGGCGATTGACGAGAATGACGATTTGCTTGTCTAAACGGACTCAGCGTCGATCACCGAATCGCCATTGGTGGTAGTTTGCCCCGCCCTGACCGGCTCGAGCACCAGGCCATGTTGGACGGCTCCACTGGCCAGATTGATCATCAGGACGCTCGCCATTGTAGAACATCAAGTGATCAGCAGACGTCCAACCACCCTGATCAGACTCAACCTGCACGCTTGAAAAACCAAGCAACCGTTTCACGATCTGGATCAACTGGAGACTAGCCACAAGCGACACAAACATGAACAGGGCCATGAACGGAACAAATGGGCCCATATCAAAAACGCGTTCGGCGAGCGGCCAGAAAAATGGCCAACCCAACAGCAGCAAGAGAGTGGCGATGCTCAACCACGGGCCATAGGGGATTTCGCGATCTCGCTTGGAAATCCATGCGAAGATCGCCGCAAAAATTGCCAATACTGGCGCCATAAAAAAGATGGCGGTAACTGGCTGCCATCCGACAACACTACCCACCATCGCCATTAAGACCACATCGCCAAATCCCATGGCCTCCTGTTTCAAAACCCAAAAACCGGCGATACGAACCAGCCAGACTGTTCCCCCACCAATAATGAGCCCTGCAAAGCTGACCAAAAATCCGTGAACATGCGGATGGCGTGCAGCAAACGAAACAGAATCCCACGCAAATACAAACGGCCTGATCCAGTCCGGGGCCACGGACCGCAGCGTTGTCACAACACTCGCATCCTGAAACCAAAGCGGCACCAGAAAAACCTGACCGCAACCAGTCGCGGCGATCAGTGCCAGCACCATCATAGGCACGGTGCAGCCGTCTGGAATGATTCGCAATTCAAAGTCAATAAACGTCGCAACGATAAGACAGCAAATCATGGCCATGTGAATGGCATATCTCACATGCAGCCAGTCAGGCACGGCCCACAGATTCGTAATGTTCTGTGGCCCTTCCGGTGAATACACACCGAAAGACGTGATCTGCCCCCAGAAATTTGAAGGCATCTCTATCTGATACACAACAACGAACAAAACCCCTGTCAGCAATTCAACCAGAGGATACCTCATCGATATCGGGCGATGGCAGCTTCGACAACGGCCTCGCAATAACAGCCAGCCGAACAACGGAATATTGTCCCGCCACTTGATTGCAGCCGAGCAGCGTGGGCAACCCGATCCATGACTGTTCAGCGCTTTTAACTGATCCCAAAGTCGCAGCTTTGACGGAAAGCGATGGATGCAGACGTTTAAGAAACTGCCTATACACGTTCCAAGAATGAACAGAAACGTGAGCACAAAGAAACGCGGCAAGTCGTAAAGCATTATGCTGTCGTTTCCAGTTGATTCTGCCTGTTGACATGATCCGCAATTCGCCGAGCAATCTGGTCCGGTCTTTCCGCACCAGCATCAACAACAAGTGTGGCACATTCTCGATAAAGCGGTTCCCTGACGGCAAGGACTTCCGACACCTCCTGAGAAATTGGCTTTCCAGTGAGGCTCGGACGCCGCTGTCTGGAATTGCGATCCCCACCAAGCCTGCGCGACAGCACTTCCACTGAAGCCTGAAGCCAAACCACAGGGCCAGCCGCCGCCATCAGCCTGCGATTGCTTTCGGCAAGAATAGCACCCCCGCCACTGGCAATGACCAACCGTGACCGCTGTAACAAGTCCGCAAGTACCTCCGATTCTCGCTTGCGAAATCCCGCTTCACCCTCGTGCAAAAAAATGTCCTTGATTGTTGCTCCGGCGCGTTCTTCGATCACCAGGTCGCTGTCGCTCCATTCCCAACCCAGCCTCCTGGCCAGTCGTGGCGCTACGCTGGACTTTCCAGAACCACGGTACCCAATCAAAGTAATGATCATTGCGGCAACTCTCAATCCTGACCAAACCTTGGTTTCTCTTAGACACCGCTGTTCCGCTGTTTGCTATGGCCAAACAGTTACAGAAGACCGTCCTGACTGGAAAAAATCAACAAGATCTATTCGTTGCCTGTCTCGGCAACCTGATCCTCGTCTTTCTTTTCGGACGTCGCACTTGCCACGATGGTTCGAGCGGCGGACATCGCACGTCGAAGAGTTTCAGTCATATACTCTCGCGGAGCTGCACTGCCTGTAAACAGTTCGAACTGACGAGCCGCCTGACGAATAAACATCTCTATGCCACCGACCGTAGGGCATCCTCGTAAGCGTGCCTGCTTCAACAGCAAAGTCTGTTCAGGATTGTAGACCGTGTCAAAAACCAGCGTCGAATCGCTGAGCCAGTTCGGCTCAAACGGTGTTTCATCCAAATTCGGGTGCATTCCAACGGAGGTGCAGTTCACCAGAACTTCACATGCTTCAGCACCACGATTCTCCCAGGAGATAAACTGACATCCTAACTCAACGGCCAAAGAACGCCCTCGTTCGCGGGAACGGTTCGTCATCGATACAGCAGCCCCGCTTCGAATCAGTGCATGCCCCACAGCTCTTGCGGCACCGCCAGCACCAAGGATAAGTACTTTCCGCCCAACGAGATCAATCGTTCCACCGGCCCTCTTGAGACCATCCTGAATCGCCTCCAACGCTGCAGAAGCATCCGTGTTTGTCGCTGCCCACTGTCCATTGGACCGATAAAGCGTATTTGCCGCGCCAATCTCGTCGGTCTCTTCGTCCAGCGAATCACAAAACTGCAACACACCCTCCTTATGGGGAATCGTTACGCTGTATCCGCTCATCCCAAGTTTGTCGAATTCCTTTAAAGAATCCAGAAGGCCATCAGCCGGGATTCTCAACGGCAAATACACGGCGTTGATGCCCTGCTTTCGAAATGCCGCATTATGAATCAACGGACTCTTGCTGTGAGCGATCGGATCTCCAATCACACCATACACCTTCGTGTCTTTGGTAATCTTGTTGAACCGATAGAGGTTTCGAACTTCCGCATAAGACAGCTGCCCAGGCGCCATTTCGCGTTCCCGGCTAAAACTGGCGTATGTGAACGGCGAACCAGCTCGACCACATAAGATTCGGCTGATGGTCCCCAACTCACCCATGCAAAAACCAACTGTCGGCACCGACGATGAACTCACCATCTCCAACATCCGAACATTGTCGGCCGGCGAATTCGCCATCGTAACAATCTTGATGACATCCGGATCGCACTGTGACAGACGACGATGAATGTCGTACAGCTCAATTGGCGTCTCTTCAAAATTGTGATAGCTGACGATTCGCTTTGTTTTGCCATATCGCCGAATCGACTTCGCAATGTCGTCTTCAAGGTCTACGTATTCGGCACCTGCAATGATGGCTTCTCGAAGGATGGCAAGGCGCTGCTCTTCGGTGCCAAACCATCGCCCACGATCTGAGCGACGCCGACATGTGACGACCACCGGGGTTGGCCGGTCCTTCAGCAGCAAGCCCATATCGGGCTTCTTTCGCATATAGTCTACGCGCAACTCAACCAGTTCGGCCCCCTTCTCTGCAAGGGCTCGATGCTCTTCCATTATGGACGAATGTCGTGTTCGCCCGAGACTTACACAAATCATGGCCGGTCAAATTCGCTTCTAGCGGTATTGGTTGTCAGTCTGGTGAGCAAACAGAAAGATGCCCGGCCAGGTCGTTTACGGTACGCACAATTCTAAATCATCCATGCAAGAGCAGTGAGCGAGAATCGGCTTGTAGGCAAAAATTCGTTGGGAGTCCCGTGACTATGCAGAAGTTCCCTTCGCCGACTTATCCGAAACACCATGATTGTCGTTTTTTCTGCACCAGTCATTAAGTAATCAGGGAGTACCAACCAGAAACCGCCAGATCACCAATCGCAGCGCCCGGGGATCCGGTATTTTTGAAGGTCCTCTGGCAGGGGAACTTTCCCTTTACGGCCCCCAAATATTGGTCCCCAAATGCCCCTCCCTCCGAAACGAAGTTGCCCGCATGGCAATTTCCCGGTGGATCATCCCTGCCATTGAGTCCCTGGCGACTCACTTCAATTCGCTTCATGCGATTGAGTGGAGCCATCCTCGGAATAGTAGGTCTCAATTGCTGGCAAATTGGCCGGCCAGCTAACGCCACACCGACAAGCTTCCTGGGCGCGCATTCCACCAGGCTAAAGGCCGGGACGCGCAAGTTTAAATTGATCTGTCGTTCGGCAATAGGAAGCTCCGCCAAGCCTTCCCACCAAGTCAAGCCGCTCCATATCCACCATGCCGGATGCATCCATCACCGCATCCTCAACATGCAAATGCTGGACATGCCCCACAATAATGTTGGCAGCCCCCGGCCCCTCACTCAGAGCGATGTGGTGCATCAGGCGACACTCTATGGCAACTGATGATCCGGCAACGCGAGGTGGCTTCACCGATACTGATTTCCCCTGCAGGACAGAAGCGAATTCAAACTCTGATTCCTCTGGCGGCAACTCTGCAGAACTCAGGCTCATCGCTTCGACAAGAGAAAATGAAACCGCGTTGATGACAAATTCACCGGTCTCAAGAATGTTTCGAAGCGTATCTTTCGGAGCCCCATCACGTCGATTGGAAGGACAGATGATGACACTTGGCGGCCGTGATCCCGCTCCAGTAAAAAAACTGAAAGGGGCCAGGTTCGCAATGCCACTCAGTGAAATCGTAGAAACCCAGGCAATCGGCCTTGGGGATATCACCCGAATCAGATGCTGATAAAAAGCAGCAGGGGATTCTTTCGATGGGTCAAACTCCATGCGATTCCACTCCTTGCCACTAAAATTCAAGCAGCCCTATCAAGGGGAATCAAGCGTGGTATTGTAATTCGCAACCCTACGACATCGCCGCAATTCGCCTGGAGCTCTGTAAAACTGTACCGAAGAAAGCCAAGAAGTTCCGTCGGTCTCCCCATCTCCAAATATTGCCCCGCGAACAAGGCCATTTGGCGATCATAGCTCTTCTGGCTACCCGTGTGCATATAACAGGCACCATCAAATCGACGAATATCTCCATCGAAACGGGGGCTAATATGGTACAGCTCATGGAAAACTGTAATTAGCTTCTCGTCAAAGGAAAGGTTCAAAAAACGGGGCAAAAAAAACGTCAGGATGTAAAGCGACTCCTGACCGCGGTGATGCACGCGTTGAACCGTCCAAAGCCGTCCCTTGCGCCGTTCTACCGAAGACCCTCCCGCAAACCTCAGGGGCGTCAGCCTCGCCTGCATGCCCCACTCCACGGGCGATCGAGTTTGAGCAAACGTTACCGCCACCTTCGCCATCTGAATATGAGCAAACTCAGGATGGTGCCCACAAACATCTTCACAGAGGCGAGTCATCGCGCCACAAAAATCAAAACACTGCGGCATATCTCCCGATCCTTCGGAAGTCACCAAACGACCAACAAAAATCGCCGAATCAAGAACCTTAGGACCCGAACCCAACAGCGACAAGATCAAACCACAACATCGAGTAGGGTGAGTCGGGGTGGCTAAACCGCGACTCAGCCCTCTCACAGAACCGTACGTACGGGTCCGTATACGGCTCCTGTTTTACAGGATTCAGGTGACCTGAGGAAGGACTCCGGTCGGAAC
>JBGSVD010000216.1:0-96900 GCA_041753135.1 Planctomycetaceae bacterium
GATCTCTAACTGGCCCAAAAATCCATTTTCCGCCGCCGACTTCATGTCAGCTGCTCTACAGCAATTCGCAGGCCGAAAAAAAACTTTTTCTCAACACAATTCAGCGACGTTTGGTGACATGTATCAGGACAGACTCCTAGGAGAGACTGATATTTTCCCTTGTTTTTTGCAGTTTTATGAACGATTTTAGAAGTGTGTTCCCCAGGTTGTTCAGTGGTTTAATTGGGAGGGGTCACCATATTCTTCGCAAGACTGCCCACGACTTGCGCAAGCTGAGAGTTTTGATCTTGCATGCAACTTTAAGCGTCTGTCGTACGGCCGGAAGTTTGTGGCCAAATTGGTGGAGAGATAGGGCGACTGGGGCGACATGCTGAATTTCCCTTCATCGACTGCAACACATGTTCTTCCGCTTCTCATCGCAATTTTCACGGATGCGTGTCGTGCGAGGCGCTGTGAGAAGTTGTCATTTCAGAGGGAATAGCAGTTGATGAAGCGACATCCCTGTCGTGTTGTTTCATTCGCGGGGACGGAGGCGTTCAACCCACGGTTGCATCGGTATTTTTGCAGGGCTATCAATCGCCCAATCCGGCGTTGGAAACCAACGAAGATCACTCATTCGCGGATACGTCTCCCAGATCTCGCCTCCGTCGACAACTCGCGCATCGTTCGTGGCCTGTAATTCGAACATCAGGCGACCCCTGAGCTGATTTCGGATTTCCTCAAAATCGATGTCATAGGCAAGATTGATGAGGCCGTCAGGGTCCTTGCGGATGTCGAAGAGTTCTTCTGCCGGGCGTTTTCCGATCGCCAGTTCAAGGTAATTCGCGATTTTCGTATCGTTGCAATTCTCGACCAGAAACGTAAGCGACGGACAGGGGTCAATGTCGTGATAGCCAGCATGAGGCTTGCTCAATTTGGCTGACACGATTTCACCGCTTTGATTATAGACGACTTCGTCAAAGCTTTGGCCGGGACCCGCCGGCCAACGTTCGGGACGGAAGTTGTGAATGTAAAGATACTCATGCGTGCGGATTGCACGTTGGGGATAGCCAAGGCTATTGAACCGCGAGGAGGAGTGGCGTTCTCGTCCGAACAACACGGCATCGCGAGTTATGTCTACCTGGCCTGACTGATCTGATTTCAGGTCGCTGAGAAAGCTTTTACCGATGACGGGGAACTCGCTTGGGGGAGCAACTCCGGTCGCTTCGTAAATGGTCGCTGTCAGATCCACAAAACCTACGAGATCGGTCCATTGCCGTGAACCAGGGATCTCCTTTTTCCAGCATACGGCCAGTGGCATGTGGATTCCAAACTCGTAGCAGTTTGCTTTTGCTCGCGGAAATGGCATGCCGTTGTCGCTGGTGATGATCACCAGTGTGTTGTCAAGCTGCCCTGCGGTTTCGAGAACGTGCAGGATCTGATCACAGTCGTCATCAAATCGTTCGACTTCGAAAGCGTAGTCCAGCAAGTCACTGCGGATTTCTGGTGCATCGGGTAGAAAGCCGGGGACTTCCGCCTGCTCCAGCGTCATCCCTTTCTTCAATCCCGCGTCTTTTTGAAAGCTGCGATGCGCGTCGGAACTTCCAAACCAGAAGCAAAACGGTTGGTCTTTCGGTTTTTGCTCAAGAAAGCTTCGAAATCCCGCGACATAGCCATCCTTTCCGCGAACAGCTTTTCCTGCCGGATTATGCTCACGGCCATGTTTTTGAAAATTTCCGGGTGCCCAGCCTTTGCCGACAGAGCCACAGAAATATCCAGCATCCTGCAGTCGTTCTGGAAACGTCGCGTATTTGGCTTGAAAGTAACTGGCGTGCGTTCCTGCTTCTTCGATCATCCAGATGTGGCGTCCGGTAAGAAGAGCAGCACGCGACGGGCTGCATCCTGGCGCTGCACAAAAGGCGTTATGAAACAGAACGCCGTCTTTCGCGACACGATCAAACGCTGGCGTTCTGACCATCTGGGATCCATAGGCAGATGCATGCGGATAGGAGACATCATCGCTAATGCATATCAGGACGTTGGGGCGGCTGTCAGCATGGGTCACGGCAATTGTCACACAGGAAAAAGTTGCGGTTATCGCAACCAGCAGGAGTTGATTCATAATGCACCCATTCAAATTGAAAAAGTCTCTGGTGTTCCGTGCGGGAGGAATCGCTTTGACGCCTACTTCGCATCATGTCTTGCCGGAAATAGACTGACCATCGAAGACAGCATGACTTATCCAATATCGAAACCGAAGAATCCTGTCTTCTTGCGCTGGTTTCGTCGTGCCTGGATTTGATTCACCTGATTCGGGACGCAGAACCGTTTGACCGTCAATAAACATTATACTGCGGGTGTTGATTGCGATCACTGAGTCGCACAGCCCGACTCCAGTGTCGTTTTTTGCTGGCTTTTGCGGAAACGAATTTCGCTGTATCCGGAAAAACGGACTCACTCGGTCACCACGTGTGTTCGTTCGCGCTCAAAATCGAGAAATCGGCTATAGTGCTGCGAATAGTTCTCCGTCAGAGCCCGTTCGCCAAGTCCTTGAATAAAGCAAAAAACAGCTTGCCCCGCGCCATTTGACCTGACCGTCCAGTCTGGGAATTTGTTAATTGCGTTCCTGTCTTAACCGCAAGATTCGGGCATCGTCTTGACCAGGAGGCACTAACAAAACTGGGACCGGTACCCTTCTAAAGCGTATTGGGCCGCGTTTTTTGCTTTGCCAGGGAACCTGTCCCGGTCTTGTTTGGCGTTCTAAGACTTCTAAATCATATCCACCACAAAAGTTAGCTCTTCAATGACACTTCCTTCTGAGACTTTGTTACAGATCATTTCCCCGCCGACGCTTCATAGTCCAGTACTCGGAGTCTGTCATATCAGGACCACGGTGGATGATTTTCAGGTGGAAGAAGTACCGGCTTACCTTCCCTCGGGTTCCGGTGAGCATGCGTATCTATGGATTGAAAAACGAGGTGTTTCTTCTCCGGAGCTTGTGAGTCGGATCATTCGGCTGTTGGGTGTTCCGTCGAAGGATATTGGGCTCGCAGGACAGAAAGATCGCCACGCGGTGACTCGGCAATTCTGTTCCATACCCAAGCGATTGGCCTTGAACGTGGAGAAATTGAACTCCGACGATGTAACCGTCCTGCAGGTGACGGCCCATCAGAATAAACTGAAGACGGGACACTTGAAGGGAAACCGTTTTCGATTGGTGCTGCGAAGTCCAGGCGTTCCGTTTTCGTCACCTGATGCAGACAAAGTCCAGGAGCGACTCAATGAACTCGTCACTTCTGGTATACCGAATTATTTTGGACCACAGAGATTTGGGCATGGCGGAAATACGGTGATTGATGGGTTGCGATTGCTGAAGGGAAAGCTGCCGAAGGACTATTGGCCCGACAATCATTCACGGACATTGCGCCGATTGGCCCTGAGCGCCGTGCAGTCTGCCGTGTTTAATCTCGTGGTATCACAAAGAGTCACTGCAGGAACAATTGCTGCGCCGCATCCTGGAGATGTTGTCATTCGCAAAGATGGCATTAAACCGTATCGCTATCCAGAGGGCGCGGACACGAGCGGGATAGTGCCTGCCGGACCAATGCCCGGGCCGGAGATGCTGGCGGCTGGCGGTGATATCGCTGAAATGGAAAATGCAGCGCTGGAAAAAATGGGGCTCAAACCGCGAGATTTCGAACGTTATGCAAAACTGACCTCAGGCGTACGTCGCAAGATGCTGGAATTTCCCTCCGAAGTCTCCTCACGACTGACGGATGACGGAGGAATTGAAATTTGTTTCGTTCTGTCGGCTGGAACCTACGCGACCACTCTGCTGAGCGGCATTGCCTCAGAAGTCGTTGATGTTGGGTTTGATGCCAATGCGGCAACTCAGGATTCTGTGGCTGAGCCGTCTGCCGGAGACTAGCCAGGTATGATGAAGTTACCCTTCTATCTTCGGGTATTGGGCGGTTTGGTCCTTGGGGCCAGTGTCTGCCTGACGCTGGCATGGGTTGGTCTCGGTCGAGATGCGGCTGAAAAGATCGGTACCGCACTGTTCATGCCTTGTGGGCTATTATGGTTGATGCTGATGGCGCTCATGATTCAGCTTTGGCCATTTCGCAAACAGTCAAACAGAGTTCCCGGGGGCTTTGGTTCTCTGCTTTGTTTCGTCATCTATTCGATTGCTGGAAGTGGCTACGTTTCTGAGTCCATGGCGACTGCATTGGAGGGGTCCTATTTCCAGATTGACCCGCTGAAGGCGCCGATCCCCGGAGTGGTTGTGGTTTTGGGGGGCGGCGGTGGCCTTGGAGCAAATGGCAGACTCCAGGGGAATGGTTCCGGAGACCGAATGATTCTGGCCGCCCAGCTGTATCATCGAAATCCAGCGACGCGTTTCATATGCACGGGGCAGCGAATTGAATCAATGAATGCGAGTGGAGTCGATCCCGCAGAAACGTCGCGGGAAATTCTGATTCAATTGGGGGTGCCCAATTCTTCCATTGAACTATCCGGCGGGAAAAATACGTCCGAGGAGATGTTGAATCTTGGGCGTCGGTTTCGAGACTCGGAGGAAGAAATCGGGTTGCTCACATCTGCCTGGCATCTTCCCAGAGCGACGCGGCTTGCCCTTCGAAACGGCCTGAAGACGATTCCTTTGCCTGCCGATTTCCGATCGTCCCCAAGGAGTCTGCCGTTCACATTAGGCCAACGCATTGAGGGGCTGATACCAAATGGTTTTGCTTTCGGCAGCAACTGGTCTTTTGCAAAAGAGTACGTCGGGATGCTGGTTGGTCGGTAAACAAAAACGGCTGTCCGATGTTGCCATCGGACAGCCAGGGAGGATTGATCGAAGGATTGCTCCCCCGATCAGCAGTGACTCCCGATCCCAGTCACCGTCTAGACGAGACGGACGAACCGAAACGTTTCGGAGTGACTGGCTTCATCAAAGTTTTAGAGAACCACATTGCGAAGTTGTAGTCCACGCAATGTGATTGTCTGCAGAAATTTCAGCCAGAATTGTGTAACGGCGGGTACTCCCTTCCCTCGCTTAAACAACGCAGATCGAAATCGCCATGACTGATGTTTCTCATGCTGTTTGGCAATGATCTGCGACTCTTATTTGATTAAAAGCCCTGCAAATCCTGCCGAATTCATGATCAGATCTTTACGGACTTAACTGTGCGAACGATTTCAGATGCGACCTTATAAGGATCGGCGTTTGATGCCGGACGTCGGTCTTCCAGCCAGCCCTTCCACCCGTTCTGAACCGTTGCAACTGGAATACGAATTGAAGCACCGCGGTCTGATACGCCAAAGCTGAACTTGTCGATCGACTGAGTTTCATGCTTGCCCGTTAGTCGCATGTGGTTGTCAGCACCGTATACGGAAATGTGCTCTTTGATTCGTGGAGCGAAAGCGGAGCAGATCTTTTCGTAGACTTCTTTGCTGCCACATGTGCGGAGCGCTGTGTTGGAAAAGTTGGCGTGCATGCCAGAGCCGTTCCAGTCTGTATCACCAAGCGGCTTGCAATGCCAATTGATTGACAGGTTGTACTTTTCTGCTGTGCGTTCAAGGATATATCGGGCAACCCACACTTCGTCGCCAGCACGTTTTGCGCTCTTAGCGAAAACCTGGAATTCCCATTGTCCGGCAGCAACTTCAGCGTTGATACCTTCAACGTTCAGTCCAGCTTGCAGGCAAAGGTCCAGATGTTCTTCAATCAGCTCGCGACCGAAAGCGTTCTTGGCGCCAACGGAGCAGTAGTAAGGCCCTTGTGGAGCTGGGTAGCCACCGACTGGGAATCCCAACGGAAGATTGGTTTCACGGTCCCACAGGAAGTATTCCTGTTCGAAACCAAACCAAAAGTCATCGTCATCATCGTCGATGGTCGCACGACCGTTTGATTCGTGGACAGAGTTGTCCGGATTCAAAACTTCTGTCATGACCAGGAACGCATCCACTCGGCCCGGATCTTCGAAGATAGCAACTGGCTTCAGCAGGCAGTCGGATGATCCGCCTGGCGCCTGATTGGTTGAGCTTCCGTCGAAGCACCAGATCGGACATTCTTCAAGGGTCCCACCAAAGTTGTTCGCAATTTTGGTCTTTGAACGCAGCACCTGAGTGGGCTTAGTACCATCCAACCAGATGTATTCCAATTTCGACTTCGCCATTCTGACTATACTCCTCCCGGGAAACTGTTGTGCCACAGTAAATCGATGTTGATCCCCTCTGTTCATTGCGCTGGTTAAAACCAAAGCAAAAACCAAGGAATCGTACTACTCTTGCTTCCTGTGACCGAAGCGACCTCCTGGTCCCAATCTCCGGGCGGTGTCTGACGTCGACACCAAAAAATCGTTCTCGCCCGTTCAAAACATACGACCAGATCCGAACTAACAGAACTGGTTGCCTTAATTGTAAGCAGCCGTGCTTGTGGGTTGAGCAGCACGCTGGCGACTATCGTGGTTAGGTGCCAGCATTGATCTTTTTAGCATTCAGTGTGCCAAATGCACGTATGTGAGCCACTTGTTCTGAACAATGGTGAAATCGAACTCGCTGAAGTTCTCAAACTTCCCGCCGGCAGTTTTCTGCTGAGCTCTCAACAAGAAGCAGTCGGTTGTTCGCCAGCAGTGGTTTGTCGCGTGGGTCAACTCAGGGTTCCAACACAACCGAGACAGTTATCTTCTTAACGGATCCCTAAATCTGTACTTTGGGTGTTGTCGGGGAAGCAGTCCAGGTTTTGCCAGGCGTTTCAGGAACTAAATCTGCTCACCAATTCTTCACAGCGTACTGCTACCGCTTGCAAGGCAATCGTGGTCTGTTTACGCTCACTGAAACGCAAAGGCATGCGCTTAGCGGCGTTAACCTGCAGGCGTGAATCTGCGGAGACAGGTCAATCAATCCTGATTGTGAACCTGAAACCTGACCCTGGATTTTCTGGTCGGAGATAATTGTGGGTATAGCCTCTTTTGTGTTCAGGCGACGATTGGCTTGTCTCCTGATGGTGGTTTTCGCGATTCCGGTGTTGTCTGCAGGTTGCGGCGGTGGTGATTCTTCTGCGGGTGATTCTTCGGGAGCCTCCACAACTGGGGATGCATCTGAGACGCCTGCGGCGGCCCCCGAGATGTCGGGAATGATGCCACCAGCAATGGCGCCTGATTCATCAGGGACTTCAGGAGGCGGCCAGTCGGCGATGCCGGCTATGAATAATGGGATGCCTCCAGGTTATTCGGGCTATCAGCCGGGCATGTCGTCTTCTGAAGGACCGCCAACCATGCCGGACGGAGCCGGGTATTCCGGTGCGCCCGCATATGCAGACGGTGCGCCAGGATTGCCAAACGCGTCATTTGGAGGTCCGACGGCTGTGCCTCGTCCGGACAATTTCGCATCATGGACCGACGAGAACTTTTTGGATGCGCTGCGTGAAAAAGATTCCCGGCTTCTCGATGCGATCGACAGCAGAGTGAAGTCTGCACCGGGCGACCCGAAAGTTGCCGACTTACTTTCAAGTTTGCTTTTGGCGTCTGCCAGTTTGCCCGACAACGTCGGTTCGAATCAAACAGGGATGAATCCGAGCGGTATGCCATCAGATTATCCAGGTGCCATGGGAGCAAGTGGTGGTTCGGCGATGCCGACTGAAGGTTCACGCAATTCCAGAATGCCAGGCAGCGCGAATTCAGGTGGTCTGGCGCCACCGGCAGGTGCGGCCCCTGCGAGTCCGAACTCTGGGGCAATGTCACCCGGGAATTCCAGTCTGCAGATGCCGCCTCAGACACAGAGTTTGTTGGAAGCTCCTCGTGGGCGCACGCTCGCGATTGATTCCCTTACTCTCATGTTTGCTGAATCCGCCACCGCGTATTTTCAAAGTCCGGCTGTCGGTGCAATGACTCGCAAAGGTCCCGCAGTTGGTGGCGACTCCTCTGGAACTGGCGCTCCGGGAGAATATGTTCCGCCAGGGTATTCTCCTCCGGGCGGCGGTGGTTCTGCCGACGCATCGGGAAGTGCTATGCCGGGATATCCGGGTGCAGAGTATCAGGGTGGTGGCTATCCTGGAGGCAGTCCTCAGGTTTCAGGTTCGCTGGACAAGGTGCAGCTCGTTGAGCATATCGTGGACGGCTTGATTCAGAATGGAACGCCCGGTGCGTGGCAAACTCTTTACGGGATAACAGCCCAGACGGTTGAGACACCGCTATGGCCATCCGAGGCTGCTCGCATTGTTGTTCGAGGGCTGTACAGTCACATCGATCGGAACCCTTCGATGATTGAGCCCATCATTCTTTCGCTGCTGGATGGTTCAGCACAGGTTCCCGCTGATAGTCGCGCAGGGGCATTGAAGGTGACTGCGGCGGTGTGCGATTTGGTGGCCGATCGCTTCACTGGCATGGCGGTGCCTTCTGGAGCTCAAACTGTTGCCGGGACGGCGCAGAATATGGCGATGGGTCTGGGAATGCCGGGCGGGTCATCAATGATGCCACCTGGCATGGAAATGTCAGGGGAAGGCATGCCGGGCCTGCCGATGGCTGGAGGCGCGGCGCTCGGGCAAACTGAGTATGCCGAGCTTACCTCTGAAGCACCCAAGCTGAGTGAGACCGCGTTGATGCACGCCGCCGGTTTTCTCTGGGGGCCCAAATGTACGGATTCTCTAGTCAAGCAGTTGAATAGTGCGGGTGATTTGGAGTTTGGGGGTGATATTCCAGGCGGTGGAGACATCGTACGAATTGCTGCTTCGGTACCCAATGATCGCGTTCGAAATGCCTTGTTCGCCTTGTTTACAAAGATGTTTGCGTCAGGACCGGGTGGGCTTTCGGGAGGCGGGATGTTTAAGTCGGCAGTTCATGACCCGGGAATGCTGGTGATCCTGAAGTCGCTGCCGCGGACAAAGCCAGGTCGAAGTACTGCTGACCAGGCGGTGCCTCTTGATCCTTGGACGCATGCGAGCCAGGATCTTGTGTTGTCGCTTCGCGATCGATTGCGTTCACTTTCGATGGTTCCGGGTAAGTTGACACCAACGGGCGACAGTTTCCCAGTTCGGTTCCACAAGAACGCTGTCGCAGAAGTTGCTGGAGTCTTGACGCTGCCTGGCACTCTGGGGGCTGGTCTAAAGGATTCTGCACCATCAGCGACAAAGGTCTACTATGCCCGTCTGACATTTAATCCGCAGCGAGAAAAGGATCAAAATGAGCTCGCCGATCATTATGAGTCCAGAACGAGTGGAGTTCGTCGTGCCGATGCGTCACGCGGTGTCCTTTGGATGGACGGTGTGAAAGGGACTCAAACGGGAACAAAGCGTACGATGGATGTGATCATCCAGGCGGCGTCCGGGTCTGGGCAAGGCGGCGGCTTCGGTTCTCCGGACGGTGGAATGGCAAGCGGAATGACCAGAGGTGTGGGAATTGGTGGCGGAGGCGGCGCAGCGGGCGGAGCTTTTTCGGTTGAGATCATTGTTGTTGAAACGAAGGATCCCAAGAACGCAACTGGGGAAGTTGGTCAAGCTTCCACGAAGCCATAATCGAGCCCTTAGTCAAGATGGCCCATGGGTAAGATTTAGGGATGATATTGGTTGTTTTTGGAGCTTAGCGGGTCTTAATGTCTCGATTTTTTGGATCGTGCTCCAATTTTTGCTGGGAAAACTGGCAAAGCCGTGGTTGAGAACCGGGGCGTCTGTCGATACAATCATGGACTTTCCTGACTTACGGCTGATTATTCGTCCGTTTCAGAATGCCTGATTACGAACCGTTCCCTTCAAATGCAGCGTCTTGCTTTGAAGGTTTTTTTGAATTCAATGTGCGATTGGAGCGTTGACGTGTCAATTGACAAGACCCTAAGGACTCGACTTGGCCTTTCTCGATCCCGCAATGTGCTGACTCGTGGTGAGCGGATCGCACGGTTGCTGGAAGAAGACCGCTTTGCCGTCGGGCGAAGTCCATTGGGCCTTCCGAAAGTACGAGTTCAAAAGGCTATTACCGGCAAGAAGAAGAAGAAAGCTGCGGACGATGCTGCTCCGGCTGCCGCACCTGCCAAGGGCAAGAAATAGTTAGTGGTCCACATTTGTGGTTTGAAGTCTTGAAGCATTCCCGGGCTGATTGTGCGGGAGTGCTTTTTTTGTTTGTGTTGACTCGGCTGAAGTGTCATTGTGCGGGGATGCTTGAGCAAAGGCTTGACTGAAAAGCAGTGCGTTTTGCAGGCATTTTTCAGGTCCATTCAGCTTCATGACTTCCATACCAATTTCATACCGTCTGCGAGCCATGGCCGGCGGCCTCCTTCGTCAACGCATGCGGCGCTCAAGAGCAAAGTTCCTTGCGGCAGCGCACGCGGATTGTCGCGCGGCTCAGCATGCCGTGTTGAAGGATTTATTGCAGCTCAATCAGGGCAGCGATTTTTCTCGCGACCATCAGCTTTCCGGAAGTATCAGCCTCAAGGAATTCCGCAACCAGATCTCGGTCGCCGACTATGAGCTCGTGCGCCCCTATGTGCAGCGGGTTGCTGAAGGTGAGCACTCAGCCTTGCTGGGGGAGTCGAATCGCCTTCTGATGTTTGCAATCACAAGCGGAACGACAGCTGAGTCCAAGCTCATTCCGGTTACCGATCGCTTTCTCAGTGATTATCGTCGCGGATGGCAGATGTGGGGAATTGGGACTTATTCTGAACATGCGCGTCTGCAGAAATTGAACATCGTTCAGATCTCCAGCAGCCATCAAAAATTTGAGACGACTGGGAAAACGCCATGCGGGAATATCAGTGGTCTGGTTGCGGCAATGCAGAATCCAATCGTCAGGACGTTGTATACGGTTCCAGCTGCGGTGGCTGAGATTCGCGCCGCCGATGCCAAGCGGTACACAATCCTTCGACTGTCTCTCGCTGATCCCTTTGTTGGAATGCAGATTACAGCTAACCCAAGCACTCTCTTACAGTTGGCGGAGTATTCGACAGCGCGTTCCGAAGATTTGATTCGAGATATTCGTGATGGAGGAATGCGCGGCTGCGATCTTCCAGACACCGTTCGAATGGCACTGCGGCCAGTGTTGAAGGCAAACCCATCCAGGGCGAGAGTCCTTGAGAACATACGAAGTGAGTATGGACATTTTCGGCCGCGTGTTTGCTGGCCGATGTTGGGGGTGCTGGGCGTTTGGTGCGGCGGAAGTGCGAGTGCCTACATCCCGAGGCTAAGAGAGTTGTTCGATGATTTGCCGGTTCGCGATCACGGACTTCATGCCAGTGAAGGTCGAATGACTCTGCCGCTTGAAGACAATAGCCCGGTTGGTGTGCTGGAGATTCAAACCCATTTCTTTGAGTTCATACCGCTGAGAGAATCTGAATCTTCGAGCCCGATTGTCCTTGAAGCGCATGAGCTGGCTGTTGGCGAAGAGTATCTGATTCTGTTGACGACCAGTTCGGGCCTTTACCGCTACAACATACGCGACGTGGTTCGGTGTGTTGGGTTTTATGGGGCAAGTCCGATGCTGGAGTTCCGTCACAAGGGCGCTCACATCTCCAGCATTACCGGAGAGAAAGTTGCGGAGTCGCAGGTTGTTGAGTCGGTGGCTTCGGCATCGTCGAAAACAGGATTTTATCCCCGCACTTTTTCTCTGACTCCATGCTGGGGAGATCCGCCAGGCTATACGCTGTTTGTTGATTCACAGACGCTCGGTTACGATTCAAATGCAGCACCGTCGGGATCAATGATTCGAAATGTCCGGCTTTTAGAATTTGCCGCGAATGTTGATGAGGCTCTTCGGAGTCGCAATATGGAGTACGCTGAAAAGCGGGAATCAGGAAGGCTCTCTGAAATCTCAGTCGTTGAGTTATCAGCTGAAGTCTGGAGAAAATTCACTCAAACTCGCCAATCCAGAGCAGGTGGTAGTGCGGAGCAATACAAGCACCCATGTTTGATTCCAGATCCGCAATTCGAAAAAACCTTTCTGAAAACGTGCGGTCTATGCTGATTGCCGAAAGTTCCTCCATGACAACCTTGCGTAGACTCCCCGGGAATAGCTAGATTTCCGGAAGTTCTGGCGGTTTGTTTAAATTGGGGAGTCGGCGTGTCTCTGGTCGCGAACGAAGATTCCTTTATGGCAGGAGGCCTATTCCAATGACTTCGTCACACGGTCGCCGCATTCAGGGACGCCGCGCACTGGCGATCCTGTCGTGGATTACCCTTGTTGCCGTTGCTGGCTTACTTTGGTTTGGTCAGTACAAGCGGATCATCCGAATTCAGGCGTGGGAGCCGGCGGCACTGCTGCTTTCTGCCTATTCGACATTCCTGGCGATTTTCGGATGGTTGTTGTTTTCGCCTGGCAAAAAATCGGCTGAGGAGTCCCCGGGGTTATTCTTTGCCGGAATGCTGACACTTTTGCCGCCGTGTTTTATTGCCTATCACTTGATGCCAGTCGGGTCGCCGCTGCGTCCGTGGATTACAATTGGCGTATTTATCTTTGGCGTGATTGCGATCATGAGTCCTTTGCCGGACGAAGTGTTCGCAGTACCGCGTGACCGTCGCGCCTATCTTCAGCCACTGACAGATGCATACCTTACTGACCTGAATGTTGAAGAGCCACAAATTCGCTTTGATAGCATCGCTCCACGGACTGCATTTCGCCTCAGTCAGCCGCCGCCGGAGAGTGGCACTTCGTCCGCGAGTAATGTTGCTCGGGATCCGTGGGCCGATCCATTTTATGGGACAGGTCGGCAGATGAGTCGCATTGGCGTTTCCCAGTCTCGTCGATCTGATGATGCCTCACGTTCTGAACGACGACGGCTGACTGACGACAATGTGGCTGGGCGATCTGCTCCAAAGCAATCTCCGTCGCATGGCGTTCTTCCATCAGATGATCACCAGCCATCCTTTGGAAATCTGCAGCCGCCTCGACCGGTTCAAAGGGCGGCAGTGCAAGACGTATTGGGTGATGCAACAGGCTCCTCGCCCACGCCAAGATACTCTGGCGATGTCAACCGTTTTCCGGCGTCTCCGATCCCAGTCGCTCAGCCGAGTTCAGTTGCACCGTTCAGTGTGGTACCTCCATTACGATCAACTGATATAGCAGCAGTGGACTATTCGAAGAGAAGCTCTCCGTTGGATGTTGAATCGGCATCTGCATCACCAGTCGCTTCGTCATCTTCGACTCGAAGGCCGCTCACTGAGCCATCAGGCCGCTTGGTGAATAGTGTTGGGTTTCAGACGCCACAGGCTTCTGCACCGACGCCAAAATTGGTTCAGCCTTTGCCACCTCCCCTGCCCTCCTCTGCATTTCCGTCGAATAGTTCGCCTGCGGCGCCGCTTTCATTGTCGGCCTTACCAATACCGCTCCCGTCTTTTGACCAGGCTCTGCGGACACCAGTCGCACCATTGGAAAATTTCCGCTCAATGGAGTCCACTCGTGAGTTGGTCGCGCGGGCGGATCAGGTTCGAGGTGTCGGCCAGTCAGACGCTGTCGCTGGAACATCAGCGGTTGCAAAAAGAATTCTGACTGAGCCGGTGTCGCAGGTCATCACTGCAAAACCATCGTCGTCGGTAACAGCGTTCTCCCTTCAAGAGCAGGATCGGCAGCTTCGTGAGCGGGAAGCACTGGAAGATCTCGCCGAAACAGAGTCATCAGATGTCGTGAATCGACAGGCCATTGCTTCAGCCTCTCTGGGGCCAGCGGCTGGCGTCACGCGAACTGTGCAGCAGGCTTCTGGTGATGTCACGCTTGAGCGAATCCGAGATGAGCATGGTGGCGAAATGATTGAAGGAACAATCAAAGTGTTCTTCGAAGTCGGCCAGAAGAGGGCTCATTTGCATGTGCCATTTTCACCACCATTGGCTGGGTTGCCGGAAGTTGAATGCGAACCAGCAGGGGATGCCCCAATTCGTTTAAAAGTGGCAGTCCGACAGCCCTATGGCGTCCGTATAGAGGCTCGGCGTGCTGAGGCATCTGAAGCGTTAAACACAGAAATCAGTTTTGCCGCGGTCTATACGCCATCATCGCGTCGAGGATGATTCCGTTTGCGCGGCATTGACTGAGTGGTTGATTTCTGAGTTGATCGGCTCTACTCTCCCTGCGATTTTTTGATTACCTCAGCCATACCCGGGATCTGAGTTCAGGATTACCAATGCCATTTGAAACAGAATTGTCCGCAGCTCTTGATGCTGTGCGTCTGGCAGCTCGTGTTTGTCGGTCTGTGCAGTCTTCGATATCACCAGAGTCGCTGGCGAAGAAAGACAAGAGTCCGGTGACAGTGGCAGACTATGCCAGCCAGGCGCTGATCTGCAGAGTGTTGCAGGAAAAATTTCCCTCGGATCCCGTGATTGGCGAAGAAGGTGCGGCTGATCTGCGGCTGCCAACAGGCGCGGAATTTCTTGATCGCGTAGTTGCAGAATGCGGTGCGGTTGGCGTCGAGGCGACTTCGGTTGAGGTCTGCGATTGGATTGATCGAGGTGGGGCGTCTGAATTTAGTCCGCGATTTTGGACACTGGATCCAATTGATGGCACGAAGGGTTTCCTGCGAAAAGAGCAGTATGCCATTTCCCTCGCGTTAATTATCAATGGCAATATTGAAGTCGGTGTTTTGGGGTGTCCCAATTTGCCGATCTCTGAGGGGGCATCTGAGGTTGGGGTGCTAGCGTGGGCTGTTCGAGGTCAGGGGGCCTGGATGCAGCCTCTGGACAACCCAGAGGCGGATTCTGTGCGGATTCGTGTTTCCGGCACCAATGAAGCATCCGAACTGCTGTTCTGTGAGTCCGTTGAATCCGGTCACAGTTCACATGACTGGTCAGGCCTGATTGCAACAGAACTCGGGATCCACAAAGAGCCAGTTCGTATGGATAGCCAGTGCAAGTATCTGGTGGTTGCCCGCGGTGACGCCGATCTTTACCTCCGACTTCCAACTCGAAAGGGATATCAGGAAAAGATCTGGGACCATGCTGGTGGAGTGCTGGTCGTCATGGAAGCTGGTGGTCATGTCTCAGATATCAACGGCAAACCGGCCGACTTCAGTCATGGTTCAACCCTTGCCGTCAATGAGGGAATGGTTGTGACTAATGGGAAATTGCACGCCAGGGTAATTGCTACCATCGGGACGCACGCCCCAGCGGATTGACTTGCGAAAGCGGGATTTTCGCGAGTTGAGACTGAATTTGCTGCGAAAATTATGGCTAAGGTGTGCCGTCTGATTGACCTAGGCCGTCTGGAGTGCATGATACCGTCATTGTTGCGTAAGTTTGATGCGTGATTGAGCATTCAGCGTTTCGTTTTGATGCGTTTGATCCACGTCTCCAGGTGAAATTATTCATCAAGGGGCTTTGGCGTCTGAATGTATTCCCTGATTTCTCCTTCGTCACGTATTGCCAACCCGACGGCATACGAATTGCTTTGACATTGTTTTGCCGAATTCCTGGCGGCCTTCCGCTTAGGTCAAACCGACATGACAATTCACACCTCGGTCAGATCGCATATGAGTATCGTCATAAAGTCAAAACCTGCTGGAAATACGATGAGTGCGCCAGAGCATTCGCAATCGTTGATTGAGTCACTTAAGTACAGATGTCACTTCTGCAGGAATGTACTACGAAAGGTGCCTTTTCATGGACTCTGGTTTGTTTTGGGGTTGATGGGAGTCCGTCAGTACTACTGCCCACACTGTTTTGGAGTACGAATCAGGCCATGCGGCTGGCTAAGAGCAGTGCTTGCCCCGTTCTGGGTGGTGTTCAATTTTCTTCGGGGGAAATAGTGGCTCATTTTCTGATGAGCCCGACCGACGACCTGTTTTTCACGAAGGTTTCTCCCTTGAAACCGGCCGACAATTGCCAGGTTTATTTTGGCCACCTGCTTACTTACTTGATTCCCGAAGCAATGTGCCAATGCTGAAAACGCAGATCCCGCCGAGCAGCGAAATCGGCATGACGATCAGTCGGAATCCATAGAACAACTGAAAAATGACGATTGCTGGCAGCATGGAAAGCGCGGCCAGTTGCATCAGCATTCCAACGGTTTGCTTCACGAGGTGGATTCTCCGCTTGAGGTCAGGAATTTCTTGGCCATAACTGACAGTTTGGGGAACAGCACTCCATAAATCAAACTCAGGCACTTCAGGCACCGCGGTCGAGAATGACGATTGCTGTTGGCCAGGCTTGCCTTTGCCAATCGGCGGGTAACAATAGCAGCAAACCGTTCCGTCGAATCTGCCTGCGATACAGGTTGCCTGAGCTTATGGCAAATTCGATTTCCTTGTTTGCGTCGGGAGAAGAATTATGAAGTTCTGGAGTTCGCTGGCAGTCGCTATGACACTCGTTTGTCTTTCTGGAGGAAGTGCATTGGCTGCTGAGTCTGTTCATGATTTCAAGATGAAGTCAATTGATGGTAAAGAAGTCGACCTTTCTGAGTACAAGGGAAAAGTACTGTTGATCGTGAACGTGGCCAGCGAATGCGGGCTGACCCCACAGTATGAGCAACTTCAGGCACTGCACGAAAAGTATGCTGAGAAAGGACTTGTTGTCATCGGATTTCCGTGCAATCAGTTTGGCGCACAGGAGCCCGGTACGGAAAAGGACATCAAAAAGTTCTGCTCAGACAATTATAAAGTCAGTTTTCCAATGATGAGCAAGATTGAAGTGAATGGTGACGGTCAGGCTCCGTTGTATGAATTCCTGAAGAGCCATTCAGAGAAGCAGGACAAGATCAGTTGGAATTTTGAAAAGTTTATCGTTGGCAAAGACGGCAAGGTTGCTGGACGCGTAAGCCCGCGGACAAGCCCGGATTCCGACGAAGTCATAAGCCTGATTGATGCAGCATTGAAGAAGTAGTGATTCATGCAGCAACTCAGGGGTATCAACGTTGAGTTGCCTCGGTCATACGAATGATGAAACGTCCGGAGTGCCCCCGGACGTTTTTTTGCGCAGGTACGGTCGTTCATTCGACATCGATCACGACTTTCCCGTTGTCAGTTCTTGATGGATAAGTTGTTTGGCAGAGTCGCTGATTCAAACAGTGTTGTCCGCTGCTCACGTCGAATTGCCACCCGTGCCATGGGCATGTCACAGTCTTTCCACGCAACATTCCTTTTCCAAGCGGCCCTCCGGCGTGAGGGCAGATTCCGTCCATCACGTAAAATACACCGTCGACATTGAACACGGCAAAAATACGGCCTTCTGCAACAACTTCCGCCGACTGTCCGGGTAACAGGGACGCAGAGTCGAGCAATTCCAGAGTTGCCATGGCTGGTGGTTTCTTTCTGTGTTTGACGCGGAATTTCTTAAATCGCTGACACTTGCTGCGTGATCATTTGCTTTTCAGTTGTCTGCCAACTTCTTCAGCTTGTTGAAGAACGCGCATGATGTTGCCTCCAAGAATCTTGTGGATCGCGACCTTACTGTATCCACGATTCAGCAACTCCTGAGTAATCAGCGGATAGGTTGCAACACTCTCCAACTGTTCCGGCAGACGCGGTACTCCATCAAAGTCGGAACCGATGCCGACATGATCAACACCCGCAATTTTCACCAGGTGGTCGATGTGATCAACAACCTCGTGAATGGAGCCTCGAGCCTCTTTGTCTTTTTTGAGTTCTTCTACTGGTACGATAAAAGCAGAGAAGAAATTCACCATAACCACGCCCCCATTTTGCGTCACCAATGGCAGGATATCATCAGGCACGTTTCGCGGATGATCACAAATAGCTCTCGCGCTGGAGTGAGAAAAAATAACAGGGGCTTTTGTGGTCGCGAGTGCCTGTCTCATCGTTTCGGGTGAAACATGGGACAAGTCGACAAGCATTCCAAGGCGATTCATTTCTCGAATCACCTCGCGTCCAAAGTCAGAAATACCATTCACCTTTGGTTCGTCGGTAGCCGAATCGGCCCATGTCAACGACTTAGAATGAGTCAAGGTCATGTACCGACAGCCCTCATCATAAAGGCGCTGCAGATTGCTGATCTCATTTTCAATGCTATACCCGCCTTCGATGCCCATCATTGATGCGATCTTGCCAGACTTAACGATGCGTTCAACGTCCTCAGAAGTCGATGCGAACTCAAAGGTCTCCGGGTAGCGTTTAAGCATTGTTTTCACGATCGAGATCTGATGAAGCGTCTGCGACAATGCATCTCCGGTCGTGTCGGTGTCTGCCGGAACATAGACGGACCAGAATTGTGCCTTAAGTCCGCCTTTCTTCAACCGTGCGATGTCGGTGTGAAGACCAGGCTGGTCGCGAGAGATATCAAGATTATCAAAGGACGAGTTTCCTTTTTCACGAATTTCCCAAGGCAGATCGTTGTGTCCGTCGAACAGCATACCACTGAAATGAATCGCCTCCGCTTCTGCAGTCAAAACGACCCTGGGGCGGGTGGTTTGCTGTGACATGACAGGATGACACCAGGCAAGAATCAGGCAGGCAGAAGCTGCAACAAGGAATTTCGGCAGATGCGTACGCAGTCTGAATAACATGTAAAGCTTTCTTTAACGCTTTCGTAAAGACCAGATATCAGTATTGGCGAAGTTGAGCCACGACTCGTTTGAGGCCGGACTCGGTGGGATCGAGAAGGTTGTTTTCTTCAGTGTTCAACAAAATTCAATCGGTTGAATCTGACTCGCTTATTCTTTGTCTGGTGAAGCCTTCTGAAACAGCAGTTCTGGTTTCACAAGATTCAGCATATGACCATGATCGGCGGTCACAATCACCAGGGATTCATTCCAGTCACTGTTTGCTTCAATCCAGTTTGTAATGACTCGCACCGCATCATCTCCACTGTTGACCGCTCCGATGGAGTTGTCGATGTTGTCATCGTGGTTCGCCCAGTCAACATCCCCGGATTCGACCATAAGCCAGAACGGTTTTTTTTCGCTGGCGAGGACATTGATTGCTGCTGTCGTCATTTCCGCCAGGGTTGGGTTCTCCTGCAGATCTTCTTTTTTGTATTCCTCTGCCTTCTTGTTGACACCAGGCGCTGGATCGTAGTTTCGGTCGGCTGTTGCAAACGGAAGGTGACCGTTGTAAGCGCCCATTCCAAAGAAGCCAAGTAGTCTATGGTGACCTGAAACGGCCTTTGCAGCAGCTTGCTGCAACGATTCTGCTCCATTCTTCCCGGGTGTGCGAATTGCAGTCACATAATGTCCGCCCTGCTCGACATCGACGGCTTTCAGATCCGAATCGGTGAGATAAATGTTGCCCTGAACATAATTGTCACCCTGGCTTGTGCCGCCCTTCTTAGGATCGCCCTCGTTTCCGAATCCGCCACCAATAACCACATCCATTCCACGTAACGGAGTTTGGGGATGTTGCACGGATGGCAGGCCAATCATGTCGCGAGTCAAGTCCTGATAGTCGTCGCGTGAGACATTATGCGCGTAGGTAGCGGCTGGAGTCGCATGACTGATTGGAACTGAAGAGACCGCACCAACTCGCCAGCCTTTTTCCTGGAGCGTATGTGCAATCGTTTGAACCGGTGCGCCGGAGGGATCAACATTGATGCCTCCGTTAAATGTCTTGATGCCAGCCGTCATACTGGACGCTGATGAAGAGGAGTCTGTATAAGCATGCTTCGGGTTGCCATCTTCTGGTTTTCCAATCAGATAAGCAGGATCTGAAGGGACTGACCATGGAGAATCACCAGCGCTTGCGGCGTCATATCCGCCTCGAATCGTTCCGCCAGGATTCTTAACAGTCTGCAGATTCACATCGACATCTGTGCCTTCGTTATGAGGGCTGGTGACCATGAAGCCGAATTGTGACGTGTTGTCGGCCGTGAAATCCTGAAAGTGAGTTCCAGTTCCGCGGCCGTCGGTGTATCCAATGTTCTTCTGATTCCAGATCGCCGCTGCCCGTGTTGTAGGCCAGTCCATTCCATCAAAGACGACAAGGAAGATGTATTTCTTTCCGGCCGCGGCCGCCGCCCGCTGGATATCAAATATGTTCGTTTGATCCATCCAAACTGCGTTCGGGTTTACGGTCTTGTCGGGGACGTACCCGTAAAATTCTCGAACTTTGCCTTCGTCTCGATAGTCGCTTTTTTCGCCGAGATAGGACTCAAGATCCACGCCTTGTCCCGCGCCTTTTGTGCCAAAGGTGTAGACAGGGATCAGTCGATTCGAATGAGATTTCCATCCCGTGTATTCTTTTGGATTTGTTCCCCAGTAAGCAGCAGGGGACTCGTTTGCGCCAATGGCATCTGATTGGAGTTGTTTGGGAAGGTCATCCGCCGGAGCCACGCTTCTCCGAGTCGCTTCCAGTCGACTGGAAGTTGGTTCCCCGGCCTCGATAAAGAGGCCGTTCACGGACAAACTGATTGACATCAGGAGGAACAGTTGTCGGCACATTGAAGACTCCATGGGAGTTTGTTGGAGAGAAACATTCGATGACAGCCCGTTGGGCGTCGTGAGCAACTGCTCAGGTCGTATCGTGAAGAGCTTTCTGCAGGAAACAAGTGAACGCAAAAAACTTCCCTCGACCTCGTGTTCACCTACCGTAGCGGAGCTGCCACCCCTCATGTGCGGCGCGGCCCCGTTTGGCGGCCGATCGGAGAGTACTCGAACGACCGCACGATCACATTTTTCGCTGAAATCGCTAATATCGCTGAAATCGTCATGTCTCTCACTCGGCGGCAAAAATGCCAAAGTCTAAGGACAGCCATTGCGACGGCTTATTCTTTGAACTTACGATGACGATAAATCCTGAAAGTCCCAGCCGATCGCCCCTGCGCGCATGGCTGATGCCTCGCACTCTGAAGAGCCTGAGACCTGGTTGATGAACAAAAAGCAACTCATTGCCGTTTCCACCGTCGCAGCCATTCCTGGAGCAGCATTGCTGGTCTTCCTGGTCCTGGGGCTGCTACAGGGCATGTTGTCCGATACAGCCACTGTGTCGGTCACGCTTTGGATTATTTGGGTTTTCGCAGCGGTGGGAAGTCTGGTGGTATCATTCCTTCCGTTCGCCATTATGTTCTTCCCAGGGCTGATGCCCGACCCTGCAATGGCCGATACGGGTAATTCAGGAACTGATGTTGCTCCATCACCATCCCGAAAGTCTTCAGACAACGAAGAGGAAGAGGATGAGCATGTCGACGATGAAGAATTCGACGACGATGATGCAGTTGATGATGGCGAGCAACTCTTTGAAGATGATGCTCTTGAAGATGATTTTGACGACGAGTATGGCGACAGTTTTGAGGATGATCGGAAGTAGTTGTTCTGGACTGTATTCGCCGAAGATTGTTGAGCAGCAAGATTGATCAATTGCGCTGTGTTGGCGGGACCGATCGACCCGCGTTCTGCTTCGGAAGCATAGTCTGGAATTTGTTTCTCCGATCTGGTCGATGAAAATTACAGACTGCATTTATCGTCTCAGGTGGATTGAACGCTGTCCGCAATGAATCCATCGCAATGTTACGATGCCCCACGGTATTGGGATCTCGCCTTTTGCGACGAAACGCTGTTTGAAGCGGATTTTATTCAAGCGGCTGCGATGAAGTACCTCGGCAACACTTCCCCGTCAGTGTTGGAGGTTGGTTGTGGTGGTGGCCGACAGGTCATTGAGCTTGCAAAACGCGGGTTGTCAGTCATTGCGTTTGATTTGAACAGTGAGTGCGTGAACTGGACCGTTCGTCAGATAGCACGCAAAGGTCTCAGTGCAGATGTGTTCTGTGGGGACATGAGAGACTTTCAGCTTCCTTCACCCGTTGATGTCGCTCATTGTCTTGTGAACACGTTTCGTCACCTGACAACAGAGAAAGACGCGATTCGTCACCTGCAGTGCGTTTCAGAATCTCTGCATCCTGGAGGTTTGTACCTGCTTGGGTTTCATTTGCTGCCGCCCGACGCTGATGAGGAAGACTGTGAACGATGGAGTATCACGCGTGGAAGAACGCGTGTCACCACGACGGTTCGAGTGCTGAATTTCAGTCGTCAAAAACGCATCGAAACAGTGCGATTCAGTTTGAAGGTGACAACTCCAACAAAAGTAGTGCGACTGGCAAGCGACCATCAGTTGAGAATTTATCGGGCAGATCAGTTTCGCGCGCTGCTGCGATCTGTTCCATCATTGAAGTTGTTGGATGTCTACGATTTTTGTTACGACCTGACCGAGTCATTTCCTCTTGATGATCGACTTGGTGACGCCGTCTTTGTGCTGCAAAAACGCGGCTGATGTGCTGCGGTATGCCTAAACATGGACTGATCATTCAGGTCCTGTTTGCGTAGAGTGCGTACCTGTTTGCCTGCAAACAACGAGACGCTGTTTGCTCTGGATCGCACCGCGTGCAGTCTTCGAATTGCTGTGAAGATTCTGCTTGCGTGCATCATTCGTGGTCGATCTGGGCTGGCGTTTGGCTATTCACTATCCTCAACTTCCTCGTTGACGATTTCTGGAATAACTGGAGTTGCAGGCGAAAGTGCCGCCAATTTCGCTTGAGCGGCGGCAGTTCGGGCTGCTTCTTCGTCGATTACGTCGCCAGGAATAACGGCACATGACACCAGGGTGTCGTCTTCATCAAGTCGAATAATGCGGACGCCCTGAGTGTTACGTCCGATAGTGCTGATGTCGGAGGCTCGAACGCGCTGGATCTTGCCTCGAGACGTCACCATGAGCACTTCGTCGGAATCTATGACAGACAGGACATCGACAACTTTTCCGTTGCGAGCCGTTGTCTTAATGTCGCGAAGCCCTTTGCCACCTCGACGCTGACGGCGGTATTGGTTGTTGCTGCCGATGGATCCTTCGGATTCGTCATCGCCGTCGGCGTCGGCTTCAGCATCGTCATCGGCAGGTGTCGGAATGTTCTCCGACGCCGGGACGTCCGCTGTGGCCACAGTTGGTTCAGTGCTAACAACGTCCTCATCTTCGGACCCGAGCAGCCCCGGTCCAAATGGTGTTCGTTTGCCGTAGCCAAATTCACACATACTGAGCAAGGTGCGATCCGGATCGGCGACGACCATACCAACCACGATCTCATCTTTCTTCAGGTTGATTCCCTTCACCCCGCGAGTCGCTCTGCCCATTGGGCGTGCATCTTCGTGGTTGAAGCGAATCGCCATGCCACCAGATGTGGACAGGACAAGATCCTGATCTCCTTCAACGATTCGGACGTCAACGAGTGCGTCGCCTTCGTCCAGTCGGATGGCGATGATACCGCCTTTCATTGGACGCCCATAAGCGGACAACGCCGTTTTCTTGATGATCCCCTGACGAGTTGCAATGACCAGGTACTTGTCATCCGGGAAGTACCGAACGTTGAAGCAGTTGGCAATTCCCTCGTTCTCTTCCAGTGTCATCAGGTTTGCGAGCGCTCGACCTTTCCCTGTTCGAGGTTGTAGCGGCAGATCGTAGACCTTGAGCCAGTGAACTTTGCCCTTGTCGGTGAAGAACAGAAGGAAGTCGTGTGTGCTGGAAACGAACAGGTGCGCGATCGGATCTTCTTCATCGGAAGTTGCTCCTTTGATGCCCTTTCCGCCGCGATTCTGAGCTTCATAGACATCAAGCGGAGTTCGTTTGATGTAGCCACGCTGTGACATTGTCACAACCATCGGCTGTTCAGCGATCAATGCTTCTTTGTCATAGTCGCCAAGTTCTTCTTCAGAAATCGTCGTTCGGCGTTTGTTAGGGAATCGAGCTTTCAGCTCCTCCATGTCGGCTCGTACAACGGCACGCAGGTTGGCTTCGTCGGACAGCAGGCGAAGGTACTCGGCAATGTTGTCCAGCAGGTGCTGATGTTCAGCAACAAGCTTTTCTCGTTCCAGGTTTGCCAGCGAACCGAGCTGCATTGAAACGATAGCTTCAGACTGATTTGCCGACAGGAAGTAGTCGCTTGCTTCGCCGTTCTCGAGCACAAATGCCTTGAAACCATCGTCGCCAAGAGCGCGTGAAACCAGTGCGGATGGAATCGGGATCGTTTGCAGGGCCTCCTTCGCAACTGCGCGGCTGGCAGATTCTCGAATCGTCTTGATGATGCGATCGATGTCGATCTGGGCGAGCAGGAGACCTTCAACGGTATGTTTTCGTTTGCGAGCTTCCCGCAGCAAAAATTCAGTACGGCGGCGAATCACGTCAACTCGATGTCGAACGAATGCGTCCAGCATCGACCGAATCGGCATGAGTTGAGGGCGATTACCGTCAAGGGCCAGCATGATCACGCTGACCGTCGTCTGCAACGGGGAGAACTGATAAAGCTGGTTCAGCACGACATCCTTGTCGGCGTCGCGTTTCAGCACGATGTGCAAACGGACTTGCCATGACGGCACATTACGATCGGTCAAGTCGACAATGCGTGCGATCCCGGCGATGCGTTCGTCGCGAACGAGAACTTCCAGCTTTTCACGAATGCGGTCGCGAGTTTCCTGATACGGAATTTCGGTGACGACAATAACGTCGGCCTTACCTTCTGTTTCGAAGTGTGTGCGAGATCGCAAAGTCAGTGTTGAGCGGCCAGTCATGAATGCCTGGCGAATACCCATTGTTCCACAAATGATGCCACCGGTCGGAAAATCCGGCCCGGGCATCACTTCCAGAAGCTCATCCAGCATCGTGTCCGGGTTGTCGATAATTCGAATCACAGCCTCGCAGACTTCCGCCATATTGTGCGGAGGAATGCTGGTCGCCATTCCAACGGCAATACCATTCGAGCCGTTGACAAGCAGATTCGGAAATCGAGCCGGCAGTACGACAGGTTCCAGGCGATCGTTATCGTAGGTTGGTGTGTAGTCGACCGTTTCGCGATCGATGTCACGCATCATCTCAGCCGCAGCTGGCGAAAGGCGAGCCTCCGTATATCGCATCGCGGCGGGGGGAAGGCCAGCGAGTGATCCGAAGTTCCCCTGTTTGTCGATCAGCACTTCCCGCATCACCCAATCCTGGGCCATTCGGACGAGCGTTGGGTAGATGGCACCTTCGCCGTGTGGGTGATAGTTACCGCTGGTGTCACCCGCAATCTTCGCGCACTTCTTTCGCCCACCCGTGGGGCCAAGATTCAGGTCGTTCATTGCGACCAGAATTCTTCGCTGGGAAGGTTTCAGTCCGTCGCGAACATCCGGCAAAGCTCGACTGATAATGACGCTCATCGCGTAAGTCAGGTAGCTGGTCTGCATTTCGCTCCGGATGTCGGTGCGGAGAACACGTGGATCAATCGGATCGACGGGCAGACTGCTATCGCCTTGGGGATTGTCGGTGGACAAGCTGATTTCCTCCTGGAAGATCAATTCGATCTTGCGATGTGCGACTGGGCGGATGAGTATTCTGACTCATCCTGAATGCAACAGGACGGGGCTAATAACCCGTCCTGCAGACAAACGGCCGTCGTTTGACTGTGCGTTCACAAGTTGTTTTGCGACAGTGATTTACGATGGCGGATAACAATGTGCGGATTGTAGCAAAATCTGCCGGTTTCTCAATTCTCACGACGTTCATAGTATGTCGGAAAAACCGAACTTGACCCCATTTTCAAAATCGCCATATAACCCGGAATATCTGCTGGTTGATGGAGGGTCAAAACGGCTGAAAATGCCAGCCTCTTTTCCTTCACAGACTATGTTACGCAGAATCTCAAATCTCCTTCCCGGTTATCTGCCGCAGTGTTCTTGTTCCGGAGTTCCCAACTTCGAAGACATCTGCTGCCCTCCTCAATTCACCTCTCACTTCGTTCCGAGATGCCTCAATCTCAGGAGACTTCAGTCATGCAGGATGCAACCAGTTCAGTACTCAGCAAACCATTAACACAAAATCGCACCAATCGAGGCAGTATCCTGGTTGGCGGTACCGTGGTGATCCTCATCGCCGCCGGTATTGGGATGCAGGTTTGGCGAGGGAAGAACAGCCAGGCGGCGGAGCAGAAAGTTTCTTCGGCCACAATGCCGACAGAAGATGATGGCGTGAAAACGGCTTTCGCGCGAGTCAACGGCGAAGCAATATCCTATGAGGCACTGGCAAAGGAATGCGTTGCCAAGCATGGTAAGGAAGTTCTTGAAAACATGATCAGTCGAACAATTGTTCGTCAAGCATGTGCAGAAAAAGGTGTCACGGTTTCTGAGGCTGAAGTCGATCAGGAGATCGTCGAAATTTCCAAGAAGTTCGGTCTTGCTGTGGATCAGTGGTACAAAATGCTGGAAGCCGAACGAGGTCTCAATCCCGAACAATATCGACGCGACATCATCTGGCCGATGCTGGCTTTGCAGAAGCTGGCAGGTAAGGATGTGAAGATTACGCGAGAGATGATGCAAAAGGCTTATGAGGATAACTATGGCGAACGAGTAAAAGCCCGCATGATTGTGCTTGATAATCCACGTCGTGCTTCAGAGATTTGGGAGAAGATCAAGAACAACCCGGACGACTTTGAAAGTCTGGCTCGTGATTACTCAGTTGAAGCCAACAGTCGAGCTCTGGGTGGAACGATTCCGCCGATTCGCAAGAACTCAGAGGGAACTCATGAAGCACTTCGAAAAGCTGCATTTCAGTTGAAAGAATTCGGCGAAATTTCTGGAATCCTGCAGGTTGGACCAAGTCAATATGTCATCCTGAAGTACGAAGGTCGAACAGAGCCAATTTCGCATTCCGTAGAGGACGTTCAGGCACAGTTGCACGCAGAACTGGAAGAACGCGAAGTGCAGAAGCTGATTGGAGAAACGTTCGATGGCCTGCAGAAGTCAGCTCGAGTTGACAACTTCCTCACTGGGGAGTCGCGTGGTCGCGTTGAAAAGGCGTCTCGCACAACAGCCTCAAGTGGACCAGAAACCCGCTGAGATCGGATGAAGAGAAGGCCTTGGACTCGTGAGCTCTGCACTACGGCCTAATCACAAATTGGCTCTCGGCAAAACACGGACGCCTAAAAACAGCGGCCTCGCAAAGTTGCTTTCGGGCATCTTTGCTGAGGCCGTTTTTATTTTCAGCACTTCTGCAGCTTCGAATTGTGCAGCGCAGCTTCAGAGGAAGGCCCGGATATTTGATCGATGTAGAATGCCGTTCCTTATGAGCTGCAGGACAGCATTGAGCACCCCGCGCGGTGTCGAGCCCACTCGGGGCGTTTGCATGCAAGGTCTTCGTTTTCTGGCTGTTCGTCGTATGGTCGACGCAGAACCTCAAGAAGCCGTGCAATCATTGAGTAATCTCCCTCGCAGGCTTTGTCGATTGCAATTTGTGCGAGGTAGTTTCGCAGCACAAACTTAGGGTTTACTGCATTCATGCGCAAGCGCCGCGTTTCGTCGGAGACTTCCGTTCGGTGTGCCTTTGCTCGGTATCGCTGGATCCAGTGTATCAGTTTTTCACGATACTCCGACGTAAGTTCCTCGGGCTTGTACCAGGCGTCGCCTAGAGCTGCAAAGAATGCATCTTCAGATGTCTGTTCCGAGGTGTTCACTCCGCCGTCAAACTGAAGTGTTGCCAGCCTGCGATAAAAAATTGTCATGTCCGTTTCGACTTCCTGCAGGAGATCCAGCAGGTCATTTGGCAGCGACTTGTCTTCCTGAGTCTGGCTTGAAATGAGTCCCAGTTTTTCGGTCATCATATTCTCGATTCCATCGTTGAAGCGGGCGGAATAGAGATCAATGCCTTTCTGGAGCGGAACAACAGAGTCAAAAATCGGAGCCAGGGCATTGGCTAGTTGCACCAGATTCCACATGGCAATTTGAGGCTGCTGGCCAAACGAATATCGACGCCCAGAGGCATCTGTTGTGTTGGGCGTCCAGCTCGGGTCGTAGTTTTCCAGCCAGCCGTAGGGGCCATAGTCGATCGTCAGTCCGAGGATTGACATGTTGTCAGTGTTCATGACGCCATGAACAAACCCCACACGCATCCAATGGACGATCATGTCTGCGGTCAGACAACAAATTTCACTGAACCATGCTTCGTAAACTTCGGACGATGGTTCACCAAGATGCGGGTAGTCGTGACGAATGGTATGGTCAATCAGCTTTTGAAGTGTTTCGTTATCCCGGCGAGCCGCGAAGATTTCGAAGTTGCCGAATCGCGTGAATGATGGTGCAACTCGGCAAACAATTGCGCCAGGTTCTCGTTGCGGATTTCCATCGTAGAACATGTCGCGAACGACTTGTTCCCCGGTTAATACGAGACTCAGTGCACGAGTTGTCGGGACGCCCAGATGAAACATCGCCTCGCTGCAAAGAAACTCTCGAACGGATGAACGCAGCACAGCCAGTCCATCGGCAGTCCGAGAATAGGGAGTCGGTCCCGCACCTTTCAGTTGAAGCACCCATCGCTGGCCGTGATCGTTAATCACTTCGCCAAGATTGATGGCGCGGCCGTCACCCAATTGCCCGGCCCAGTTCCCGAACTGATGGCCACCGTAACACATCGCGAACGGATCCATCCCCGCGACCTGCTGGTTTCCCGAAAACACTTCAGCGAACTCAGGACTGCGATGCAGGTCTGGAGAGAATCCAAGTATTTCGCCGACTTCTTTTGAGTAGCCAATCAGCTTTGGTGCGGCGACCCGGGTTGGCAGAACTCGCGAATAACAAGCCCCACGAACCTGGCGGCGAAAGTTCTTTTCTTCAGTATCCGCTGGCAGATTTTGAGTGAACCGGTTATCAAATCGAAGCTGGCTAAGCTCAACGACATTCATTATTTTTGACCAGACTTGCTCGGTGCGCGAATCAAAGACAACAGGATCTTAGAGTGTTGCCATCCTGGTGACCACAGACAGCAATCATAATCATCCGCCTTGAGGAGTTAGACCTCAGTGAGTTTGAGTTATCAAGAGGTTCGCGGGGTGGATTAATTTTCGACTTCTGGGGCAGTCGGCGTTTCTGGACTTTTCAATTCCCAGTCGCTGCTGGTTTGTTCTGGCGGCCTTTGGTATCGAGATTTTGGGAGACGCCATCTGAAATGCCCGATACAACACAATAGGTGGAGCGTATTCCTCCACCAAAAGAAAAACCCCCGAGGGTCGCTCGGGGGTTCATGCATTGCTGGAAATTACTTGCTTCGATGCTGACGCTTTCGTTCGCTTTCGCTGAGCATAACCTTGCGAAGGCGAATCACTTGAGGCGTGACTTCGACATACTCGTCCCACTCGATGTACTCCAGAGCAAGCTCCAGAGTCAACTCGCGAGGTGGACGCAGCAGCATGGCGTCTTCAGCACCAGCCGAACGAATGTTGGTCAGTTTCTTTTCGCGAATCGGGTTGACGACCATGTCATTGTCGCGAGCATTTTCGCCAATGATCATTCCGTCGTAAACATCTTCACCAGGCCGAACGAACAGGTCTGCACGTTCCTGCAGTTTCCAGAGTGCATAGGCAATCGCCTTGCCATTATCCTGGGAGATCAGGACTCCGTTTTGGCGATGAGGAATCTCGCCTTCGATCGCCCGGTACTCTTCAAATCGATGGTGCATAATCGCTTCGCCACGAGTGGCATTCAGCATCTTTGTTCGCATGCCGATCAGGCCGCGAGCAGGAATGCTGAATTCTACGTGCGTCATTCCAGTGGACGTCGTCGTCATCACTTTTGCCTGACCACGGCGGCCGCCTACCAGTTCCATTACCGGACCAAGGTCCGCGCTGGGGACATCAACCTCAAGCAGCTCGTAAGGCTCACATTTCTTGCCGTTGATTTCGCGAGTGATGACTTCCGGCTTGCCAACGGAGAGTTCATATCCTTCGCGACGCATTGTCTCAATCAGTACTGCCAGGTGGAGAACACCTCGGCCGGAGACCTTGAATGATTCTTTGTCTTCTGTCTCTTCAACGCGAAGAGCGACGTTGGACTGAAGTTCGCGGTAGAGGCGGTCTCGCAGATTTCGGCTGGTTACATATTTGCCGTGCTGACCAGCCAGCGGTGAGCTGTTGATCGTGAATTTCATCGACAGCGTTGGCTCGTCCACGGCGATGCGTTCAAGAGCCACCGGATTTAATGGGTCAGCAATCGTGTCTCCAATTTCCGGGTCCGGGAGACCGGTGACTGCCACAATATCGCCCGCCTGAGCTTCTTCAGAATCAGATCGTCCGAGGTTGTCGAACAATTGAACCTTGTCAACCTTCGCCATGGTCTTCGATCCGTCAGATCGCATCATGGCGATTTGCTGACCCGATTTGATGCGTCCTGCCGCGATACGGCCAGTTGCAATGCGGCCCACGTAGCGAGACCATTCCAGTGATGTCACCATCAACTGAAGCGGATCGTCAGGGCGAACAACCGGCCCCGGGATTTTTTCAAGCACCAATTCCAGCAGCGGTCGCACGTCGCCGCCCTTTTTCGCTGGATCGTGTGTTGCGTAACCTTCGCGAGCACTGGAGTAAATGTAAGGGAAGTCCAGCGTTTTATCGTCGGCACCCAATTCTACCAGCAGGTCGAAGGTGTGCGAGAGGACCTCATCTGGTCGGCAATCCTGGCGGTCGATTTTGTTAATGACGACCATCAACGAAAGGCCGCACTCCAGAGCTTTCTGAAGTACGAACCGAGTCTGTGGGCGAGGACCTTCGAAGGCATCGACGACAAGCAAAGCGCCATCTGCCATTTTCAAAACGCGTTCGACTTCACCACCGAAGTCTGCGTGTCCCGGAGTATCAATAATGTTGATTCGCACACCGTTCCACATCATGGCGATGTTCTTCGCCAGAATGGTGATCCCACGTTCGCGTTCAAGGTCGTTGGAATCGAGAATGCAGGTGCCCATCTGCTGGTTTTCGCGGAACATGCCGCTCTGCTTAATCAGACAGTCGACGAGGGAAGTCTTCCCATGGTCAACGTGCGCAATGATGGCAATATTTCGGACGTCAGTGCGGCGCAGAACGCCATTGCTGTCTAATACGGACGGAAAATCAACGACAGACATGAAGTGAAACCCTGGGAAAACGGCCGTCAGCAGCAGCGATCACCGCGGAGGGCGTCGAGCATCGACACCACCAGATTCCGCGAAAAAACGGCCGAAAAGCCTCTGAATTCTATCGACCTTCACGTGTAGAACGAAGGCGTCCTTTTCGATTTCACTGTAAATTCTTCGTTAACGGACTGTTCGTGGTGACAATTTGTTGAACATTTCCTGTTTTTCCTTTGACTTTTTGCACTGAACACCTGTCTTGAAGTTTTGTGATCCCACCCAAAAAATGGCCACCATGACGCGCTTTGCAGCCAACCTGGTGGTCGTGTCGGCCAATATTCGCACAGTTCACGGTTTGTATTTGAACCATTCGCGTTTCCGACTGGAGTCCGAAAAGCGTCGTTTCGCCGCACTGCCCGCATCACATCGGAGGCGATCTCCCCCGAAGGAATCTCTCCGCTGAAAACATAGGATTTTCGAATGGGATACAAAGATTTTCCTTAAACGGAGCCGACGGAGATATTTTTCGTTCAACCGTTTCCGGATGCGCACGTCAGTGGCGGCATCCGAGTACGCCTCCGGCTGACGGTTGAACAACTCAATGGTGATCGCGATTAGGATAATCCCTCGCGGCAGTGGAAATCCTCTTGGTTGTGACACGCAAAGCTGAGTGTTTCCCCTCAATGGAAAAAGCGATTTTGATGCCTCTGCGAGAAAAGCACGAGAGTTTGTGATCGAACCAGGTTTTGGTGCGACTTGGACGGTTCGAGCAAAAGGAAGCACCACGCGCGATGGTCGACCTAATCCGGCTTTTGTCTCCCAGGAAGCTGAGACGAGCGCGAGCGAAGGACAGACGAGTGAAATTGAAAGGTTGAGCCTCTCTGGACGCTTCAGTTCGATGGCTCAGATTTCGCATTGTCGCCATTCCGTGGATTTCGAGTGGCCGTTAATCTACGAAACCGAATGACAGATGCTGTGAGCAATGCAACCAGTGTCTCTCTGTGTTTCAACCATTGATGATCGGAATATTGTTTCGACAGGAAGTCGAACGGGAGAATCTTGAAATGAAGCGCATTGGAATTCTCACCGCTGGCGGTGATACCCCGGCTTTGAATGCCACCATCTATGGCGCTGTCGAACGAGCCAACGCTCTCAAGATTGACATGATTGGGCTTCAGCGAGGATATGCCGGACTGCTGGACAGCCGTGTTCCGCACGTTCATTTGAATCCACTCTTTACGGCGATTCCTGAGCTTGATCCGTGCAAAGGAGGAACACTGCTGGGATCCTCCCGAACCTATCTGGATTCCACATGCACTGACCTTCTTGAACTTGTCGCCAAGCATATCAAGCTGCTCAAACTCGACGGTTTGATCTGCATTGGTGGTGACGGGACAATCAACGGCATGCAGCCAATTGCGGAGATTATACCCTGCGTATTGGCTCCCAAGACTATTGATAATGATCTGGGGCTTAACTATATCGACGAACCTAACGAATGGGTTCGAACCCCATCGGAAGATCCTTCCGGTTATCTGGACAAGCGAGTTCCATCCAGAGACTCGATGCGTCTGGAGGACATCGTCAATTACGCCACACCTGGGTACGCGACGGCCGTGTATGTTGTGGCGCAGTGTGTCGAGAGACTGCGAACAACAGCAGAGAGCCACCGGCGAATTGCAATCGTGGAGGTCATGGGACGTCAATCCGGCTATATTGCTTTGGGGGCAGCCTACGCTCACCCGGACATTATTCTGATTCCTGAAGTCCCCCTGGATCTGGAACAATTGACGGCACGGGTCACACAGCTTTATGAGCTGCAACAGCATGTTGTGATTGTTGTGGGTGAAGGAGTTCGTAACGCCGATGGTCGCGAACTTGGCGCTGCACGACCAACTTACGATCCCGCTGGCAACGTTCGGTATAGTGGGGCGGCGGATGCTATTGGGCACATGCTTGGCAAGTCCATGGGTGAAAAAATATTCTGTGATATGCGTTCCTTTGAACCAGCTTCATCGTCCATGTTCAATCGAAAAGTCGGGCATACTCAGCGAGGCGGTCGTCCAATTCTGTTTGATCGATTCTACGCCTCGCAATTGGGCGGAAAGGCCGTTGAGCTGTTGGCTGCTGGCGAATCAAACGAGATTACTACGATTCAATATCAAAGCGACACGGGTTTTTCGCTTAGTTCTATTTCTGCCAACAAGCTGCGCGACCAGTGGGGTGAAATTCATCCGCGGGAAGTTCATCCATCAATGTACGATCCTCGCCGCATGCAACTTTCAGACTTCGGGATTTCCTATTTGAAGCCGATCTTTACAAACGCGATCGGATCCGATGATGTGGAAGCAATTCGAACTCAGATGTTCAGTGCTGGCAGTTTGAGTAACCGCTATCAGAGCGTGAATACTGATATTCGAAAACGAATTCGCTACATCTGATCAATTCCACAACGAACAAACATCTGCCGGCTGTTGACACAAGCCGCTGGTTTTCACTTTTGAGGCAACGCATCATTCTGATTCTGTTGTCACGATAGTTCGAAGCCCGGAATTGTGCCGCGGCTGGAGCCAAAGTCGTTCACCTCAGCACCCAGCCGATGCAGGAACTGAACGTAAAGGTTGGACAGCGGCAGATGTCTCTTTGAGTCAAACGACAGATGTTGACCATGACGGAAGCCGCCGCCAGCGACAACGATCGGCAGGTTTTTGTTGTCGTGGCTGCTGGCGTTTCCAAGGTTGCTTCCGAACAGCACAATGGTGCGGTCAAGAAGTGTGCCTTCCTTCTCCTGCGTGCTCTTCAGCTTTGTAAGCAATTCCCCGAACAACGTCATCTGCTGCACTTCAATCACGCGCAGTTCCGCCAGCTTTGCGGGATCCTGACCGTGATGTGAAAGATTGTGCCAGTCCTGAGTTACGCCGGGGATTACTGGCACGGCATTTAATCCGTTCAACGCGAAAGTGATGAATCGCGTTGAGTCTGTTTGCAATGCCAGGTGCATCAGATCAATCATTAATCGCACTCTGGCGGTCACTTCTACAGAACTGGCGATGTCGGCCGGTGGCTTCGCATCGACCTGCGGTTTTGGACGTCGAGCCCATTCCTGTGCTTTGGTCATACGCAGTTCTACTTCGCGAACTGATGTGAAATATTCATCAAGTTTGTTTTGATCCTGTCTGCCAAGGCTTCGCTGAAAGTCGTTCGCTTCAGACAAGACGACGTCGAGCACGCTGTGTCCTTGCTTCAATCTCTCAACTTGTGCCTTCACTTCGGCTGGAGTGCCATCCACAAACATGCTGCGGAACACTCGTGATGGTCGTTCTTCCGCAGGAATCGGAACGCCGCTTCGAGTAAACGACAGGCCACGACTGGATGAAGATGCCAGGACCAGCGATGCAAATCGAGTATCAGGAACAAGTGTCTCAATGGCATACTGATCAAGTGAAATTGTGTTCTTGAAGTTGTCAGCCCGAGGATGTGGAGCGGATGTTAAATAGCACAGTTCCGCCGGATGTCCCCCGTCGACGTCGGGATGAGACAGGCCGGAGAACACAGTAAGATCATTACGAAATTCCTGAAGAGGTTCCAGATAGGGCGTGACTTCATAGTCGTGGCCAGTCAGAGTCGGAAACAGATTCGGCGTATGCAGACCAAGCGTCGTATTGATGCAGATCATCCGTCGTGGCGATTCGCCTGTCGGATGTGCCACGGTGCTCGCCCGCGTTTTTGCAGGGCCCATGGCCTCCAGCAGCGGAAGCAGTAAGGATACTCCCGCGCCGCGTAATAGTGTTCTTCGATTTGGTCGCTGGGATGACATCAGGAAATCTCATTTCTTTTGAAAAAGTTCACTGGCAACGACTGCGTGAACCAATGACCGAAGTCCGTAGCCCGATGCTTTCGTTTTCTCAAGAATTTCGTCCACGGTGACGTGGTCACTAAAGCCAACCGGCTCCCCAGTCGCATAAGTCACGAGTTTTTCTGCAACACAACGAGCAACCTGCTGGTCGTGACTGAGGAGTAATTGTTTGAATTCGCTGATGTCAGAGAACCGTCGACCATCCGGTAGTGCATCGCCTGCGTCGACTGGAAGTCCGAGTCCATATTGGTATGCGGCAAGATACTTTGCCAGTGGCCCGACGCGATTTTTTACCCAATCCTTTTGCTCGGCGACAACACGATACCGGTCGCGCCAGCCACCAATGACATCGTAATTTTCCAGAGCAAATCCGGGCGGGTCGATCTTTGCGTGGCAGCCTGCGCAGTTTTGACTCGATCGATGTTTTGCAAGCTGTTCGCGAATCGTGGTCGCTCCGCGAATGTCTGGTTCGACAGCCGGAACATTTGGCGGAGGTGGTGACACCGGAAGTCCCATGATTCGGTCCAGAACCCAAACGCCACGGATGACGGGTGACGTTGTTGTACCGTTTGCCGTGACCTTCAGTATGCTCGCATGAGTCAGTATGCCTCCGCGATGGTACTCGGGTCGAATCGGAACTTTCCTGATCGCAATGCCGTTCACGCCTGGAATGCCATAGTGTGTTGCCAATCTTCCATTGAGCATTGCAAAGTCAGAATCTACAAAGTTTGTGATGCTAAGATCTTCTTTCAGCAATTCATCAAAAAATAGTTGAGTCTCTTTGAGTGATGACCACTTTAGTAACTCTTCATATTCAGGATAAAGCCGTTTGTCGGGTGTGGTTGCTTCGATGTCTCGCAGGCTCAGCCACTGGCCCGTGAAATTTTCCGTGAACGCTTTCGACTTCGGATCATTCAGCATGCGTTCGACTTGCAAACGGAGTACTGTCGAAGAAGCGTTGGAGATACCAGATGATGAGGATCTGATGGCACTGATGTTCGTCGTTTCTGCTTCTCGGTTATTCTCGCTCTTCGAATTGTCGTCGCTTTCTTTGTTGTTCAAACCGGTCAGCGCCCCGTCGGCAGCAAGATCCAGAAGTTCCCGGTCAGGCATTGTGCTCCACAGAAAATACGACAGCCGAGATGCGAGTGCGTAGTCGTCCAGTGGGCCACCTGGCTCTCGCAGATAGAGAAACTTCGGCGATGTCAGAACACCCTTGATTCCTGCTCTTAGCGAAGCGTCAAACGGTTGCCCAGAATCCAGTGATTGAGCAACCAGAGCCACGTACGGCTTCTGTTCACCTTCCAGAACAGGTCGACGAAAGGCTCTTGGCAACAACGAGCGGATTAACTTTTCTGCATCTTCAAGAGTACCATGTTTAGGGTCAACTTCACCGAACACTCGGCGATAGCTTTGCGTCGGCCAGTCTTCCGCAAGCGGGCCCTCCACTTCGATCCAGTGAATATGCAATCCTGGGCCTGGATATTCGGGCATTGTCTCGTGCTTCAAGTAGACGAACGGCAGTGCGACGGGAGCAACTTTGATGGTGTCGTTCTTTGCTGCCAGACGTTCTTCAAATTCAACCATAGTCGGCTCGCCAGGATGCGCATCGAAGTAACCGAGATGCCGAGTTGGATTACCGCTGACCACAAAGTTGCCGAGCAGAACAGCCATTGGTAATGGTGTTTCTGAATTGTGAGCGGATGCCGAAATGCGAAATCGGTACCGTCCCGCTGCGGGAGCTTTGAACTGCCGGAGGTCACTGGATGAATCAGCACTATTGCGGAATAAAATGACGCCTTCGTCCTGCTTCCACACGCCAGCAGCAAACCACTTAGGCAGCGAGTCGTAAAGGTCGAATCGTTCCGTCTTGCTATCCTGAGAGTGGACCGGTGCAATTGCCGCGTTCAATACGAAATCGGCTGCTTCCAGATAACGTTCAATCAGCACTGGCGAAATATTCAGCGCCGATCCAACGTTATCAAAGCCATGTGAAACGGCGTCGTCTGGCAATAGTTCCTTTACCGAGACATTCACCTCAAAAAGATCATTAATCGTGTTCTCATATTCGACGCGATTCAATCGCCGGAGAACAACGCGTCCCCCTGCTCTTTGCTTCTTCGCTGCCTCATGCAATTGCCGCGTTAACTCTGCTGTCACTTCGGATGATTGCGTTTCATTGGGACGAGGCTCACCCTCTGGCGGCATTTCCCCCGATTCCACTCGAACCAGAATCTGTCGCCAGCGCTCGAATGTCGATGGCAATGACAGGTCGCCACTCAGCGAATCCAGACGCAGATCACCACTTGCCTTATCGGGGCCGTGGCAGTCAAGACAATACTGAGCGAAAAATGTGTTTGTTGTTTTGTTGATATCGCTGCGAACGTTGATCGTCGCGTTTTCATCTGCCATCAGAATGTTGCTGGCGAGGACACTGAGGAACAGCAGCAGCGATGGCTTTGCTGAGAAATACATGAATCACTCACTTTTCACAGTACTGGTTGCAGGCAGAAACACTGATCGGCTTTCTCGGTGACCTTCGAACTAATTTCTTTGGTTCACAGTTTGACACACTTTGTGTCGTATTCCCAGGCACGGCTGACAAGACGCTCCTCCGCTCCACTGTGTTGCCGTTCGATCGTTGAATTGGTTTTGGTAATGCCATTTTGATGTTTCTGAATGCATCATTAACGTCAGAATATCTTCGAATCTGTTGCCATTCGGCAGTCTGAGTGCTGATTCACTGCCCTTCGCCGGGAAGATCGCGCAGAATGATTCAAGCTGGTTTGCAATCGTGCATTCAAGACTATCTGCGCCATTCGATTTGTGTCATTTGGAAACGCGAATTGCTCTGGAGGAGCATGTCGCAGATTGGTGCGTCGAGGGTGAAAAATCTGTGGGCGGCTTTTATGTTCACGACGATGAGGTTGAGTTTATGAATCGAACCATTGAGCTGGCAACATTGTTTGTCGCAGGTTTTATGTTCTTCATGCCTTCTGCTTTCTGCGACGATGGCCTTTGGATTGATCCGCGAGCAGCCCGTTTACCGACTGAAATGCAAGGACCTTTCGTCAGCACCCGCGACGGTGGAATTCTGACGATTGACTCGAAAGCGAGTTATGTAAGCCATGACGAAGGCAAAACCTGGTCAGCCGGGCGTCCCTTGTTTTCTGAATCGCAGAACATAGAAGTCAGCAATGAACGTGCTTTACTGCGTACTCGCGATGGTGTGATCATTGCCGCATTTATGAATTTGCGCGAGCGTCATTGGACCTGGAGTGATCAGTTGGGTGATGCTCCAGTCGCTCGATTGCCTACGTATGTGATGCGAAGTCTGGACGATGGTGTAACATGGCACGACGTGGCCAAACTGCATGATGAATGGACCGGAGCCGTCCGTGATATTCTGCAAACCAGCGATGGTCGAATAATTTTTACGTCGATGAAAATGCAACATGATCCCGGTCGCCATGCCGTACTGACATATTCTTCAACAGATGATGGTAAGTCGTGGACGGCCAGCAATCTGATTGATCTGGGTGGCGCGGGACACCATGGCGGCGTAACAGAGCCGACGCTGGTTGAATTAAAAGATGGGCGGATCTGGATGCTGATTCGCACGAACTGGGGCGAATTCTGGTCAGCCTATTCTCATGATGGAGGGCGATTCTGGCGCATCATTCAGCCGTCCGGAATTTCCGCGAGTAGTGCGCCAGGACTTTTGAAAAGATTAAGCAACGGAAAACTATTGCTTGCCTGGAACCGCCCTTTTCCTGATGGAAAATTAGAGTGGCCGCTTAGCGGCGGTGATAACTTATGGTCCGCGACACCGGTCAGTAATTTTCGAGAAGAATTGTCTCTGGCGCTGTCTGATGATGATGGGGAAACCTGGTCGACGGCAATGGTAATTGCCCATCGACAGAACACAACAGCCAAAGGCAGCGCGCGATGGGTCTCCTATCCGTACGTCTTTGAACCCAGAGCTGGGGAATTGTGGATTACAACGATGCAGGGCGGACTTCGTGTCAGAATTAAAGCGAATGACGTAGCGAGAATCGTACCGCAGGAAAAATAACAAGGGCCATCCGATGATACGTTTTAGAAATCTCCTCTGCGTAGTGTTTCTGCTGCTGGCGTCCGAATCGACACTGGTTGCGGATGAGTCGCTGACAATCGTGACGTTTGGTGATTCGACCACGGCGCCGCGTGGATCGCTGCGAATCTATGCGAGTCTTCTTGAGGAGGAATTGCCGCAACGCGGCCAGCCGGTGCGAGTTATCAACTCAGGAATTGGTGGCAACAATACGGATCAGGCGCGCGTTCGCTTCGAAAAAGATGTGCTTGCCAATGAACCAGATGTCGTGGTCATTCAGTTCGGCATCAATGATGCCGCTGTTGATGTCTGGAAAGACCCTCCTTCAAATGAGCCACGCGTTGCGGTCGCAACGTACATCGAAAACTTGCGACACTTTGTGCATACGCTCAGGGATCGAAAAATTCGCGTTGTGCTGATGACCCCGAATCCGATGTCCTGGACGGATCCATTGAGAAAACTCTACGGTAAGCCGCCCTACGATCCGAGTGCCGTCGACGGTTTCAATGTCTTGCTGAAGCAGTACGCTCAGAACGTGCGAATCCTCGCTCGGCAGGAGGACGTGGAGTTCGTCGATGTCTATGCTCTGTTCGAAGAGTCTGGAAATGACGGAGCGAACATCTTGTCCGATCTTCTGAGTGACGGTATGCATCCGAATGCCATGGGACACCGTCGCATCGCAGATCGACTGATGGCCGTTCTTGCTTCTCCGGAGAAGACGCCGCCGCTGATCGCATCAATTTCCAAAGAGACACTCTGGACCAATCGAGATGGGAAAGGCAAAACGTGGTTTCATCCTCGGGCCTGCATGATTCCCGGAAACGACGGCAATCCGATCGCGATCATGAATCTTCAGGAGATCGGTGGATCCGATTATTTCGGACAGGTGCACTGGTCGACGTCTGATAATCTTGGGAAAACCTGGAGCGTGCCGGAGCCGATCGCAGCACTTGGGCGAGATCCGATTGTCGGGCGTGAAGACAATCTGACAGCAGCGGTCTGCGACGTGACTCCGCAGTATCATCCTCAGACGAACACCGTCATTGCTCTGGGGCACATTGTGTTTTACAAAGGCGAGTACTTTGCCCGAGACGAGCAGCTTTCTCGCTATCCGGTTTATGTCACGCGAGCGTCAGATGGAACCTGGTCACCGCGCAGGATTTTAGAGTGGGACGATCCTCGCGGGGCACACATCTATTCCAATAATTGTGGACAGAGAGTCGTCCTTCCAAACGGGGACGTGCAGATGTCGTTCACATTTGGTCCGCAGGAGAACAATCGAATGGTGGCTGGTGTCCATGCCGCATACGATGGCGAGCGTCTAACGGTCAAGGAAGTTGGCGAAGCCATCCATAATCCAAAGGGCCGCGGTCTTTTGGAACCCAGCGTCACTCAGTTTGGTGGTTCGTTCTGGATGACGATGCGGGCTGAGGATAATCGCGGGTACGTGAGTTTCAGCGACGACGGACTGAACTGGGCAACAAAGAAACCGTGGGCATGGGAAGACGGGACTGCACTGGAAATGTCGACGACTCAGCAGCACTGGCTGACGCACAGTGATGGGTTGTTTCTGGTCTACACGCGTAGAGATGCATCCAATGCGAACGTCATGCGCTGGCGATCACCGCTGTGGGTCGCGCAGGTTGATGTGGAAAAACGCTGCCTGATCAGGTCTACGGAACAAGTCGTACTTCCGCTGGTGGGTGATGGGGTGAATGCCCCCGATCAGGTGGCTCTGATGGGAAACTTTCATGTGACGAACGCCAGTGCGGATGAGTCGTGGGTGACGGTCGGTGAATGGATGCCGCGAAATGGTTACAAAGGCGATGTGTTGCTCGCGCGAATTCGCTGGTCAAAGCCGAACAGGCTTCCCTTGTGGTGACAATAGGCGTGGTGATAGTAGGCGTGGCGACAATACACACCGAATATTGTTTGTTGTGTTGGCAGACCTGGTGAGCAATGGGACATTCAAACGCCTGCGGCTTATGGAGCGACGTTCTCTTTGTGCTGCCAATGGTGTTTGTTCAACCAGGCTGGTTCTGAGGGACCGCGACAGTTGCGTGATGGGCCTGCTTTCTTCTCACAGAAGTGCGTATCTGTTCGACAAGAATTCCCAGCAGCTGGTCGGCCTGACAATTGGAAATTGCTGTCGTGTCGAAATGGAGATTGACCGATAATCGCCCGGCATATGTATAGACGCAAAATGCCGCTGCTGTTTGTGGACGCAGCGGCGCAATAAAATCTATGCCTTCGAGAACAATGTCGCCCATGACGATTTTTTCATCCCGGCGCGGCAGAGGCGTGCGGCTCAGGATGACTCCGATGTTTGAAAATACACAGGTTGATGCACACTCGTCACGATAAAGAACGTATTTTCGGAATCGAGGAAGTCGGTTGAGACCCATTGTGGCAGCGGTAAACAAGAATCCCAACTTCGAGCGTTTGATGGCATTCATTTCACGGTGAATTGAGTTCAGAAGATTTTCCGGATCGGACATTTGTCGCGGCGTTCTCTCCAGAAACACTGCACTCATAATGTTGGATGCTGATCGCAAAGAATCATCCTTGCTGCGTTGATTCACAGGGACAAAAAAACGTATCCAATCGTCAGCGTTTGCCAGGCCATGAGCTGTTCTCCACGAATGGATTGCCAGCATAAGATCGCGTGCAAGCAGATCGTTGACAGTGACGCCGTATCTCCTGGCAACCGCTCTGATTTCAGACGTTTCCTCAGAATCAAAATCAAACGTCTGTGGAGATGGAAATACCGCGGCGACTTTCTTGCCAGGATTACCGCCAAAGCGAGGAGCAAGTGGCTGAGCTTTTCGACAAAAGAACTTGAAGACAACGTGCAGGCCCAGCGTGAGGCCAGGCAGCATTCTGAGAAATTTTCCAATCGTTATTCCAAAGCAATTTCGGCTCGACAGACAATCATTGTTGAGCGGCTCCCATGGAGCATCATTAAGTTCGCCGGCTTCTTGGGCATAGGCCAGCAGAAAATCTTCGATCAGCTGACACAGTCCCAATGCGTCGCTGCAGGCATGGTGTACCTGTATAACAATATCGTGGACAGCTTCGCGTTCAACAAGCCAAATCCGCGTTCCGATTGATTCCTTCAGGTCGAAATAAGATGCTGGCGGATAGTCGTTTATGGAGTCGGCAACCCAATGGTCTGGTTTTATCTGACTCGCGCAACATTCAATCCAGGAATGTGTACGGCCAGCGTTCTTACTGACGGTGGATCGCAGGATTGGGTGCCGGGCGATTGCTTTTTGTATCGCGGCTTCTACCCATTCACGGTCCAGCATTCCAGAGAATCGCAGCCGGAAAAAACCGGTCATGGGATACTCTGGTCGATCATCGCAAAGCATATACTCCTCAAATGGAGTGAGCGGAAGCGATGACATATTGAGGGGGCCTGATGCGTTACTCATGAGGCGATTTTTAGTCGATCGATGGTAACCATGGAAATATCAGAAAGAGGTGGCCCGTTTTACACCTTGCGGATAAAGAAAAACCGCGTTCGTTCGCATTGTTGTTAGCCTTACCTAAAAGACTGAAATCGCGTCGGCGCGAGACACGGTCATCAACAGCGGCCCCATTTTTTGATCGAATTCCTGTTTCGCGAGATACTGGATTGCCGCCAGAGGCATCGACACGAGGATCAGTCGGAGGACAATAATCTGCCACGAATGGAGATTTTTGACGAATGAAAGATTAGTGACGAAGCAGCCCAAAGGTGCAAGAAATATGAATATGGCACACCAACTGGAGATGTTTCCAAAGAACCGCCCAACGGTCAGAAGACTGAAAAGTGAGATAACCCCAAGGCCGATCACGCCATCCAGCTTTTCTCGATCAAACTCAAGTCGGCGCGACTTTTTCATGATCACAGCGATTGCTGTACCAGCGAGAGTGCCAGCAAAAGGGATCGCAGCAGTTCCGCCTTTAATATAGCCAGCCAGCATTGTGGCCAACCCAGCGCACTGAATTGCCATGGCAAAACTAAAGACGATACTGCAGGGCTCCGACTTTTTTGAGAGCCGCACAAATGAAAACCAAACTGCAAACAGCAAAGCAGTGCTGCCGATCATAAATCCGGCTTGTTGCAGAACGGACCACGCGTCCGCATGGTTGCTGGCTTCATCGCTCAGGTACACAGAACCGTGAAGCAGAATTCTGGCTGCCGATGCGCACAGGAGAAAACGAAGCGACCAAATAAATTTTTCGCTTCGGCCAAACAGCCCGGGCGACAATTCCAGGGCCACAACTGCGGGCAACAGAATTAGCAGAAAGCGACCCAGGGAATCCCCTGGAGGCCAGGGCAACGAGAAATTCAGCAGGTAATATCCAGCAATCAAACCCGCCGTCACCGCGCCGACACAGGTGGTGGCGGAGAACCGATGAGCCCACTTCGGAAGAAAATATCGAAGAATCAGCACGCACACGAAACTAGTGAACGTGCTGACCACAGACGCGATGACAAATTCGATCGGATCAGGCATCCGTTATTTTCGCATCCCTTCGCAGTCAATAATAATGATCGCTTCATCGCCGATCGCGCCGATGGCCTTTGGGTCAAATCCATAGTCGCTGCGCTTCAGCTTAAGTTCCGTCGAAAGGCCAATTCGCTTTACGCCTTTCGTGTCAATCTCGCGGCCGCCCATCAATACAATCGTGATGGATTTTGTGGTGCCGTGCATCTTGAAGTCGCCAACGACTTCGTAACCGCCTTCAATTGCCTTGACAGCCGTACTCTTGAATTCGATGGTCGGAAACTGTTTCGTGTCAAAGTAATCCGGCTGACGCAAATGCTCGTCTCTCGCCGGATTCGCGGTGTCGACACTTTCTGCCTTAATCGTCAATTCGAACGTGGATTTGGATGGATCCTGTCGGTCGATTGAGAACTTTCCATCAACCTCATTGAATCGGCCGTGAATCCAGCTGATGTCGAGGTGTCGTGCCTTGAAGCTCACGGACGAATGAACAAGGTCGTAAGTGTAATCGTCTGCCCCGATTGCAATGGAGCTTGCACTTGCCATGGCAAATGTTGCCATCAAAGTCAGCAGTCCGAGTGAATTCATTGGACGCATTGTTTCGTTTTCCTTTCAAGTAGATTCGGAGAATCCAGAATGGCCCTGTTGATCTTACAGTACCCTCGTGGAACTTTGAGATGTTATGTGCAGTTGAGGCCGTCGTAAAGCAGGTCACCGCATGCCAGCGATTCAAACTCTCGCGTTCGTACAATGATCAGTCAAATTTGACCTGAAAACCAGAGATCATCATTCCTGCATCGACGGTCAGAGTCTGCCCCGTCACAAGCTTGCTGCCAGTAATCAGACTGACAACTCCATCAGCGATGTCTTCGGGCTGACAAACTCGACCAAGAGGAAGGGTTGTTTGATAGGCTTGTTTGATACTCTCGTATTTCGATCCCAGCCCTCCCTGAGTCCAGCGGCCTTCGATAAAACCTGGCGCGATTCCATTCACACGAATCTGCGGCGCCAGCGTTCTTGCAAGAGAAACAGTCAGATTGTCCAGAGCGGCTTTCGTGCAGCAATAAGGGATTGAACTCCCCTGCCCCAATTGAGCAGCAACACTGGAGATGTTAATGATGATTCCGCCGCCGGCCGCGAGCATCGGCTCCCGGACAGCTCGTGCACAATGGAACGCTCCAACGACGTTGACCTTGTAAAGGCGTTCCCAGGCTTCGTCGGTCACCGCATCGAGATCATGAAAAGGAATGAACTCTGTTATGCCAGCACAATTGACGAGCACATCCACTCGCCCAAATGTCTTCACGGTAACAGCGATCATGGAACGACACGATGCGTCGTCTGCAACATCTCCCTGAATCGCAATTCCCTGCGTCCCGAGCTCCTGAATATCTCGAACCGTCGTTTCGGCATCTGCCTGAGATCGCGAGTAGTTAACAACAATGTTGTAGCCAAGCCGAGCCAGTGCCAATGACGTAGCACGCCCGACTCCGGTTCCTCCTCCAGTGATAATCGCAACTGGTTTCACAGACGACATTTGGTTTCTTTCTTTTTCGGCACTGCTCGTGGATTCACCAGTTCGGTGAAACGTTGATGGGATATCCACAATTTCTGATGGATGTTTTGAGGCTGTAGATTGATTAACATGATCGAAAGCACGTATTCAAGTCCCGTTGCAGAGTGATTGCCAGTCGATGCCTTCCAGAAGTCAGCCAGGTTCCGTGAATTCATTTCGAGATGACAGCAACAATCAGCCAGCAGATCCGTCGCGCGGAAAAGTGTACCTTGTTGGTGCCGGTCCGGGCGATCCGGGGCTGTTGACACTGCGCGGGGCCAATTGTCTTGCGGAGGCAGATGTGGTGCTCTACGACGGACTTGTGAATCCGCTGCTTCTGAGGCATACGAAAGGCAAATGCGAACGAACCGCTCGAGCACGGCGTGATGGCGGCGCTATAGTGCCGCAACACGAAATTAATGAACGGCTGATTGCAGAAGCAAAACGTGGCCAGATCGTTGTCCGACTAAAAGGTGGTGACCCCTACATCTTTGGTCGCGGAAGTGAAGAAGCGGCTGCTTTGCATGCGGCAGGAATTCCATTCGAGGTGATTCCCGGAGTCACCGCAGCCACGGGTGCGGGCGAATATGCCGGCTTCTCCTTTACGCACCGAGACATCTCTTCGGCTGTTGCGTTTGTAACCGGTCATGAAGACCCAACCAGGGAAGTTGGCCGACTTGACTATCATGTCTTGGCGCGTTTTCCGGGGACTCTTGTTTTCTATATGGGACTCGGACGCCTTGCAGAAATTTGCAGTCAACTCGTGGCAGCCGGTCTTCCTGCGTCGACTCCTGCGGCCGTTGTTTGCCAGGCTTCACTGCCATCCCAGCAAGTGGTTGAAGGCACTCTGGAGACGATTCCGTTACTTGCGGCGGCAAGAAAGCTGAGGCCTCCCTCTTTGATCGTTGTGGGTGAATGTGTTTCCCAGCGATCTGAACTGTCGTGGTTTGAACAATTACCATTGTTCGGTCTGTCCATCGGCATCACACGTCCCGAGGAGCAGGCAGACGATATTGCGGAGCAGATTATCAGAATGGGTGGTGAGCCCGTAATCATGCCTTTGATCGAGGTCAGCTCCGTCGCTGATTCCCTGGTTCCGGAGATTCACGAAACGCTGCGCAGGATTTCTGATTTTGGTTGGCTGATTTTCACCAGCGTCAATGGGGTTTCGGAGTTCTTTCGCCATCTGCGGAATGCTGGTATGGATGCTCGATCACTTCACGCGGCCAGCATCGCGGCGATTGGAACATCAACAGCAAAGCGACTGGAGAACTTTGGAATCCGCGCGGACCTTATTCCATCAGAATTTCGTGCTGAAGCACTTGGGGCAGCACTCGCAGAAAGGGCTGTCGGACAATCGGCACTTTGGCTTCGAGCCAGTCGAGGGCGCGATGTGCTTCCCACAGTTTTGCGCGAGGCTGGCGTTCCATTGAAACAGCTCGTTGTTTACGAGAATCGTGACGTAGATGTCCTGCCCGACGAAACGGTGCTTCGGTTGAAGTCTGGTGATCTGCATTGGGTTGGACTTAGTAGTCCGTCCATTGCTCGCCGATTCGCAGAACTTCTGGCCGTTTCGGAAATCTCTCCGGCGGAGTTGAAATCGCGTGTGGTTGCGATCAGTCCGGTGACAGCCGCCGCAGCGGAAGCGGCTGGACTGAAAATTGATGCGACAGCGTCTGAATTCACCTGGATGGGCATGTTGCAGTCGGTGCTTAAGAACAGGTAAACACCGATAGAAAAATGCCAGTTTCGTTGTGCCAGGAGATTTTTGAGGTTTTCTTGTACGAACGCAGCGTTCAAGTCGCACTAAAGAGATACCTCGAATTTGAAAGGGACTCTGATGCGACTCACACTGCGAACGCTGTTGGCCTATCTGGATGATCGTTTACCTCCATCAAATGCCAGAGAGATCGGGCAAAAGATTGCCAATAGTCCATTCGCCACCGATCTTGTGGAACGCATTCGTGAAGTCAAACGGCGGCGGAGACTGGCTGCTCCGGACAAGTCGCAGCCCCTGGTCGAACCGAATCTGATCGCAGAGTATCTGGATGATCAGTTAACGCCCGAACTGGTTGCACGGGTCGAGAGAGAAATTCTGTCGTCGGATGTGATGCTGGCGGAAGTCGCTGCCGCTCATGAAATCCTCGGCCTGCTGCGCGATCCGGTTACTGTCGAGCCAAGACTTCGCGATCGACTTTATGGACTTGATCCCACCGGAAAAACAGACGTTGTGCGTGCCGTTGGGGGCGTGGCATCCGCCGCGCGTCCCAGCGCAGAAACGGTTAAGCAGTGGAAGCCACTGACGCCGCGGAATGTGCCATCGAAGAGAACACCTGTGATCATTGCGGCGGTTCTTGGCCTCGCCTGGCTCGCTGTAACTCTTTCGGATTCGACCTTGTTCGGACCAAAATCGACAGACGATATTGCCTCTCAGGACGGCGGTGAGCCCGCGGTCAACGGGAAACCAGATGAGCAGCCAGCGCAGAAGGAGCCGGCTGTGGAGAATCCACTAGCTCCAGATGAAAACGCAGTGGTTGGTGGTGCCCAGCAGGACGGTAATCCGTTGTCAGCTGAGGTTTCAAATGCTGCCCCGGCTGATAATGCATCGACGGCGCTCGCAATGAATAATGCGGCGCCCGCTGAAAGTAAATCGCCCGCGTCGGCCGCATTGCCGGATGCGTCCGTTTCAAAAGCAGAAAATGGGCCTGCTGGCTCTGAGCCGTCCAAAGAAGTCATGGCAAATAATGTTGAGCCCATAGCAGATTCTGTTCCTGCCCTGGATGTTGATGTTGCAGTGCCAGCCGACTATTTTCTTCAGGCGGATAGTCGAAGTGTTTTGGTTCTGGACCAAAACAAAAATCGATGGCTGACATTTGCGCAGCTTCCAGGAGCTGAGTTGATCCAGCCCGCTCCCAACACTGTTAACTGTGGCCCGATTATCAGAGAGAGCTGGTTCGGTGTCACAGAACGCTTTCCGCTGTTGATGACGACAAGCTCCATGGGTTATGCGGCGGATTTACTGGGGCCTTGTCTTGTTCGGTTTCAGAATGGTGCAAACGGAGGCCTGGATCTTTTGACCGGCCGACTGAAATTGGGTGTTGACCGAAGCCTGCCATGGGATAATGAACATCCACCAGTTTTTGTGCTTGGTGTGGGCTTTCAAACGGCCGATCTGGTCATGCTGAATCAAGAATCACGGGTGGCTATTGAGGCGACGCCCATTGCTGCGGCAGAAGGCACGCCGCCAAATGCCATCGAGGACGAGGATCCTGCTTTTCCAATGCTGCTGGATTCTGATCTTGTTGTCAGTGTTTATGTGTCGGATGGATCGATGGCTTTGAAACTTCCGGGAAATGAAGAACCGATAACTTTGGCGAAGGGTCAGAGGGCAACGTGGGTGGTGCTGGGCATGAAAGACATTGGTTCTTTCAATGTGGACCAGGTCGATTCACTCGCGGCAATGCCCAAATGGTGGCTTGGTTCGAATGTTGAAGTCGCTCCGGAAACGACGAAACAGAATCTGCGCCTCCTGGAGGCATTGTCGAAGCCTGCCGAACCAGGCGACAGCGTACTGCCTCTCCTTGATGATCGTAATCCTCAGGTTGGCCTGTTGGCTGTTCAGGTCCTTGCGTTGACACGTGATGCAGATCGATTGATGTCGATTCTTTTTGAGATTCGAGATGAAACGATTCATCGTGCTGCTATCGATGGGCTTGGATCTATCGCCAACAATTCGAAAACAGCCCAGCAGGCGATTCTCCGAAGCCTGGAAACTCGTCTGCCAAAGGCGGAAGCAGAAATCATCCTGCAGCTTATTCAGGGGCTGACAGAATCACAGGCCGGTGATCCGGCTGTTGCAGCCGACTTGCTGGCGATGTTAAACAGCGACCGCCTGGCAACGCGAACTCTGGCCATTTATCGAATGGAACAGATCACAAATGATCGGAAGGGCTTTCATCCGGATGGCGAAGCGTCGCGGCGCAGAGATGCTGTTCGCCGCTGGCAGCGTTACCTGGAGCAGAACGCCGGCCGATTGATTCCATAGTCAAACAGATGCACTTTTCAGGGTGCTCAAAGCCTTTGCGATCTCCTCATGGATCTTTGCGACAAACTGTCCACGACTCACGACACTCGCAAATCCCGCGCGACGGGCGAGCTCCAGTTTGGCGGTATGAACGTGGGGCCCAAAAGCAATAGAACAAGCCAGCGTGCGTGTTGGGATGACTTGTGCGACCATGGATGGGTCGCCTTCCGCCGAAGAAAGATCAAGGCACAAAATGGATTTTCCATCAGCAACCTTCTCAGCCAGGTCTGCTAATCTGGAGATCGAAGAGAATTTCAGCCCTGCGGCTCGTGCTGCTCCACCGGTTGAACTGATCAGCATCAGGTCAGACGAAAACAAAACCATACAGGGTGAATCCGGAGTCGCTTCTTCAGACACAGATCGCCTCTTTGTCGGTATCTCGGTATCAATGAAATGAGCCCGGCATATGATCGCCGGGCTCCTGGAGCAATTTCGCAAAAAAATCACACGATCAACAAAGACCTGAGGTTTGTGATCACGGCTCACGGCGAGGCGCGAACTTAATCTTGCTGATGTATCGCACGGGAACTCCATTCTGCCCAAGTCTGCCCGAGCAGGAACCAATAGCGTTAATAATGAACTTATAATGCAGGTTGTAGTCCGGATCGATTTCAACCTCCTGCTTTTCCTGCTGATCAGGACCAATGGCTGCCAGCGCCGTGATTGCGCGGAACACTTCAGAATTCAGCTTTGCGAATGCCTGGTCACCGCCGCCAAGATTGGCTCCGTTGAAGTACAAGGCATTCAGCTCACCAGTGGCATCAGCCTCAAGCCGCACCGTGAATGGAGGCAGTTCGGGATCGGAAGAAGAAGATTCTTTCGGAGCCCCCAGTGGCATACTGATATCAAAATCACCTTCGGGCTCAATGACCTTCAGTGTACACATGAAGAAGATCAGCAGCTGGAATACGACGTCGATCATCGGCGTCATATCCACAACAATCTTTCCCGTTGTGACTCGATTTCTAAGTTTCATTTGAACAACTCGAACAGTGACTCAGGGCAGGTCCAGCCGGTCTTCTCAGCACAGACAACTATGGAACTGATTTTTGTGTTGCTTTCAGGGCGAATCGCTGAAACGAGATCCCCTCTTCCTGGCACATCTGAATCAACTCCTGAATCATCCCCGATTGAACTTCCGCATCAGCACGGATTTCCACGGTGACTTCATCAAGCTTTGTGCCGATCGTTTGGTAAAACTGAGACTCTTGCTGCAGGCGAGGTCGAACCTGCTGCACCATAACTCTTTCGTCGCCAAAGAACAGGTAAGGCGTGGGGTCGGTGATGACGCCTTTAAGATCTCGTTCAAAGCCAAAATTCAGCGTAAAGGCGTTCTTTCGTTGAACCGCAGGCGGCTTAGCAAGCTGGTCACGCGGAAGAGTTACGCGTTCATCAGCTTCGTTTTGGTCGAAGTTATTAATGACCATAAAGAACGTAATCAACTGAAACACGATGTCGATCATGGGGGTCATGTCGATCTCGGGCACACTTGCGTTCGTTGGCTTAATCTTCATCGAAGAATATTCCGAAGCGGATGCAGAACCAAAATGCCAGACTGGAGGAAAAGTTCAGACGTTCCAGAAGGCATTACTCAGAGGATAATTCAAAATTTATGCCTTAGGGAGTCTTCTGCTTTCCAACAGCCGCAAATCGCCCCATCAAACCTTCGCTCACCATACCAATTTCCAGCACGAGTCGCTGAATTCGATTCTTAAGAATGCTGTGAAACACCATCGCAGGGATTGCCAGCATCAGGCCGATCAGTGTCGTGACAAGTGCGGTTGAAATTCCGTCAGCAAGTTCGGATGGCTTTGGAGAAACGGCAGACATTGCGATTTTGTCGAAGCTGGAGATCATACCTTGAACGGTTCCCATCAGCCCCATCATTGGTGCGATTGAACCGATCAAAGCGACGTAGCTAAGGCGATGTTCCAATTGCATGTTTTCGTCTTCGCCAGCTTCCTGCATTCCTTCAACGGCTTCAGAATAGCCGCGGCTCAGTCGTCCCATGCCTGCAGACAGAACTCTGGCCACGAAAGATTCGTCGCCACGAGCAAACTCGTACGCTGCCTGGAAATCCTTCGCGTTAAGCTTCTGCTCAAACTCTTCAACAAACTGAGTCGGCAGAAGGACATCTCTTCGCACCTGAAGCATGTTCATCATGATCAGAGCGACAAGGATGAAAGAGAGTAAGAGGAATGCTGGTCCCCAGAACCATCCCAATGCGCGGGCAATGTAGGACAGAAAGCTTCGTGACTGTGCGGGGGCTGGAGTTGCTGCAGCAGCACCAGGTGCAGAGGCCGCGGCACCTGGATCAGCCGCTGCGTCGGCCGCAGGAGCGCCTTCGTCCTGAGCCAGGAGAGCCTGGGACTGACTGATGAGAGGCAGGAAGATTGCCGCAGCAATTGTCAGCATCAGAAACAGAGCAGACTTTCGTCCGCCAAATCGAACAGCTGAATCAGAGACATTACGCATTTCGAAGGATCTCCGAGTTGACCTCATTAGGGCGGACTCGCCAGTTGAGAAAAGTCAGGAATCTGAGGATTGGGGACTGTAGTGAGTTAATGACCTTTCGTCACCCTTGGCGAAAGGACAGTTTTACACAGAATCTGGAATCAGGGGGCCGCCGTGGGTGACTGCTTGGCCCAACTGCTATTGGGGTACCTGGATGTTAGTCGAGCCATTGCCTCGTCCGCGCGGTCCTGGTGCCCTGCCGGAGCCCACAGTGCGGCGAGCCGAAACAGCGCTTCGGAGTGAGCTGCTGGTTCTGAGGCATACAGTACGTCCACATGAAGATAAGACCAAAGGGCGTCTTTTGGAAGGTTTTTGCTCCTTTGGCAGTCACCCTTCAGCACCCAGGCTTCCGCCAATGTTTGCGTTTCTGTTTCCGATGCTTTGCTGATCACTTCGTTCAATGTGGCAATTGCCTCTTCAACTTGCCCTTGCTTTTGCTGGCACTGGGCTTTTCCCAACATGCCGTCAAACAAAGCTGAAGTCGCTGCCGGATCACTGCTACTCGAAGAAATTACCTGTTCAAAGGCTTCCAGGGCACCGGAAGAATCATTTCCAGCAAGGAGTAATCGTCCGAGTTGAACGCCAGCTTGAAGCTGAAATCCTTTGACGGACGCAGACTGGACTTCTTTCAGAAGTGACTCTGCTGCCGCTTTTCCTGCCGGATCAAGCGAAGTCAATTGTGCTTCCAGCAAAGTGGCTTCCAGATAACGAAAGTTCGTTTTGTTCTCCGCTCGAAACCCGCTAATGGCTTTCTTTGCGTCAGCGACGGCGGCAGGGTTTGCCAATGCCGACTTTACCAGCGTTCGTGCAACTAGAAATTTCACGTCAATTATGAGTCGCTTGTCATCACCGCCATATTCCGTCTGGACCTGCTTGTATTTTTCCAGTGCAGCATCCAAAGAACCACTTCGTTCATTGGATTGAGCCTGCGTCAGCGTGGGTGGCTCCATGTCAAACTTGATGCCAAAAATATCGCTAACCGGTACTTCTTCCGTCTGGCCGTTTGCCAGCTTGATCGTGACGGCGCTTATGGTCATGGTCGTCATTTCACCGCGAAAGGTGACACGGTCACTGCGGCGAGTCAGCTGGTCGGCGGCTGGCAAGGTGCCGATCATTCCAAGTGCGACGCAGAATGCGATGCTGAAGGATCGTGAGATAAGTCTGGTTTGAATCATCATAGAGAGACTTCCCGAAGGAGCTTAAGACGATCGTCAAGGAGCAATTCGTCGTTGATAGGACTAATAAACGCTAAATGAACAGGCTCTGGAAGCAAAAATTACCGAGCTGAAAATTTCGTTCAGAAAACTACTGCCCCGGTTCCGGTGGTTTTGTTTCAGGGGGCTTTGGTCGTTTTTGCGGTGCAGGCGGTTCCGTCGAGGGGCGAGTGGCTGGTCGCTCTTCAGAATTGGTTTCGCCCGCCGGTTTAGGTGCAACTGGCCGTGGTGCTGGTGCTTTCTGAGCTGCTGGCTTTTGAGTCGGCTGGGCTCCATCAACGGGCGGTTTGGGGACAGCCGGCTTTGGGGATTCGGGGTTCGCTGCGGCAGGTTTCACTGCCTGGGGAGTTCCGCCGACCGGTGCTTGTTTTGGAGCCGTTGGTCGTGGCGTTGTGCTGGCAGCAGAAACTTCACCTTCCGTTGTCCTTGGGGCTGTCGGCTTCGGAGCCAGCGGCTTTGGAGCCGTTGTTTTTTGGGGGGCGGTTGCTCCGGCAGGCAATGATCCTTCGGCCGCTGGTGGTCGAAGGCGTGGCTTAGGCGCAGTTTCCTTCGCTTCGCCCGCGGCGGGTGTTTCTGCTGGAGAACTCATCGGCGCTGGCCGTCTTGCTGGCGTATCACCAGCTGGTGGTGCAGGCTTTGGTCTTGGTGCAGGAACGCCAGTAGCCGATGGTGACTTCTGTACGGCATCGGCGGAAGCCGGACGTGTGGCGGGTTTTGTGGCGGGCCTTGGTGCGGCTGCAACCTTTCGACCGCCACCACCAATTCCAGACAACGCCGCGAAGTCTGGCTCCGCAGGGACATCAAAACTGAGTCCGCCTGGAATCCCCGGGTTTGCGTCCGATGCAACACTCAGGCTGTTGAATTTCGGAGCCGCTGAAGGGCCTGGAATTCGAACTTTATGCCTCGGTTTTCGTAGAAAGACGAAAAATCCGCCGGCTAGTGCAACACACAAACTTACTCCAAGGACAGGAAGTAAAATGCCGCCACCTTCAGCCTCTGTGGCTGAAGCTGTTGCGGTGGTGTTCTGTGGAGTTGTTGGATTGCTGTTTTCTGGAACAGACGCAATCGGTGGTGGTTCAAGCGGTTCTGCGGCAATGACATTGCGATCCAGCGGGGTTGGAGCCTGGCCCAGGTCCGCCTGCAAATCCTGGTAGAGTCGATCAAATCTTGCGAAGGAAACATCGTCGAGATCTCGAACTGCCTGAACAAAACTCGTGATCTCAGCCAACGCTGACTTTCGTTGCTTATCGGCATCTGCCTCTGAGGCTGACGCAAAACGCCGACGGCAATTGCTGAGTTCGTATCGTGAATCAACGAAGCGAGAACGTAATTCCCCCGAAGGGTCCTTTGCAGAAATCTGCTGAAGTCGGCGAGAGAGTTGAGACCATCCCCAGACCGTCGTTGGCTTTCCATCCGGACCCTTCTTGCCCTGAAGTGCTTCTGGAAATTTGGAGGGGTCATTCTCGGCACCCCAGTCTGTCAGGATATGGGCTGCTTCGAACTGAGCATCCAGAGTCATTGCATTTTGCCCAAGGATCTCTTCGACAATCTTCAATGCTTCCTCGAACTGTTTCTGCTGGCGTCGGCAACGTGCCAGCCGGAGTTGGACAGCATTTTTGTTGTCAGGCGTTGCTAATCCGCCGGAAAGGATTTCCGAGTACGCATCTCCCGCCTTCGCAAAGTAGCCCTCGGCACTGATCGAGTCGCCTGAGACACCCTGACCAAGGCCATAATATGTTTCACCAATCCAGAGCAATGAGTTGTAATCGCTCTTGTTTCGCGACTCGTAAACCTTTTGCAAAAACTTCTCAAACGATTCTCTGACCTGAGCCAGACGTTCATTCTCACCCGAAAGTTTCAGACGCTTCAATTCTTCCTGAAGTTCAATTCCCAGTTGCGTATAAGCCGCAAGAATGTCTTCACCGCCAACTTTTTCCAGTTTCGTCATCGTCTGCAGGGCCTGATCGATTTGCTGAGTACCTACAAAAGCTCTCAGCAGCAAACGGTAAGTCAGGCCAGCGAATGACTTACTCTGGATTCCTTCCTCAGGGCGAGTTGCACCATCGGCGACTTCAACGGCTGACACAACAGAGTTCTCTGCGCCCTTCGTGAGGCGATCAATTGTTCCCGCAAAATCACCATCCAGATTCATAATACTTGCAAGAGAAACCTCCGCCGCAGCAAGTTCGTCGCTGGGGCGTGCCATGTCGCCAAGCTTTTGACGAGTAAGCTGAATTCCCTGTGTTAGCAGATTGCGCGCCTCTGATTTCCACGTTTGCATGTCCTGAGGTGGCGTCTGCTGGCCTTCTGGGTCAACTGCCGCCATTGCAGCCTTCAGTGTCCATGCAGTCCAATATGACTGCCCCGCATTGATTCGGGCTGAAGCGTATTGCGGGTCAGTTTCCGGAACCTGAAGGTACCACTTTGCACCCTCCAGTGGTTCGTTCATTGTTCGATAAACACTGCCTAGACGCATTCGAGCTTCGCCACCGCGACTCGATTGAGGATACAGTTCCAGAATTGTCTGACAGACGTCTCGCAAGGTGCGAGTCTCAAAATCTCGATCCTTACCGGGTGCTTCATTCCATGCCGCAACCGCAGCAGCCATCGCAATTTCCGTCGCATTCAAAGCGGTATCGGGGTCAGCCTTCGCGTCGTTCTCCATGCAGTAGGAGGCCAGGATCATCGAATCCAGTGTCTTGCCCTGGCGAAGCAGCACAAAGCTCAACAGGTACCGGGCCTGAGCGACCGCCTTGGCATCACTGTCACTGTCTTTCAGATCCAACGACAATTGAAGCAAACGGCCAACTTCCGTGAGATGGTTGTCAAACGCAGATTTCTTTTGAGCCCGTTCGTCGTTGTTCGCTGCACGCGAGACTTCGTCACTAAGCTGCTGAATTTGAGCAATCATTCCTCGAGCACGCTCAAAAGCAGTTGCGAAATCACGAGGTTCTTTGTCTTTTTCACCCAGAACCAGCTTTAGTCGCCGGACCATGCCGGTGGATGGATCTTTGTAAGCTCCCGGATACTTTCCGACTTGTTGTGCATCATTCATCGCGGCGCGAAGAATTGCGTCGCGTTCTTTTTCCGGAAGCTCTCGGTTGCCTCCAAGTTTCTCTTCGGCAATCGCTTTTTCCCAAAGAATTCCAAGGCCAAACTGCGTTGTTGAAAGCTGTCGATTTCCCTGCATCCAGGTGGTTGCTTCCTGAATAACAAGCTGGTGATCGTTCTTTTGAGGATCATTCAGGCAAATCAGGCGATAGTGCTGAGCAATTCCTTTCAGGATTTCGACCGCCGGGTTTTCGGATTTGTGCCCCAGCATCTCGTTGTAGATACCCAGCGCGCGGCCGATGTCATCTTGTTCCTGGAAACACTTGCCCATCATCAGTCGGGCATGCAACCCGATCTGGTTTGTTCGGCGACTCGTATGGATCTTGTCAAATAGATCCGCTGCCTGAATCAATGTCTGTTTCCGCTCCTCAGTTCCTTTTTCAAACGTCTGGCCGCGTTCGTACGTGCAGCGCACCAGATTGAACCAAGCTCGCAGATACTTGGCTTCTGCTTCCTGTCGCCGCTGGTATTCGTCTTCGTCTTTGGACTCGTCGATGAATTTCGGGAAGGAATCGTATTGAATTTTATATTGATCCTGAGCGGTCTGATAAATCGACTTTGCCTGATCAATCAGCGTCCGAGCACCCTGCTGCATTTCAAGTTTCTGCGCAGGCACTTCGACTTCCGCAGATTTCCAGATCAGCGACTTCGCTCGCTCGAACAACAGTTCCCCCAACATAGAGTTCGCAAGCGCAGCCTGCGGATGTTGCCCATTTTCAGAAATGAATTTCCTCAGGGATTGTTCCGAATCAACAAAAGCCTGCTCACGATCTTCAGGGACTCGGGAAGCTGCGCCTTTTTGCTGGAGCGTCATTCCACGCTCAAGATCCAGCAAAGTCCTGACGTCCTCAGGCAAGTCGCTGCGTTGGCGGATCGAATCAATGTACTCAATCGCAGTGTCAAAGTAGGATCTTTCCCTTAATCCTTCAATGAACGCAATAAAAGGCTCGTCGGCGGAAGCCCGTCCGGCTCCGAAGCCTGAGCTCCAGACAATTGCGAACGCGGCAAGACATGCCCTGCCGTAGAAAAACCTCAGCCCAAAACGATTGGCTGCGGCTTTTTTTGTTGAAATCGAATTGTGCGGGCCGTCCATGCGAGGTCCTCAGCGAGACAGGCTCGAATGTGCGAGTGGGTGGTGAAATTCAGGCCAGGGCCTGGACGGCAAAAGCATACGTCCAAGAACGCCCACTCGCAACGATCCAGCAGAATTCCTTGGTTGCACTGTGGCAGATTGAACCGGTTCGCTACATTTCCGGAAGGAATTCAGAGGCAAAAGGCCGAAAATTGTAGTCGTTGCCGAGGGGAAAACTGTCGTGGGCGAAAACATAACACTCTCAGATACAGACAGAGACTTGCCGAGGCACGTCAAGAACGGCTTCATGCGTTACCGCGACTTTCAGCCACTGACACAGGGAGGCGAAGCCATCCTTCGTACCTGTGTCGATGAAAATCTCGGTCGCACAGTTGTCATGAAAACACTGCAACCACAATTTCAGAACCTTGAGACTTACCAAAAGCGATTTCTGCGCGAAGCCCGTGTTACGTCTCAAATTCCGCATCCTGCGACGATTCCGGTTTACGAACTCAGCCGCGATTCCGAAGGCAACGCCTACTTCACCATGAAGAAGCTGAAAGGCCGTGACCTGAGCGACGTGTTAGACAAGATCGCAGAGGGCGATGCTGAGACTCTGGAAAAATACCCAGTAGACAGTTTGGTCAACGTATTGATTCATTGCAGTCAATGCCTGGCATTCGCCCATAATCAAGGTGTTGTGCATCGCGATATGAAGCCAGCGAATATCATGATCGGAGATTATGGCGAGATCATGGTTCTCGACTGGGGTCTGGCAAAAGTCTGGGACATGGACGACAACGATGACGTGGATCGTCTGATTCGTAGCGGACAGCAGACAATGTCCGGCCGACTGACTGGTCGAGGTGACGTTCAGGGGACTCCATTCTACATGTCCCCTGAACAAGCCGTGGAAACCGGTGACGTCGATGAACGGACCGATATTTACAACATGGGGATCATTCTGTTTGAAGTGCTGACCGGCGAAAGTTACATGTCCGGGAAAAACTTCAAGGAGATCAAGAGGAAGTTGCTGGAAGACCCGGTGCGTATACCTTCAGCGGTTGCGTCGAAAAAGAAGGTGTCGCCGGAGCTGAACGCCATTTGTGTCAAGGCGTTGCAACGAGCCCCGGCAGATCGCTATCAAAAGATGAGCGAATTCAGCGAAGATCTTCGCGCTACGCTGCTGGGCAATCCGGTTTCTGTTTACACCGAGCCATTTCTTGGACGTATTCTGAAATGGCGAGATCGAAAAGTGTTCAGTACTGCTTCGCTGATTTGGATGATTGTCGGAGCTGTCGTGTGTCTGATTTTCCAGTCGCTGATCAAATCGCTGATCTAGTGCTTTTTCAAGATTTGAATTTCCGATAGTGGACCTTGCTGATGGTTCTGCAGCCACGAGAGATTTAGCAACGGGATCTTTAGAAAGATCCACTACCTCCAGGCCGAATTCTTCTTCTTGACCGAGCACTAGTTTCTGACTCAACGTGATGCACGCATGGTGTGTGTATTATCATGCAAGCTCATAACATGAGCGACCCTTTTTTACTGGCCGATAGGCAAAGTGGCGCAAGGGCAATTTCCCTGGCAGGCAGATCGTTAAATGACTACTCGGACTTCTGATCGTCGACTGTTTCTGGGGCTCGATCTTGGCGGGACAAACGTCAAAGCAGGAGTCGTCGACAACGACGGCAAAGTCCTGTCTTCGACAAGTGTTGTCACTGAAGCAAGTCAGGGGCCCATCCACGGCGTTCAGCAAATTGTGAAAGCGGGACGCAACGCTGTTGCCGCTGCCGGAATAGAATTGAAGGATATCATCGCTGTTGGTTTGGCAACGCCCGGAACGATGGATATTCCCGCTGGCATGCTGCTGGATCCACCAAATTTGCCAGGCTGGATGAATTTTCCTATTCGAGATCGTGTGGGGGCTGAACTGGGCCGCCCCACAATTCTCCAGAACGACGCCAATGCGGCAGCGTATGGTGAATACTGGGCCGGTACAGCGAAGAATGCCAGAAGTCTTTTGTTCTACACGCTGGGGACTGGTCTTGGTGGTGGTGTCATCGTGGATGATCACATCATCGAAGGCGAACACTCTCATGGGTCCGAGCTCGGCCATGTGATTCTTGAAATGGACAATGGGCGGCTTTGTACATCGGGCCAATACGGTACAGCCGAAGCTTACGTGAGCGCGACTGCCCTGCTCAAGAAATTTCGTGAGCGTCTGGAGGCCGGGGATGTCAGCTCTGTTCAGTCGCGACTCTCGTCGATCAAGGATCTGACACCACTGATGATTTCGGAAGAGGCAGAGAAAGGCGATCATCTGGCTCTGGAACTGATCATGGAGATGGCTCGCTACCTTGGTGCGACAATCACAACCGCGGTTCACGTGATTGATCCCGCAATGGTTTTGCTGGGCGGAGCAATGACGTTTGGGCGAAACGAAACCAAAGTGGGACGCGAGTTCCTTCGCCGTGTTCACCAGGAATTCCGTGCGAGGACATTCACGACGATCGCGGACAAGATCACGATTGAGTACGCATCACTCGGCGGAGACGCAGGTTTCATCGGTGCTGCTGGTTGCGCGCGACGAGCGTCTGATCTTGGCAAGTTTTCTTAGGAATAGTTCCGAAATAGTCTCCGTTCTTTGATTGCAGCGGAAGGGCGCGAGCCCTCCGGTTTCACATCACCGGACGGCTTGCGCCGTGCCGCTACCACGGGAAGTAACTTCGGGAAGCAAATCCTCCTGACGTGACAGTGGTTTGCAAACTCCAGGCTCCTGGGGGCTCCGTGACGCGAAACTCGGTTCGAAGCTTGAGGCATGACCTGGGTTTATTCGTTCATTTCATTCGTTGCGCCATAGGATGCTGGTTGAATCCGGTTCGAGCGACTGTTGCTGTTTTCGTTCTGAGGCTCATGCATTGATCCAGACGCCAGCATCTCAGCCCCTTGTGCGGGATTCGTGACAATAAGGTTCGCCGGAACCTGTCCGGTGACCGACGGCTGCAGTTTCCACATCGCGCCAGACGCTGCGTCGATCGCGATGCCAGGGACTCCGCCAACCAGAATATTTCCAGCGATCCACCAGTTTGTGCGTGTGCCAAGGTCCTGATGAAATGCGCCTTCCTGACTGGCGTACACAACGTGATACTTTGCCGGTCTGAACGGGCCTGTGCTCGACTTGAGCGTCACTTGTTGAGGCGTGACTCCGGAATGAACAACCTGATTCTTACTGTCGAGTATGCTGAAGTAGGTTGCTCCCCCGCGGTTGTCGATGGTGACTTCGTGCTTACGCCCGCTGATGATTGTTGCACACCCGGAAAAACAGAACATCAACACCGTGATAAGCGTTGTCATACCGAACCGGTGGAATAAGTTCATAACAGAAGGCTTCATGTCTTTAGAGTGATGATCTGATTTTCCGCAAATCCATGAGAGGCATTTGTCGTCCTGATCGACAGCGAAAAATTCTCGCAGACGAATCTGCATGACCAGAATTTTCAAATGTTGCATCGGAACGAATTATTCGCGTCGATGTTTCTGTAACCGGATGATTTTGGGGGCTGGCTGTTTTCGCTGAGGTTACAAGTTCAAGTCTTTTGTCGCGTCTTGGGGCACTCGTGGCCTTGTCCGCTACTCGAATATTCGGATGCTGACGACACTGCTCCTGTTGAGCCCAAAAGGACCGGTGTTAGGCATCAGAATTGAATTGAGGAGGAGTATTGAATCCAATCCAGCGTTGCCGCAAGAGTCGTCTCCGCCATTTGTCCGCATACGCAGCGTGAGTCGATTCGTCAAAGGCAGCACTCCGGCATAAATAGCCACATGGGTGGCCGTTGCAGGAGAAACTTTCGATAGACCGGCACGGTGAATCGCAAGCCTCGGGCCGAAGTTTGATCGACAGCGAGTCGAATCGTACGACAAGTTGAAGACAAACGTATCCAGCGATAGACTCACGACACTGGTTTGTTGGCTGAATGCAGCGATGCTCAGCTATTCCATGCATCGAGTGAACTGGATTTTCGGAGTGGTTGCTCTGACGAGCCGTCCACCGCCGTCCACCATTGTCGCTCGAGCTGTCGAGCTGTCGCGGTGTACGTCGTACATCCTTGCCTTATGTTGTCGATCGAATGAGATTCTGATGACCGCACGAAATCAATTTCAACATCAGGTCTACCCAACGACGCCCAAAAGTCCGCCAGTCCTGAAGACACTGAAGTGCATTAATCCGTCAGGCGGAGCTTTCGCGAATCTTCATACGACATTGGGTGTTGGCCGCGTTGTTGTGGTGCATGGCACTTTTATGGGTGATGACCCATTCGGCATTTGCGAGATACTGAAGTCGCTGGGGCAAGGTGTTCCGATGATTGCCGGCCAGCTTGACATACTGGCTCGATCTATTCAGGAGAATACTCGCTCGATGACGACATCTGTGACGCAGGATGTCGGGAATTACACTCGCGAATTTTGTGACAAGTTTCAGCAGCTGGTCGGTGACGATCCTCAGGTTGAGCTGCTCGAGCCAACATGGTCCAGTCAGAATCATCACTTTGCAAGAGCGGATCTTGCCATCAGATTGTTTCACCAACTGCTGTCGCGTCCATTAATGCCAGACCAGCGAGTACTGTTTTGGGGTCACTCGCACGCCGGAAATGCGTTTGCTCTGCTGACGAATCTCCTGGCAAACGATCGGCCGTCCATTGCCCGTTTCTTTGAGGCTGTCGGAGATCAGCCGGACGGTCACTGGAAAGTTGTTCGTCAGGCGCTGCTGAATGCCCCGTCGCCCCATCCATTGGCCGCACGTGTTGTGATCGCCACATTTGGAACACCAGTGCGGTATGGCTGGGATATTTCCGGCTGTGCAAAACTTGTGCATACGAGCTTTCATCGTCCTGGAAATCCGGGTACTCCGTTTGCCACGAAACCGTTGTTCCCGCCGCATGCTATGAATGATGTACTGGGAGCTGTGTGGGGCGATTGGGTGCAGGCTTTTGCCATTGCCGGAACGGACGTATCTTCGCCGGCGACAATGGCAGTGAATGAAAAGCTGACCGCCCTTCTCGAAGCCAATCTCCCGGATCCTCAGCATCAATTTGATACGCTGTTCATTCCTTCAAAGCGACTTCGCGATACCTGCGCTCGATGGAAACTGGGAACAAGATGCCATGCGGATGGCGTTAACATTCTGGTGAATTATCAGCCAAGTGGAGATACGACACCGCTGGGCCAGGCGATTGAAACCAGCCTGCTTGGCCATGGCGTTGCAACGACGATTAAGTGGCTGCCCGCGCATCTGGAGGCGGTGATTGAGGTGTTGACTGCTTCAAAAGTATGATGTCACACCCGCTGGCGGAGTCTGCGCGCTTGGCACTCCAAAATACATGCGAGCATTTCGGATCGTCTTTGTGCCACTCTGGCTTGAACGGTCGTGTTGAAGGAGTGGTCGGCGGTTTCATAGGAATTTTGATGCGAGCACGAACGTCTCAACGAAAGCATGATCGGGCATGGGCATGGAAGCCACAAAATCAGAAGGCTTCATTGTCCGCTGTCGGCTTCATGATCCATCCGGCAAATGCGAGCTGCTGTGGAAATTCGAATCAGCAGAATTCCAGCGCGCAGGACACCCATTGCGGCGAACAGGACGATGGAGGCTTCGACAATCTGCTTGTCCTCGGTGTTCATCGCAAAGTTGAGCCCGATTTTCAGAATGACAAGCGATACTGCGACCAAAGCCCATCCGAAAATCTCTCGTAACCAAAACATCAATGTCATCCTGCAAACGTAAAATTAAATCGTTGCCTTACACTTTTTTTGAATGAGCCGCCGCCAGACGTTTGCGTCGGAGTTTCAATCGTCGCATCACAATCATTCGCAGATCTCGATAGTGGATCTTCAGGAAGCTGGAACGAAGATAGACCCGTGATTGAGACGCAGACATTTGTCTCCAGGCAATTTCGGAAATCACGATCCAGCCGGAAATCATCGAGATCAGTATCGCGGTAGCAAGCTTCAGTTCTGGATCCTGTGACGTCAATTCGCGAAGATTGCCAGTTAGTTCATTGTTTGCTGGAAGCATGCCAAGCAGCAGCCGAGACACAAGCACAACTCCAAAGATCAGAGTCGCCCCGCGCAAGCCGGCGCTCAGCATGCGAGTCGTTTCTGAACTGGAGTCCGTTGTTTTCTCAGCAGGAGATTTGTTGTCTGGGTTCGGCATGGCAGGGTTCGCCATGATCTGTCTTGCAAGACTGAAGATTGATCCTTTTGCGATCTGCTGCAACAGCAATCGATGTCGTGAAACAAACATCAGAACAGTCACAACGACAAACACAAACAAGACTCCGCCGGGACCATTGAGTCTGGCAAATTGCTGACCTTCTCGTAAGAACAAGTCCGCCTGAACCAGGATCAGCACTAATATCCCGCCCCATCGCTTCAGTGTCAGAAAGACGAGGGCAATAATCAGCAGCTTTGGCGCCCACGGAGCCTCCGGCACGAGCAGCATCAGCAGTGTTCCGACAACGGCAAACACTGACAGTTGAAGCACAAGGCCAAGTTGAAGATTGTCACCGGGTTGCTCAATCACATGACGATTGTCTCGCCCTGCTTGATTGTTGTTCTTGTCAGGCAGAAGTGGCGTACTCATCGGCGGCTCCCCGATGCTGCAACGCGGCCAGTGCGAGCAATCTCCATTTCGGAAAGAACAAGTTGAATTGCATTCTGCTCACCCGCAAATGCAACGGTTGCTCCGACACGTCGCAATTCTCGCTGAAGCCGAATGGACAGGTCGCGGTTACGAGACTGTTCTGCAACCAACAGCAAATGCTCCGCGCTGTGTGAGTCAATCTCTGTGGACGCAGCCGTGGGTCTTTTGAATGTCGGAGTCGGGCAAACAAAGGCAATGCGGTGATGCCGAGCCAGCACCATTTTGATCGCCGGCATCAAGTGAGCGATGCTGGGTGTGCATTCCAAAAGATCGGCCAGAACAACAAACACTTCATTGTCGCGAGCCTGCAGGACAGCTGATGTCAGTGCGCGTCCGAGCATTTCCATTTTCGCCATCCCATCGTGAAATCCACGTCCGCGAATCGCCACGACAGGGTTCATCCATGACAAACCCGTTTGACTGAGAAAGTGCTGAGTGAACGTCGCCATCAGTGCGTCATCATGCATCAACTGAACGTGCTTCAGTGGCGACATCTGATACAACTCAGCCAGCACTCCAGCCAGCAGGCAGCGATCTCGGTGTCTGCGGGCATTCCATGGAAGGATTGGAAAAAAGGTAAACGGAACCTGATTCACCTTCAGATCCAGCAGTTCCGGAAATTGTTCCGATGCAACGCTCAACGCAAAACTCAGCAGCGCTGGCGATAATCGATCGGGCATAGGCGCGGGGTTCACGCAAAAATCGGACATCGCCTCCAGCAGTCGATGAAATCCTCGCTCACCCGCCTGAGGCGCAAATCTCTCCTGTCCTCGTTCATCGAAAAGCACCGCTCCGACTGGATCACCAACGGAAATCGCTGTTCTTGCAACGCTGGCACCGACATAAGTCAATTGATCCAGAAGCCGAAGTCCAAAGCCACCGACTCGAGTTCCAACGGATCCGTCGACGAACAACTGCAGACGAACAGGAACTTCCGATTCGTACTGACGCGTGATCAACTTGTCGCGCCGCGCAGAAACTTTCCAGGCAATTGACTTGGGCGGATCACCGTCGACATACTCGCGAAGTTCAAGCAGCTCCGAACCAAGTCCGGAGCGCTGCAGTCGGTGAATACCATGCTGGGGAAGCGAGTTCATTCTTTTAACCAGTGGACGCGTCTCACCAACATCCGCGTACGCCGGGAGAACTCGGAAAACCTGAACCAGCGGGATAAATCGTTCGGCTCGAAAGAACCCCTGTGCATCCTGCAGAACAATGCGAAAGCCCGGCAGACGCAGGCGACCAGCGCCGCGGATCTTTGCTGTATAGTCCAGACTAAATGAGTCGAATCGTGCCTTCACTGTAACTTCGTTGCGGTTCTCTTCAACCTCCATGTTTTCCGGGACGACATCGCGAATCAGCAGGACCGGCCCGATCTTACCTCGCGATGAAGAGACGCGAACAGAAACATGTACAGTGCGTCCGGCCCAGAGGATTCCTGTGCCCTCGCTTCGTCCATTGACATGACGTTCAAATGTCAAATGCGGTAGCTCCATCCACACTCGCCATGTGAACAGTAACCATTCTGCCATCAACCAAATGAGGACAGATAACGACAGCAGCGCCAGGCCCGGCTGACCTCGCAGCAAGCCCAGATAAAGTCCGGCGATTCCCGGCAAAGCCAGCCATCGCGCAAGAACTGTCATCGGCGGCGATCCTGCAAGACCGGTACAGTGCGAATCAACTGCTCGATAATTGACTCCACCGTTCGTCCATCCATTTCGGCCTCTGGTCGCATAATCAGTCGATGGCCCAGGACAGGAAGACAGACGGCCTGAATGTCCTCGTGAGTCAGATAGTTACGGCCGCACATCAATGCATGCGACCGGCCAGCCTTCATCAGATTGATGGCCGCTCGCGGACTGCCGCCGAGCGCCAGATCCGGATGTTGGCGACTCTGGCGAATGAGATCGACAATATACTCCTGCAGCTCACGAGTTCCGTAGACGCTGTCCAGTTGCTGTTGGATTGCCACGATCTCATCTGCATTTGTAACGGGTGATGGCTTCGCAATGTTGCGACTGTGCAGTTCGAGCATGTCGACTTCCTGATTCCGCTCTGGGTATCCAACATGGATGCGGAACAAGAAGCGATCGAGCTGCGCTTCCGGAAGCCGATATACGCCTTCTTGTTCGATGGGATTCTGTGTGGCCAAAACCATGAACGGTTCTGGTAGTGGCAGCGTCTTCCCTTCGATCGTCACCTGTCGTTCCTGCATCGCTTCCAGAAGCGATGACTGAGTTCTGGCCGGCGCGCGATTGAGTTCATCGGCCAGAAGTAATTGACAGAACACAGGGCCTTTTCGAAGAACGAAATTACTTGTTTGTCGATCGAGGACTTGAGTGCCTGTGACATCTGATGGCAGCAAATCCGGAGTGAATTGTACTCGTTCATAATGAATGCCAAGGACGGATGAGAAGGTTCGGCACAGCGTTGTCTTGGCTGTTCCCGGAACACCTTCCAGCAGAACGTGTCCGCCCGCGATCAGCGCCATGAGTAGCTGATCAGTCACATGATTCATTCCCACGACGACTTGTTCAATAGCCAGTAAGGTACGCTGGCGAAGCTCATTCACACGCTGAGCAAGCTGGTTCGAATTTGACACGGTCACAGAGACTTCTTCTCAGAATGGCTGTCAATTGGATGCGACGGGTTTCACGCGGGGCCAAGTCTAGCGTCTGCTTCTCACAAATGTGAGTCTGAGCAGCCTTCTGACTTCGCATTCGATCAGGCAGCGGCCAAAATCAACTCTGTCATAGGCGTTGCGATACGTGCCAAAATGTCGCCCAGCAGAGTTCCTGAGAATTAGGATGGATGACGCAAGATGGATGAACATCGCCTCGAAAATATCTGTGGGCGGAATTTTTTCTTGAGCGAACGCGTGCAACGCCGCGGCAGTAAAATTCGGCGAAGTCAGCCGCCAACACGGATGACGTGTGGCCGTTGGCCTGCAAGAATGCTCGAAGCTAACAAAAAATGTACTCGAACGACCGTCTGCCTTTGGGCTGCCCATCCCGGTTTTGTTAGTGCCACTTAGTGTTCATCCCACCACATGCAGCCGTCTGACTGGTTGCCGCCAGAAAAAGATCCTGGAGCCCCACCATGAACCGAATTAGTCTTCTTGCGATACTGCTTTTTGCATCGACATCGATGTTCGCCACGCCAGCATTCTCGCAGGACAATCCTGATCGCGTCCGACAGTCCGGTGTTCCCGAGGGCAGCATCACATCGGGCAAATTCACCGACAGTAAAATCTATCCAGATACGACTCGAGACTACAGCATTTATGTTCCGGCTCAGTACAAGTCTGATGAACCCGCGTCTTTGATGGTGTTTATGGACGGATCGGGCTACGCAAAACAGGACGGTGCATTTCGATCGCCCGTGGTGCTGGACAATCTGATTCACCAAAAAGCGATGCCTGTCACGATCGCCGTGTTCGTCAATCCGGGTAATATCCCGGCGACGATGGACGGTGCCACAGATCGCAGCAATCGGTCATTCGAATACGATTCGATGGGTGACACCTATTCAAAGTTTCTGCTCGATGAATTTCTGCCCGTTGCGTTGAAGGACTTGAACGTGTCGGCCGACCCAGCGCAGCGAGCCGTCGTTGGCATTTCGTCGAGTGGAATCTGTGCGTTTACGGTGGCGTGGGAACGCCCCGATCAGTTTGGCAAAGTACTGAGCCACATCGGCAGCTTCACAAATATTCGAGGCGGCTGGGCGTATCCGGGACTTGTTCGCAAGAGCAAGGACAAGCCAAAGGACATCAAGGTTTATCTGCAGGAAGGTAAAGACGATCTGAGCAACCTGCATGGCAACTGGCCGCTGGGTAACAAAGACCTGGCTCAGGCTCTGCAGTTTGCCGGCTACACCTACAAACTGGTGATGACCGAAGGCGGCCACAGCGGCAGGTGGGGCGGCGAAGAACTTCCGAACGCTCTGCGATGGTTGTGGGACGACAACGCGGAATCTGACGACATGCCTGTCGTGGAAACTAAGCCAAAGTGGGAACCGCATGTTGATGCCGTTGCGAGCGACAGTGTTCCCAAGGGCGTTGTCGAGCAAATGCCACCGTTCGAATCCAAAGTCTTCGACGGCACGACTCGTGACTGGTCGATCTACGTTCCCGCTCAATACAAAGCCGACCAGCCGGCCGCCCTGATGATATTTCAGGATGGCGAAGGCATGAAGAACGTCAACGGTCGCTGGCGAGTTCCCGTGGTGTTCGACAACCTGATCGCTCGCGGAGACATGCCACCCACGATTGCCGTGTTCATTAATCCCGGCCATGAAAAGTCCAGGCCGCAGGAGAAGGGCAAGCATTCCAACCGCAGCCTGGAATACGATAGTCTTGGCGATCGATACGTCCGCTTTCTGACGGAAGAAATCATTCCGGAAGTCCGCAAGAAGTACACCCTTTCCGACGATCCCGAAATGCACGCCATCGGCGGTTCCAGCAGCGGAGCCATCTGTGCCTTCACCGCCGCGTGGGAACGTACAGACGTCTTCCGCAAGGTTTACAGCAGCGTCGGCAGCTTCACCAATCTGCGAGGCGGCAACGTGTATCCGGCTTTGGTTCGAAAGACAGAACCGAAGCCCATTCGAGTCTACATGGCTGACACCAGTGGTGACGTTGATAATCCGTTCGGAAGTTGGTGGTGGGCCAATCAGCGAATGGCATCAGCTCTCAGCTATATGGGTTACGATACTCGCTTCGATCAGGCTGAAGGGTACGCTCACAACGCCGACTTCGGCGGTTCGAAATTTCCTGAAGCGATGAAGTGGTTGTGGCGAACCGAAAAGCCCACGCCCGTGATCGACACCAAAGGCGATCTCGGCGGCGACCTAACACTGCTGAACCTGCTCATCCCCGGCGAAGACTGGACGCTTGTCGCTGAGGACCTCGGCTTCGCGGATGCTCTGTGTACCGACAAAGACGGCAACTTGTACTTCTGCGACATGCGAGCTCCGGCCGTCATCCGCATCAACGCCGCCGATGGATCTCGCACGGAGATCTGCAAAGAAAGTGTCAGCGGCCTGGAATTCAGCGCCGATGGTGCATTGCTTTACGCCTGCCAGGGGTCGCAGTCCCGAGTCATCAGCATCAACCCAGCGAACGGCGAAGTCAAGGTCATTGCCGAAGGAGTCAAACCCAACGACCTCGCCGTGACCAAAGACGGCTTCATCCTGTTCACCGAAACCGGTAAGTCGCAAGTCGTTCGCATCAACCCAGCCACCGGCGAAGTCACACCAGTCGACACCGGCATCACCAAACCCAACGGCATCGCACTCTCCAACGACGGCGGAACGCTCGCTGTCTCCGATTACGGCGGCACTCACACATGGACTTTCCGAGTCAACGGCGGCGGAATGCTCGACGCCAAAATGCCGACAATGCCGATGCGACTTCCGATCGACCAAAAAGGCGAATTCAAATTCAACGAAGCTCCGCCATATGTTCAGGTCGCCAAAGGTGACGGCATGGCCGTTGACAAAGTTGGCCGCTACTACGTCACCAGTGAACTCGGCGTCCAAATCTTCGACCCCACCGGCCGCCCGTGTGGAGTCCTCCCCAAAGTCGATCCCGGCCAACCCCTCACCACCTGCATGCTGGCCGGAGCCGATCACAGCACGCTGTACATCGCACACGGGACGAAGATCTATTGTAGGAAGCTGACGGTGGAGAAGCCGACAAAGTAGTCACATAGAAATCGCTGGCCAATGATCTTTGTCGACTCAGCCCGAATGTGTGCGGATTGTTTCGGTCAGACGCCAGACACCTGTTGTTGGATTTCGTCCCGGTTCGCCATCTGACTCGGCGGCTGCATCCAGTCGCCGAGCCCGCCGAACAGCGTCATCGTAACCAGAGGCATAGTCTTTGAATTCGACATGTTTGTCATAGCCCGGAACATGTTGTTTCATCATTTTCTGCAAATCATTTCGATGCTGTATTCCGGGCTGTTCTGAAAAATGAAGCCAAAGCCAAAGTTCGATGCAGGGATTTGAGATCGCCAGCAATATGCCATTATCCCGTGCCATCTGCTGTGCATCTGGAATGTGTGGATGTTGGTCTACGTCGAACACACACCAAACCTCGTCGTAGCTGAGATTATCATCATGCTCACGCTCCGCTTGGCGTTCGGCTCCGCGTTTTAGCTCCTTTGCTGTCTCAACAATTGTCTTCGGAACACCGGCACCACCCACAACCTGAACTCGCACTCGCGGATTATGAAATGCCCTCGCAAACCCATCGAGGTATTCTGGTTCCGTGGCTTCGCCTTCCGTGACAACCAGTATGATCGGTTTTGAATCAACGAATGGCTCCCGTCTTGCAGTACGGCGTTGGCGATTTCTTTTCCCCACCTGGAATCACTCCCTCATCCATGTGAAATCGCCAAGAAAAGGGATCGCTCCGTAACGTCCCTGCAGATATCCGCGTTCAAGGTTCTCTGACTTTCGCGGCTTATAATCGGTCAAAGGGAATAATTTCGATGCGCCCTCCTTGTCCTTTTCCGCAAACCAAATCTGATCACGCCGAAGTGCAGGTTCGCCCAATGTTGTTCCAAGGAGGTTGGTGTCGTGCGTGGTAAACAGCATTTGAGCATTTTTGGGATTGGACTTTGGACAATTGAACAATTTGACAATGGCCGACCCGATAAGTGGATGCAGACTTGATTCGAGCTCATCGACAAGAACAAGCCCTCCCGTCTCAATTGCTCCAAAGACGTAAGGTGCTAATCGAAACAGTGTTTTTGTTCCTTCGGATTCATCATCCAGCTCAAGCCATGAATCTTCATCATCTGCCTGGTGCTGCAACAGGATTCGCTGGCGACGGTATTTGCGCCCCTGAAGTTCCTGTTCTGAAACGATTCTCTTCACATCAACGATGCCTATATCCGCAGTACGCAGTAGCTGCCTGATTCGTTCGGTAACTGTTTCTTCTGTCGCATCGATTGGAAACAACGAACGCTGCTCGTCATGTGTGGAGAAAAACACTTCTGGCACGAATCCGCCTGCGAGCACAGGATTCATCCTTCCCGAAATATTGAACGGGAAGATACTTCGAAACCATGAATACAAAGGGGTCAGAAGTGGATGGCTGTTCTGAGCTGCCGCAGAAAGGAACAATGCGTTTTGCCGAGTGATTTCTTTTACCGCCTCGTTTGGGCCTTTGAGGTGCTCGCCGAATTTGAATGTGCCTGACTCCCGCTCAAACCACATTTGGCGTCGATGGTTAGGCCACGCGAACAACCATTCTTCTTCAACCACCTCGTCGTTGACACAAAAACCGTACTCAAACTTTGTCTTGTCGAGGATGAAACAGACCTCATACATCGATGAGGCATTACGCATTCCAGCCCACGCGAAGGCGGTCCGTGGAATACCGCCAACGGGTTCCCAGCGACGGTGGGAGTTCAATACGGCGTCGCGCATGAATGTCAACGCGGATAGCATGTTGCTTTTCCCACTAGCGTTGGCACCGTAAATCACGGCAGCGGGAAGGAGCGACTCGTCATACCCCTCGACATGCCGAGGCCGTAAATCCGAAGCATCGCCGACACGTCCAGCCTCGAACGTTAGGACTTGCTCGTCCCGCAGGGATTTATGGTTTTCGACCCGAAACTCAATCAACATTGTTTCAATTCCGATGCAGTAAGCCCAAACGAATCTTCGGTCGAGTGGGGTATTACGTGCAACTATAATGCGCAAACTACATCGAAAGGCGGTCGTGAGCAGTGTTTTAAGCAAAATTCGGACAGGTTTCTACGGCTTTCGTCAGGCCGTCCACAGACGCGAACTCCTCGCCAAGGGGGATTTCTGCAATTATGATTCCGGTTCGTTTCGACTGTCGAGCCACTCACGAACTTGTGCAAGGCCGTCAGGCTGATTGGCGATGGTGTAGTCCCCCATGATGTTCGCGACGTGCTGCAAACAACGATCTTGTCCCCCATGACCGTCGACTTTTAGAATCTGTTCCATCAGTGAAAGTCCCACGTCTTTGCTGTGGTGATGGTAGATACTGACGGTGGCGTCGTATGCGATCTCGGCTGAATCGTGTCTGGCAATAGACAGAAGAAAATCGAGTGAATCTGATTCACCCCGTTGGAGTAATACTTCGGCTGCGCGGACTCGGGTTGTCAGCGGATGGATTTCGAGAGGCCAGTACTCTCGCAGCACTTGCCACGCCTGTTCTGTGTTTAACAGCTTGAGGCATGTAACCGCGAGTCCTCCACGGTCGATTTTGGATGCAAGTAACTGCAGCGATGTAGCAAACGATGATTCGTCGCCAAACTTGGCAAGCAAGTGAAGTGCTTTGACATAATATTCGTCAAACGGCTCGGTTGCATGGTTCCGCAGAGCTCTTCTGTTCTCCGCTGAATTGGTCGGCTGAAATAGAAGTTTTGTCCATAATAGATCTGTGCGATCTGGAATGAGCTGATCCATTAGTCTGGTGCCGTCCTGTATTGGAAGTTCCAGGCTGGTGAAGAAGCGAGTGTAGAGCGACTCGTTTCGGTTCACACAAATGTCGTAAATTTCCGTGAGGCTCAGTCCCCGTAACCGCTGAACGATTTCCGTTCGTACTTCTCCCGGACACAAAAACGGATGGAAATCAAATGCCATGTTGTTGCCGCCTTGAGTTTCGGTGTAGAGAGTAAATCAGTGACAAAAAGGTGCAGACTGTGTCTGTATGTTGCACAGTATAGGGCCGGTCATCAGCAATGAAGAACTCGTGAAATAGCCAACTTGAAGCTTTGTTGCAGAGAGGTTGGTCGCCACCTTTGAAATGATATCATTTGTCGCTGAGTTCCAAATCATTCACATCAATGCTTTGACCTCACATCCCAGTTGCGTGTGACTGGTATTGACACGCATCCATGAATAATTCGCGAACATTTGACATCTCCATCGGTTCCGGGAAACTTCCGGGCTGCTGAATGTTCTGATCGCTCTTGCCGGAGTTCCCTCCATGTTGTTCGCCCGCCTGTTTGTTGTTGCGTTGATTCTTGGTTCGTCGTTGGCTGACGCTTCGGAATGGGCACGGTTCCGGGGCCCCAATGGCACGGGAGTGAACGAAGCTGCCGACATTCCGGTCGAATGGAAGGAAGAGAATATTTTGTTCAGGACCAAACTTCCTGGCGGCTCCGGAGCTGGTTCTCCTGTGATCTGGAACGACAAGGCCTTCGTCCTGAGCGCGGATCCGGAGACGGCGACTCGCTATGTGGTGTGTCTCGATGCGATGAAAGGTGACATCCTTTGGCAAAAGGAATATGCCTCGCAGTCTCATCATCTGCACACTCGCAGCAGCTATGCATCATGCACGCCGGCCGTTGATGACGATTGCGTCTATGTGGCCTGGTCTACTCCGGAACAGACGACACTGAGGGCACTCAAGCACGACGGCACAGAAGTCTGGACGAAGGATCTGGGAACATGGCAAAGTCAGCACGGCTTCGGCACATCGCCGATCGTCTACAAAGATCTGCTGATCCTGCATAATTCGCAGCAGGCCAGCCAACTGAAAGAGGGCGAAAAACCGGGCGAAAGCCGCATGATGGCCTTCAATCGTCAGACGGGAGATCTGGTCTGGAAGACGGATCTCGAGTCTGTCAACGTTTGCTATTCTGTGCCGATGATTTATTCGCCTCCGGATGGTGGATCAGACCAGCTCATTTGCACCAGCACCGGAAATGGAATCTTCAGTCTTGATCCAATGACAGGCAAAGAGAATTGGTCTCACAATGATCAGTTGTTTGTCATGCGGACTGTTTCGTCGCCGATCGAAGCGGGCGGGTTGTTGTTCGGAAGCAACGGATCGGGCGCTTATTCGAACAACTATATCGTGGCGATCAAGCCGGGTCAGAATGCCTCACTGGCCTACAAACTGGAGAACAGCAACAAGTTCAAAGCACCCTATGTTCCGTGCTTGATTGCAAAAGATAACCTGCTCTTCTGCTTGTACGACAAAGGCTTCGCGAGCTGCGTGAATGCTCAATCCGGTGAGATTCTGTGGCTGGAACGAACGAATGCTCAGTTTTCAGGGTCGCCTGTTCGAACTCGCGACTGTATCTACTGTGCGGACGAAAAAGGCGTGGTCTGGGTTTTTGCTGCTTCCGGAGAATACAAGTTGCTGGCCCAGAATGAACTTGGCGAAGAAAGCTGGTCGACTCCCGCAATTGCCAACAATCGAATCTACGTCCGCACGATCGGGCACCTGGTTTCTGTCGGCGCGAAGTAATCGTTGCTGTTGAGACTGAAGACTCAGCAGTGACTGAACATCACGATGTTTTCTGAAACCAGGTAGCCGAATCATCAGGGAAACGTTCTCGTGAAGGCGCTCATCGTTTCGATTCATCGACTGGATGCTCCAGGGGAATCCGAAGATCAAGCTGACACAAAGCACTCGATCAAAACGAAATTTCATGGAGAGGGCTGTGGGAAAACTGGGAAGCGAGATCACACCGGAGTTATCGCGGTGGTTGTTGAAACAGCACGTCTACTTTGTCGCCACTGCTCCGCTGGCTGCTGATGGAGTTGTAAACTGCTCGCCGAAAGGCATGGATTCTTTTCGAGTGCTGGACCCGACCAGCGTGGCTTATCTGGATATCGCCGGCAGTGGGATCGAAACCGTCGCGCATCTCAAGGAAAACGGCCGCATCGTACTTATGTTCTGTGCGTTCGAGGGTGCTCCAAAGATCGTGCGGCTACACGGTCATGGAGATGCCGTTTTGCCAGGTGAACCCGAATTTGATTCACTCAAGAAACAGTTTCCAGAACTCCCGGGCATTCGTTCCATTGTCCGAATTCGGCTGACACGAGTCTCCGATTCGTGCGGGTACGGAGTACCCTTGATGGATTTTCGTGCAGAGCGTGAAGCGCTGAAAGCGTGGGCCGAAAAGAAAGGCTCGGAAGGCGTTGAAAGGTATATCCGCGAAAAGAACAGTCACAGTATCGACGGACTGCCGGGAATTGTTTCGACATAGGATTAACTGCTGCCACGCCTTGCAGCGGTCGTCGTCAGCGCAGAAACAGTCCAGAGACGCCGGGGTGTGCCGGCTGAGGGTGCAGGCTGGCAGCAGGCTCTATCGAACGTCTAGAACTCCGATTTCATCACCGGTCACGGGGTTCAGTCGATGGACTTCGGACAACTTCCATCCGTCGCGGTGCAACTTCCAATTCGTGCGCCATCGTGTGGCCGCGTGAGTTGGCATGTTGGCCTGCCGAACGGTCAGGCTGCCGTTGGCTCGCAATTCTGCTTCCGCGGTCTGGCCGTCGCTCGCCACCTTGACCACGATGTCCTGCATGTGAAACGATTTGTCCAGCGAAACAAGAGCTAGTCCATTTTTTGCATACTCCTTCAGGGCCGGAGACTGGTCGTTAATTTTCTGATTGATCGCCTCCAGATTCTCCGTCACAAACCCCTTCAGCAGATCTTCAAGGCTTGCTTCGATTTGCTCACTGGGAGTCACAATCGAAGCTTCGAGGAAATAGACTCCCACGGCAACAATCGCGAAGGCCAGCGCGATACTCTTGCCCCTGGAGTCGCCCAGAATCAGCATTACAATCGTGGCCCCAGCCAGAATCATGATCAGAGGCCATGGGTTTTCGGTGATCCACGACATAAAGATCTCCTTTTTTCTTCAGCTTACTTTTTACTTTGGAATCCGCAATCGACGTACATAGGAGACCGCAGCACGTTCGATTTCGTCTGGTGATTTTTCAAATGCCGCTTCGAATTCCTGAATTCGTTCTTCAGCAGTGATTCTTACCAGCGGTTTTCTTCGCGAAAGATTGGTCAGGTATTTTGTCATTCCGTCTTTGTGTTGCCGAAACAAATACGACGTCAGTGCCCAGCTTTCCGCATAAGCAATTGCGACCGTGTTGTTATCCAGAAATGTCTGATCAGTCTGGAGCAGATTACGGAAGGCAATCTCTGGCTGTCCAGACTCTGTTCGTTTTGCGAACTCAGTGTGATGCCGAGCATTCACGATTCCCGGCCGAGTCCACAGTGTCGAAGATCGAGGCACAATGGGTTCAAAGTACAGAGCCAGCCCTTCGGAAAACCAAACTGGGTTGTCGGCCATGCGAACCTGCAGTCCTGAGTTAAAGGCCAGTTGATGAACAGATTCGTGGACCATTGTGGCCACCTGCAGAGGTTGTTCAGCCAGCCGTTTGCGAATGGCAGATGATGAGCGGAGCGACCGATCTCGAGTAAGGTCGATCAGCAAGGTCTGATTTTCTCGGATTGAGTAGTAGCCGGGAGTGTTTTCGAACGACGTTTCCGGATGTTGCTTTGCTGCGAATTCTTTGAAGTCTGCCTCGGACTGCAGAATGATGATTGGCAGTGGAGCTTTAGGCTCCACAACAACAAGCCCCTGCTCTTTGGTGAATTCAAAGTACTCGCGATAAACACGTTCGAGCAGTTTTCCACAGAACTCGACGTATTCTTCTGAAGAATTCGAGCAGATGACGTAATGGTCTGTTGGGAAAATTTCGAATCCTGCGGGTACCTGATTCAACAAATCTGCACCAAGTTCGTCCGCCGACATTCGCGAAAAGGCTACATCCGTTTTTGTGCGAGAGACGATCATCGCTGGTGTCAGTTGGCGGATTCGACCGTTGCGTTCTTCCAGAAGTATCCCGCCGTCCTGCGCTTCAACAAGAATGTGTCCTTCGATCTTTGACGTTGCGTCGCCAGAAGAAATCTCCAATTGGACGGTCTTTTGATCCGTCGGAACTTCTTCTGTGGCCCACGTTTCAGGCGAGACAAAATGCAGCGTTGCGGTGATCATGAAAACGTGTGTGATGCTGCGAAATCCTGAACGGAACTTCTGAAGCAGGCGGTTTGCAAACGCAGACGCTTGTTTGTGATCTGAGTGATTCATTTGTTGATCCGCACGTTTGCTTTCGTCGCCCGGCTTCTGCGATCCAGGGGGAATTGCCGACTTCACTTGTCCGTTCTGTGCCATCTCGTGGGGCAATGTACTGCGTTCGTGAAGATTTTTCCTTTGCCGGACAGAAATCGATGGTCGTCGAGTAGTCGACATCGAGGCCAGGCGAGGCAGCCGTTTGTGTTTTGATTCTGCAGTTTGCTCCCAGTCAGGTTAATTCCAGGTGCATGGTGCTTTCGAACTGTTGTTTTTGGGGATTGCTCCCCGAATGGGCGGTGTTTGTGAGTCACTTTGCGAGGATTCGATCGTTGTTCCGGATTGATTTTACTTCGGCTCATTTTCTAAATGGCGATGGAAATTCGAAAGACGGCCGCTTCATTCCTGAAGCGGCGAGTGTAGAATGCCGAACGTAGTAATTGCCGGACTGACCGGCGAAAACCGGGGGCGATCGGATTTGACTGGGTTTTCGTCAATCAGGGTGGCGTGCCGAGGTTGATCAGCTGGCCTCGTAAAAAGCCGATCACCAATAACTGCAAAACCGCAGTTCTCTCTCGCAGCCTAGAAATAGGCTACGCTGACCTAAGGATCTTCGCCTAAGGAGCCGACCGTCAGTTGCAAATTTGGGCTGGCATCAGTTCAACCGTCCGTTACGGCTGATGCGAGATTTGTGATGGACTGGCCGTGGATGGTCTTGTTCGGGGAACCTCTCCACGGCGACATAATCAACGAACTACGCACGTAGAGGCTTTGGTTGTGGGACAACAGGACGGGGGTTCAATTCCCCCCGCCTCCATTTCAAAGAATGAAAACCGCTGGTCATGGGTGATCAGCGGTTTTTTTGTTGGGATCCTGCACGAGCCACACAGCTCAATCAAATTGACTTGAAACTGCGCCTTCGTCCTGAACTGTGACTGACTTGATGGGTTTAATTGTCTGGTTCAGGAACCTGCCGGGATCGTTGGCGGATTCCAGACTGAGCCATCCATCGTTCCGATGGAGATCTGTTTTTAACGGATTGCAAATCACCCAATGGGATCCGGGTTCCAGGGTATCGGACAGGACAACAGCCTCACCTTGTGCTGTCAGGTACTTGCCCTCGCTGTTTGTCAGAACGGCGGAGTTGTCGTACTTTTCCTCCTTAAGCACAAAGATGCCTTCGCTGTTGGATTCCGTCTCAACGGGACTTCCGATGCTGTTTTCGATCATGCCAAGATAACGGCTCTCAGAGTTATCGTCGCCGTCAAAGAATGCCTGCAGGTGTCTGACTCAGTTTGCTTTGCGTTTTGCAGTCACAACACCAACGCCGAACTCCGCTGCGTCCAGAAAATTTCCTTCAGTCTTGTCGGGGCCTTTTCCTCCAGTGGCGTAGACCGCGGTGTAGGCAAAACGAACTTTGTTCCCGATCGCTTTGATCGCGGTTTCGGTTGTGGAATTGTAGACGGCCCAGGCATCTTTGCCGGTGGTGTATTCTTTGGTGAATAACTCCTGATCGTCGCCCCCTCCGTCCACATTGTCAGCACCCAGATCGGTAATCGTCAGTTTCAGTGTGTCGTCACCGTTTCGGCCGCGGTGAGCGAACGAGAACTCAAGCACGGCGTCTCGTTCGATCCCCGTTGATTCCTTATACAGAACTCCATCTTCGTAGGCGTTGAGTTCCACGAATTGGTCGCCGTCATACGCAGTGACTCCCAGAAAACCTGTCGACCAGATTTCAAATGCTCGATCCGAGGTTTTCCACCCAGGAATAGTACTGACGAGTGCAAACGAGCTCTTCCGGATTTTCGGTTCCTCAAAGCTGAGGTTGGGCAGTTCGTAGCCGCGTGACAGCTTGAGTGATTCCCTGACGACCGTGGCGAGGTGGGGCTCAAGGTCGAGTTCTTGCTGCTGAAACTGCGATTTCAGTTCGTGAAAAGACGATTGCAGGTAATCGTACAATGACGCATTGTCAGGTTCGTGCTTCGTCAGCCATGCATAATGGAACGTTGCTGCATACCAGTTCTGTGCCGAAGTGGCCGCGTTCGCCTGCTCTTGATGCCACTCGGGCTCAAACCGGGCTTTCGCGGCACGGTAGGCTTTTTCACGTGGTGTGTTTCGGTACTCTCGGTCGACCAGCAGGACGTGATTGAACTCGCTGGTAACAAACCATCGGCCATCCGGCGAAAATTGTTTTGGATCGGCTGGCGGCTTCCATTTTGCATTTGCCTCAGGCAAGCCGGTCGCAACGTCCCAGACGAGTCGTTCGCTCGGTGATTCGGAAAAGATCCACTGGCTATCTTGGCTGAACGTCACGGTGCCGACAGAGTTCGTATGACCTGCAAGATGGGTCACTTCCTGATCGTGCCTTGCGGGCCACAGATGGATGTGATGGTCGGTGCAGGCTGCTGCAATAGTTTCGCCATCGGGAGCAAAGGCGACGCGAAGTACTTCGACGCTTTTTCTGCTGATCGTAACCAATTCCCGACCGTTTTTGATATCCCACAGCTTCAACATTCGGTCCAAACTGACGGTTGCCAGCCGCGTACCATTCGGACTGAAGGCGAGCCAACCAACGCTCGTCATGTGACCGTTGAGCGACGTCAACGCGCGCCCGGAGTGTGCATCCCACAACTTGATTGAGTGATCGTTGGAGGCTGACGCAAGAAGCGTACCGTCCGGGCTAAAGGCAACGCAACCGACGATGTGTTGATGGCCGCTGAGAATCAGGATCTGCGTACCGGATTTCGCGTCCCACAGCCTGACGGTACCATCGTTGCTCCCCGAGGCGATGCGGGATCCGTCCGGACTGAAGGCAACGCACGAAACCGCTTCGGTGTGACCGTTGATTGTGAGCTGCTCTCGGCCTGTCTCCACATCCCATACTTTAATGGACTTGTCGGAACTTCCCGACACGAGCCGCGTGCCATCGGGACTGAAAGCGACGCTACGAACTTCATCGGCATGCCCGGTGACGACCCTCGTTTCCTGACCGGTCCCAGTATCCCAAATGCGAATCGTTTTATCGGAGCTTCCCGAGGCGAGGCGTGTGCCGTCAGGACTAAAGACGACGCTGCGAACCCAATGCTCATGACCTGTGAGCGTCAGGACTTCTTGGCCCTTGACAGGGTCCCACAGCTTGATGGTCTTGTCAAAGCTTGCTGATGCGAGCCGGTTGCCGCTAGGATCGAATGCCAAGCTGTCGATAAACAGCGTGTGTCCGCGGAGCGTTTGGGCCTGATCAAATGATCGCACATCCCATAGTTTCACGGTGAAATCATGGCTCGCGGATGCCAGGGATGCCCCGTCGGGGCTGAAGGCGACACTCATGCCGCGCTGCGAATGACCGGTGAAGGTCGCGATTTCCTGGCCCGATCCGGGGTCCCATAGCTTGACCAGCTTGTCGTCACCGCAGGACGCCAGTCGCGTGCCGTCGGGGCTGAACTGCAAGCTGTGAATCCAAGTAGCGTGAGCAACGAACTTGTTGATTTCGCGTCCCGAATCGGCATCCCACAGAATGATGTTGTCGTTGCTTCCCGCTGCGATCCGAGTGCCGTCGGGACTGAAGGCGATACCCAGTGAAAATCCGCGTGGTTCCAGCATGCGAATCTGTTCGACGGAATCCGGATCGCTCACGTTCCACAATATGATTTTGTTGTCGCGGGCGGTGGAGACAAGCCGACCGCCGTCGGGACTGAAGGCGATCCCCATGAGTTCACCGTCGTGCCCCCGAATCCAACCGATCCTCCCCGATTGGAGATCCCAAAGCCTGATCTGATGATCTTCGCTCCCGGACGCAAGAACCTGACCGTCCGGCCGGAAGACAACGCTTCGGACAGACGTCGCATGCTCACGAATCACCTGAAGTTCCTGACCTGTCCGAGCGTCCCAGAGTCTAATCGTGCTGTCGTCGCTGCCGGAGGCGAGCTTCGATCCGTCGGGGCTGTATGCGACGGTGACCACGGCGGCGGTGTGTCCAGTCAAGGTGGCGACTTCTTCACCCGTTTGTGCGTCCCAGATTCTGACGGTTTTGTCATTACTTGCGGATGCGATCCGCGTGCCATCGGGACTGAAGACCACACAGTTCACGTGGTTCAGATGGCCGTAGCAGGTCATGTCGCTGCCCTGAAAACGTCGATTGCAGAAATTCCATTCGATGTTGTCGCGGTACTCGTGCGGAATCTCCTGTAGCAGGTTACGAGCGTCGCCGGCCCGGTTGGTTTCCCATCTGGCGTTGGCGAGTTGAAAGTTGGCCGCCGCTTCGGCATGGCGGGAACGTTGCGATTCTGCAGTCGCGCGACCTTCCGCCTCAATGGCGTTGGCGCGTTCTTGTTTCGCTTCATCGGTCTTGTTTTCAGCAATGATCCGCTGGTTGTCCGCCTCTTCCGCCTTTTGAGTCGCGCGAAGAAGCCCGAAAGTTGTCCCCGTAATGCCGGCAACCAAGACCATACCAATCGCGAACAGGGCGGCAACCAGTCCGCGATTTCGTCGCGCGAACTTCTGAAGCTGATACCATGTCGACGGTGGGCGAGCGGTAACCGTTCCGCCGATCAGGTAATTGGTCAGGTCCTGGCCTAAATCATTCGCAGTTGGATATCTGCGAGCTCGATCTTTTTCCAACGCCTTCATCACGACCCAGTCGAGTTCGCCTCGCAGAAGCTGATGAAGCCTGGTGGGATGCAACCTTCGCAGGTCGCTGACTGCTGAATTCACTTCGCCCGATGACGAACTCAAGCGATGGCTGGGGCGAGGCGGGTCTTCCTCTCGGATGAGTTCGAGAATCTTTAACAGAGCGTTTCGACCCAGGGTTTCTTTATCCAGTGGAGTAGAGCCCGTCAGCAGCTCATACAGAATAACACCGAGCGAATAGACATCCGTTCGAGTGTCAATATCCTGCGCATCCACTCCCTTCAGCTCAGCCTGCTCGGGCGACATGTATTGAACCGTACCGACGATCTTGCCAAACTCCGTCTGTATGGTCATGTCGGTCAACAGCCTGTCCTGTTCGATGGCTTTCGCCAAGCCGAAGTCGATGACCTTCGGAACCGCTTCGCCGTCAATGACCGTAACCAGAACGTTTGACGGCTTCAGATCGCGATGAATAATTCCCTTCTGATGAGCGTGCTGAACGGCTTTGCAAACCGGCACGAACAGCTTCAGCCGTTCGTCGACACTCAGCCTGTTGTCGTCGCAGTATTGAGTGATCGAAATTCCATCGACCAGTTCCATTATGAAGTACGGGCGACCGTCATTAGTCGTCCCGGCATCTAAAACTCTGGCGATGTTCGGATGGTCCATCATCGCGAGTGCTTGTTTCTCGGCGTCGAACCGGGCGAGCACATCCCTCGAATTCAATTCCGACTTGATGAGCTTGAGGGCAACTCGACGCTTCACCGGCTGGTCCTGCTCGGCAAGCCAGACAACGCCCATTCCGCCGCGACCAAGTTCTTCAATCAGACGAAAATTGGCCAGCACTGGCGGAACGTTGACCGGTAGCGAAATCGTGCCCTTCCCGGGGTGGTGCGTCGTAGCATCGCGAGCGAATACCCTGGCGATGACGCCTTTCTGTTCCGGGAATCGCTGGAGGTATTCCTCTTGCTGAGGTTCGTCACCCTGCTTCGCGCGATATTCCACTTCCATGGCCAGCAGTTCTGCCAGCAGTCCGTCACGAGCGGTTTCCGGGACTTCTGCCAGAAACGTCTCAATGCGCGGAGCGTCTCCGTTCACTAACTGCTTATCGAAACGGTCACAGAGTGCGTCGATTTCAGAGAGTTGCTGATCCGTCAGTGTCTGGTAGGCTGGGTTTCTGATTGAAGGGTCGTCCGGTGGGCGAAAGGATGGATGGGCAGAAAGTTGGAGGTCTCCCAATCCTTAAATGTTCAAACAGCGAACAAACCCGACAGGGCAACTGAAATTGGGCAAAAACGTTCATTTACGGGGTGGCAACTTCAGAGCTTTCCGGACCACCGTCGCCAGGTGTGGCTCGAGGTCGCGTTCTTCGTGCTCAAATTGCGATTTCAGTTTTTCAAAAGACGATTGCAGGCCATCGTGAAACGACGCCTGAGCAGGATCGTTCTGAGTCAGCAAAGCATAATGGAAAACTGCGGCGTACCAGTTCTTCGCTGTGGTGGCGTCTGTCGCCTGTTCTTGATGCCAGAACGAATCAAAACTCGCTTTAGTCTTTCGCCTTGCTCTTTCGTCGGGGGTATTCTTGTATTCCAGATCGACCAGCACGACGTTTTTTGATTCGATCGTCACAAACCATCGACTGTCGGGACAAATGTAGGTAATCACTTCCGGCGGCTCCCACTTTGCATCCGGAAGCGTCTCGCGCGTCGCGACATTCCAGACCAGTTTTTCATCTTCGGACTCCGAGTAGATTCGTGAACCATCGAGACTGAAGGTCACGCTTGTCACCGTGTCGGTGTGTTCGCTGAGAATTGCGGTTTCGTGCTTTTTTGGTGCGTCCCAGATTCTTATGGTGCCGTTTCCCGCAACAGCTCCAGCCAACTGCGTACCATCAGGACTGAAGGTGACGGATTCAACACTTGCCTTACCTGGAAAAAGGCCCATGATCTCCTGACCGCTCAAAGTGGCGAAGAGTTGAACGGACTCGTTCGTTCCACCCGCCGCGAATCGCTTGCCATCAGGACTGAAGGCGACCCCAAACACTGCGCCGCCGCCGGTGGCATGAGTGGCCGCAATTTGCTTGCCTGACGCAACATCCCATACACGGATCTTTGTGTCATAGCCGCCTGACACAAGTTGCTTGCCCTCCTGGTCAAACGCCACCGTCCTCACAAGCGCGGTGTGCCCAGTGAATGTTCGAATTTCACGGCCAGTCGCTGCGTCCCACAGCTTGATCGTGTTGTCATATCCTGCGGACGCAAAGCACGTACCATTCGGGCTGAATGCAACACCGTAAACCGTACCCTGATGGCCCGTGAGCGTCGCGGTTTCCTCATGGATTTGTGCGTCCCAGAGTTTGATTGTTCCGTCCCGACTTGACGACACGAGTCTGTTACCGTCCGGACTGTACGCGACTCCGGTCACACAATCGGTATGTCCTTTCAAAACAGCCACTTCCTCACCCGTTTCGGTGTTCCACACGCGAACCGAATTGTCATCCGCAGCCGAAACAAGTCGCGTCCCGTTCGGGCTAAAGGACAGCTCGTTGACTTTAGACGTATGCCCATTCAGCCTGAACTTCGCATCGCCCGTCTGCGCGTTCCTGAGTATGACCGATTCTGATCCCGATGCGAGTTGGCTGCCATCCGAACTAAAGGCGACGCAATGCACAAATCCCGAGTGCCCGCTCAGCGTGAGATCGTTATCGCCGCGCGTATTCCAGATCCTGACGGTTCTGTCCTCGCTGGCGGAAACGAGTCGCGTCCCGTCGGGACTATAGGCGACGCTCCATACCTTTTTGGCGTGTCCATTGAGCGTACTGATCAAGCTGCCCATTCGAGTGTCCCAGAGCTTGATTTCCGCAGAATCACCGGCGGTCGCGATCTGAGTTCCGTCTGGACTGAAGGCGATGCAATGAACGATTCGATTGTGTGCTCGCACTTCGGAGACAAGCCCCCAGGTCTTCGTATCCCACACAAGGTAACTGCCATACGTGATGGCCGCCAATCGAGTGCCATCGGGACTGAAAGCCAGGCGTCGCACTTCCGTACGGAAATGGTGGTCGACCTTGATTTGCTCCGCAGTTCTTGAGTCCCAGATTCGCAACGTCTGGTCACGACTGCTTGTCGAAGCAAGTAGCTTGCCGTCCGGACTGAAGGCGACACCTGACACAGACTCTGTGTGACCGTTCACCGTGATGACTTCCTCGCCCGAGCTGCTGTCCCACACCTTTACGGTTTTGTCATCCGATGCCGACGCGATTCGATCTCCACTCGAACTGAATGCGAGGTCCCTGATTGGGCCAACATGACCAGTCATGGTGCGGATGATTTTGCCCGATTCCGCATCCCACAGCCTCACGACGCTGTCGCCTCCCCCTGAAGCAATCAGGGTACCAGTCGAGCTGACTGCCAGACCCAACACGGGGCCTTCATGCTCCTCAAGTGTGCCGAGTTGCTCGCCGGTCGTTGCATCCCAGAGTCGGATCGTTCCGCTTTTGTCTGCCGAAACCACCCGCTTTCCGTCAGAAGTAAAAGCGACTTCGTACACTTCACTCGTGTGTCCAAAACACGTGAGATTGCTCCCCTGGAATCGTCGGTTGCAGTAGTGCCACTCGAAGTTGTCACGATATTCCTGCGGTATCTGATGCAGCAGCGTTCGAGCGTCCACCGCTCGATTAGCATCGTATCTGGCAACCGCAAGCTGAAACGTTGCGGCCGCTTCTGTATCGCGCGCACGTTGAGAATCTATCTTCGCTCTTCCTTCCGCGTCGACGGCGTTCGCACGTTCTTCCGAAGCTTCTCGCGACTTACGTTCCGAGAGTTGAGTTTTCTGGTTCGCTTGAAGCAGCCCGTATGTCGTTCCAGCGATCCCAACAAGCAGCGTGGCACTCATCGCGAGCAGGGCGGCGACAAACCCGCGATTTCGTCCAGCAAATTTTTGCACCTGATACCACGTCGATGGTGGCCGGGCGGTAACCGTTTCTCCTGTCAGATAGTTGGACAGGTCCTGGCTTAAATCATTCGCGGTTTGGTATCGGCGGGCGCGATCTTTCTCCAGAGCCTTCATCACGATCCAGTCAAGTTCCCCTCGCAGAAGTTGCTGAAGTGTGGCGGGATGCAGCCTTCGAAGTTCGCTGACTGCCGAATTCACATCGCCGGATGATGAACTCAAGCGATTGCTGGGGCGAGGCGGGTCTTCCTCTCGGATAATCTGGAGTACCTTCAGCAGAGCGATTTTCCCGAGGGTTTCCTTGTCAACCGGAGTCGAGCCTGTTAGCAGTTCGTATAGCATCACGCCAAGCGAATAGACGTCCGTCCGAGTGTCAATATCCTCAGCATCCGGCCCTTTCAGTTCGGCCTGCTCAGGCGACATGTACTGAACCGTCCCGACCACTTTGCCGAAGTCCGTCTGCATTGTCATGTCGGTCAGGAGCATGCTTTGTTCGACAGCTTTCGCCAGACCAAAGTCGATCACCTTGGGAACGGCAATGCCATCAATGACCGTGACGAGAACATTCGATGGCTTAAGGTCGCGATGAATGATTCCTTTCTGATGAGCGTGCTGAACGGCTTTGCAAACCGGGACAAACAGCTTCAGGCGCTCGTCGATACTCAGCTTGTTGTCGTCGCAATATTGAGTGATCGAAACTCCATCGACAAGTTCCATCACGAAGTACGGACGACGGTCATCCGTAGTGCCGGCATCAAGCACGCGCGCGATGTTCGGATGATCCATCATCGCCAGGGCTTGCTTCTCGGCGTCAAACCGGGCGATCACATCCTTCGAGTTCAATTCCGACTTGATGAGTTTCAGGGCCACCCGACGTTTGACCGGCTTGTCCTGTTCGGCCAGCCAGACGACGCCCATTCCGCCGCGACCGAGTTCTTTGATCAGACGAAAGTTGGCCAGGACGGGTGGAACGTTGACGGGTAGCGAAATCGTGCCTTTGCCGGGGTAGTGCGTCGTGGCATCGCGCGCGAACACGCCGGCAATGACACCTTTCTGTTCCGTGAATCGCCGGATGTATTCGTCCGGTTGAGGTTCATCTCCCTTTTTCGTGCGATATTCCACTTCCATGGCAAGCAGCTCGGCCAGCAGTCCGTCGCGAGCGGTTTCCGGAGCGTCTGCCAGAAATGTCTCAATGCGCGGAGCGTCTCCCTTCATCAACTCCTGATCGAAACGGTCACAAAGTGCGTCGTTTTCAGAGAGTTGCTGATCCGTCAGAGCCAGGTAGGCCGGATTCCTGATTGAGGGGTCGTGCATAGGGCAAAAAGATGGATGGGCAGAAAAATGGAGTTGTCACAATCTTCAGATGGTCAAACAACGGAAAATACCGAGAACTGAATAGTACGACTGCCCCATTTTTTTCAATGGACTGCATTATTGGTGGGATATCGAAGTGTGAAATCACGTTGATCTCGTGTAAGTGGTGACTTCGTCGAAGCCCCGATGTGGGCTTGTCCCCATCGAGCGATGATCATGACCAGTCGAGCGGAAGCATGTTGCGGCCATCACTGCCCGGCTTGTCCGGGTAGGATGATGATCCCGAGAAAACGCTGACCGCCTGATCACTGATTAAGCGGCCCATCAATTTTTTTGCCGCTCTCATCACTGCTTCCCGTCATGCAGTCCCGCCTCGATCCAAATTCGGCGGATTCGCTCAAGCTTTCGTTCGACGGTCCGCTCAGTGCATTTCAGTTCTTCGGCAACTTCGGCGTTCGTGGCTCCCTGGAACTTGAACAAAACAATCTTCTTCAATGCTTCGTCGGGAAGCGCGTCGAGCAGTTGGACGCAACTTTCGGACACTACGGCCAGTTCATCGGGCGGCAGTTGCTTGCCATCGACCTGATTGATCCCGACCCCCCCCAGTTCGACGAACGCGGATTCACCTCGGACTTCTCCTCCGCCTCGCTTCTGCCTACTCAAATAGCGTTTTTGTGCGGAAATCTTTCGAGACGTGATAACGGCCAGCAGACCCCAAAGAGCGTCGCGATTCGAGGCTTCAAGTCGACCATCGGCCAGACCGTGACACAGACTGTGAAACGCACTGTTTGCCGCATCCTGTTCGTCATAGTGCCGACGGGTCTGCACGTCGAGTTTCTGTGCGGCGAACTCCTGCAATCGCACGGCAACGTGCTGCCACAATTGCTCGGCGGCTTGCTGATTCTTGTCTGCAAGCTGGTCAATCCAGCCCGTAACTGCGTCGTTTGACATTCCAGAGAGTCTAATGACGTCTCGCCCGATAACCAAGGATTTGATTTCAAAGCAGACGTAAAGGCGCCAAAAAGACTCGAAAAAGAGATCCGCAACCAATAGCCAAATGGCCCGAAGGGTGCGGCGCACTTTTGCTTCCAGACTCCTTTTCTGAGCCATTCCTGTCAGGAATTCCCGACCTTTTTGCCGTCAGTCTGTCGGGCTTGCGGACTAGTTGAACATTAAACGGTGTACAACACGTCAAAAAAGAGTGTCCATGTTGAAAACGCTGCAACGGAAGGATATCCCTGCATTCCAATTCATTGAACGGACTTTATTCGAGCACGTCTGTTTCCATTCGTGGCTCAATCCGTTTAATTACATGCCTGTCAATGTGTTAGCGTCTGTCTTTGGCAGCGATCCCTTCATGTCCAGTTGAGTTTTGTTGGGGAGTCGCAATAAGCCACCTGTTTCTACCCTCAGTCACTCTAATATTACGACAGTAACTCCAGTGGACCGCTTTTCACTTTTTTCAACGCCGCTTTACGTTTACGACATGCCGCAGATGGAGGCGGTCAATCATGAACTCACCCAGCTACTGCTGGCGGAATCGGAAGCATCCCCCGGAATTCGGCGGAGTAACAGAGGAGGCTGGCATTCCGCCCCTGATCTGGGGCATCGCAGCGAGGCTGGCTATCGCACGGTCATGCAGATGATTATCGATCAGGTGGCGGCAACCATTCACGATCTGGCAGCCACGATGCGAATGCCGGCTCCGCCGCCGTTGCGATATTCGGCGCAAGCCTGGGCGATGGTGATGCGTGATGGCGATTATACCATAGTACATGACCACGCAACGGCACATTGGTCGGTTTCGTATTACGTCGATGCCGGTGATGCCGATGTTGAGAACCACCCCGAGTCGGGCCTCTTCGCCGTTCTCGACCCCCGCCGGTACAGTCGTCCCATTCCCGGGCTGGACGATTTCAACATGACCCAATTCACCGTTCGGCCCAGGTCAGGCCGGCTGGTTATCTTTCCGGGATGGTTGCAGCACTATGTGCATCCCTATCGTGGCAGGCGACCGCGAATCGCGATCGCCTGCAATGTCTCGGTGGCTCCGGAACTATCAAACCCATCGCCCTCTTTGGGTTAATACTCCCTGACAAGTCCGGGATTGGCTCCCGCAGAAATTGAAAAACACCGCAGAAAAAGGACGAGTGTCACCGGTACACATCAAGCTTTATGTGGCCGGCAGGCCGTCGATCACGTTATTGAAAGGCGATTTTCCTAATTCCTAAAGAATTCTTCTGGATGCCTGTCGGGTTTGGGGGACGGTTGAACATTTCAATACAACGAGGATCTTCTAAACAACAATTCCGAACAACGCTATTCCCATACCTGCTGGATACTCTCATGTTAAACAAAGTCCTTGGTCGTGTTCGTCTGACTCTGAAGGCAATTGTGCTGGATTCGATGCGACAAGGGAGACGTTCCCGCGGGAGGAGGAACGCAGCACAGGTGAGGACAAGCCTTGTCTCAATTTTCGGAGGTTTTTCCACTGCTGTCGGAAATCGGAGGCGATCACTGAGTCGGCGAGCCGCCGCCGGCGAATCGCTGGAATTCCGTATGCTGCTCACGACCTGGAACATTGGGTTCGAAGACCAGTTCACGACTATCTATCCCGCGAACGACAACGGCACCGGGGCCAACATTGAGATTTTCTGGGGCGGAGACCACCTCGGTTTTTCCGATTCGTACTATTACTTTGACTTCAATGGGGGCACGGGCGCATTCAGTCAAGACCTGGGCACGAACCCGTTCATTAAGTTTATTGGCTCGACTGGCGATGACATGGTCAGAAATAACTCTGGCAACGGAGTTGGTGATGCCGTCGAACTGACGGCATATGGCTACGGTGGCAACGACGAGTTTTACGGCGGCCAGGAGTACGATAAGTTTTTCGGCGGCCCAGGCAATGACAAGCTCTACGGCTATGGCGGCGACGATGTGTTGTATGGCGGCGACGCAACCGACAACGACGAGCTCTACGGCGGCACGGGCGAGGACCGCTTCTACGTCGCCAGCGATGGCACAAACTCCGGTAAGGATCAGGTCAAGGATAAGCGAGGACTCGATTCCCGGATCCATTTTGTCGACACCACTGTGAGTGAAGTGGAGTTCGGAGTCACCTGGAGTCCCAAGGCCTGGACGGACAGCGAAATCGAGGTGTTCGATATCGTACTTAACGACTTTCACGATACGACCGGGAACGAGCGACTCAACCAGGAATCAAATGAAGGCGGAGACCTTTACTTCAGGCGACTGGGAACAAACAGCGGCAGCACGAGTATCGGGGCGTGGAGCAACGCGAAAGACACTTCCACTTACCCTGATGTAACCTTCGCTGGCGGCGATCCGCAAACGAAGGTCTTCGTCGCCCATGAAGTGCTGGGGCACAATTACGATCGTCCGACCACAAACTCCTATGCCACTGCCTTCCAGGCAATCAGCGGCTGGACCCGGTCAGTTCCGGAGATTTCCATCTCTTATGCTGAATGGACTGCACCTAACCCAGGGTGGGTCAAAAGCGACACTAGTCCTTTCAATGGTTGGTACTTCAATCCGGGCAACAATACGAAGCAAACGCTCTTTGCGAGAGACTACGGGGCAAGTGCGCCGTTTGAAGACTTTGCCACCACGGCTGAAGCCTGGTATGCCAGCGAGTTTGCAAATAATCAGCCGGCCTGGTTCTATCCGCTCGTTGCGACAAAGCAGGCCAATTTGGATTTGTTATTCGACAAATTAACGCTACCCACTACGCCGTCCGACTTAACGATCGATCAATCCTTCAATATCAATCGTCCAATTTTCAAATGGGATTCGCTGGTCGCCGATGGCTTCCACGTACAAATCAAAGACGCAAGTAACAACTTGATTAGGGAAGACTGGACCGACGAATTGACGTTTCCGCTCACTGCTGATCTGCCTGCTGGCAAGTACACGTTTCTTGTGAGTTCCATGACGATTGAGGAGCAAGAGTCGTTGATGGCTTCTATCAACTTCACGGTAAACCATGCGCCACAATGGACTGCTGGCGTTCAACCGCCGCCGCTGGCCAGGCAAGATGAGGACGATCGTCTGGCATATGGGACGACAGTAGCTTCTCTTGCCGCTGCCGCCAGCGATGTTGATCCCGGTGCAGTGAAGGGCATTGCGATCTCCAGTGCCCCAACTGATAATGGCCAGTGGCAGATTACCCGCAATGGTGGCAGCTCATGGAGCGTCCTTCCAGAGACGAGCCGCGGCAACGCGCGGTTGCTGCCAGCCAACGGCACCCAGAGTCGAGTTCGATTCGTGCCCAATCAGAATTTCAACGGCTCCGTGCAGCTCGGCTATTACGCCTGGGACCAGACACAGGGGACGGCTGGCACAACATTCAACATCTCGACCGACGTCAGACTCGGCGGGACGACAGCCTTCAGCACAGGTGTTCATTACGCTTCTCTGACGGTGACCCCGGTAAACGACGCACCAGCATGGCCTGCAGGCGTCCAACCGCCGGCGCTGACGGGGATCTCGGAAGACAACTTTGTGGCCTGGGGCACGGCGATTGCCACTCTTGCCGCTCGGATGACTGATGTCGATGCCGGTGCAGTGAAGGGCATTGCGATCTCCAGTGCCCCAACTGACAATGGCAGATGGCAGATTACGCTCAATGGTGGCAGCTCATGGAGCATCCTTCCAGCAACGAGCCGCGGCAACGCGCGGCTGCTGCCGGCCGACGGCACTCAGAGTCGAGTTCGATTCGTGCCCAATCAGGATTTCAACGGCTCCGTGCAGCTCGGCTATTTCGCCTGGGACCAGACACAGGGGACGGCTGGCACCGCATTCAACATCTCGACTGACGCCAGACTCGGCGGGGCAACAGCCTTCAGTACGGGCATTCAATACGCTTCACTGACAGTTTCTCCCGTCAACGATGCACCGGTCTGGGCTACCAGCGAACCGCCGGCGCTGAACGGGATCAATGAGGACAATCTCACGTCGTGGGGTACGCCGATTGCGAGTCTTACTGTAAAGGTCAATGATGTCGATGCTGCTTCGAAGAAAGGCATCGCGGTCTACGACGCTGGTGGTCTGGATTCCGGCTACTGGCAGTTTACGCTCGATGGGGGCAACAAGTGGAACACGTTCGCATCTTCCGGATATCCGCGGATGCGCGGGAACGCATTGCTACTGCCGGCTAACAGCAATCTGAGTCGAGTGCGGTTTGTACCCAAAGCAGATTTCAACGGTACCGTAACGCTTGGCTTCTACGCCTGGGACCAGACACAGGGAACGGCTGGCGGCAACTTCAATATATCGACCGACAGCAAGCTCGGCGGGTCGACAGCCTTCAGCGGGGGGGCTCATGGCGGTCGTCTGATCGTTAGTCCCGTAAACGATGCACCGGAGTGGGTTGCGAACTCGCCCTCGCCGGCTCTGAATGGGATCAACGAAGACAATTTTACGTCGTCGGGTACGACGATTGCGTCTCTCACTGCTGGGGTACGAGATGTCGATGCCGGCGCGCTGAAAGGCATCGCGGTCTTCAGGGCCTTTGTACCGATTGGCCCCGGGCGGTGGCAATATACGCTCAATGGCGGCACAACGTGGGTACCTTTCTCAAATCCTACAAATCCTGCGAGCAGCAGCAATGCTCTGCTGCTGCCGGCTAACGGCAGCCTGAGTCGAGTGCGGTTTGTGCCCTTCAAGGATTTCAACGGTGTGTTAACGCTCGGCTACTACGCATGGGACCAGACACAAGGAACGGCTGGCAGCAACATCAATTTATCGACCGCTGGAAAAGTCGGCGGGGCGACGGCTTTCAGCACTGGGGTTCACTACAGTTCTCTGACCGTTTCTCCCGTCAACGATGCACCGGAGTGGGTTGCCGGCTCGCCGTCGCCGGACCTGAACAAGATCAATGAAGACAATGTCACGTCGTCGGGCACGCTGATTGCGTCTCTTGCGGCAAATATGAATGATGTTGATGCCGGCGCGCTGAAAGGGATCGCGATCACCTCTGCGAATGTCGAAAACGGCTATTGGCAGTTTACGCTGAATGGCGGCAACACGTGGAGCACGTTCGCATCTGCCGGACATCCACGGACGACCGCTAATGCGCTTCTGCTGACGGCGAACGGCAACCTGAGTCGAGTGCGGTTTGTTCCCAACAGGGATTTCAACGGCCAGGTACAGATCGGCTACTTTGCGTGGGACCAGACACAGGGAACGGCTGGCGGCACCTTTAATATATCGACCGCTGCCAAAGTCGGCGGGACGACAGCCTTCAGCACGGGGGTTCATTACAGTTCTCTGATCGTCAATCCCATGAACGATGCACCGGTGATTTCCGGCGTCGGCGGCACGGTCGTGTATCCCTATGCTGCGTCGCCAATCTTTCTGGCCCCGGGTGCCAGTGTAACCGACATCGACGGTGGTTACTTTAATTACGGGAGGCTTGAAGTTAAGGGCGCGTCCAGCCTGGACATTCTGGGGCTCGGTGCAGGATTCACAATCAACTACTCCAGAAACACCGTCTCGTACGGTAGTCTGTCGAACATTGTCGGCACCATCAAGGTCGATGGAGCAACCAAGTACGATGGCAAGGGCGGGAGGGCGCTGATTGTCAACTTCAAGTACCAGAAAGTTACACCACAAATCGCTGGGCAAATGATCGCTTCGATCACGTTTGGTTTCGATGGTCTTCAGGGCTACTTACCCAATCGGACAATCAGCTTCACGCTCAGTGACGGCAGCTCGACTGCCGTGCAGAAAATGGTGGTGAAAGTGCAAAAGTGATAAGCGATGCTTAGCATCATCGACGTGAAGCAATGGGCGAGTTCGAAGATCGAAATCGAGCAGACCTGTCTGCTTCAAAGCCGTGGATGATGTCATCACGGGTCTTCGCAGCACCCAGCTAACTGACTTGCTGTGATGCATGCTTTTTTGCGCCAGGATGGGCGGCAAAAAGTTACTCTCGCTAACGGTTCGTGACCGGAGGTGTCCACTCCGCCTCCGGTCTGATTCCTGATTTGGACTTCCGAATGCCGCCGATCAGGCGTAAACAGGTCTGCGAACGACAGCGGATGTCACGAAGTCATTCTGCTCATTGACAGAAATGCTTTCACCGTTGCCTTGAGGCACAGATGCGATCATCGTTGAGTTAATGACTCGCCTCAAATCAGGATTCGGGTTGATGATCGTCGCCGTATGAAGAACGCCTACAAGGCCACCGCCGAGTGGATTCATGCTGTTGTTGATGATCACGATTTGAAAAGATGTGTTGTCAAAGTCGGTGATGGTTGTCGTGTATGCCGCTAGTCGGTCTCGTCCAGCAGAGAACATTGGATTGAATTGGTCCAAAAATTCAGCGGGAGTCATGGCGAGATCGTGGGCACACTTCGAGTAGTCTGATATCTCCAGACGACTTTCAATCAATGATGGTTCATACCCCAGCATCAGGATTGATTCATTGGGACCGCCATCGCGGTGAGGCTTGGTTGTCACCTGCTGGTCGAATCTGGTGAGCGACTGGTAGACAAGTTCACGCCCCCGATGTCTGCGTTCGAGACGGTCGAGTTGATTCTTCAGATCAACCATCAGACGCCGCTGTGATTCGGAACCACAATTCGGACCAAGATCGATCAGTGCGAATCCCGGTTGACTGAATTCAGTCCGAAAAATACGGCTGTACACAGCTTCGGCGATTTCATTTGGTGACTGGGATATATCAGGCATGGCATTCTCCTGTTGGCTAAGTGTCCCATGCTGACACCAATGGAAGATGGGTTCAGTTTTTAGAAGTTTGTTGTGAACCTTTCAGGCCAGTTGGTGTCCGGTGACGGCAACCCAACCAATACAGGAGGTGTATCATGCGAAGTCAGAATTACGAAGATCTCAATGAACTGTCATTTTTTTGAGACCATGAGCAAACGCCGTTGTGGATTCCCCTCTGAAACGCAGGTGAAGCGTGGAGAACGGATTGTCAATGGTGACAAAGTGCTTGAGGAAAAGCTCGGCAGAAACGATCTCTGCCCATGTGGTTCCGGCCAACGCTTTAAGAAATGCTGTCTCAAGAAAGGCTGCTTTTGATGGCGTGAACCGGCACTACTTTTTTCAGGGACTAATTGTCTCCAGAATGAAGACAGAGGCCCACTCGGTTCGTCGCAACCGAGTGGGCCTTTATGCTTGATGAACCAGCAAGTAAATTTCCCCCCGAACCAATATCACAAATAGCCAATCAGAACCCAAGGACAGAGCATCATGCGAGTATTGGTCCAACAAGTCGCAAAAGGACATCCTTCTCACGACAGTTTCGAACGCTCGGAATACTGGTTTTGGGAACGTGGTTATGAGGTCGTCCGGTTCAGCTATGAAGAACTGAATGGTGGCAAGTTTGATGACATGCTGATTCACGAAGCAGACTCCACAATCGTTCGAGCCGGAGTCGGAACCGTCCTGTTGGCGATCCAGCGGGCAGGACGTATCGCTCCGAACATCGTCGATTTGCCTCAGGACCTTTGGCCGTATACAGCACGAAGAATCTGGGAGTCAACGCTCGGCGAATTTCGCAGAGCAGCAATCAGCAGCGAATTTGATCCAGCAATTCATGTAAAGCCACTGGTTCACCAGAAGCTTTTTACAGGATTGGTCGTGTCAAAGTTTCGTGACCTGATACCCACAGCACATCTTGGTGATGACGTTCAAATCCTATGTCAGGAAGCCCTGTGCTTCGAATCAGAATGGCGAAGCTACATTCTGCGGGACAAGATTCTTCAGGTTTGTTGCTACAAGGGTAATCCACTTCTTTTTCCAGACCCCAATATTATGCAACAGGCAATCACTGCCTTCAGAGAACGTCCAATTGCATTCTCGCTGGATTGGACTGTTACGCCCTCAGGTTCGACCGTTCTGGTCGAAGTAAATGATGGTTTTTCGTTGGGAAATTATGGTTTGCCCGGACATCTCTACACGGCTATGGTTGAGGCTCGATGGCGTCAATTGATGGGCCTGCCAGACAATCTTGTTGGTGAGACGCTCTTGCCCAATATAGACGAGATTAAAAAGGAAAATGACGATGGGCACATCACACGGTGATTTCACCAAGTACCCCCGCACGCCCCATTTGTTTGGGTCGAAGGGAACTGACGACGACAAGCATCTCAATGAAGCGGATTCAAAGCGATTCGTTTCCGATGAGTCTTTGATCGTCGAAGAGAAGCTGGACGGAACGAATGTTGGCATCCATTTTTCGGACGCTGGGGAGATGGTGCTGCAATGCCGGGGACATCTCATCACGGAAGGAATGCACCCGCAGTACGATCTCTTCAAACAATGGGCAGCAGTCAAACGACAAGCCATGGAAATGCAGTTAGAAAACCGCTTCATCCTGTTCGGTGAATGGGTCTATGCCCGACATTCGATCTTCTACCAAAAGCTGACACATTATTTTTTTGAATTCGACATCTACGACAAGGAACAGGGAGCATTCCTTGATCTGGAGCAGCGTCTGACAATGTTGGAAAGAGCGGGCATTCAGACAGTGCCAGTAGTTCACAAAGGCACGGTCACTCGTGACGATCTTGAAAGCCTGATTAGTCCATCACAATTTGACAGTCTGTTTGACAATCCCACCTCGAAGCAGACTGACAACCTGATGGAAGGCGTTTATCTCCGCACGGAAGCTGATGGGATCGTGACCGGCAGAGCAAAATTTGTCAGGCCCGAATTTGTTGAGAAAATCAAGCAAAGTACCCACTGGCAGCATCAGCAGATGGTGCCGAATCTGTTGGCTGAAAATGTGGATATCTGGTCATGAAATGGAGCAAACTCAAACACGCATCGCTCGATGACATCATCGGCTGGGCCGAAGCTCAGCAGTGGTGTCAGGCGATGGCAAACTGCAATCAGGATGCAGAATGGCATTCTGAAGGCGATGTCTGGACGCACACAAAAATGGTTCTTGGGAAACTTGCTGAGCTTGATGAATGGCCAGATCTGGCTCCGCATGAGAAAACAGTGCTGACATTCACGGCCCTGTTCCATGATGTTGCCAAACCACTCACGACTGAGGTAAACCCCGAAACTGGACGTGTGTCATCACCCAAGCACGCTGTCAAAGGTGAGCATGTCGCTCGTGCAGTTTTGCGAGAACTCGGTTGCGATCTTTTAACTCGTGAGGAAATTGCTCGGCTTGTTCGATATCACGGTCGCCCTGCATTCCTGCTCGAACGTGAAGAGCCGACGCACGAAGTTGTTCGACTCTCGTGGCTTGTCAACAACCGCCTCTTGTACCTGTTCGCTCTGGCGGACACTCGTGGACGAGACACGGATGCCATGAGCCGTCCTGAAGAGAATCTTCATTTCTGGAAACTAATGGCTGAAGAAGCAAGCTGCTTCAACCATCCGTATCCATTTTCAAATGATCATGCTCGATTTCTCTTTTTCCGGCAGCAGCCTCCGAATCTGCATTACGCTCCCCATGAAGAGTTTTCCTGCACCGTGACGCTGATGGCCGGACTTCCCGGCAGCGGCAAAGATACTTGGCTATCACAGAACAGAAGCGAGCTTCCGATCGTGTCTCTCGATGATATCCGTGGAGAACTCGATATTGATCCAAGGCCAGCGCACACTTAAATCCCTTTGATACCAAGGACTTCCATCAGGAAGTCGTCGCTCCAGCCACAGATTCTGCGTTTCATGGCGAGGCTGTCCTTCCCAGGATGTTGCTTCAGCAGAGATAATGTGAAGCGACGA
>JBGSVD010000217.1:0-6402 GCA_041753135.1 Planctomycetaceae bacterium
CTCCTCAGCAATCCCTTCACACATCAACACGCTCCATGCAGGTTTGGCAGACAAGACACTTGTCTCATGCCATAGCGCAAATCTCGTGCCAGTCGAAATGAAGTTCCCGAAAAGTTGTGTATAAATGACAGGGCTAAAGCCTCAGGCTATCGAGACGCCGCCGCTCCGCAGCGAATCGCAAAGGACATCCGAAATTCGCTCGGTTGCGATCGCTCACGTCGCAGGCCACATTGTTCTATCGTCCGCCGTGCGACTGGCTGCGGAGCAGCCACGTCTTGATGACATCGGGCTTCAGCCTGATGATTGCGTCGTCACAGAAATAAAAATCAACGAAAGATCAGCGCAAAGACAAGGCAGCCAATAGCGCTGCCTTCAGTCATGTGCGTTCGTTTGTCAGATCCTGCTAAAACCGAATGCCAGCAACATTGCGATTACGACGATCGGGACTGATGATGCGATGATCGTCAGCATCAAGAAGCAGCCAGTTGAACCATTGCTGGATGGTCCGTTGGTATTTCGCACTACCGGGTTGTTCTGAGTTCCCCGTTGGCTTATCTGTCCTGCCTCCAACAAGCATGCAGCACATTCAAACTCTGGAAGACACCCCAAGTTTACTGCATCGGCAACAGGTGCTGGTAAATCGCCCGTTTCCCTCGCACATTTTGGACATTTTGCTTTGGCCCAATGTGATTCACGCACATTCTCACCGCAGCCGCTGCATGGAAAGCTGTGCAATATCGACAGTCGCCAACCCAGATAAACCGTCTCAGGCAATTCAATGATGCGATGACAGTAAGGGCATTCAACAGACACATAAAAGATGCGGGACATCGGGTCTGGCGTGAATTGCCGCAAAACAAAGTTTCTCGTAACCAGTTCATCTTGGCACAAGGCTGCGTTCACAGTCTCACCGCGACGCGACAGGAAACCGTGGGCCCACATTTGCGATCCTTGTTGGAGAATCTGCAAAGCGAGCATCGCGTCCTGAGTCTGGTACACCACCAGGTTCTCTTCACTACTATTCGAGGCCACAACAGCCGTCAGGCGATCACGACGCAGCCAAATCCATAGGTATAACCACGGTATGCTCACCTCCCAAATGACAACTTGCGCTGGCGGAGGATCAGTTGCGACGTACTCATCGATCCGCTTCTCAGAATCAGGCCCCCTCCAGAAGGACAAGAAATGCTCAGTTGCGCCATAGGGCGTCTTGTTTGAATGTAATACCAGACTCAACTCTTCAGGGCTCTCGGGAAATTCGAAGCCCAATACATAGCACCGATTATGTAAGTCGGGATGTTGCCAGAAAGAGTCCTTCGTCGGGAGGGTCATGACACGCATAAAACCTCTCTTGTCGAGTCCAGACATCTATAGCTGAAGAATAGACATTGCCCGCTTGCCACTACTCAAACGCACGAAATCGCGTCGATAGTCGGGCATTCGACGATCCCGAAATTGCAGAGTGTGACACGCAACACACAGGCACACCAGTGTCCGCTTGAACTGGCCTGCCCAATTCTGCGTTATTTCATGGTTTAGGATCCGCAGATCGACGACAGGACATCAAATATCCACCGGCGATGAGTCCGCCGGCAATGAGGGCAGCGGCGGATTCCTCAACATTGCGATGCATCTCAAACTTTTCGCGTTCGGCCTCTTTGACTCTACCTTCGGGCGTTGTTCGTAGTAAATTTGTTAGATTTGAGTTCTTGGAGAACACGGCCTCAGTCTTGTTAGCTGCCCAATGAAATGCTGTTGGTAACCGCCAAACGAGAGTCAGAAGGACCAAAGAAGTGATAAGGGGCCTCATGCGTTATACTCCGTTTTCAACTTGGTGTGCAAAGGCTAGCGTGGATGAGCAGGCTACTCAGATGACAGTTGCGTAAACCCAATAAACTGTACAGTGTGCGTATATCCGTGTTGTTTAGCCGTGAGCATCCTACCCGACCCTCTACGCCCGTCCTTAAACTCCAATCGCATTCGCAATTGCAATGGGTCAGGGACTCGAATCAACGACGGGAACTCATCGAATTCACATGACAAGTCGATCACCCCATACCAAAATCGCATTTTCTCGGCGTAGTCATGTTCAATCAAATGCACGACTCCCTGTTGTGTTGTACCGACCTGAGCTTTCGAAGCATCATCCCAGAAGATGATTGTTGCTTCGCATTTCGATTCGTGGATGGTCATATGACGAGTTTCCAGTTCTAAGGACGGTTCTACCCCTTCGCCAGCTGCCTCAGCACTGTGTGCAGAATTCCGCCGTTGCGGTAGTAGACGACTTCAACCGGCGTGTCGATGCGGCAGGTGGTGACGAAGACGACCATTTCGCCGTTGGGTTTGCGGGCTACGACTTCGACGGCCTGGCGAGGTTCCAGTTTGTCGCTCAGACGGATGTCAAAGGTTTCGGTGCCGTCGAGATCCAGGGACTCGCGGCTTTCGCCTTCGCGGAACTGCAGCGGCAGGACGCCCATGCCGACGAGATTCGAGCGGTGAATACGTTCGAAGCTGGTGGCGATGACCGCACGGATGCCGAGCAGATACGTTCCCTTGGCGGCCCAGTCGCGAGACGATCCGGTGCCGTATTCAGCGCCGGCCAGAACGACCAGCGGAGTTCCTTCTTCCTTGTACTTCATCGCGGCGTCGTAGATTGATGTCTGTTCGCCGCTGGGGAAGTGAATCGCCACGCTGCCTTCGGTGCCGGGAGCGATCATGTTCTTCAGACGCACGTTGGCAAACGTTCCGCGAGTCATCACGCGATCGTTACCTCGGCGAGCCCCGTACTGGTTGAAGTCTTCCGGCTTCACGCCCTGAGCCTGCAGGTATTTTCCGGCAGGGCTGCTGGCTTTGATCGAACCAGCCGGACTGATGTGGTCAGTGGTTGTAGAATCACCCACGGACACGAGACAGCGAGCTCCCTCAATCGACTCAATCGGAGAAGGCTCAACCGGCATATCGACGAAGAACGGCGGCTCCTGAACGTAGGTGCTTTTTTCGTCCCATTGGAAAATGTCGCCCGTGCTGCTCTGAATCTTCTGCCATTCTTCAGGCCCCTGAGTCGCCTTGCCGTACTGTTCCGTGAACATTTCCGGTGACATTGACGACGCAATCGTGTCGGCAATTTCTTTCTGTGTCGGCCAGATGTCTTTCAGATAAACATCTTTGCCGTCAGAGCCCTTGCCAAGTGGCTGAGTCGCCAGGTCGATATCCACGGTGCCCGCGATTGCATAAGCAACCACCAGCGGTGGACTCGCCAGGTAATTCGCTTTCACCAGCGGGTTGACTCGACCTTCGAAGTTTCGATTGCCCGACAGCACCGCCGCCGCGACCAGATCGCCCGACGTTACTGCTGTGGCGACAGGCTCTGGCAGAGGACCGCTGTTACCGATGCATGTCGTGCAACCATAGCCGACAGTTTGGAAGCCCAGAGTATCCAGAGCTTTGTCCAGACCCGACTTCTCGAAGTATTCCGTGACAACTCGGCTGCCAGGAGCCAGGCTGGTCTTCACCCAAGGCTTGCTGGTCAGACCTTTAGCGACGGCGTTGCGAGCCAACAAGCCCGCACCGATCATCACGCTCGGGTTGCTGGTGTTCGTGCAGCTTGTGATCGCCGCGATAACAACGGCACCGTCGGTGATGCTGCCATTGCTGCCTTCGACCTTCACAGGAGCCGTTGCGGTCGCCTTGCCAAACGTCGCGCCGCGATCTTTTTCCCAGGATGACAGCATGTCCTTCAACAGGATGCGGTCCTGAGGACGCTTTGGACCGGCCATGGATGGCACGACGTCGCCCAGATCCAGTTTCAGCGTGCTGCTGAATCGTGGCTCCGGCGAATCGGCCGTGCGGAACAATCCCTGAGCCTTGTAATAGCGTTCGACCAGATCGATCAAATCTTTCGGCCGGCCGGTGCGTTCCATATATCGCAGCGTTTCGGCATCGACGGGGAAGAAGCCCATCGTCGCTCCGTATTCTGGTGCCATGTTGGCGAGCGTTGCTCGGTCTGCAAGGCTGAGTGCATCCAAACCCGGGCCGTAGAATTCAACGAACTTGCCGACGACTTTGTGAGCTCGCAGCATCTGAGTCACGGTCAACACGAGGTCCGTGGCGGTTGAACCTTCCGGCAGTTGACCGGACAAACGGAAGCCGACGACTTCCGGTGTCAGCATGTAGATCGGCTGACCGAGCATCACGGCTTCGGCTTCGATCCCGCCGACACCCCAACCAACAACGCCGAGCCCGTTGATCATAGTCGTGTGACTGTCAGTACCGACAAGACTATCCGGATATGCAACGCCGTCGGTCGTCATGACAACGGTCGCGAGATATTCCAGATTGACCTGATGTACGATCCCGGTCGCTGGCGGGACGACTCGGAAGTTGTTGAACGCCTTCTGACCCCAGCGCAGGAACTGGTAGCGTTCCATGTTGCGTTCGAATTCGATTTCGACGTTGTGCTTCAACGCGAACTTCGATCCGAATTCATCAACCTGCACGCTGTGGTCAACGACGAGGTCACAGGGAACCAGTGGATTGATCTTCTTTGGATCTCCGCCCATTCGCACCATCGCACTGCGCAGAGCGGCGAGGTCGACGACGGCCGGAACGCCGGTGAAGTCCTGCAGAACCACTCGGCCGGGCTTGAACGGCACTTCGACTTCGGCTGGCTTCGCAGCGTTCCAGTTGGCGAGATTGTTTACGTCGTCTGCGGTGACAATGAAATTATCGACGTTTCGCAGGCACGCTTCGAGGAGCACTCGGATTGAAAATGGCAGCGTGTTGATATCACCAATGCCGTCTTTGATCAGCTTCGGCAGGCTGAAATACTTGACGCTGCCAGCGGCGGTTGAAAGAGTGGCTTCGGCACCGAAGGGATTGGTGTTGCTCATGAGTGGCTCGGAGGGTTTGGAGTGAACGGTGAATATCATGAGGCCGCGAAAAACGCGGACTCAAAAAGGCGGACGACGAAATTGGAGAGCAGGCATAACAAGCGATGATTGCAGACGCCAATGAGTCAAAACTGGAGAACTTTATCTCCAATGAACAAACGACAACACTCAGCGTATGGATCAAGGTTTGTCCAGAATTGTAGAGAAGTCAGGGGTTCTCGCAATTCCATTGAGAAAACGTATTCCGTTTGTCCCAAGCGAGACAACGCCGACAACCTTTCGGGAATCGACCGCTCGCGCCATATCCTCCCTCTGAGCGGTGTTCGACACGATTCACGTTCGGGGGAGGGCAAACAGCGTTGCCAACAAATTACCCGAAAATGAACCAGCAGCCTCTCCCATTGCCCCGTTCGTCCCTTCGGAGGCAGAATGAAAATTCAATGGAGATACTGGTAAAGTAAGGCCGTCCCGCTGACGCCGCGAGAACTGTCCGTCAAATAGAGGTGCTGTTCAAGAATCAGGCATTGTCGCTGGGCACGTCGACTTCGTGAACTTCAATGAACTTGTTCAGCTTCGTGATGGCAAGAACCTCGCGAACATCCTTGCTGGGATTGAATACCTGAATCCGCAGCGGCAGTCCTTCAATTCGAGTCAAAGAGACCAGCAGCCCCAGCATACCACTTGGAACCAGGCGTACACCGGTCAAATCGAACGCCACGACCGTTGACTGATTGAATTTCACGAGATCCGTAATGGCGGCACGATAATGGGCCGTGTTGAATTCCGAAGGAACATCCTGTCCCCCAAATCCCAGCACCGTTACAGGGCCCGCGCTGTAAACACGCAACAGGCCATCTTCCGTCAGAGCGTACTGTTGAGCCACATCTTCAGCAGCCGGAAGTTCGGGGTCGACGTTTTCCATCACATGCACTTTCTGATTCACATAGTCTGGAGGTCAGATGTTTTTGGCTCAGCCTGTGGTCAGGAGTCTACACTCAACAACCGATTCACTCCAGAATCGCACATGAAAAATGGGAAGTCGCACAGATATCGCGGTCCTGGACAGCACGAAACCCTTGCAAATTGCCAAAGGAGCAAGGCTCAGGCTGCTCGGCGGTCCGTTCTTTGGTTGCAGCGGAAGGACGCGGGCCCTCCAGTTTCAATTCACCAAACGGCTTGCGCCGTGCCGCTACCTCGGGAAGTAATTTCGGGACTGGTCCTGATGCAGCGAAGAAGTGCTGATCAAAAGGGTTTCACCGAAACGGCAGTGACTCAAAAATCGATACTCGAAGGAGTCGCGTGAGAATTGAAAAGTGCGAGCGGAATGATTCTTGGCACGATCAGTCGCGGCTTGAACAGTCCTCTGCTCAAAATATCGAGTAGGGTGAGTCGGGGTGGCTAAACCGCGACTCAGCCCTCTCACAGAACCGTACGTACGGGTCCGTATACGGCTCCTGTTTTACAGGATTCAGGTGACCTGAGGAAGGACTCCGGTCGGAACCGACGCCAGATC
>JBGSVD010000218.1:0-35654 GCA_041753135.1 Planctomycetaceae bacterium
GTCGACGGAGCGACGGGTGTACAGTACGCCCGTCGCTCCGTCGACGGGATTTTCGTTCGTCGCAGCAAGACACCGGATGGCCCGCGCCATGCCGCTGTGGGGTTGGCTCCATAATTCAAAGGGGTTGCCCCTTGACAACTACGAAGACCTTCGTTTATTGTAGTCTACGAAGATTGTCGTATGAAGTGATTCGTATGTTGTCAGGCAGCCGAAGGCTGCGAGGTGATCTTATGGGGACTGGTGATTCGCCGCGCCCGACGGATGCAGAACTGGCTATTCTGAATGTTCTGTGGGCACTGGGAGCCTGCACGGTTCGTGACGTCCATGACCGACTCAGTCAGGACCGCGACATGGGTTACACCACCGTGCTGAAGCTGATGCAGATCATGTTCGACAAGGGTCTGGTCACCCGCGACGACTCACAGCGATCGCATGTCTACAAAGCTCGTCAGAAGGAACAGACGACTCAGCGGATGCTGGTGACGGACCTGTTAACTCGTGCCTTCGGCGGTTCCACGGAAAAACTCGTGATGCAGGCGCTGTCGGCGAAGAAGGCATCGAAAGAAGAGCTGGCTGAGATCCGTCGACTGCTGAACGAACTGGAAGGCGGTGCATCATGAGCCATTCCTTTGAGACTATCCTGAATCATCCAATCATGGAATCGCTCGGCTGGGTGCTGCTTCATTTCCTTTGGCAGGGCGCTGCTGTTGCGGTGCTGCTGCTGGTTGTGCTTTCATCGCTGCGGCGAGCGTCCGCGAATGTTCACTATCTTGTCTCCTGCGCCGCGATGCTAGGAATGGTTCTGCTGCCGGCGATCACGTACTCCCTGCTTCCGGTTCGGGAGACAACTGATCCATCACAAAGCATGACAAAAGAATCGTTGTTGCCAGTTTCAGTGGCTGGTTCGCAAGTGATGACGTTCGGCGATTCCGGCATATTGGCAGATGATGGTTCTGCCGGCATGTCGATCGTCCCTGAATTCGACCAGGCCGTTCAGAACGTGCCTCAATCGTTCGTTCAGTCTCCGCAGAAATCATTGAGTCGTTTTGAACAGGCGAAGCGATGGCTGCGTCCGTGGGTGCCATTCCTGACCTGTGCCTGGCTGTTGGGATTAACGATTCTTTCGTTCCGACTTTTGTCGTCCTGGATGCAGGTGCAGCGGCTTCAACGTCACGGAAGCCAACCCGCGCGGGCTGAGCAGATCGATTTGCTCAATCGCCTGGCCAGACAGCTCGGCATTCATCGAACCGTTCGACTTCTGGAATCTGTCGTCGTGGAAGTTCCGACGGTGATCGGCTGGCTCAAGCCTGTGATTCTGCTGCCGGTGGCGTCCGTGAATTCGCTGACAATGCAGCAACTGGAAGCCATTCTGGCGCATGAGCTGGCTCATATTCGACGAGCAGACTACGCCGTGAATCTGGTGCAGAGTCTGATCGAGACGTTGTTGTTTTATCACCCGGCCGTATGGTGGATCTCTTCGCGAATTCGGCAGGAGCGTGAGCACTGTTGTGATGACCTTGCGACTTCAATCAGTGGCGATGCCGCCGGTTATGTGGCGGCCCTGGTTCGAATGGAAGAACTTCGCTGCGAACCTCGAGGCGTCGCTGTTGCTGCTCGCGGTGGCGATCTGCTGAGCCGAGTTCGACGTTTGCTGTTTCCATCCACTCCGGACCGACTAGCGCCGCGTTGGCTGACCGGGGCCGCTGCCATGCTGATTGCTGCAGCGTTGGTGGGAGTGCCTTTGCTGACGAAGTCTCAGGCAGAGCCAGCAGCGGCTCAGAATTCAACTTCGCAGCAAGATGAGAACCTCAAAGCCGTCGCAGACAAGAAGGAACAACCAGCGACCAACGAAAAACCAAAGCTGCCCCTGGCGACCCATCTGGATGAAATCAAACCGGCGGAGATCGCAGATCGCATCGAAGAAGCGAGGAAGCGTTACGCTTCTGTGGAATACACGGCTACGATCGAGCAGACTCGCAATACATCAGCGTTCCAGCCTGACGTAAAACCAACACTTGTCAAAGGCACTGGCTCTGTCGTCTACCGGGCGGACGGCGAGCGATGGTTCTGCGACCGGACGTCGTTCTCGTATCAGGCGGGATCAACCAATACGTATCCAACTCAAACCGTGTCATCGTTTGACGGTTCGATCCATCGAGTTCTCGAGCGCAATGTGCTGAAGCTCTGTCAGGAAGACAACGGTGCCCTTCAGTACGCGCCGACAGAGTTCTTCTGGAAGGCTGGAATCTCGTCTAACTGGTTGCTGAGTGCATTACGACGGCCGGAGGCCAAATTGATTGAACGAATTCAGATGGCCGAAACATCATGTTGGAATGTCAAGGTCGATTGGACGCCGGCGTCCGAATCACAGTGGTCATTCGATATCATGATCTGCCCGGAGCAAGACTGGCTGGTTCGTCGAGTGATCATCAAGCTCGGCGGTCAGATGTTCGCTGAATGGTCGATTGGCGAGGTCGCAAAAACCGAATCGGGATTGCATTATCCGGTTGAGTTCAAAGTCATTCGACCGGAGACAGATAATACTCCTTCCACGATCGTGAACATTTCAAAGTTTCAGGAACGCACGGACTTTAAACCACACGAATTCCAGGTTCCGAACCCGATTGGAATCGATATCGTTGATTACCGAAGCGGATTTGCCTGGCACAATGACCCGTGGTGGAATGAACTGGGATCATGGGCTCGGGAGAATCTCGATTGGCCTCAGGCTGATCTGCGACCGTTAACATCCCTGCAGAGTTCTTCGCCGCCGGAGCTTGCGGGGACTGCCGCTCCTGAACTTGTCGCCGGAGAATGGCTGAATCAGCCAGGGAGGTTGGCATGGGATCGTCCGGAGAGAACGGTCACCGTCCTGTACTTCTTCGGCGGTCGATTGATCGAGCCGACTCCTGAACAGTTGGCCGCGTTAAGCCATTTGCAACGCAAGTATGCGGATGGCGGTCTGGAAATCATCGGCATCGCAATTCATTACGAAACCCCTGAGATTCGTCAGGCCATTCGTGAACTGGTGCCATCATTTCCCATCATGATTGACGCAAAAGCGAATGACGCCGACATCAGCAAGGACGTGGTCGGCGCGGAATGGGGAGCCAATTTTGTTCAGTATCAACTGGAGCCTTACACGGGCACAGTCATCGTAAATAAAGCCGGAGAAATTACGCTGTTGGGTGTCAATGGGGGTGCAGTGTCTTCCGGCATGAGCGAACTGGAATCACTGGTTCGCGAAGAACTTCTGAAAGCGAATGGAACACCTGATCCGCCGTCTTTGAGGCAATCACAAGTGAATCGTTTCAGTCGCCTTCTTCGCGGTCATGTGGCCTCCGTATCCGAACTTGACGCTGCCGTGGCTGATCCGTCGAAGGAATGGCTTCAGGCCGCTCAATTGAGAATCTCCGCAGGTTCCAGCGACTTCCTGAATCTGACTGGCCTGAAACATGCTGACATTGTTGAGGAGCTTGCTTCGACGAGTTCAGCAATGCCAAGAGCTGCCTGGTATCGACTGGAAAACGAGTGGAAGAGGCGAGCTGCAGCGGCGGTCGGGAACGGAACTATCAGTGGGCGAATTCGGCAGTTCAAAGATCCTCAGCTTCAACGAGACAAAACAAAAGTATTCATCACGCCAATTGTGCAATTCCTTACGGCGAATTTGCCTGGTGTCCGTGAACTGGCCTATGACGAGAATAGGGTCCGCCAAACAGAAACAGATCAGGATGGTTTGTTTATTGTAAAAGATCTGCCAAAGGGGAGTTATCAAATCACTGTCGATGTCGTCGGTAAGCCACGAGTGAAGCGAATCGTGCACCTGATTACTAATGAATCATCGGCAGCACTGAATATTGTCCTTTCTGGCGGCGCGACAATAACTGGGCAAGTCACTGATGTCGCAGGAAAAGCTATCCATGGTGCTGTGATTAAGCCCGTCAAACGATACGCAACTCAGGAAGCATTTGACGTCGGCCAACACACAACGGAGGATCTTCCACCAAAAAGCCAGAGCGATAACGGCAGATTCACGTTTGATAGGCTGTTCGAAGGTGCCTATCAATTTGAAGTCAGTGCCAAGGGGTTTGAAACAACTACGACAGAGCCAACATCAGGAGGAAACAATTTTCTTCCAGTGATCCTCAAGCCGGTTGTTCCAGATCAAGCGGCTGCTGCTGAATCGAAAGCGATCCTCGGCACGGTCATACATCAAGGGCAACCGGTGGCCAATGCTCGTGTGGGCCTGCAGGCCTCGCTGAATCTTAGACGCTACGGGAACAACGAGTCCTTCGTAACCACCGCCATGACTGGTGACGACGGGCAGTATTTGCTTACGGTTCCGAACACAGTGGATTCGAAATCGTCAGTTGCGATCTGGGCGGTCGCTGAAGGATATCAGCCGACTCGTGAGAATACCGTTATGAATGTTGCCGAAGCATCCGAGACGCTTCAAAACATCACGCTGGCGAAATCGCCGGGATGCGTTCTTCAGATCAGCGATGCGAATGGAACGCCGATACCCAAGGCCGTAGTGATTGTGCCGTCGCAAACACTACCTGAAAGCATCGATTTTGAAATTCCGAAAGACTGGCGAGATCTGGTGTCCGGAAAAACGGATGCTGATGGAATCGTGAGTCTTCCGTATGTGGTTCCGGAAGCTGTGACTCGATGTCAGATCCAAGTACCCGGTCAGGATTCTGAGGTCGTCCTGACAGGAAACCACTTCCTGAATTCAAAGCCCGCGCCGAAGGCTCCTCATCATCATTTCAAGCTGCCGAAGTCCGGTTCACTGGAAGGGAAGATTGAAGTTACAGGCGGGACACTCCCGCAGGATCTCAAACTGATCTTATCAACAGAGTCATCTGTGACGGACGAATCCTATGCACGTGGGATAGGCGGAGTAGCGACAGCAAAAGTGGATTCAGACGGACGATTCCATGTTGATTCAATTGCCGCTGGGAAGTTATCGATTGAACCATTCCTGCCCGTTGATCAGCCACTGCGCGCCGAACTGCCCCGCAATTTGCGAGTTGTTGCCGGTGAAACAACGCCGCTTTCGATTGATGTCGTCAAGGGCGTGCTTCTTCGAGGTCGCATCGTAGCTTCTGATACTGGCAAAGGTCTGGCAGGAATTCAGTTTTTAATTCTGTACGGCAGCTCCGCATACGAACCGCAGAACATGCAGAATAACATCCCTGTTTCGACGGACAACCAGGGGGGGTATCAAGCCTCAGTTCCACCCGGCCGCGTGCTACTCCGCATCGGCTGGCGTGATCAACACTATAGTCAGGTCGAATACTGGAGCCCTCGAGCAAGTGGCCTCGGAAGCGCATTCGAAGTTCCGGATGTTGAAGAATTCGAACTGGAACCGATCACGTTTGTTCCTTCAAAAGAGTTGAACGGACAGTTGGTCGATCAGGACGGTAAACCGCTCGTGAACTGGAGTGTCTTTGGATACCCGGCGATTCCCGGAGAACTACCCGAACTGGTTTCAAACTGTTTTGGCGGAACCACGTCTGATGGCGAAGGCAAATTCTCGAGTTTGTATCCCTCGAAATTTCCACCAGTCGTCTGGAAAGTCAGCCATAGGGACTGGCCGACTCCTTATGAATCCAATGATCGCAAGTGGATCGCCAATGTGATTTCTCAGGAACCGTTGATTCTGCAGGTGGATACAAACCCGGCTCCGCCTGCACCAATTCGCAACGCGGCAAACTCCGGGGACATGGCCGACGACGTCGCGATTGCAGCCAGTGGCCTCAAAGGGAAATGGTCCCTGCAGTCGATGCAGTGGAATGGCATCAAGGTCCCCGATGAGCAGTGTCGCCAGACGACCATGACGATCGAGGGACATCAACTAACGTTCGACAAGTACTGGAATATCTCCTTCACGAACATCGATCCTGTCACGCGAGTCGCTGAAGGCGGTTTTACCGCCGACACAGGACTTGCGGGTGCGATTCGTCTCACTTCTCCGCAGATGCCTTATGAAATCGATCTCACCATCAATGGCGTTGGCACCGCAGAACAGGAAGAAGAACTCGGCGAAGACGAACGGGCCGCGATTCAATCCGGAAAGCTCAAGGTCTACGGCCTTTGCTCCGTGAATGGCGACGAATTGCAGCTCTGCCTCAACGATGCTCGGATGGACGCACCGTTAGCACGGCCCACGGAATTTAGTGCCGGGGAGTCATCCGAACGCACGTTGTTTGTCTTCAAAAGACTTCAGCCGTAAATCTATTGATCCCTGATTTGTGATCGACCGTTTGTGCCGTTGACCAAACGGGCTGTTGATTTAATCCCAACCCGCTGCGTCAGCGAGGGAATGTTGTTGAGAACGCGACAACTTTGATCCCTCACTGACGTTTCGGGTTGTGAAAACCTAATAAATCAACACCCCGCGAGCCGTCCGGTTTTTGCAAGTTTTTTGAGTACCATCACCGGACAGTTTGCGCTGTTCCGCTAAACAATGACTACCATTAGGCTCGCGCCCTGCCACTACAAATCCATTGTTCATCTTCATGTCGTGCGATGCCTAACATGAAGCATCAAATGAACTGCACGACCCAGCACTTCGACTTTGCAAGACGCGAAGTTGGCTATCTTCACAACGCAACGAAAGGGGAGTCATACCGTGTTCAGAATCCGAAGGAGTGAAGATCGAGGATTTGCGGACCACGGCTGGTTGCAGACGTTTCATACGTTTTCGTTTGCCAGCTACCAGGATGCAAATCATGTTCAGTTTCGATCTTTGCGGGTCATGAATGAGGACCGAGTCGCTCCCGGTCAGGGCTTTGGCACTCACCCGCACAACGATATGGAAATTGTCACCTATGTCCTTGAAGGCGCTTTGGAGCATCGCGATTCGATGGGAAATGGAGAAGTGCTTCATCCCGGTGAATTCCAAAGAATGTCCGCAGGAACAGGAATCACTCACAGTGAGTTCAATCCTTCGAAAACCACTCCCGTGCATCTGTATCAGATCTGGCTGCGTCCAGAACGCAAGGGCATTGAGCCGAGCTACGAACAGAAAGCCTTTTCTGCAGAGGAACGCCGAAATCGACTTCAGTTGGTTGCTTCATCGAACGCGGCTGACGGCTCACTCCTGATTCACCAGGATGCGCGAATTTTCCTGGGCGACCTGGATGCGTCGGAGAAGCTGCAAATAGAAATTCCTCCTGAACGGCATCTGTGGTTGCAGATTCTGCGAGGCTCAGTCACCGTCAACGACGAAATCCTGCACGCAGGTGACGGACTTGCCGTGAGCGATGAAAGGGCGTTAACGATCAAAGCCAACATCGCCGCTGAGACTATGCTTTTCGATCTGGCCTGATGAGCCAGCACGCCCGAAAGTCGAAGATCGTTAATCTTTCTTGAATGTTCCTGACGACAATGGCTGCGTTGCCGGCTCGATCTGAGATTTTCAAAGTCCCAATGTCGTCTTCATACACGTCTCCAAAATAACAGAAACTGGTATTCGAACATGTCTGATCAAAACCTCTTTTCACCATTCGTTCTGGGTGATTTGAATCTCGGCAACCGCATTGTGCTGGCTCCAATGACACGGGCTCGTGCTGGTGCGGAGCGACTGCCGAATGCTCTGATGGCTGAATATTACGCCCAGCGCAGTAGCGCTGGGCTTTTGATTTCTGAGGCGACAACGATTTCCGAACTGGCGAACGGATGGATCGAGACGCCGGGAATTTATACCGACCAGATGATGGAATCGTGGAAACAGGTCGTTGAGGCGGTTCATGCCAAAGGCAGTCGGATTTTTCTTCAACTGTGGCACATGGGACGAGCATCTCACAGCAGTTTTCACAACGGACTGCCGTCGATTGCTCCCTCGGCCATCAAGATCAATGAAGAGTACATTCACACGCCGAGCGGGAAACAATCTCATGAGGTTCCGCGAGCGATCGAGACATCGGAAATTGCCGGCATTGTGGAAGAATATCGCAAGGCAGCCGAACGCGCGAAGGAGGCGGGATTTGACGGTGTCGAAATTCACGGCGCGAATGGATATCTGATCGATCAGTTTCTTCAATCCAAGACAAACCATCGTACTGATTCGTACGGAGGCTCCGTTGAGAATCGATACCGCTTCCTGCACGAAGTTGTGGAAGCGATCCTGACTGTTTGGCCAGCAAACCGAGTGGCGGTAAGAATCTCGCCGAATGGCAGCTTTAACGATATGGGCTCCCCCGACTATCGCGAGCAATTTCTTTACGTGGCGAAGCAGTTGGACCTGTATGGGCTCGCTTTTCTGCACGTCGTGGACGGTCTGGCGTTTGGTTTTCATCAGCTTGGTGATCCGATGACGCTGGCTGACTTTCGCAAAGTTTTCCACGGTCCGCTGATGGGCAACTGCGGCTACACACAGGAATCCGCAAGTCAGGCGATTACAAACGGCAGCGCGGACATGATTGCTTTTGGCAGACCGTTCATCAGCAATCCGGACCTTGTTGAGAGATTCCGAAACGGCTGGCCTCTGGCTCCCGAATCCGCCGTGTCCGACTGGTATTCTCCCAACGGAGCCAAAGGCTATACCGACTTTCCAGCCAGCGCCGAAGTCTGATGCCGTGATCTGATGCCGCAGCGATTGGCGGCCATCAGACAATTTTTCCTCACATTTTGCCTTACCCGCCGATGGAGTACATCGGCCGGTCAGGCTGAATGAATTTGGCGGTGTTGATTTCGTGGCCTTCTTTTTTTGCCGCGATGCTGGAAAGCATTGCCTGGGCAATCGGCTCATCTTCCGAATCGGACCGCAGAAGATGTTTGATCTCGGTTTCTTCCAGGCTGAACAGACAGTTTCGCAAACGTCCGTCGGCAGTCAGTCGAAATCGGTTGCAACTACCGCAGAACGGCTGGCTGACGCTGGCGATGAGGCCAATTCGTCCTTTACCGTCCGCAAATTCAAAGTCCTGAGCCGGCGCGTGAGTCGCGGTACCGATGACAGGAAGCAATGCTGATGGGCCGATTCCGACAGAATCAACGGCTCGCAACGGTCCGAAGGCTGACTCAAGCGTCGCGATGATTTCATGGGCAAACAACACTTTGTCGCGTTGCCATTGACTGTCAGCGTCCAGCGGCATGAACTCAATAAAACGTACGACGGTGTCGGTCTCACGAGCCAGTTGGCCGAATGGCACGATTTGGTCTTCCGTAAGTCCGCGGACTGACACGGCATTCAGCTTGATGGGTGAAAAGCCAACTCGTCGAGCCGCTTCGATTCCCGCCAGAACTCTTTCGTAGCCATCGCGCCGTGTTACCTTTTTGAAGATCTCCGGGTCGAGTGCATCAAGGCTGATGTTAAGACGTCGAAGTCCAGCGTCACGAAGTTCCTGAGCTTGTTCTTCGAGCAAAATTCCGTTAGTCGTCAATCCAATATCTACGATACCAGGCACCGCCGCCAGTTTTTTGACAAGAACATGCAGGTCACGTCGGACCAATGGCTCGCCGCCCGTCAGTCGAATCCGATCAATTCCCAGCGTTGTACCAATCCGGACAACTCTCTCGATTTCTTCAAAGGACAACAGATGTTCCTTTGGCATGAACTCGACATTTTCGGCCGGCATGCAATAGAAGCATCGAATGTTACAGCGATCAGTCACGCTGATTCGCAGATTGTTATGTAAGCGGCCGAATGAATCGACAAGCCTTCGGGCTGGCATATTTTCGCTGCTCATTCCTGTTTCCCTTCGCCATTGGCTTGTGCGGACATTCCGGGATGCTGCCACTCTTCACGGCCATCGGCGAAATGTTCTTTCTTCCAGATGGGGACACGATCTTTTAGTGTGTCGATCAGCCATCGCCCGGCTTCAAATGCCTGAACGCGGTGCGGCGCGCTAACGGCGATGGCGACGCTGACATCGCCCAACTGCAAAGCACCAATCCGGTGAGAGATGGCAACTTTGGTGACAGTGAACTTTTCGCCGACTTCTTTTTCAAGCTGCAGCAGGGACGCACGGGCCATCTCTGGATACGCCTCGTATTCCAGCCAGGACGTCTGAACCCCCTGAGTAAACTCTCGCACGGTCCCAAGGAACGACACAACCGCCCCGGCCGCGTGGTCCATGACGGATTCGTTGAGTGAGTGAAAATCAATGGGCTGATCTGTGAGTTCAATCATTATTTAACCTCCGCTCACTGGCGGAAAGCAGGCAACAGCATCGCTCTCCTGAACAACACGATGATCACTCGCATACTCATTGTTGACGGCCCACAGCAGAGATTGCGACATCGATTTCAGCTCCGGCGCTGCGAGCAGTACTTGCTCTCGAAGTGAGCTCATCGTCGATCCCGCAGCGATTTCAACCGAAACTGAATCACGGCCGACAGCATCGCGAGCCGCAGCGAACAGCAGTATGTTGATCTTCATTCAGGCGTCATTCGAATCATGTAAATTATTGCACATCGTGGATTTCAATCACGTTCAGGTTATCACAATCTTCGGTCATCGATCGTGCAATCTCGGGGCATCGGCAGATGACATTCACGACATGCTCAGTCCGATTGGACGCGACTTGAGACGCTCTTCCAGTCGGGGCATCAATCCGTACGCCAATGCCAGCAGTTTGACCGGATGAATTGTAGGGACTTTGCTGGCCTGTTCCATCTGCATGCGGCAGCTGCTGCAATCTGTCACCCCGGCGATCACATCAACTGTTTTCATTTCTTCAATCAGTTCCGCACCAATCTTCAATGACTGCTGAAAATGTTCAGCCGCCAGGCCGAATGTCCCAGCCATCCCCGTGCAGCCCTTTTCGATCACTTCAATGGAAAGCCCAGGGATCAGTTTAAGAACTTCCAGCAGTGGCTGTCCTCGCCGCATCGCTTTTGTATGACAAGGTGTATGCCAGACCAACTTGTGTTTCAGCGGCGTAAAATCTTTTTTCAACCGACCGCGACGATGCAGATCCAGAAGAAACGAACCGGCGTCCAACGTCTGCTGCGCAACAATTTCGGCATCGTCGCTGGACAGCAGCATCGGATAGTCCTGCGTCAGGCACAACGCAGCAGATGGCTCTGTGCAAATAATGGAGTACCCTTCACGAGCAGGTTCCGCCAATTCTCGAACGTTCTGTTCTGCCACGACCTTGGCCGCTGCAATATCGCCGACCGAGATCATCGTCATTCCGGAAACAGTTTGTCCCTTGGGGATAAAAACGCGAAACCCGTTATGTTCAAGAATTCGAACAAAGGCTTCAGCAAGTTCCGGATCATGATTGTTGGCGAAGTAGTCCACAAAATAAACCACTGTTGGTCGCGGACTTCCCGGCGCGCCGGAATTGTCGCCTCGTTGAACTCGCAGGGACGACAGAAACGGAGTTCTGGCAAATCCGGGAAGTCGACGTTCGGCTGCAATGCCGACAAATCGCTGAAGCGCCCTTCGAAACAGCGAGTTCTTCAGAAGTCGATTCGTCAGGAAGGAAAACCGCGATGCAAGGCGAGCGTACGTATGAACTCGAGAAAGCAGCCACGCGGTTTTGGTCAAACCATGAGCCTGAACATGTTGAGCACGCGCTTCCAGAACAAGATGGGGGATATTGACTTCCGACGGACAGTCCAGCTGACACTGTTTGCAATTGAAGCAACTGTCGATGATTCTCGATGCAGATTCACCGACAAGAAGTTCGCTTCCATTTTCAGAACATAAACTCCGTCGCAAAAGATCGGCTTTGGCGCGTGGTGACAATTCTTCGTCGCCGTCATTTTCCACGAAAGGACACATTCTGGACGGTGCCAACTGGACTCGACAGCTTCCGCAACCATTGCAGCGAACAGCAGCATCCGCAGCCTCTTCCGCATTCCACGCAAGCTGCATCACCGGCAGCAAAGATTCGGTCGCATTCGCAACTCTTGAAATCTCAAGCGGGCGAGTTTGCCTCAGGTACTTGATGGTCAATTGAGGATCATTGCTGATGATCTTCTCAGGATTCATCAATCTTAAAGGATCGAAGATATCCTTCAGCTGCTGAAACGCTCGATAGAGCGGACCATATTGCGTTCGAATGAATGCGGTCCGAGCAAGTCCGTCTCCATGTTCGCCACTGATTGTTCCGCCAACCTGAACGACTTGCCGATAGAGATCGCGTGAGATCGCTTCAATCTGTGTTTCGTCACCGAGACACGGCACGGGAAGTATGGGACGAAAATGCAACTGTCCGGATGCGGCGTGTGAATACAGCGTTGCCGTGACTTCGTGTTTTTGAAATGTCTTCTGAGCAGCAACCAGAAACTCGGCGAGCTTTTCCGGAGGCACCGCGACATCTTCCACGAACGGCAGAGGCCTTGATGTTCCTTTCAGGTTTGCCAACAGCGAAACGACCTGCGACGGCAAGGCCCAAAGAAGCTCCACATCGTCGAATGTGGTTGCTTCCCGCGTCATCTGAAAATCGATGCCACGATCTTTCAAGAGCTGTTGAGAATCCGCCAGTCGTTCGCGAATCTCGCGTTCGCTTCCGCCCGGAAACTCGACAATCAGCCCCGCTTCGGCCTCAGGTAAAATAATGTCTCGAAATCGAAGATCGGACCCGCGGCCCAGACTCAACAGGCGACGATCCATCAAGTCGCAAGCGCTCGGTTCCAGTGGCAGCAGCAACTGCATTGCAAGAACGGCTTGTTCCAAAGTTGGAAACATCAACAACGCGGCCGATCGAAACTGCGGCAGTGGCATTGTGAACAATGTCGCCTCAGTGAACAGCCCCAGTGTGCCTTCTGACCCCACAAGCATTCTCGCGAGATCCAGATACTGCGGCTGACGAATTCCTCGCAACATGTATCCGCTGCAATTGCGAAGAAGTGGCGGCTGATACTGGCGAATGATGGAATCAAATTCATCCAGAAGCGATCCAACACGTTCAATCAGGGTCGCTCGACGTGTCGCCGGCGTTAACGACGAGAGTTGCATATTCTCCGTGCGGACGGACCCGATCGCCGAGGCCGACAGAGCCGGATCAAAATCCACCACGCGAGGAAACGCATTATGATTGGGATTCAGCGATTCTCGACCAAGTTCCAGTCGTTGCCCACCCGACAACACGCATTCGATACTCTCGACGTGGTCGCGAGTCGATCCATATCGAACGGCGTGTGAGCCAGCCGCGTCAACACCCAGCATCCCGCCAATGGTCGTAATGCGACTGTTCGAAGGATCCGGTGCAAAGTAGCGACCGTGTTCTCGAAGCTGGCGATTCAATTGATCGCGAACAAGACCAGGCTGGACTCGCACTCGATCGCCATCGATCGAAACCACGCGATTCATGTGCCGCGAAAAATCGACCACGATTCCACGACCAATCGCACCGCCAACCAATCCCGAACCCGCACCGCGAGGAATCAGTGGAATCTCATTGTCTGCCGAATAGGCCGCAAGAACTTCCACGTCTCGCGCGTGGCGAGGAAACACGACAGCAATCGGCTCGATTTCGTACAAGCTGGCATCAGACGAAAAAATAGCCGCCGCGGCACGATCGACTCGCAATTCGCCTTCGATCGCGTCGGTGAGGTCTTCGGCCAGTCTTCGACGCAGTTCTTCCACGGATACCTTTTTCCAACACTCCTGAGCCGTCCATGCAGATTGGCGTTCGATTCTACCAACCGACAAAGAAATTCTATTTCTCAACTCTGTCGCTGTCTGAGATCCTGCTGACGATAACGTTCTGCGGTCTCCAGGTCGAATCTCGGATGCTGTTCATCCATTGCCGTCTGCCGATGTCGCGATCCGCAACGATAGCAAACGAGCATATCGCCCATGCGAGCATAAAGTACCATGTCCACAAGAGCCGCCGCCATCAGAATACCAAGAGCAAGCAGCGGTTGATAAAGAGCCCACGCAACGCAACTGAGAATGGCTGCAGTCGCCACAAGTGCTAAACCCAACGCCGGCGGAAAATCCTTCTGACGCCACAAATCCTGGCACCCACAGATTCGGCATCTAGTCAGATTGTCACCCGTAAAGTCGCCAGATCCCTCGTCCCGGGTCCACTGGCATTCGTCGCAACGCACAGTGGCGTTCGCTGGATTCAACGAAGCTTTTCGTCGCTGCTGACAAACAGGACATTGAAAAATGATATGCGTGGCCATGAATTTGGGGGTCTTCGTGTCAGGACAAGTCGTCAGAAAAGCGGCGAGCAGGTTCGAATTTCACCTGGAGTCGTCCAAACTAATAGGGAATCCCCAGGTCACGCTCCAAAAGTGCAGCCGTCATTTCGCCCATGAATACCAATATCAATCCGGCGAAAAGAACACCCGTGGCCGACTGAGTATTCCTGTAACGTAGAATTCTCAGCACCATCAGTGACGTAATGCCGGGAACCAAAATGCCGCCAATCAACCGCATGCTCAACCACAGCGTGTGAGTCGTGTCAGTGGCAGTCCAGCCGAACCGGCTCAGCGATATTCCGCTGACGATTAATCTGAGAACCGCGGTCGCCAGGAGAATTTTCGCGAACCATGTCAAAGGCTGAATCGACATCGTCGGCGTCGTCAAATACCAATGTCCAAGCAACATCCCCGTTAACATCGCACCAAGAACCCCAGCGGACGAAACATCAGACGCTGCCTGGTGAAATCCATTTGCCATGGAGACCGCATGCACGGAATGAAAGACGAGCGATCCCAGACACAGGGCACCAAGCAGAAAAATCGCAACTCTTCCAGGACCGCGACGACCAAGCTTCCAGAAAATATGTCCCGCATACGCCGTGACCGCTCCGGCAATCAGGATACCCTTGATGATCGAAATGGTGGAACTAGCCTGCGCGATCTCGTTATCACTGGCGTTGGCTTTGCTTCCCGTCAGTGAAGACACATCACTCGTTAAAACTGCCAGGACGCACAGCCCCAGTGCCACAAGCATTTGAATTCGAAAGAATCCGTCAGTCACTTCCTTGCGCGGCATCAGCAGCCACATCAATGTCACGCCAGCAACGAGTTTCAGAACGAACAGTGCAACCATAAATCGATCAATGCCTGCCGAAACAATGGAGAACTTCGATCAGTGAAAACGAACGGTCAAACAAGACTGATGATCGAGTGTCACTTTCCATTAATCAACGCCATCGCTTCCGCTCGGCTCCCGAGATTATTGCGGAACATTCCACGTACAGCACTGGTCACCGTCAACGCGCCAGGCTTCTTGACTCCACGTATTGTCATGCAGGTATGTTCCGCTTCGATGACAACGATCACACCCTTCGCGGCCAGTTCTGATTCAATCAGGTCGGCAATCATATGAGTCATGCGTTCCTGAACCTGCGGCCGACGAGCGACTTCGTCCACGACACGAGCCAGCTTGCTTAGCCCGGTGACTTTTCCTCGTGGAATGTAACCCACATGCGCTTTGCCCATGAATGGCAGAAGATGATGCTCGCACATGCTGTTGAAAGTGATATCTCTCACCAGCACCATTTCGTCATATTGCTCTTCGAATACTTTCTTCAGGTGACGTCCTGGTTCCAGATGGAGTCCACCGAAAATCTCGGCATACATTCGAGCGACTCGGGCCGGAGTTTCCAGCAATCCATCGCGGTCAGGGTTTTCTCCAACCGCCAGCAGGATTTCTCTGACAGCAGCCTGAATTCGCAGTTGGTCGACCACGCGGTCATCAGGTGGAATGGCAGCTCCGGCGAGGATATTGTTCATATCTGTCATGGGACGTTTTTCATAATTTTGAGCCACAAACAGTCAACAAACACTGTTTGCCACAATCCCCTCAGGTGGCTCTTGCCTGCAATGGGATTAAGCAACCTACGATTCTAGGACTCCCGGACGATCCGCAAACCCAAAGAGGCCTCGATTTGCAGGAACAAACAACATTCGCAGCGTTGGAACGGCGAATTCCGAATCCTGACGCGTTCGGAAACACGGCAGAGGGGAAAAATCGGGCCGCGGTCGCTATTCTTCGGCACCGAATCCGTCCTCAGGATCGTTCCACAACCTTGTGTCGCCGTTCGCCCCGTGAAAGAAACGCAGCTTTCGCAGAGCAAATGGCGACGATCAAACGGTTGTTTTTCGAATGATTCTGAGCCACCATGGCGGACATGAAACCCTGAAATCTGCAGACCTGCGATTGCCAAAGGCCTGTGTTTACCAAGGATTGTTACGTTGGCCGAGAAACGCGATTTCGACGAGTTCCTTGAGAAATTCAACCGCCACCATGAAGTGATGGTGGAAGAGCTTCACAAAGTGATCATTGGGCAGGATGCCGTCATTGACCAGATTCTGGCCGCCATTTTCACTGGCGGGCACTGCCTGCTTGTCGGTGTTCCCGGCCTCGCAAAGACGCTGGTTGTCAGTACGATCGCAAAATTGCTGGATGTGAATTTCCGCCGAATTCAATTTACCCCTGACCTGATGCCTTCAGACATCACAGGCACGAACGTTCTGGAAGAAAGCGAATCCGGTCGCCGCGAATTCCGCTTTGTCGAAGGACCAGTGTTCACAAACATTCTGCTGGCAGACGAAATCAATCGTACGCCTCCGAAGACACAATCGGCACTGCTTCAGGCGATGCAGGAACGTGAAGTGACTGTCGGACAGACAACCTACAAACTTCCCGAGCCGTTCTTTGTCATCGCAACTCAGAACCCAATTGAACAGGAAGGCACCTATCCCCTTCCCGAAGCGCAGCAGGACCGCTTTATGTTCAACGTCAAGGTGGACTATCCAAGCCTTGAAGAAGAGGAAAAAATTCTGGAAGCAACAACATCAGGAGAACGCGCGGAAGTTCGCAAAGTTCTGTCTGCAAAGTCCATTCTTTACCTGCAAAAACAGATCAGTCAGATTGTCGCAAGTCCTTTCATTATCAGCTATGTGACAAGACTTGTTCGAGCAACTCGCCCCAAAGATCCTGCTGCTCCGGACTTCATTAAGCGACTTGTTGACTGGGGCGCGGGGCCGCGAGCTGGTCAGTACCTGATTAATGGTTCCAAGGCTGTGGCTGCTATGGAAGGCCGCCCGAATGTGACAATTGCCGACGTTCGCAAGGTCGCAATTCCTGTTCTTCGACACCGCATCGCCACAAACTTTCAGGCTCAGGCAGAAGGCCTGGATATTGATGAGATCATCAACAAGCTGGTGGCGAGTGTCCCGGAACCAAACATTCCGAAGTATGAAAAGTGATGATGTCCCCAACTCGCCCTGATCAAGTGGTGCTCAACGAGACCCGACTTTCGCTCCGCTACGAAGTTGTGCCGGCTGATATTGTGCGGGTTCGTGAAATTGTGGAATCAACCGGCTTCTTTCATCCACCGGAAATCGACGTTGCCGCAGAACTTGTCGAGGAACGGCTGCGTCGCGGCGATGCCTCCGGGTATCACTTCGCCTTCGTGGAGCACAACGGTGCTGTCCTTGCCTATGCCTGCTATGGACCGATTGCCTGCACCACCAGCAGTTTTGATGTGTACTGGATTGCCGTCCATCGCGACCAACAAAAACACGGCATTGGCCGCTGGCTGATGACGCTGACGGAAAACCTGATTCGATCACAGGGAGGCCAGAGAATTTACGTCGAAACTTCTGGTCGTCCAGACTATCTGCCGACTCGCAACTTCTACGATCGATGTGGATACACGAACGTTGCCGAATTGCCGGAGTTCTACGGTGAAGGCGATTCCAAAGTCATCTACCTGAAAGTGCTGAAGACAGCCTGAGTTTTTCCGCTCATCGAGAGTGGGAAATTCGAAGTCTCCCTGCTTGCCTCGCGCAGGAAAGGTGTCAACCTACTGCTCTGTCAAGATAAAAAATGGGGGTTGGAGGAAGTGGATCTTGCTAAAGATCCCGTCACTGCAGAACCTTTAGCAAGGTTCACTACCCCCAAATCAAAACTTGACGGAGCACAACGTTCTTCATGAACGATATTTCCAGCCCTGAAAAATTCGCCCGCAGTCTGAGTTGAACCGATGAAAACCCTGATTCAAAAAGCCACTGTCGTTCTGCCTGATGCCATTGAACGCGTGAACATTCTGATTGAAGACGGCAGAATTGTTTCTATCGACGCTCCCGATTCTGCGCAGGCGGATGAAGTCGTGAACGCGAAAGGCTTGCACCTGATCCCTGGCGTGATCGATGATCAGGTGCATTTTCGTGAGCCTGGTTTGACTCACAAGGAAGATCTCTCCACAGCCACCCGAGCCTGCGCGAAGGGGGGAGTGACGTCGTTCCTTGAGATGCCGAACACCAAGCCGACAACGACGACCCTCCAGGCCCTGGATGACAAGCTGGCCATCGCGGCTCAGAAGTGTCATGTGAATTACGGCTTCTATGTTGGTGCGACTCCCGACAATGTCGATGTGCTGAAAGCTGCCAGGCGAACCCCGGGGATTAAAATCTTCATCGGTTCGAGCACAGGCGATCTGCTTGTCGACAATCAGGAATCGCTGGAACGTATCTTTGCCGAAACCACACTTCCCATCTGCGCTCACTGTGAGGATGAAACCACCGTTCGAGCGAATGCCGAGCGATTGGGCGGCGGCACGCAGATCTCTGATCACAGCAAGATCCGCGATCATAAAGCGGCCCTCATTGCGACACAGCGCGCAGTCGATCTCGCAGAACGGCACCGCCACCGATTTCATGTGCTGCATGTTTCGACGGCGGAAGAAGTGGAGTTCCTTCGAGGCACAAGTGATCTTATTACAGCCGAAGCCTGCCCGCATCATCTGTTCTTCAGTATTGACGACTACGATCGACTGGGCACATTGATTCAGATGAATCCTTCCATCAAGACAAAAGCCGACTGTGAAGCTGTCTGGAACGGATTGCTGGACGGGACTCTGGAAGTCATTGCAACCGATCACGCTCCCCACACGCTGGACGAAAAACGCCAGCCTTATCCGAAGTCTCCGTCGGGACTTCCGGCCGTCGAAAATTCGCTGGCTCTGCTGTTGAATGAAGTTCATCACGGACGCTGCCTGCTAAGTCAGGTTGTCTCCTGGATGAGCGAAGCGCCAGCGCGAGTCTGGAATCTGAAGAACAAAGGGGCGATCAGAGAAGGCTTCGACGCGGACCTGGTTCTTGTCGATTTGCAGAAGACACAAACGATTCTGAATGAGAACCAGCTCACGAAGTCTGGCTGGTCACCGTGGCACGGTACAACTCTCACCGGATGGCCGGTGCGAACATGGGTCATGGGCCAAACGGTTTTTGCCGATGGCAAGGTAATCGAAGGTGTACGCGGCCGCGAAATACTCTACGACCGCCCATGAGTAAGCGGCAGTTGAGAATTCAACAACCGTGCCGGATTCGTCGTTAGACATGGCCACGAGCGAAGATTTCATCCACTGAAGACTGAATCACTCGACACAGCGCTTCAAGATCCAGATCGTCTTCATCGTAACCAAATGGCTCTTCAGTATGTTCGGCGGCAATCTCCATGCCCAGCATGAAATAGCTGATCATGGCCGTCAGCGGAACCGTCCACCACGCAAAGTCGTCAACGATGCCCCACGGCAGTGTTGCGAGATAAAGAAACACGCACTGTCGAGCAAACGTGCGATAAGACTGCGCCAGCCGCGTGTTTCGAATACGTTCGCAACCACCAACGATTTCTAACAGCTTACGGACATCTTCATCGAGAACAATCAATTGATGTCCATCGATATGTCCGTTCTTTTTCCACTCGCGTATCTTTGAGTAGATCTTGGACACCAGGAACGAAGGCACATGTTGCGGGGCCGTCATTCCGGTCTCAAACAACTCCGAATCTTCAAGGCTCGCACCGTCACGAAGATGATCCTTCAGCGTCCAGGGAAACGCATTCAGGATTCGATGGATTTTTCGAAGGTCTGCCGCGGGAGCTTCGATCAGGTCGACAAACTTCAACGACAGATTTCGGACGGTATTGACCAGCCCGCCCCAGAGTGTTCTGGCTTCCCACCAGCGTGAATACGATGTGTTGGTTCGAAAAACCAAAAGCCATCCCAGGACGAGCGTCAAAGCCGCATGAATGTCGGCTGGAACATCCGCCAGCAATCGCAATCTGTTTTGAGATTTGAAGAACGCTGGAACGACGGCATACAGCCCTATCAACAGGGCGTAGACAACAACACTGGAGACCATCGGGCTTGCGCTAAGCCGACGGAACGCCGCACGCGGTTTCGGTTTTGAAACGCTGGGTAAGGTTGACTTCGTCAAGACGCAATATTCCCGCCAGAGTCGATGAGAGACGTAAGCACGCTCTTTACTGCGTCGTGGTCTGCGTCTTGAGAAAGTGGCCAACCGTCATCGTGTGCGTCCAACAGGCATCTCGACGCCTGTCTCAACGTACGCTCCGGTCAACGGTGATTTGACGAATTGCGAAATAAAAACGGGCGAGACGCCCGCGCTCCGGGAGTACGGGCGTCTCGCCCGCTAAACATTCTTCACGTCAACGCTGGCAGAGTCTTAGTCCTTCAGTTCGAAGTCGATCACGTTGTTCGGATCGGGGTTCACGACAGCAATCAGCCCGGATGTTTCTTTGTTGCCGTACTTGGCTGGGATTTCATCTTTCGGCTTAGCTGCTGGAGGTGCTGGTCCGTATCCAGGAGGAATATAGTCGGCTGACTCCGTCGAAGCCTCGGGAACAGGTGGAGCCGAAACAACACTCTTCGTGATCATGACGGACTGCTTTCCTTCAATCGCACCATCGTTGCCGCTGAAGGTTGTCAACTGATAAACCCCGGAGTCGTCCGTGCGTCCGAAAGCACTGCGATTCGCAGTCTCTGAAGTGAACGTCACATCCGCGCCGACAACCGGCTGGCCTTTGTAGGTGACCTTCCCTTTGACTTTGAAGACGGGAGGACGGTTCGTGTTGTCTCTGCCGCCACACCCGATCAAAAAAGCGAAGCAAACAGTCAGTAGCAAAGTCTTGTTCATGATCATGTTCATCTGTGACATAGAAAATTTCGTTCAGTTTTCGTTAGCAACCTGCTGTTATTCTTGGCACAATTGCAAAAGAAATAAAGTCTCGCTTGTACAATTTGAACAACTTAGAGACACTCCATCGCCTGCAATTTTCCTGCTTTTGGATTTTTTTCGTTGTTTCCTCTTTTTCTAAGCCCATCAAAGGAGAGCTTCATGAAAAGACGTTCAGGTTTTACGTTGATTGAATTGCTAGTTGTTATCGCGATCATCGCTATTTTGATCGCTCTTCTGTTGCCAGCTGTACAGCAGGCAAGAGAAGCTGCTCGACGAACCCAGTGTAAGAACAACCTGAAGCAACTCGGGCTGGCTCTACACAACTACCACGATGTGTACAACAAGTTCTGCTACCAAAAAGGTGGCACGAATGGCGGTGGCAACGCAGCTCGAAACGACGGGAACTACAACCGCCGCTCTGGGATGATTTCGCTGCTTCCGTACATCGAACAGGCAAACCTCTACAATCTGATTGAGACCGGTGATCCAACAGGAAGCGGCGTTGGTGGCAACGCAGTTCCGCCTGGTGGTGCTGCCCCATGGAGCGGCTGGAATGTATGGTTCCGGCAGATCGAGGCATTCCGCTGTCCGACTGACCCAGGCATTCTGACGAATCGCGGCACGAATAGCTATGCGTTCTGTCGTGGTGATTCTTACGGTTTCGGTGGTACCGGAAATCGTGATGCTCGGCAGAACAGTGGTGTTTTCGCAGCCAATAACACCTACGGTTTGCGCGACATTACCGATGGTACCAGCAATACAATCGCTTTTGGTGAGCGTGTGCAGGCGTCTTTTGGAATCGGTGGAAAGACAAATCCGGATGTTCGCGAAGCGACTTTGACGAACGTGGGAATTCTTACCAGTGCAGGATCTTGTATTGCTGCAGCAACTCCAATTATAAATGGCAAGCGTTACACTACGAATGCAGGGCTCAAAGGCAAGTTCAGCGCATTTTGGCAGGATGGTCAGCCAGAAAACGTTGCCTTCACAACTGTGATTGCACCAAACGGTCCTTCATGCACGAACGATGGCAACGGGAACTCTGATGCTGGAAGTGCGATCCTTTCACCTAGCAGCTATCACACTGGTGGTGTGCAGGTTGTCCTTTGCGACGGATCAGTTCGTTTCATCAGTGACAGTATCGACACTGGCAATTTGGCTGCCGTGGTAACCTCCGTGAACGGCCCAAGCCCTTACGGTGTTTGGGGTGCTTTGGGAACAAAATCTGGCGGCGAGATCATCGGCGAGTTCTAATCGCGATCGCTGTTCAAGAGTGCTAAGACTACGGAGCCCGAGGAATTCCTCGGGCTCTTTTTCTTTTGTGGTTTCGCGAGAAAGTTCCTCAATCTTTAGTGGACGAGGTGCCTCGTTCCAATTCTCGATTTTCCATGCTCTGGTGGGCGTATAGATCTGTCAACAAATTGCTGATGGCCATAGACCGGAACAAGCGGAGCGAATTCCGACTTGTTCAAGCCACGCAGGCTTGCTGGAACGTCACTGACGTTCGGTTCGGTCTGCAGATCTTTATGTCTCATTGCAAAAATCGCAAAGCCGTTGGCTTCGTAGGACAGGTTCCGAACCAGTGGTCTGTTAAGGCTTGATTTTAGGGTAGGATGGGCATTCTTGCCCGTCGCTGGATAGTCGGACAAGAATGTCCAACCTACGGTTTTAGGTCTGACAAAGCACTAGCTTCCGACGTCGTACGAATCGCTGTCGCGATTGATTTGTTTAACCGCAATACCATTCAAAAAGTAGCAGGCACACTCCGTGTGCCGTCCGCTGAGTTCTCAAAAAGCCTTGCTTTTTGAGGGTTGCAGCACATGGAATGTGCCTACTACTTTGCTTAATTGAACGGTATTGCGCTTAACCGTTAGCCGGAGGCGTACGTGAATGCCGCCACCAACGTACGCCTGCGGCTAACGGGTAAACGAAAAACATCTCCATCGCGACCGTTAGAGTCTAGCAGACCAAAACCATACGATTAAAAAAACGGAAGCCCGGCCTTTTTAGAGGCCGGGCTTCTTTGTTTATGGCCCTTGCGTCCAATGTTCAGATCAGGAGATCGCTCGGCAATCAACGGCGACGCATGCCACCGATTCGTTCTTTGTTTCGATGGTGCTCAAATTCAGGCTGATGACTGTGGGCCTGAGAATGCAGTTCCAGTTCCGTCAGACTCGCACCATGCATCCCATGATGAGACGGCGTGGCATCGTCAGGCAGCATCGGATCTTCGGATTCATAATCATCATCGCCTGATGTCGGACAGTCCGTGTTGGAGTGCTCTTCGTATTCGACACTCGGCGAATCATCACTCGACGAATCATCACTCGACGAATCCAGGAAGAAGATGTTGTCCTGCAGGTTTCTGACGCTGGAGTTTCGCTCAATCACTTGTGCCAGTGTCGTCGTTTCGACCAATTCAAGCTCGTCACCACTGAGCACGTTCTGATACCAGAACCGATCTCCATCACGCAGTCGCGAGAACTGATCTATCAGAATCGTGCGGAACGTTTCCCCGACGCTTCCACCATCGACATGGTCTTCAGCTAGCCCACCGACCCAGAGATCAATCTTGTCAACGGATCCGTAAAGGTCACGCAGCTTGTTCTGCAGTTCGACGTCGGAAGTGATTTCGTCGAAGTCTGAAACAGCCGAGAGTCCGAGGTTAACTCGCATCTGGTTGTAATCTGCCAGACCGTGATCGCGTCCGCGTTGAATGTTCAATGATGCAAGGTCAAATCCGCCCGCGCCCGGAGGGCCGAACAGGAAGTTTCTGACGTCGTCAACGATCTGGTTATCAACCTCATTCGCCGCCTGCAGCGAGATGCCCTTCAACAGCGAATCGATGCCATGATTGCTGATCTCGGTTGGTGAGAAGAACGCATCTCGAAGAGCCAGATCCCCTTCTTCCGCCTGGCTTCCGTCGTTGTTTTGTCGCTGCAATTCTGCAGAAAGCAGTGTGTGTCCGATTCGATATGCGGCGGTCGAAAACTCATTTGCAATCGACGGGTCGACATACGGTTTATAGCCGGTGTAGTCATCCAGTGGATGATCGCCGAGAAGTGCAGGCAGAAATTCGTTGTACGTGATCACCTGCAGTTCGGCAATCACTATTTCCCGAGCCTGCTGATAGAGCTCTTCATCACTCAGCCACGGCTCCTGTTCTGCAAGGTTGTCGGCAATCCGATTGTGTTCACGAACCCAAAGCGTGTGCATCGCCGTCAGCGCGACGTTTTCATTGGCGCGAACGTCTCCGGCCAGGAACAGGTCACTGCTGGTTCCATTCGCATTGTTCAACCCCTCGGTATTGAACGGCAGAAGGTCACCTTCTGACGTCAGCAGGTGCCCGCCCTCAAACGCACGCAATGCTGCTGCTCGGACGTCGTCGGAGCCGTACACATTGCTTCCATCAAGAAACGCGGTAATCTCATTGATCTGCTCACGAGCTCCCGTTTCGGGATTCGTCTCATAGGTCGAACGATTCATCCCAATCGTCTGGCTGTCCGTGTTTGACGGATCGAAGAAGGAGTCACCGCCCGGCACAATAATGTTGAACGGTTCAGCCGGAGAAGCTCCATCAGACAGGTCGAGATCGTGATCGAGAAACTGGCCCCACAGCCAGACATAGTCCGTCATGTTTCTGTCATTCAGCACCGTTGTCGTTTGGGCTGCCACGGCGTTGCTGATTTCTCTCGCTCCCGGACGGTCATCTCCGGCTGGTGCAGAAACGCCATCGGAATATTCAACAGTTCCAAGTCGGATGAGCAATTCTTTGGTGCTGCCCAATTGTGAATCGTAAGGATTGTTGTCGGTGCCATCAATTGTTCGATATTCATGCTCGCCATTGGACGGTCCTGGCGAAGAGACGAGCAATTCGTCCATTGAATATTTACCGTCCAGAAAGCGAACGGACTCAATGGATGCCAACCAGGTGTTAGATCCATCGCTCTGAGCTGTTACCGTGTCGTCGTCTTGTTTCACAAAGATGAAATCAGCACGGCGGCCGTTTGCAAACACGGCAGTGTCGTCACCATTACCGCCATCGACGGCATTATTTCCGGCGCGAACAATCAGCAGATCATCGCCATCACCTCCGAACAAAGCCGAGTTCCCTCGATGTCCGATCAAGACATCATCGCCATCGCCACCAAGAAGGACCTCGCCGGGCTCTAGTGCGATCAAGAGGTCGTTTCCATCGGTGCCATCCGCATATGGACTGGAAGACATTAAGATGAGCGGCTCCAGCGTTTGTATTTTCTCACGAGCGTCACTCTTCTTCTTGTTGGGTGTGGATTTCATAGAGATCGGGTTCCGTAATTGCGGGTTGGGCGAACACGAACAGATCTGGCTTCGGAGATCTGAACATCCATTAATCATGCGGTCCCCGAATAATCAAATGGAACAAAGCAGGCAGTTTCTCAATCGGGATTTAAAATTGAGTGGAAACAAGGACCGGTTCGCATGGCCTGTGCACGGTGCTCCCGATCTGCAACGCTGTTGTGTTTCCGCATCACCAGATTTGTCGCGGAAAGACTTTGCGACAACGCCACGGTCTGCATCGTGGGGCGAAAATCGCCTCAATTGTCAGACAAAACCTTCAATTTGTGCCAAATGCTCCGGCTCATGCGTCCCCACTCCTGGCAAATCATGATCCGCTTGTGGTTCGCCGATTGCGTGTGCATTTTGCATCACGCTATCATTTCAAGTGCAGACAGATGCGTGTTTGAAAGAGTTCAACAAACATGTAACTCAGCCTGTCCCGCCAAAAACTTCCCACCAGGTGATCACAATATGGAGCGCGCTATGAAGCACTTAGGCATACTGCCGGTTGCTCTGGTGTTTGCGGTCCTGAATCTTTTCAGCATCAGCCAGGTGACTGCTCAGGAATCCGCGATTACCACCGGCTTGAATCTCGCCATGGAACGTGGCCGCGCGGTTTACGAAGAAAAATGCATTAGCTGCCATGGCTTGAATGGCATGGGGACAGCGGAAGCACCGTCTCCGATTTTTGGTGATCGCCCCACGTCCGATCTGGCAGATCTGATTACAAGAACCATGCCGGAAGGATCGCCCGAAGACTGTGCTGGCGATGATGCTCGAGCTGTCGCAGAATGGATGCAGCAGACGTTCTATTCACCAGAGGCGCAGGCTCGATTGAATCCGCCACGGGTTGAGCTGAGCCGGCTGACGGTGTCACAGTATCGCAACGCCATTGCAGATCTCGGATCCAGCTTCCGTTGGTTCAGTGCTCCAAAACCAGAACGCGGCTTGAAGGGGGAATACTTCGCGAGCCGAAATCATCGCCGAGATCGACGGGTTTTTGAGCGAATTGATTCGACCGTTGATTTCAACTTCGGGACGTTCAGTCCTGATGGGGAAAAGATGGCGGACGATGAATTCTCAATGGCCTGGAACGGTTCACTGATTCCGCGTGAGTCCGGCTGGTATGACTTCACGATTCGCACCGAAAACGGCGCTCGTTTCTTTATCAACGACGAAAACGAACCGTTGATTGATGCGTGGGTGCGTTCGGGTTCCGACACCGAATTTCGTGGTTCCAGATTCCTGTTGGCGGGGCGGACCTATCGTGTCCGACTCGACTGGTTCAAGTTTAAGGAAAAGACAGCGTCGATCGCACTCCTGTGGAAATCACCACACAGCGTTGAGGAAATTATTCCGCTGGCCAATTTGACACCGGAATGGTCGCCTCGGATTTTACTGACCGAAACACCTTTCCCGCCGGACGATCGCAGTTCGGGTTATGAACGCGGTACTAGTGTTTCACAGGAATGGGAAGACGCTGTCACTAACGCAGCGTTGGAAGTCGCTGACAAACTGGTCGCAGGTTTGCGCGATTTCTCCGACATCAAACGCGAAGACGATCGTGACGCGAAAATTCGGGAGTTTGCGGGCCTGTTCGTCGAACGTGCCTTCCGTCGCCCGCTGACTGAAGAGCTGCGTCAGGTGTATCTTGACCAGCAGTTTGGTGCCGCCAAGACGCCCGAAGAAGGTTTGCGGCGTGTCGTCCTGCTGGCATTGATGTCACCTCGATTTCTTTACCGAGAGCATGCTGACGCTGACGATCAATTCGACCGGGCTTCACGATTGTCGTTTGCTTTGATCAATTCGATTCCGGACAAGCAATTGCTCGAGGCCGCGAAGAATGGAAACCTGAAAACGGATCGCCAAGTTCGTGATCAGGCCTGGCGTCTGGTGAATGATTATCGAAGTCGCTCACGATTGCTGGAGTTTCTTCGCAGCTGGATGAATCTCGATCGACTGCAGGAAATTGATAAGAACGCCGAGACCTTTCCCGACTTTACTCCGCAGGTGGCCGCTGATCTGAAAGTCTCGCTTGAGCTCCTGATGGAGCAAACCGTCGATGCGGATAATTCTGACTTCCGGCGTTTGCTGCTGAGCGATTCGATTTTCATGAATGGACGCCTCGCAAAATTCTATGGTGCCGATCTGCCCGCCGATTCGGAATTCCAGGAGGTGAAGTTTGAGCCCGATCGACGTTCCGGAATCGTCTCACATCCGTTCCTTCTAAGCGGGTTTGCCTACATGGAGACCAGCTCACCGATTCATCGCGGCGTGTTCCTCTCTCGCGGAGTTCTTGGCCGAGGTGTCAAACCGCCGCCCATAGCGGTTGCACCAACCGCGCCGGATCTGGCGCCGGATCTGACAACGCGCGAAAGAGTCACGGTCCAGACGCAGGCCGAAATGTGCGCCAATTGCCATGGCTTGATCAACTCGTTGGGCTTCGCGTTGGAGAACTTCGACGCCGTCGGACGATATCGAGAGCGTGAGAAGAATAAGGACATCGATGCGACCGGGCAGTATTTGCAACGAAGCGGTGAACTGGTCCGATTCGGCGGCGCGCGGGAACTGGCTGTGTTTTTAGCTCGAAGCGAAGAAACGCATCGCTCTTTTACGCGTCAATTGTTTCATCACATGGTGCAGCAGCCGATTCTGGCCTATGGCCCGGAGTCAATCTCCGAGCTTTCTGAATTCTTCGAGCATCAGCATTTTCACATGAAACACTTAATGGTGGAAATCGCCTGTCGTTCTGCATTACAGACTCCTTTGGCATCTTCTCAGCCAGTGGTTGCAGCGGAGCCCCAAAGAACGCCATAATGCTGATCCGCCCACAACCCCAAATGTATCCTTCCTACTCTTGATTGGTTCACCTGCCATGACTAGCCGTCGACAATTTCTGAAGAAACTTGGGGTCGGTGCTGCAGCGCTGCCATTCGTTTCGAATCTGAACGCGTTCGCTTCGTCAGCCATGGCGGCAACTCGCAAACAGCGTCTGGTTGTGATGTTCAGTCCGAACGGAACCGTGCCGTGGGATTTCTGGCCGGATGAAGAGGGTGACAATTTCACTCTGAAGCGAATTCTGGAACCTCTGAAGGACTTCCAGAGCCGAACGATGGTCCTGCATGGTATCTGCGACAAAGTGCGAGGCGATGGCGACAACCACATGCGTGGCATGGGATGTTTGCTAACGGGCGCTGAGCTTTTCCCTGGCAACATTCAGGGCGGTTCGGACACTCCAGCGGGCTGGGCCAGCGGTATCTCAATCGACCAGGAGATTGCTGGCTTCCTGCAGTCGAAGGAAGAAACTCGCACGCGATTTGGATCACTTGAATTTGGCGTAATGGTTCCCGACCGTGCCGACACCTGGACTCGCATGAGCTACGCTGGTGCCAACAAGCCGATCGCTCCGATCGACGATCCGTATCAGATGTTCAAAAAGCTGTATGGCCAGGTCAAGGATCGTGAAGTACTGACGAGTGTTCTGGACAGCGTTCAGGCAGACCTGAAGAAGATCGGCCAGAACATTTCGTCCGAAGATCGTCATCTGCTGGAAGAACACACAACATTTGTTCGCACCATGGAAATGCAGTTGCGACAGTCGCAGTCTGTCGATGCCGGGCACGCGGTGCCAGAGCTTGAAGCGGGCATTAAAGAAGAGAATGACAATATTCCACAGATCTCAAAGATGCAGATGGATCTGATGGTCAATAGTTTTGTCAACGACTTCTCTCGAGTTGCCACGTTTCAGATTACCAATTCGGTCGGACAACCGAAAATGCGATGGCTGGGTATCGACGAAGGCCACCACGAACTGTCACATGAGCCGAACGAAAACAAGGACGCTCATGAAAAGCTGACGAAGATCAACACTTGGTACTGCGAGCAGATGGCTTATCTTGTCCGCCGCCTTTCTGAAACTCCCGAACCAGGCAGTGATGGTTCGCTGCTGGACAATACGCTGATCCTCTGGGGCAACGAACTTGGCCAGGGCAATTCGCATACACTGGACAATATCCCGTTCGTGATGGTCGGCAATGGGCTCGACTTCAACATGGGCCGTTCAATGAAGTACAAGCATGTGCCGCATAATCGACTTCTCGTCGCATTGGCCCACGGGTTTGGACATCACATCGAATCCTTCGGCAACCCTGATTTCTGCAAAGACGGAGTGCTGACCGGTCTGACGTAACCGGTTTGGATCAGTATCCGGGGCCTTCGACTGCGGCAAAGTATGTATCGGCCCTCTCGGGCCGGAACCGCAGGAGAGTGTCCCAACACCGAGTCTGAGTGCTGAGACCGCATCGACACGGATTCCTACAATTTTGGAATCCGCCCCGTCTGATGCGTTCTGCATCAGGTTCATTGCGTCAGGATTCGACGGCTTCGTGCGTGCGGCCTACACTTCGCGAATGCCAGACCCGCCGCCATCAAAACGCAGACAGCGAATGACATCGAACACCGATGGCAGCAGCTTTCCGCACGCAGAGACCGCAAAACAAATCCAGGATGCGTCGGCGGATGGATCTCGGAACGATGTGCCATATGCGGAGTTGCATTGTCGCACCAACTATTCGTTTCTCGAAGGAGCATCGCATGCGGATGAGCTGGCGGCCAGGGCTAAAGAACTGAGCCTGAAAGCCATCGCTGTGACCGATCGCAATTCGCTTGCCGGTGTCGTCAGGGCTCATGTTGCAGCAAAGGAGGCCGGGCTGAAGTTGCTGATTGGGGCAGAGATTGTTCCGACCGACGGTCCATCCATTGTTTTACTTGCCACGGACCGTGCGGCTTATGGTCGATTGTCGAAGCTGATCACCGTCGGGCGTCGTCGAGCCCCGAAAGGCGAATGCCGTCTGACAAACAGCGATATCGCGGAGCATTCTGATGGACTGCTGTGCTGCGTGCCGCTGAACACAGAATCTCGTCTGCGGTTTGAAAGAAAGTTTCAACCAGGAATACCATGCAACGTTTCTGATCTCGAACTAAGCCGCTTCCACGAGATGTTTGGTGACCGTTGCTATGCGTTGGCGGAGTTGCATCGCGGCCCCGGCGATGAAGCTCGTTTGCAGCAATGGCTCCGGCAGAGTGAAAAGTGCCGCGTACCTCTGGTTGCAGCCAATGACGTCCATTACCACATCGCCCGTCGGCGCGCGCTGCATGATGTGGTCACAGCTATTCGTCACGCGACGCCACTTCAGTCGCTGGGACATGAACTCTTTCCGAATGGAGAACGACATCTCAAATCGGGAGCCGAACTTACGGCTCTGTTCGGCGGGCGTCGCGATCTGATTGAGCGAACCGTGGAGATCGCCGATCGTTGTACGTTTTCGTTAAGTGAACTCCGGTACGAATATCCCGAAGAACTGGTGCCGGACGGCGTCACATCGATTGAGCATTTGACGGCCCTCACATGGCGAGGGGCGAAACTGCGATATCCTGACGGCGTGCCTCAAAAGGTGCGAGATCTGATCCAGCACGAACTCACGCTGATCGAGGAACTTCATTACGAAGCGTATTTTCTGACAGTGTATGACCTTGTCCGTTTTGCACGGGAACGAAAAATTCTTTGCCAGGGACGAGGCTCGGCGGCAAATTCTGTTGTTTGTTTTTGCCTGGGCGTAACGTCCGTCGATCCCGGTCGAATTGACGTTTTGTTCGAACGATTTGTAAGTCGCGAACGCAACGAAGCGCCGGACATCGATGTGGATTTCGAACATGAGCGACGTGAAGAGGTGCTGCAGTATTTGTTCGAACGTTATGGCCGCGATCGAGCGGGAATGACCGGTGCCGTCATCACGTATCGACCTCGATCTGCCATTCGGGACATCGGCCGAGCCCTCGCACTTTCCAACGATCGCATCGACAAGCTCGCCGGACAGATGGAACATGTCGACCATGCAGAACAATTTCCGGAACGAATGCGTGAGGGCGGAATCGATCCTGAGTCGCTGCTGGGGCGGCGAATGCTGGAACTGCTGAATTCCCTGTTGACGTTCCCTCGCCATTTGTCTCAGCATTCTGGCGGCATGGTGATGTCACGAGGACTCTTGAGTGAACTTGTACCGATCGAGAATGCTTCGATGCCCGGACGCACGGTCATCCAGTGGGATAAAGATGATCTGGATGCGCTGGGATTGTTGAAAGTCGACTGCTTATCACTGGGGATGCTGAGCTGTATTCGGCGAGCGTTCGACATGATTCAGAAACATCATGGACGAACGATGACGCTGGCCAATGTGCCGTCAGAAGATCCTCAGGTCTATGACATGATCAGCGTGGCGGATACCGTGGGCGTTTTTCAGATCGAGAGCCGCGCGCAGATGAGCATGCTGCCGAGACTGAAGCCACACTGCTTTTATGACCTGGTGATTGAGGTGGCCATTGTTCGTCCGGGGCCGATTCAGGGCGATATGGTTCATCCCTATTTGCGACGTCGGTCGGGTGAAGAGCCTGTGGATTATCCGAATTCGGCCGTGCGTTCGGTACTGCATAAAACGCTGGGTGTCCCGATCTTTCAGGAACAGGCCATGCGACTGGCCATTGTGGCCGCTGGCTTCACGCCGGGAGAAGCCGACCAGTTGCGTCGCGCCATGGGAGCGTGGCGCAAGACGGGCGTGATTGCAAAGTTTCACGAGAAACTCGTGAGCGGAATGATCGAACGGGGCTACGACGGTGAGTTTGCCGAACGAGTTTTCAAGCAGATCAGCGGCTTTGGTGAGTACGGTTTTCCTGAATCACACGCCGCCAGTTTTGCCTTGCTTGTTTACGTTTCGTCGTGGATCAAGCGTTATCATCCGGCCGTGTTTGCGGCGGCATTGATCAACAGTCAGCCGATGGGTTTCTACGCTCCCGCTCAGTTGGTGCGGGATGCCAAAGAACATGGTGTCAGTGTGCTTCCGCCGGACGTGAACTTCAGTGATTGGGACTGCACTCTGGAAGCGGTAAACCGAGGCGACACACGCGCGGCGTTTCGACATCGCGATGAGACGCTGGCGTTGCGATTGGGGTTGAGGCTTCTGCGAGGGTTCTCAGAAGAACATGCGAAGCAGATTGAACAGGTTAGAAAACGAAGCGGCCAATTTTCGTCGATGGAAGAATTTGCTCGACGAACTCAACTGGGCCGATCGAGCCTTCAGCTACTTTCCCGCGCAGATGCGTTTGCTTCGATGAAGATCGATCGACGCGATGCGTATTGGAAATCACTTCCCTCGCGCGAACATCTGCCATTGTTTGATGATGAGAAAGTTGCAACGGTGGAAGATCCGACGCCCGATCTCCCCGAAATGTCGGCGCAGGATCAGGTCGTCGAAGACTATTCGTCCGCGGGCCTGACGCTGCGTAAACATCCAGTCAGTTTTCTTCGCGAACAATTGACACAACTGCGAGCCGTCACTGCCGAACAGTTGAGCGAACTGTCTCCCGACCGGCGCGTGAAGGTGGCCGGTTTGGTTCTGATGCGTCAACGGCCTTCAACAGCCAGCGGCATCACGTTTGTGACACTTGAAGATGAAACCGGGGTTGCCAATCTTGTCGTATATCCATCCGTCTGGCAGCACTTTCGTCAGACCGCGAGGTTTGCTTCGGTGATGCTGGCCACCGGCCGACTGCAGCGTGAAGGCGATGTGATTCACGTCGTCTGCGAGCGTCTGGATGATGTGAGTGAGATGCTGGCGACGATTGATTCAAAAGCCCGCAACTTTCGATAAATGCGTTTCAATCGAAGAAGGGATGCCTTCGATTTGCGAGCGGACTTTGATCTGATGTCGGGAGTTCTCGTTGACACTATTGATTGCAGGTCAGTAGCATGCCCGAGGGATTGAAGCACTGCTGGAGCAATCTCGGCCAGTGCGTGATTTGCAGCACATCCGCAGCCCATTTGGAGAACGTCTCATGCCATTGACTATTTCTGGTGAATTGCCTTCTTCTGTCGATGCTCCCGTTTTGCAAATCACGAGGTACGAAAAGTTTGTCGCTGCATTGATGACGACAGCGACCGCAGCATCGGCGATGTTCGTGCTGGCAGTTGTCGTTTGGGGGATGAACGCAATTCCCGCAGCATCTGGTCCTTTGCCGCCTCCCGGAATCGAACGCCCTTTGTCTCAGGATGCTGATCCCGCATTGTCCGAGTCTATTGTGGAATCTCCGGAAGCGGTTGAGAATGATCAGTCGGTCTCCAACGAACAGCCTGCCGCGACATCTCTGGAGGAGATTGAGAACGTTGAGGCCGTTGCTGCAGAGGCTGGTTCGGTGAGTCCACCCAATGAGATCACGCCTGCGCAGACGAGCCTTCCGAATGAAGCGACGGGGACAGGAGGTCAGCCGATTGGCGGCGGGAACGAGAAGGGAAGTTCGACGTTCTCGAACCAAAGGCTGAGCCGTTGGGTGTTTGAATATCGCAACGTCGAATCTGTAGACCAGTATGCTCGGTGGCTCGAAGCTTTGGAAATTCAACCGGCGGCGGTCTTCACGGGAACCGGTCGAATTGTCTACCTGTCGGAACTGACGGCGTCGGTGCCTCAGACGAAATCAATGAACCAGTCTGAAGTTGGTGTCGAAAACCGCTTTCACATTTCCTGGGAAAGCGACTCGGCCGATTTTCAGAAAGCCGATCAGGAGCTCTTCCATCGCGCAGAAATTGACGTGTTGGATTCGAAGATTTATCACTTTGTGTCCGCAGCGACAGAAGCACATCTCGCGAAGCTGGGGCGGATTTTGCGGGAAACACAGATGTCACTGCGATCCGTAGAACCTACTTCGAAATTCGCGAGTCTGACGGCGTTGTCAGTTTCGTCGTCGTTCGGCAATTGTTGCATTGAGATACGACTGGCCAGATTTATCACGCAGAAAAAGCGGGCGGGACGCCGGCGTTCCGGGAGCGCGGGCGTCTCGCCCGCTGAACGTTCCTCAATTCACAAATGGCAGTGTACTGCCTGTGGAACAGCTGAGCGATGAAAGCCTCGCGTCGCTGCTTCGCAGTTAAGGAAGGCTTGATGGCCGATGACCTGTGGCTAAAGCCACAGGCTCTTGTAAGCCGCTGCTCCGCAGCGAATCGCAGATCCTTGAGATCACTAAAAGCAACCGACCAGCGACCTCCGTCTGGACCGCTGCACCATTCCACTCCACAGCCTGATGTGGACAACCATTTTGAACTCTAACAAGCTCTCAAGCCCCAAATTCGAGTGAGACGGAATAACCCTTTTTTCGATTCGTCTCAGCCCGACCAGTGCTACACGGCTGAAATCTTCAGAGCCACCATATTCCGATAAAGTTGTTCCAATAATTCCTGCAGCTTGCGTGCTTGAAGTTCAAACTCGGGCGTCATCGCAGCGACGCAACTCAACTCCACACGCTTAGTGCAAATACAGCCAATGAGAGCTGCTTCATCGTCTATCGTAATACGAACCTGTTTTCCTGGACCAAATTCTGCACGCTTATGTGCCATGTCACCCAATAGTCGAACCACGTCTAATGTCTTGCCACGCGCAGTCGCGAGATTCTTCATTGCATCTCGTCCCTTCGATAGAAACTCGAAGTAGTCTTCTGCCACTATTTTAACTGGGAGCTGCCTTCTGATTTCCGAAACAACTTCATCAATATCGATTCCTACATCTTCCAACGCGGACATGTGGAACCGGCATTTAACGCGAGGATGCCACGGGAGCTTTGTCTTCAATGCTTTTCGCAGGTCAGGATCCATGCGACATGCGTATGCTTCTTCGAACGGCCATCTGACATCGCGCATCTCACAATCAATCAGCCCATGCGCACAATGCCAAACGTCAGATGCACACAAGAACTGTGGAGTGGAGACATTTTGGATTGGTTCGATAAAGAGAACAGGTTCATCGAGACCAAATGCACCTGCCGTTGCCACGACATAATAGTTTCCGCATCCGTCGCTCGCGGCTGGCACATATCCGAGCTCTTGCCATTCAGGTCGTCGTCGCAACACCGCTTCGATTGAGAGAAAATCCTTCGCCTGCTGAATTCCAAGCAGCCCTCCTGGCCCAACATTTACGCCATTGATGCTCTTCAACCAGCTCCGAAGTGCATCGGGAAGTTGAATTCCAAATTCCAATTCAAACTATTCGATCAACGTATCGGACGCTCGTTTTGAAAACTCAACGTTGTGCAATCGAGCGACCTTATTGACCATTTCACAAGTCACTTCTCGGAAATCGTCCAGCATTATTCTGCACCTCACAGGCTCAGGCGTTCAATGTTAAGGAACGAGTGGACCGAACTCATACACACTAGAAGTCGCAAAAAGTTGATCGCAAAAGGCCATGCTAGCCTGCATTGCGCACCACGTTCCAACGAAAAAGCCTTCACATGCGTATAAGTGGTTGTCTAATCATCACTTAACACGCACGGAAGGCAGATCGATGTCCGAGACACAGTGTACGGAACAGTTGCAGCTTTTTGAAGTG
>JBGSVD010000219.1:0-9095 GCA_041753135.1 Planctomycetaceae bacterium
AATATTGATATCTGATCGTGACACAGTCTTCTCTCCATAGCATGCGATGACATTTCGTATGCTGCGGAGGTGTACTCAAAACCTCACAAAAGCGCAACCCCCTAGCTTGCCAAATTAGCCTAATATGCGCGCTGGCCTTGAATATTGGCCCTGCAGCGGGGCGTTGAAGAAAAACGGGACTGGCTCCCGAGCAAAGCAGAAAACGCTTCCAAATAAGCTTTAGGAGGTGCCTGTCCCGGTTTTGTTAGTGCCTCTTAGAATGAATTGTCGTTGGTGTCACGACCATTGCTGACAAACGTCGCATCCTGCTCGCTATTGGATCGCATATCGTCAGGCGTTGTTTCTGATTGTGTACTGCCCGGTTCGCCGAGCTGATGATGAGTCTCTTTGGGATTGTCCAGCCACCAGTCTTCTGCATTTCCCCAGGACCAATCCCACGCGTTAATGCACTTGTCCAATGCATTTTGAAGTTCTCGCGGACATTGAAAGCGTTCAACCGGATTTTTTTTCAGGCAGCGCATCACGATGTTCGCCAGATCCTCAGGAACGTGAACTCCAATTTCGTCGAAAGTCGGCGGGATGGCACTGGCGTGAGCGACCACAAGCATTACGGGGTTTTCGTTCTCGAAAGGCGCTCGACCTGAGAGCAGAAAATAGGCCACACAAGCCAGCGAATAAATGTCGCCGCGGCAATCGGGTTTCTGGCCCTGAGCTTGTTCCGGGCACATGAAACGCGGAGAGCCCTGCAGTTGTCGGCTCACGTTCTGAATTGGACATGTTCCGAATGAGGCCGGACGCACCAGGCCAAAGTCCAGCAGCTTGGCGACGTCAAACATCTGTCCGCGTTCTGTCAGAAAGATGTTACTTGGTTTGATGTCTCGATGAACAAGTCCGAATATGGCTGCTTCATGAAGAGCGCCACAGAGCTGCCGCAGGATGAAGATCACTCGTCCTGGATCCTGGGGACCGTGCTGCTCAACCAGCTGCTTGAGATTCAGTCCCTGCAGATACTCCATCGAATAGTAGAACGTACCGCTTTCCGTGCGGCCGTAGTCAAAAACCTGCACTGTATTCCAGTGTGTGAGCTGCGCGGTTGCTTTGACTTCACGTTCGAAGCGAGCCAGCATTCGTCGATTAGACGCTTTGTCGCTGCGAATCAGCTTGACTGCACATCGACGTTTCAAAAGTTCATGTTCCGCCAGATAGACTTCACCCATGCCGCCTGCACCGATCAACTTAAGAAGCTTGTATGGGCCAAGATTTTCGCGTCTCTCATTCTCCAGACGCAGCCGCCGGTTCACGATGCATCCGTAGATGGCGAAGCCGAAGCCGACGGTCACTGTGCAAACATGAAGTTGCATGAACTGAACGACGGAATTCTGAGGGATCATTCCTGCATTGATGAATGAAAGAAAGACGCGTTCTCCGGCAATGCCCAGTATCGTGATCGCGCAGAGAATCAGCATGTGCTTCCATGGCACGCGATTCAAAGGTGGTTGAGACGGAGATTTCCTGGCGGGAGCATGAGCCGCTCGGTGAACTACCGTCTCAGGATGTTCGTCCAGCGAGCCGTCGCCAGTGAGATCCATGGCGGGGTCTTGCAGACTAATCGGGGATAACATGATTTCGTGTTCCAGCACTTTTCAACAGACGATCTGGGCAGAGGATCATTCTTCTAGAATAGGTCGTATCCAGCAGAACGTCGGATGCAGAACCTGCCTTTCAATGCGCGTCAGTGCCGCTCAATTACTGGTCTGCGGACTTACCCACAGAGATGTGGCTTCGCGTATTCCAGGATGTTGTTTTTTTGCATCGCAGCGGCTGATACCTGGCAGAAAATGTTGCAATCTGACAGCATACGCGTTGCCTGACCTGACAAATTCCCCCTTGGGGAACTTCCCCGCCGTGTTTCCCCCTCAATCAATTCCAGGATTTTTTCATGGATCGATTATCGTCACTCTGCGTCTTTCTGCTGCCGTTGCTGCTGCAAGATCTGATCGCGGCTGATCAGCCAAGACTGCACTCCTTCGCGAACCAACAGCTGTCTGACGTGTACTACTCCGAAGGCATCTCCGTCGGTGATCTGAATGGAGACAAGGTGACGGATGTTATCTACGGTCCTCACTGGTACGCGGGTCCTGACTTCACGGCGAAGAATGAGATTTATCCGGCGGTCCCTCAGAATCGAAACGGCTACGCGGACAACTTCTTCAACTGGGTGCACGACTTCGACGGCGACGGATGGAACGACATTCTGGTCGTGGGCTTCCCGGGGACTCCGGGGTTTGTGTATCGCAATCCGGGCAAAGATGGTCTGACCGGCCTTTGGGAAAAACTGCAAGTCGCCGATTCCGTCAGCAACGAAGCGCCGCAATTTACGGACATCACAGGTGACGGTGTGCCGGAACTGGTTTGTACTCGTCAGGGGTATTACGGGTTCTATCTGCCAGAAAAAGACAAGCCGCTGGGAGCCTGGAAGTTCGTGTCGATCTCCGAAAAGATCGCGCCGACTCCGTTTGGACATGGTCTCGGAGTTGGCGACGTGAATGGTGACGGGCGGCTCGACATGATCGCCACCGATGGCTGGATGGAACAGCCGCAGGAAGGACCAGTCGAAGGCGTTTGGACGTTTCGCAAGGTGCCGTTCGCTCGAGCCGGCGCGGATATGTTTGCGTATGACGTCGATGGCGACAAAGACGCGGACATTATCACCGCGCTGAGTGCTCATGATTTCGGACTGGCATGGTTTGAGAACACCGGGGTCGATGCCAACGGCGACATCACGTTCGAAAAGCATCTGTTGATGGGCGAAACGAAGGAAGACAGCCCCTATGGACTTCTCTTCACCGAACTACACGCCGTCAAACTGGCCGACATGAACGGCGACGGACTGCAGGATATCGTCACCGGCAAAACGTACTGGTCACATCACGCTCAAAGCCCGATGTGGGACGCCGGCGCGGTGGTGTATTGGTTCGAACTGCAACGCAACGCCGACGGAGTGAACTATGTCCCGCACCTGGCGGACGACAAGTCGGGCATCGGTCGCGGTCTTGTGGTGGAAGACATCAACAAGGACGGGCTGATCGATATCGCCGCGGGCGGAATGGTTGGTGCCAGCGTTTTGATGCATGCGGCCAAGGACGTTTCGAAGGAAGAGTTCGAAGCGGCTCAGCCTCAGAAGCGAAAAGAAATGGCAGAAGGCCTGAAGCCCGAAGATGCGGCGAAGCACATGACCGTGCCGCCAGGTTTCAAAGTACAACTCGCGGCCGGTGAGCCGATGGTGCATCAGCCGGTGGCGATGTGCTTCGATCACAAGGGCCGACTGTGGGTCGCGGAGGCTCATACGTATCCATTGCGTGCTCCGGAAGGCGAGGGCAAGGATAAGATTCTGATCTTCGAAGACACGACGGGCGACGGTGTGTTTGATTCGTCAAAGGTGTTCATCGAAGGCCTGAACCTCGTGAGCGGTCTGGAAGTTGGATTCGGCGGAGTCTACGTCGGCGCGGCGCCGTATTTGATGTTTATTCCGGATCGTGATGGGGATGATGTGCCGGATGGTCAGGCGAGCGGCAGGGCGTCAGCCCTCCGTGAAAACGCCACTGGCAACGGCGCGAAAGGCGGGAACGCAGGAATCGAACACGGAAGGCTGACGCCCAGCCGCTCGCCGAATCAGGATAATCTCCAATTCCCCAAAGACGTTCCGCCCGGCGCGATCGTGCTGCGAGACGGATTTGGCTGGCAGGACACTCATGAGACTCTGAACGCATTCATCTGGGGACCGGATGGCTGGCTGTATGGCTGTCACGGAGTCTTCACGCATTCGAAAGTCGGCAAGCCGGGTGATGCGGATGCGGATCGATTGCCGCTCAATGCGTCCGTCTGGCGATATCATCCGAAGAAGGACATCTTCGAAGCCTTCATGAACGGGACCAGCAATCCGTGGGGCGTCGACTTCAACGACAAAGGCCAGGCGTTCATCACGGCCTGTGTGATTCCGCACTTGTGGCATGTGATTCAGGGAGGCCGCTATCATCGACAGGGTGGCCAGCACTTCAATCCATACACCTATGACGACATCAAGACGATCGCCGATCATCAGCACTATGTCGGCAATCTTGCGGATTCAGCGTGGTGGGGGCATGAACCCAAAGCGTCCGGCGCCACGGCCGATGCCGGTGGCGGACACGCTCACTGCGGAGCCATGATCTATCTGGGCGATAACTGGCCGGATGAGTATCGCAACAAGATCTACTTCAACAACGTCCACGGCAATCGTATCAACTGCGATATTCTGGAACCCGTCGCCGGGACATCGGCCTATGTCGGTCATCACGGCAAGGACCTGATGCTGGCGAACGATCATTATTTCCGAGGCATCAATCTGCGATGTGCTCCGGATGGATCCGTTTACCTGATCGACTGGTACGACAAGAACGCTTGTCACCGAACCAACCCCGAAATCTGGGACCGCAGCAACGGACGCGTCTATCGGATTTCATATACGAAAGAAAATTCCAACACGAAGGAACGCGTTGTCATAAAGTGCCCGTTTGTTCGAAACCCAGACCACGGCCCCGATTCGCCTCCAATCGTTACTTACGAAACGCCGGATGGGATGAGACGTAATCAGAAACAAACCGAGCAGTGGCTTCAGTCGCAGCTACAAGGTGCGCCGAGGCCAATTGAACTCCACTTCGAAGTCGATGGTCGATTTCCGCGTGGAGACACCAATGGAGAAATCATGCAACTTCTGAAACGGACGGGAATTGAACGTTATTCAACGAGTACATTTTATCCGGACGATCTGTCCACACTTGATTCCGTCGCATTAATCGACTTTCTGGGGGCGCCTAATGACTGGTATGCGAGGATGAGTCGCAAGCTGTTGATGGAGCGAGGCTTTCAGGATGCCAAACTAACGACAATCCTGCTCAATCGGGTATCAAAAGCCAGATGGCCCGTTGAACTCCGCTTGCAATACCTGTGGACACTTCATGCCATTGGATTTTTTTCTCCTGCCCCGAATCCGCTTGAGACCGACTTTCCACTAGAGCGAATCAGGCTCGGATTGCTTGCAGACAGTGAAGAGTATGTTCGAGCGTGGACGATTCAGTTGATATTGGAAGACAAGTCCGTTTCGAAAGACGTGTTGACGCGTCTGGCTGAAATGGCGTCCAACGATTCATCTCCAATCGTACGATTGTATCTCACGTCTGCTTTGCAGCGACTGCCGAACGCATCTCGCTGGGGCATCGCCACGGCACTCGCCGCGCATGCGGAAGACGCGGCCGATCACAATCTGCCGTTGATGATCTGGTACGGTACCGAACCGCTCGTGGCGGAAGATCCTAAGCGAGCGATCGAGCTGGCTTTGCAGACAAAGATTCCGCTGCTGCGATCCTACATCCTGCGACGAGCGTCCTCGTCGAACGAAACTCTGCCCGCCGTGGTTGCGGCTTTGGGCGAAGCGAACGATGTCGAATTGCAGCGTGAGATTCTGAATCAGATGATGGCGTCGTTCGAAGGTCGAGTTGACATTCCGATGCCTGAGTCGTGGAAGCCTGCGTACGACGCTCTTCTGAAGAGCGATCAGGAAGACATTCGCGACAAGGCCAATCAGCTTGCCGTGTTGTTCGGTGATCAGCGAGTCTTCCCGCCGATGCGTTCGCTGCTGGGTGATGCAAAGCAGGACATCGGACGTCGTCAACAGGCGCTTGCGGTTCTTGTGAAGGGGCAGGACAAATCATCGGCCGACGTTCTGCTCAGCGATGCAGTCCTTGGCAACGCGGAGCTTCAGGCGGCCGCCGTGAAGGCTTTGTCGACGCTGGGCAATGACAAGACTCCGACAGAGTTGCTCAAGCGATTCACCAAGTTGCCCGCGAGTGTCAAAGGCGACGCGGTCAGTACACTCGTTTCGCGTCCGGCATGGACAAAAATCTTACTGACCAGCATCGGCAGCGGCGATGTGCCGAGCAGCGAATTGCATGCGTACCATGTGCGTCAGATTTTGTCCTTCAACGACGCGAGTCTCAACGACTTGCTGAAGATGCACTGGGGTGAGATTCGCGAATCCTCGGCCGATCGCAAAGAACAGGCGGCGGCTCTGAAGAAGGAGCTGGGGGCCAAAGTGCTTGCCAAGGCCAATCTTGGCAACGGCCGTCGAGTCTATTCAAAGACGTGTCAGAACTGTCATCGTCTGTTCGGCACCGGCGGTGAGATCGGTCCGGACATTACCGGATCGAATCGTTCCAATATTGATTACATCCTTGAGAACATTCTCGACCCAAGTGCTGTGGTGGGTCGCGATTATCAAATGACGATCCTGGCACTTGCGGATGGTCGAGTGATCAACGGATTGCTCAAGCAGGAAACCGACAGCGCGTTGACGATTCAAACGATCAACGACAAAGTTGTGGTGCCGAAATCGGAGATTGAAGAACGCAGTCTCGCGAACATCTCCATGATGCCCGAGCGGCAACTTGATACGCTCACCAAAGACGAAGTTCGAGACCTCATCGCGTATCTGGCCAGCCCGAGCCAGGTTGTTCTGGCGGGGCCATCATCACCAATCGACGCGAAAACCGGCAAGGTGCCTGGAGCGATCGAAGGCGAAGCGATGAAGATCGTGGAGAAAACCGGTGGAACAGCAGCCGGTCAGAATATGGGTGGTTTCAAAGCCGATCGATGGAGCGGCAATGATCATCTTTGGTGGACCAGCGCGAAGCCGGGAGATAAGCTCAGCCTGGAAGTCCCCGTGGAAACAGACGGAACCTACGATGTCGAAATTGCGCTCACTCGAGCACGCGACTATGCAATCGTAAAGATTTCACTCGATGATGCAGTGCTGGAACCAGCTCTCGACCTCTTCAATGAGCCGCAGGTGATTACAACCGGCGTGCTCAGTTTTAATGCGGTTAAGGTCAAAGCGGGATCTCGAAGGCTGACCTTCGAGATCCTTGGTGCGAATCCAGCGGCTGCAAAGGGATATATGGTGGGCGTTGACTACGTTCGCCTTGTTCCCTCGGCGAAGTGAGGTCGTGCTGCCGTTGCTCGATGGAGAACTATGGTGTCGGGACGTTTCGATGCAATGCAGCGGAATCAGTCCCGACACTTGGTGGCTTACAGTTTGAATGTCGATCGCGTGAAGAACGGAATCGAGTCAAAAGGCCGTCAGGCGTTGCACTGATGGTCGTCAGAGGCGACGCTGAGCAAAACGGTTTTTGTTCGAGCCATCAGATTTCACTCAGGCGTTCGGTGGAATCACCAAACCTATCGAGTTGCAGGCCGAACTTGTCCAGCAATGAAAGATATAAGCTGCACATTTTGCGGTTCGGCTTCTCGAGATAATCCAGGACTCGTCCGGTTTCCAGCTTCCCGCCGCCCTTGCCCAGAATCACGACTGGCAATTTTGTCGCATCATGGCTGCCGGTGTGCATGCTGCTGCAATACATCAGCATTGAATTGTCCAGAGCTGTTCGTTCGCCCTCCTGAATCGCATCCAGTTTCGTGGCGATGTAGGAGAACTGTTCCAGGAAAAAGCGATTCACCTTCAGCCAATCCTCCGATTCCTGATGCGACAACAGATGGTGAATCATGTAGTCAACATTAAGATTTGGAAATCGAAGAGACGAATGGTCGTTGTTTAGCTTTAACGTGCAGAGTCGCGTGGTATCTGTCTGAAATCCCAGCACAAGAATGTCGCACATCAATCGCATATGTTCCGCGATGTCCTGAGGAATACCGTCTGCCGGACGCGCGATGTTGGGTTTATCCAATGTTGGCTTCCATCCCTGGAGTTCGCCTCGTTGACCGGCTTTTGCAATGCGTTGCTCGACTTCGCGGACCGAGCTTAGATATTCGTCGAGCTTTTGCTGGTCACTGATGCTGATGGAACGACGGAGGTCGTTTGCATCTTCAAGGACCGCATCGAGCACACTCTGATCACCTTTTGCGGCTTCGTCTCGAAATAGCCGATCGAACGCGAGAGCCGGATACACTTCCAGAGGCGTCGGAGTTGTCGGAGAACTCCAGGAAATATGGCTGCTGTACAGCATCGAGTAGTTCTTATGCACCGACGGATTCGCTTTCTCGCAGCCCAGAACCAGGCTGGAGACTTTTGTTGTCTGGCCGTAGGTTTGAGCCAGCAATTGATCGATGCTTGTACCGCTGCGAATTCCACCGCCAGCTTCCAGTGGCGCACCGCTTAGCAGGTTGCCAGTCTGGGAACTGTGAATGTTTCCTTTCAATGCTTCTTCGTTGTAGAGCCCGCGGATGAAGAGCAGTTTTTCCCGATGAGCGTTCAGCGGCTCCAGAACTTTGCCAAGTTCCATGTCCTTGCCAGCGCCTTTGGCCCACCAGTGATCTTTGTGGAAACCGTTGCCGGAGAATAGCACTCCAAACCGAATCGGCGCTTCTCCGTTGGAAGCCGTTGTTCCGGTTTCCTTTCCCCAGACGCGAAGAGATTCCATCCACGGCAATGCCATGGTCACACCAAGGCCTCGCAGCATCGTACGGCGACTTGTCAGGAAAGCAGTCATGGGTGGGCTTTCGAATAATTGTGGAGGGAAGGCTGATCGGCGAGAACTGTAAATGGCAGAGTGGGGATCTTTACACCACGAAAAGATTATGACAAGCAAACTGACGAAAGTCAGCCGTACATCGTCAATTAGTGATCCGCTGCGTTCCTGCACCCAGCTTCGGTTGAACTTAATGCAGGGCTCAATCACGGAAGGATCAGCTCGGATTCGGCCACTGAAATTCTGCGGCAACGAAAAAAGGGCGAGCAGGAAAAATCCTGATCGCCCTTGAGGTTCTAATCACCAGTTCGCATGGACCGTCAACACGGTGCTTTGTTCAGTTTGAATTCATGGTAGTGAACCTTGCTAAAGGTCCTGCAGTGAAGGGTCTTTAGCAAGATCCACTGCCGACAACCATAACTTTTTTTCTTGACGGAGCACTAGCCTGCATTGCGCACCACGCCTCGTGGCTGGGCGGTTTTTTTGCGTTTTCCGAAGCGTCGATCGTCGCACCGTTCAACCACCGAAAGGTACGTGCGGCTTCGTTCCTGGCACCAAAACGGGGCGATTTTTGTC
>JBGSVD010000220.1:0-3498 GCA_041753135.1 Planctomycetaceae bacterium
GATGGCTTATCAGCAAGTTGTCGAATCTCAGCGAACCGTCGATGTGTACTCAAAGAAACTCATTCCTGCCGCCGATGAAAACGTCAAAGTGGCACAATCAAGTTACGATACGTCTGCCATCACCTTTCTTGACCTCGCACTTGCTCAGAGACAACTTATTGATGCGAGAGAGCGACTCATCGAGGCTGAAGTGGAGTTACAACGCCGGTTCGCGACTCTCAATCGCGTGGCTGGCGGAACACTGCCGACTCATCCTGTCATGAATGACGACCCGAATCTGCTCGACGATGCCAGGTCGCTCAATCGACGCGATGTACAGGTCGAGTCCCGATCATTGACGTCGTCACATTCGAATTAACATCTGGCAGCGAATGGTGGGCGAGGCCGCGTAAGCGCTGAGATCCAGCGTAGGCACGCCACTCGTGTTCCAGTGCGGACCAGGACTCAATTCCGTAGACATCGTAAAGTGCTTTGTCATAGCCCTGTCGCTGTCCCGCGTTGACGAAGCCGAGCAATTGTTCCGGCGTGCCTCGCTCCAGCAGCAGCCCGGTCAGCGTGACGCTTTGCCCATAGAATGCATCACGCGATCCGGGTGCAGGACTTTGTGCGAGCGACAGCAGTTGTTGTAAACTGAGACTTCGATTCGCGGCGACAACACCCTGCAGTTCAGTCAGTCGCCTTTGAAGTTTGTCCGGCGACTCGGCGAGCATCGCTATGCCTTCGTCAGCCCACGCAGGAATCCGTCGCTCAGTGAACTCGTCGGCCAGTACCACATGCGTCAATTCATGTGGCAACGAATCTGAATAACAGTCAGCCGCATCACCACGGAGGTCAATTCGCCGCCGGACGACGCACCCCCGGTCAAGCTGAATCGTTGTGCAGCCTGAAGTGTGCTCACTGCCGTGTCCAAGTGCAGCGCAGTAAGAATAAATATCGCAATGAACAACCAAGTCACATTTTGAGTGCCAATTGCAAGTGGTCTTGCCGACCCACATCTTTTGACAATGAGTCCTTTCTGATTCACATGTAACGGCCAGTTCGGTGATCCGTTCCGCAGACGAACAGCAATGAATTCGAAAATTCAATGACTCCGCAACAAAACACTTCCGACATGGGCATGCGGACTTTCGTAACCGCACCTCAACCGTTCCTGCAGAAACGCTCTCAACGCCATCTGCGGAGCGAACGAAATCGCACACACACCAGCAGGCAACGCTGCAAATGACCATCACGACAAGTCGCATCAAGCCAGCCTCGATTCACACAATACCCGTCTCTGAGTCGATCGCTCCTGCTCGCTGGACGCACACCGACGATGCGGAATATGCAATCTGGATGCCAAGTCGCCTGCGCTTCTGGTTTCGTGACGCAATCACTGCGAACAACCACATTTGGGTAGTACTCAACGCAGTGACATGCCTGTCTGAGTAGCAGGGCGTCCCGGTTTTTGGGCATTTCAATCGGAGTAATGTTGCGGAAAGACGTTTCCCTGGTGCCCGCACATCAACTCACGACGATCCCGGAGAACAATCGATCGGTCGCCCATTTTCGAAACCATGCGGCGATGTGCTGGGTCAATTGCTCTTCACCCAGCGATGAATGTTCAGCAACGCGCTCAATTGCTTTGCCCAGAGGCAGGCCATTGACCAGATGTTCGAGCAACTGAAATTCGTCCCGTTCGACTATGATCGTGCGGACGACATAATTCAGCCGAGTGATCACCAGATATGTGGGAAGTGACTCCGGCAACTGGTCTGTAGAAGCCGTTCCTTTGCGAACGGCAATGGCGAATTCATGAGCCCGGCTGTTCAGCTTCACGAGTCGCACGCAGGGAGCCGGTATCAGACAGATGTTACCGACGTCGTCCGGTGGAATGGCTGCGACAGCATCCGCACTCAGCGTTTCAGCCTTTTCAATCCCGCGTCCGCTGAACACTTCGCTGTAGGTGCGTTCCACCACAGCCAGATCAATCATCAGGTTCACCCACGACTGGTCTGCACTTTGCCCGTTCTCACTCTCTTCATCACCATTATCAGTCGTCGCAGCAGCTCGGTTTTCGGAAAGGAACGCGGGAAATGCGTGGCCCAGATCGGCCAGCGTGTAACTCTGCGATGAATATTGCTGCAGGTACTCAAATCCAAATGCGTTGAACGTGTCTTCACCCAGCAAAGCCGTCAATGCGGGATACTCATCGCGAAGACATTCCAGAAGACGAGCATAATAGGCATTCGCATACACTTCGATGCGTCGCTGACTACTCAGGGCGTTTGAAGGCAAAATCATGTCGTCGATCGACACTGCGTCCGATTCCAAAGCCTTTCGGGCTTCCGCTGATGCAGCTCCGGATTGCACTCCATCCGGATCCACGATCACTGCCTGCATCCAATGTTGAATGCCATGCAGCGACCGACCGGAACGCATTTCTGTGGACTGTTGAGCGGATGGCATCATTCCACCTCGGCGGTTGCGTAAAGTGCCGGCTGAGGAATTCCGGCGGTGCGGAGGGCCGACTCATTTCCCAGTGTTCTGCTCGTCGCTGCGGGCATTGAAGGCTCTGACGTCTGCGTGACCGGAACCTGAGCAGCCTGCAGATAGGTCTTCGCCTTCAACACTTCTGCATGCACGACATCGAATTCCGGGATACTGGCGTCCCATTCCAGCAGCGTCGATGCTCGAATGCCGCGATGGTGAGCGTAACGGAACAATTCCCACACTGGATCGACCACCTGACCGTCATGCGTGTCGATGCAATGAGTGCCGAGATTTGTATGACCCGCCAGGTGAAACTGCACGACGCGATCCACTGGAATGGAATCCAGATACTGCTTCGGATTAAAATCATGGTTTACGCTGGACACATAGACGTTGTTCACGTCCAGCAGCAACTGGCAGCCAGTTTCCTCAGTCAGGTATCTGATGAATTCCCATTCTGTCATCGTCGAATCTCGAAACGTCACATAGGTGCTGGGATTTTCCATCACGAGCGGGCGTTCCAGAAGATCCTGCACGATTCGAATTCGTTCTGTCAGGTGCTTCAGCGTTTCTGCATTGTATGGAACGGGCAGCAGGTCATGTGTGTTCCTGCTCGCCACACCGGTCCAGCAGACATGGTCGGAAATCCAGCGAGCCCCGGTTTCAGAGGCCAGTCGTTTCAGCTTCCGCAGGTAGTCCATGTTCAGTGGATCTGTGCTGCCGATCGACATGGAGACTCCATGCATCACGATCGGGTATCTTTCGGCAATCTGATCCAGCACGTAGCGTGGTCGGCCGCCGCAGTCCATGAAGTTCTCGGAGATGATTTCAAACCAATCGACCGCTGGCCAGTGTTTCAGAATGTGAGCAAAGTGAACCGTCCGCAGGCCGACACCCAGCCCAAGTCCATCCGGCAGTGCAGGTAAGGGCACCGGCTTCTCAACTCCGATTTCGCTTGTACGAACCATGCAGTGCTCGCAAGTCCTGCGGATACAACAGGAATCAAATAGGAAAGGAATCGAATAG
>JBGSVD010000221.1:0-12522 GCA_041753135.1 Planctomycetaceae bacterium
AAAAGAAGTTCACTCAGCAGGCTCCCGCAAAATTCGTCAAAGGCGGCCACACTTCAATCTAACGAATCCTCCAAATGTCCAAGCCCAAACCAAAACAAGTACCTACACAATGAACACGCGAAAGATGTTTACAGCAGTAGCCTCGCCCTCCCAAGTTAACAATCATCCGCGACTACACCCGGTTATGGAGCATTTAAGTCTTCGACTAATTGTCTTCCTTGTGATCTTCCTTTCGTGAATGTTCTTCACGAGGGTAATGTCATTGGAGTCGTGTTTTGATCCACGAGGCATACCGAGCAGAGAGAATGGTCGTCAAGCAAACGATTGTAACAATACCGTACTCCGACAAATCACGCCCATTCTGATTTTTCTTCGGCAGGCAACTGTTGGGCATCGAGTGCTTCAAGATGTTCGGGTGCGAAGAATCGACCTGCGATTGCTCGAACCGGCACGAGCAAAGCGATGAATATCAGGAACAAGATCGCGTACATGCTCACCTTCACGACCCACAAGATCACGAGGCAGATTACTTGTAGCAGCGTGAACTTGTGAATAGTCCAGTTTGGTACGCGTCGGATGAGATGGTAGGCTTCGCCTTTTTTCAGTTTGTGATCCGGACTATTGATCAGGCGGGCCGTGATATTCTGGTCGAGATAAATGAGTATGCTTGCCAGCAGTGCCGGTCCCGCCGCCGCGAACAAAACCCAGACGGGCGCATTAGTCAGTGGAACCAGCCAGTCACGTCCGGTCGTCGTACCGAATGACAGCGGAACGTCCAAAGGTTCAGGTTTGACCGCGGTAAACAACATTCCAAACAGGATCATCAAGACGAGAGCGAGTGGCGCCACGTTCCAGTCCTTTGGGAAAGCTTTTCCGGTTTCGCTAGTGCATTCCGCATCGCTGCTTATCGACAGAAGAGAATGTTTCACAATCAAACCTGACAGGCGACGATCAGTATTCTGGACCGCGTGTCTCTGCATTGGTCGCCGGGTCGGCGGCGACAAGTTCCCGCGAGGGTTCACATACAGAGATACAGGACGGTCTCCCAATGATTTCCTTGCGCGAATGCATCATCACCGCATCACTCATCAGTGGGTACTTGTCTCCGGACGCTGGTGCTCAGCAGATTTCGCCGGTTCCTGTCGCTCCGGATCAACATGCGGGGCATCAACGGAAGGGCGAGCACTCAGGCCACGGGATGACGATGTCCCCGGATTCGGCCATTGCGTCGCCGCCGCGAGCTGGATCGCAATTCATTGAGCCTCCGCCTGCACCGGGCGAAACGGCCCTCTCCTGGAGCAGCGTAAACGGTGGTGATCACCCTGAGCAACAGGCGTATTCGCTCGAATCACTGTTGAATCTGGCTGGGCAGAACAATCCGACGCTTTCCGAAGCCAGACTGCATATCGACGCCGAACTGGCCCGCGCAATGCAGGCGGGCCTGTACCCGAATCCCACAGCGTCGTATGCCGCGGAACAGATCGGATTGGACAATACCGCTGGAGAATGGCAGGGTGCAAGAATCGGACAGCGGTTCGTGACAGCTGGTAAGCTCGACCTGAGTCGCAGCAAGTATCTGCATCGTGCCAAGGTGGCCGAACATCTTGCAGTGGCTCAGCAGTTTCGTGTCTGCAATGACGTGCGAGTCCACTTCTTTATGGCGTTGGCCGCTCGCGAAGTCGTGGATCTCCACCGCGAACTGCTTAAAACGGCTGAAGATCATGTCGTCACCACTCGCGAAATGTACAATCTTGGTCAGGCGAATCGTGGAGACGTGCATAATGCCAATGCCCTGTTGCAAAAGCACCGTTTGAAGCTGATGAAGGCAGAAAACGACGTCCGTCGCCATTCCATTGAACTTATGACAATTGTCGGTGTCGATGCCGGAGAAGTGTTCCTGGACGGCTCGCTGTCCTCCGACCGAGACCTGATTGATTTTGAATCGGCCTATGCCCGAATCCTCGAAAACAGCCCTGAACTCTTCGCGGCGGAAGCGAAACTTCGCGAAGACATGACGACCATTCAACGCGAGAAAGTGCAGTGGGTTCCTGATATCGTTGTCGGCGGCGGCGCTGGCCACAACAACGTCGACCGACAGACAACAGCGTCAGCCATGGTCTCCATCGAGATTCCTCTGTTTGACCGCAACCAGGGAACAGTTCGACAGGCTGAGGTGGATTATCGACGTCAGCTCAACGAAATCCGCCGTTTGCGACTGTCGCTGCGGCGCGATCTGGCGACCGAGTACGATAATTACCTGACGGCATGGCAGCATGTCACGGAATATCATTCTGTGATTCTCCCCGCAAAGAAGAGTGCTTATGAATTGGCTCTTCAAAGCTACAAAGCCAACCGACTTGGATGGCCTGAGGTGCTGGGGGCTCAGGAAGCCTACACGACGGCTCGTGTTGAGATGGTTGGGCACCAGCAAATGCAGCGAACGAGCGAAGTGATGATGGACGGTTACCTGTTGCACGGCGGCCTGCAGACGCCGACTGGACCACTGCCAGCCGGGCACATCGACAGTGTGCCAAAACCTCGTTAGCCAGTATTCCATTGCAGAGTCGATCGACTTCAGATCTCAATGAAATGTCTTTCGCTGTAATCATTTGGTCTCGCGCGAATCCAGCGACAGCTTTTCCTTCAGACAATTCCAAAAGGTCGAAATGATGTCAGACAAGAATACCAACTCCGGACGTCGCGATTTTCTACGACATGGCACACTGGCTGCGATGGCGCTCTCTTCGACGGCTGCAACTGCCGCGTCGGCGCAGCAACACGCCGAGCATCCGCATCATGGGAAAAATGAAAGCCGTCCCGCAATGCCGCCGAAGCCTCGAACGCCGGTTGAACACAAACACACGCATGTCGGTGCCGAATACGAGGGATTTTCACGCTATGCGCCATCTCGAGGAAATGACCCGGAAAGCGATTGGTACATCGGAAAGCTGGTGCCCGGATTCCGCAGGCCGGAAGACGGACCTGTCTCGTTTCATGCACCAGATCTGGACAAGCTGCCCTTCGTGATGAAGGACGGCGTAAAGGAATTTCAACTTGTGGCTCAGTCGGTGGAACGTGAATTTCTGCCGGGGAAGAAAATGAATGTCTGGGGCTTCAATGGGTCGATGCCCGGCCCCACGATTGAAATCACTCAGGGTGATCGAATTCGGATCATCGTCACAAACGAACTTCCTGAAGAAACAACCGTCCACTGGCACGGATTCGAGCTGCCTGTGCAATACGACGGATCACATACGATGACACAGAATCCCATCATGCCGGGGAAGACATTCGTCTATGAATTCGACGTGCATGAGCATGGAACATTCTGGTATCACACCCACGTTGCCATGCAGGAAACGCATGGCATGGTTGGCTGGATCATCGTCCATCCACAGAAACCGACCGGGCCGCCCGTTGATCGCGACTTCGGTCTGCTGTTCCAGAATTTTGCCATTCTTCCGAACCAGACGATCAACGACTCATGGTCGATGGGTTGGAACTGGCACACCATCAATGGTCGCAGCGGGCCGTATTCAACCCCGCTGGTTGTGAAACACGGCGAACGCGTCCGTGTACGGCTGCTGAATTTTTCACCGATCCAGCATCACCCGGTGCATCTCCATGGACACACGTTCTGGGTCACTGGTCACGAGGGAGCTCGCATGCCGAAGTCTGCATGGGTTCCACGCAATACAGAACTTGTGGCAGTGGCTCAAGCCAGTGATTTCGAATTCATCGCCAACAACCCCGGCGACTGGATGTTTCATTGTCACATGACTCACCACATGATGAACCACATGGTCAATCATGTCGGCCCCAGGATTCGCGACTCCGACGACGTCGATCACTACTTGACAAATCTGGATTCGCGTCCGTCTGTGCAGATGCAAAAGACCGACCCGAAATTCAATGTACCCGGATATCCGCAGGGGATGAAAGGGATGTCGATGAGCAAAGAGTTTATGGAGACGATTTGGGGGCGTCGGGAATTCATGGGTATGCGAGCCAGCGTCGCGATGTCATTGATGGGATTGATGACCTGCCTGCGCGTGTTGCCGGAAGATCTGTATCACAAAGTGATGGAGACCGACGAAATGATTCCGAAGGGATCAATCTTCGAAGAGATTGTACAACGCTTTGGGAATCCGGCGGACTACGAACAGGCCCCCATGCATATGATGCACGGGGGCATGTGAAGTTCTGTCGCAGGTGATCGAAAAACCTGCGATCACAGTTGCCAAACGTTGCTTCTTCAGCGATCGCGTCAACTGCCTCTGCGGTTCAGATCAGTTGATGACCACCATCGTCACGCCAGCGATCAAGAGCACTCGCAGATGCCGCAATTGGAATGGCGGCGTTTCCCGACGATTCATCGGTCACCGCAGAGCCCCGGTTACCTGCTGATGGCTGAGTCATACTGGTTAGGTCAAGGAGCAAATCGAGTTCAGGCTCGGAGATCAGATTGTTTGCAAGAACGACTTCCCTGATCGTCCTGCCGGTTCGGAGGGCTTCGGAAGCAATCTTTGCGGCTTGCTCGTAGCCAAGTTTCGGCACGAGAGCCGTGACTGGCATCAGACTGGACTCGACGAGCAGCCGACACCGCTCCCGGTTGGCTGTAATCCCACGGACATTGTCCGGGTTGGCGGACATCGCTGGTCCATGCGAAACACATTTCTCGTCAAAAGCTTGGCATGCGGCGGCGAAGATTGAAATTGACTGCAGCGGATTGTGTGCCATGAGAGGCATCATCACGTTTAGATCCAGTTGCCCCATCAAGCCACCCAGAGTCACTGCGGCATCATTTCCAATCACTTGAGCACACACCTGGATCATCATCTCGGGCATGACCGGATTGACCTTGCCGGGCATGATAGACCTGCCCGGCTGCAATTCAGGGATCGAGATCTCGGCGATGCCCGTTCGCGGCCCGCACGACAGCGGTCGAATGTCGCCCGCAATTTTGATTAAGCTTACAGCCAGGGTCTTTCAAGGTTGCTGAGGCTTCCACCACGGCGTCGCGCGAGCTGATCGATTCAAACAGATTGTCTGCCACCCGCACGCCTGGCACAGCGGTCCCGGCCAGCATTTTGATAAACCTTCGCGGGAAACGAATGCCGGAGATGTTGAAGTTGTCAGCCGCACGCTGTGTCTGTGCGCCGTAATGGACATTGAACGGGACGCGAACTTCGCCCATCGTGTCGGACTCGAATCGGAATTCAGTCATTTCGCACCTCCTGAACTGTTGTCCGCCGGATGACTCGACCAATCGTCAGTCCCTGCACAAGTATCGAAAACACCACGACAAAGTACGTCAGGGTCAGCAAGAGGCTTCTGGAATCGTTGGCAGGAAGTGACAACGCCATCGCCACGGAAATCCCGCCGCGCAAACCGCCCCATGTCAGCACAGAAATTGCACCTTTCGACTGAACGCTGACCCCCGTCAGTGTGCTGATGATTCCGGAGACACTCACCCATCGCGCAACCAGCACAATCGGGATGGCCAGACTGCCGGCGATGATCCATTGCCGTTCAAGCGGAAGGATGAGGATTTCCAGCCCGATCAACAAAAACAAAACAGCGTTCAGAATTTCATCAATGAGTTCCCAGAACGTGTCGACATGCTCACGAGTTTTCTCGGTCATCGCAAGTGCTCGTCCCTGATTCCCGACAAACAGTCCCGCCACCACAACGGCAATCGGAGCCGACAGGTGCATCGCATCTGTCAGCGCGTAGGTGCCCATCGCCAGTGCCAGTGTGAGCAGAACCTCAACCTGATAATTATCGACCCGCTTGAGCATATAGTACGTCGCGAAACCTGCCGACAGCCCCAGGGCAATTGCACCTCCGACTTCCTTCAGCAGCAACAATGCAATTTGGCCGATGTGAATCGATTGCCAGAAGCCAGCGTCACTTGCCACGACGCTCTTGTCGAAGTCGGCCCAGCCAGACAGATCAAGCAGCAGCAGGAAGACAACGACTCCCAGGCCGTCATTAAAGAGTGACTCTCCCGCAATTTGCACTTCCAGCTGCCGTGGCGCACCGACGGATTTCATGACGCCCATGACTGCGATCGGATCCGTTGGCGAAATCAGAGCGCCAAACAGTATCGCGTGAAGAATGGGGATTTCCAGACCCAGCCAGCCGAGGATGAGCCACGTCAGGCCTCCCACAATGAGGGTGGATAATGCCCACTGCAAATCGTCACAGCCTCACGTTCCGCAGCCTCAAGGCATTGCTGATGACCGAGACGGAGCTGAGACTCATTGCGGCGCCGGCGATGATGGGGCTGAGAAGTAATCCGAAGAACGGATACAGCACTCCTGCGGCGATTGGAATTCCCAGCGAGTTGTACAGGAAGGCGAAGACCAGGTTCTCTCGAATGTTCCACATCGTGGCGCGGCTGAGGTGGATGGCCTGGGCGATGCCGCGAAGGTCGCCTTTCACGAGCGTGATGCCTGCGCTTTGCATGGCCACGTCGGTGCCGGTGCCCATCGCAATACCGACTTCCGCTTCGCTGAGTGCCGGTGCGTCGTTGATGCCGTCGCCGGCCATTGCGACATGTTTGCCTTGTGCACGCAGCTTTTTAATGTGTGCCACTTTTCCGGCGGGATCGATTTCTGCCTCCACTGCGTCGAGCCCAAGTTGCTTGACCACGGCGGCGGCGGTGCGACGGTTGTCGCCGGTGAGCATGACGATTTCCAGGCCGAGTGCGTGGAGTTCTTTGATCGCTGCGGCGGTGGTGGCTTTGATCGGGTCGGCGACGGCGAGAATGCCCGCCGGTTTGCCATCGATGGCGACGAACATCGCCGTCTTGCCATCTTCTTGTAGCTTCACCGCCGAAGCTTCCAGCGGTTCGAGGCCAGTGATCTTTTCGTCGCGCAGGAAATCCGGTTTGCCAACCAGGACTGTTCGATCGGCGACTGTGCCGGCAACGCCGCCTGCAGTCACTGAACGAAAGTTTTTGACGTCGGCGAGCGTGATGTCCTGTTCCTTCGCGCCGTTCACAATCGCGGCGGCCAGTGGGTGTTCGCTGTTTTGTTCGAGCGACGCAGCCAGGCGCAGGAAGTCTTTCGCGTCGAAGCCGTCGACCGGTAGAATATCGACAAGCTTAGGTTTGCCTTCGGTCAGCGTGCCGGTCTTGTCCACGACCAAGGTGGTGACTTTTTCCAACCGTTCGAGAGCTTCAGCGTTTTTCACCAGCACGCCTTCCTGTGCGCCGCGTCCGATGCCGACCATGATGGACATCGGCGTCGCCAGGCCGAGCGCGCACGGGCAGGCGACGATCAGCACCGCGACGGCATTGACGATCGCGTGGGCGAGTCTGGGTTCGGGGCCGATCCACATCCAAACAACAAAGGTCAGCACTGACACCGCCAACACGACCGGCACAAAGATGCTGGCGACTTTGTCGGCGAGACCTTGAATCGGCGCGCGGCTGCGTTGGGCTTCGGCCACCATGTTCACGATCTGTCCGAGCAGCGTGTCGTTGCCAACTCGATCGGCTCGCATAACGAAACTGCCGGTGCCGTTGACGGTGCCACCGGTGACCTTGTCGCCGACTGATTTTTCGGTGGGCAACGATTCGCCGGTTATCATGGATTCTTCCACGCTGGAATGACCTTCGACGACCTCGCCATCCACGGGCACTTTGTCGCCGGGGACGACTCGCAGCCGGTCGCCGACCTTCACTTGATCCAGCGGGACTTCATGATCGCCATCGTCGGTGACTTGTCGCGCGGTGGGCGGGGCAAGGTTCAGCAACGCTTTGATCGCGCTGCCCGTGCGACTGCGGGCTCGCAGTTCGAGCACCTGGCCGAGCAGCACCAGTACCGTAACCATTCCGGCGGCCTCAAAGTAGAGGCTGACTTTGCCGTTATGCTGCATCGTGTCCGGGAACAAGTCGGGGAAGAGCATCGCCACGGTGCTGAACGTGAACGCCGCGCCCACGCCGATCGCGATCAGCGTGAACATGTTCAAGTTGAGTGTTAAGACGGAGCGCCAGCCGCGTTGGAAGAACGGCCAGCCAGCCCAGCAGACGACAGGAATGGTGAGCACAAATTGAATCCAGCGCGAAACGTCGCCCGTGACCCAGGATTGTTCACCCAGCACCGGGACCATGTGGGCCATTGCCAAAACAAAGACTGGTAACGTCAACGCTGCGCCGATCCAGAATCGTCTGGTCATGTTGCGGAGTTCCGCGTTCTCCTCGTCATCCCCGCCTGCGGTCGCGGTCTGCGGCTCCAACGCCATGCCGCATTTGGGGCAATCGCCAGGATGATCCTGCTGGACTTCAGGATGCATGGGGCACGTGTAGATTGTTTTACCTGGTGCTTTGTCAGGAGTTGAATTTCCGGTAGTGGACCTTGCTGAAGGTCCTGCAGCTACGTGATCTTTAGGAATGGGATCTTTAGCAAGATCCACTACGTCCAACCCAAATTCTTCATCTTGACGGAGCACGGGAGTCTTCTCTTTGTGCTTGGTCGCGGCAGGCGGTGTGAGAAACTTCTTCCGGCAGTGTTCGCTGCAGAAGTAGAACGTCTTTCCATCACGTTCGGCGTGAATCGCTTTTGCCTCGTCCACCGTCATGCCGCAAACTGGGTCTTTCGTCATTGTTCAGTACTCCTGGAGGGATAGTGGTCCAAAGAATTGGTCGTCTTGTTTCTCATTCCGACTCCTGATATGTCAGCAGCCGGAGTGCATTGAAGACAACCAGAAGTGTTGAACCTTCATGGAGCAAAACAGCAGGACCCAATTGCAATCCGAAGACAGTTGCGGGGACAAGGAAGGCAACCATGCCGAGACTGAGCCAAAGATTCTGCCGAATGATGCGGCTCGTTTGTCGACTCAGGCCGACAACGAAAGGGAGATGGTTCAAGTCATCTGCCATCAATGCCACGTCGGCAGTTTCGAGTGCGACGTCTGAACCGGCGGCGCCCATGGCGATTCCGACTGTGGCATTGGCCATTGCGGGAGCGTCGTTGACGCCATCACCCACCATCGCGACGCCGTCTTGTTTGCTGAGTTTCCTGATTGCCTCGACTTTGTCATCGGGCATCAGATCACCCCAGGCTTCGTCGAGTCCGATTTCTTTGGCCACTGCATTGGCGACCTGCTGATTGTCACCCGACAGCATGATCATGCGGCGGATGCCGAGTTCTCGTAAGCGGGCAATCACGTTTCCTGCCGCTTCGCGCGGTGTGTCCATCAAGCCCAGCACACCGAGGTACGTGTCGCCACGCCGGACGACCATCGTCGTGCGTCCGCTGGCTTTCAGCTTCTCGACAGATTCGCGCAACGTATCCGGCAGCGGCACACCGTCGGCCTCTGCGAATAAACTTTCTTTGCCGATGTAAACTGACTGACCATCAACGGTGGCTTTAACTCCACGGCCAGTGATGCTTTGCACATCGTGAGCTACTAAAACCGAATCGTTCTTCAGCCGTTCTTTGCCATCCCGCCTGACGGCGGCTGCAAGTGGATGATCGCTGAGACTCTCGACGGCAATCGCCACACGCAGTAGCTCGTCTTCGGCGACGTCGTGTGAAGTGACCACGTCGGTCAGGCGCGGATTGCCTTCGGTCAACGTTCCGGTCTTATCGAACGCGATTGCGCCAACCGCTCCAAGGTTCTCCAGCGGCCCACCTCCCTTGATGAGCACTCCGCCGCGTGCCGCGCGAGCGACGCCGCTCAGGACGGCGCTCGGGGTCGAGATCGCCAAAGCGCAGGGACTGGCCGCAACGAGCACCGCCATCGCACGATAGAACGACGTGCTGAACGGCTCGTCGATTACAGCCCACGTGAACAACAGCAGAACAACAAACGCCAGCACTGCGGGAACAAAGTAGCGTTCGAATCTGTCGGCGAACCGTTGCGTGGGGGACTTTTGCGTTTCCGCCTCACTGACCATCTGGATCACGCGGGCGAGAGTGGATTCACTGGCAAGTTTCGTGACCTGAATCTCCAGCGAGCTGCTGCCATTGATCGTGGCGGCGAAAGCGCGGTATTGCGGATCGAGGTGATCGGGATTCTCGGCCGACTTCTGCGGATCGTCGACAGGTCGTTTATCCACCGGCATGCTCTCGCCGGTAATTGGAGCCTGATTGATGCTTCCCTCGCCCTTGATCACAAAGCCGTCCGCCGGAATTCGCTCGTTTGGTTTGACGATCACCACGTCCCCAACCCGGAGCTGTTCCACCGGCACTTCCTCTGTGTTGCCCTCACGACGAACCAGGGCAGTTTGAGGTGCCAGTTCAGCGAGGGCCTCGATCGCCCGTTTGGCTCGGCCCATCGCATAATGTTCAAGGGCGTGTCCAAGGCTGAACAGAAACAGCAGCAAAGCGCCTTCAGCCCATTTGCCCAGCGTCGCGGCACCAACGGCGGCTACCAGCATCAGGAAGTCGATATCAAATCGGCCGGCTCGGATATCCTGGATCGCGTCGCGAAACATGAAAACGCCGCCGAAACAATACGCGGCCAGATAAAGGCTCCACGACACCCACGGCGTGATTTCGGTGAACACCGACAGCAGCCAGCCGATGAGCAACAGCCCGCCACAGAGTGCTGCAAAAACAAGTTCTGTTTGCTCGCCAAACAGTCCGCCGTGCGCATGTTCGTGTTCTTTCCCGTCGGGCCTGCGTTTCGCGCCGGAGGGTTCCGTCTGTGTCTGCGTATTCCGGTCTTCGATGATCCGCACACCGAGTTTTTGCACCGCCGCTCGGATGGCATCTTCGTCCGCGTCTTCACGGTTGAACTCAATTCGCAGTAAGCCCGCGGGAGATGCTGCAGCCTCCAGGACTCCTGGGATTTGTTTCGCTCGCGATTCGACCATGCGTGCGTGGCGAGCGTACATTGGTTCCGTATTAAGCAACAAGTGCCCGAACCGCTTTCCAAGTTCCGCTCCGGCTCGGCGTGCCAGATTGCGAACATCTCCGATCGACAATCGGTCTGGATCATAGTGGATACAGATCTCGCCGGGCTCTTCGCCGTTCATGTCCGGAAGGTGTGCGGCCGTGATGCCTTCGTTTGCTCTCAGCAAGTCACCAAGTCGCTGCACACAAGCGTCACGAACATCCGGCACTGCGGGCAACAGCAGAGCAATTTCAATTCGAATCTTCTCAGTCATGTTCTTCGCTCAATTCGACTTTTGAAAACGTTCGTATCGGGGCCTGCGGCCACCGTACCTTCCGAGGGCTGGAAGCCACGGGTGTCGAAGTCCCAACAGTGATTCTCTGTCCGGTGCTAGTCATACTACGACCGTTTCTTCCATGATCCTGACAATTGTAACTTCCACTTGCTGCGCCATGCCTTCCAATTGCGGAGCGTTGAGTTTCCCAGTAGAGCATGCCGTCGCCGACGTTATCGCAGTCGACCACATTTTCTTCCGCGTGACAGCACTTGCGAAAGATCGAAAGCAACGTCATATCGCCGCCGGAATGCTGCAGCTGTTTCACAGCTTCTTCCGTTTGAGCATGTGTTCTGAACGTCGCGATCACACTGTTGGTGTGACGTTCAGACTTCGCATTGGCTGTCATTTTTATCTGGATACGATTCTCGTTTGAGGCACAAAAAAAGCCGACGTGACAGAATACCCGAAGGTATGCAATCACGTCGGCTTACCTGATAACTCGCCCTACGACATCAGTCGCATTGCGATCTATTGAGTCATCCGAAAGTGTTTTCGATGTGCCACTTTCAATAAAGTAACATTCGTTTGAGTGTTTATAGCAGGCGAAGCTGGGAAATCAATGTGGTTCTGAACAAGAGAGATCGTATCGTCAGTGGTTATCAGGACACATTCGCCACAACAGTCGCCTGGATTTCCGTGAACTGTTTGAAGTTGGCTGGCTTGACCAAGTGATAGTTGAAGCCAGCTTCAATCGAACGCCCTTTCGTCTTCTTCCTGCCCGTAACCGGTCATCTGTTCAAAAGCGATGGAGACCTGCCCACGATCGGGCGTGTATTTGGCGGCGTTGGTGAGCAAGTTAATGATCACCTGTTCCACATGGGCTGCGTCGGCAAAGATCCAAATGGGTTGCGGCGACATCGACACTGTAAACGTGTGTCTGCATTGATCCGTGAGTGGGCGAGTTTTTTCAATCGCACGTTCCACGACTCCATTCAGTGCGACACGTTCTTGTTTGATGTGTATTCGTCCCGTGGTGATGCGGGACACTGAAGATCCCCACAGTTAGAACCATACTTCATGCTGTGTGCAAAGACTATTTCGCCGCGTCGGTCGATGTGATTGCGCCAAGCAAGCTTGGGAAAGGGGAATGAAATGTAGAATACAAATCTGAAACCTTTCGTAGGAGTCCTGCGGGTGGAAAGCCCGTCCGGTAGAGCTTGACCAGCGGCCGGAAGCGAGTCTTGCGTCGTACGCGGGTAACCCGTCCGGCGAAGCGTAGACAGCCAGTCCGAAAGCCATGCTATTGAGCGTCGAAAGACCCTTCGTGGGAGCCTTTGCTTTTCACATACCAAGGGCCACGCTGCTGCACTTTATGGTCTGGTGCAAGCAGTCCT
>JBGSVD010000222.1:0-34666 GCA_041753135.1 Planctomycetaceae bacterium
GACTTAAACTCACAGCGACCTCCGTGTTCGTTTGTGGTTCTTGAAGAACGCACATTCTGTGCGAAATCACAAGCCACACGAAGGTCACTTTGTTTGACTCAAACCCCACCCGCAATGCAACTTAAAAGCTGCACGATCTCCCCCGATGGAGGGTGAAGGGTTTTTTGGTGTGATGTGCGGGCTCTTGGCGAGTTCTGGGATGCTGCTGGTGGCGGGACTTCTGGTTTCGGTCGAGACTCCGAAACGGTCGGTTCCGCGAATTTCTTTTCGCAGTAGTGCGCGTTCGGTGGGTGTTTCAGTCAGTTGGCCTTGTTTGGGGCGCTGTCACGACGATCAACTTTTGCTCTGCGAGCCACTCCAGGGATTGTTTCTGCCACGCGTCCCACATCGGCCCTTTGTAGCCGTTGAGTCCGTGTCCGCCGGACGGAAGTTCAAGATATTTTGTCGGGATGCCAGCTGCCTTTAATGCCTCGAATAGGTTCTTGCTGTGAATGAAGGGCACGGGTGCATCATCAATGGCGTGAGTCAAAAATATTGGAGGTGTCTTTTGCGTGACCTGTTTCTCATTGGAAAACAGATCAATCAATTCCTTCGATGGGTTCGCTCCCAGAAGATTGGTCCGTGAACCTCCGTGGGTCTGGTCGCCCATTGTAACAACAGGATAGACAAGGACTGCAAAGTCAGGACGGCAGCTCTGCTGATCCAGTGAGTCAGCCGCATTCGAGTCTCCGGCATCAAAATGAGTCGCCGCTGTGGAAGCGAGATGACCGCCGGCCGAGAATCCCATAATTCCAACCTGTGATGCATTGATGCGCCAGGCTTGTGAGTTTGCTCGTACCATACGAAGCGCGCGCTGTGCATCCAGGAGAGGAACAAAAGAGCGGCCGCGGGGCAATCGATACTCCAAAACAATGCCCGCGATTCCATGTTGATTGAGCCAGGCTGCAATTCCATGCCCTTCCGCGCCAGTGACGAGTCCGCCATAGCCTCCACCGGGACAGATGATGATGGCAGAGCAATTGAGATTCGTCGGAAGATGAACAGTGATCTTCGCGTCAGACTCTTCAAACGTTCCATCACCGTTCGGAGCTTTGTCAGGCCATAGTTGGATTGCAAATGGTTTGTCGGGAGTTTGATCAGCGGTCGTTTCGGCATCGTCCTTTGGTGGAACGAGCAGCGTCGACAGCACCTGCGCGTAGATGCGATGGCCGAAGTCGTTGGGGTGATTCACTCCGTTGCCTGTCAAATCAGAATCCCTCTTGCGAGTCAGTATCTCGGTCCAGATTGAGGTCATATCTGCCACGGCAACGCCAGGCTCGGTCAGCTCTTGAAGTGCCGTTCGATATTGGGGAAACAGTTCGTGCTTGAGCGTCACCCAGTCCTGATTGCCGAGCATCGTGGCGACAAGAATGAACTCGGCGTTTGGCAATGTTTCGCGAGTTGACTTGATCATTGCTGCGATATTGGATTTGTACTCTTCGGCCGATCGCCCGGAGGAATCATTCATGCCGAATGCCAGGATTACGAGATCCGGTCGGGATGCAACCACGTCCGGAATTCGCGTGAGTCCCCAAGGCGTTGATGTGCCTCCCACAGCCAAGTTTGTTAAGGTGATTTCCGGTGAGCATGTTGTCTGCAGATGCTGGAGAAGCAGATCCTGATAGGGTGGTTGATAAGGACTGCTGTTGGCCCAGCCGGACGCATTGCAGCCCGTGGAGATACTGTCGCCCAGGAGCACGATGGAGATGGGTTCCTTCATCTGCAGCTTAGCAATTGTCTTCGGCAGAGCCGTCGGGTCGAAACCTGGTAGTGCAGAAGCCCACTGATCTTTCGCGTATCGATAGCTGATGCAAACCTGCATTTGATGATATTCCGCTCCGCCAGCAAACAGGATTTCGCCGTCACCGTCGCGATGAGTTAAGCGATATTTTTGTGAGCCGGCCGGACGCCGCAATTCTGCCGCCTTGAATGACGGAATCCGTGAGTCTTTGGGAAGAGTGATTTCACGGCTGCCCGGTTTAAAAACGTAGTCTCGGCCTTCTTCGTATTTCTCAGCCGTCTCTGATCTAAAGTCAGTCGCGCGCGTTACGCTTTGGATCTTCTGAATCGGGAAGAGCAACTGTGCCGACGCTTCGCCTGTTTCGGGATCGCGAATAAACAACACCGATTCGCCATCGACAACATCGCATTGCCAGAAGGGACGCAGGAGATCAGCGTCGTACTTCCAGATTGCAGTGCTTGCGGTTTGAGGATCATCCTGAGCCGACGATGGCCTCGCATTGAAGATCGAAACGACTGCCATTGCAACGAGGAAAAATCGAGAGACGGAATTCATGGTGGTGCCTTTGAGGGGAGAGCACAGAGACTGACGATGTGCTGCATTCTACAAGTTCGGCGAGTGGCGAGACAGTCGCCAAGCTGGCTGGCGGAAAAAAGAATCCGCTTGCGCGATCCGGCTGGTTATGCTCATCGCGGCGAGAAATGCGGCATCGACAAGCGGACGAGACGTCCGCGCTCCGGGAGCGCGGGCGTCTCGCCCGCTTTTTCGCTCGCTGGCCGAAGAATATTGGCCCACTGCATGTGTTGATCTGGGGCGATCAGCAGAGTGAGTTGGAAGGCGATCGGAGAACTCAACCCAGCGTGGGGAGTTTGCGAAAAGAAAAGAACCCCAGGGAACTCAGCCGCCTGCCTCCTCCGGCATCCATTCCGGTTAACGGAGGCAGACGGCTGTGGCCTTTTCAGGCCGTCCTGGGACGATTCGCGATCCATGCTATCGTCAAAATCCGCTAAGCCCGGTAAAGCGTGCGGCAGTTTCCGATAGTGGTGCAATCAGCGGCAATCCGCCACTGATCGCAGACACCTCGCTACGCGAGGCTTTTCTAGAGCGACTCTTCCATGAACCGCTTGTCGCGTCTGATGAAACCACTTCAGCCTTGAATCACCCCTGAGGCAGGGAAAGATCCAATGCTTCCGCTGTCAAAGCATCAAACTGCGACGCATTCTGGGACAGAAACGAATCCCACCGATCCTTGTCCCAAATTTCCACGTGATCATGAACACCGATCAGGACCACGTTATGTTTTAACTCAGCCATTTTGGCCAAACGATCCGGAATCCGGATTCGCGACTGTTTGTCTACCTGCACGCGTTCCGCCTGCGAGTAATACAACCTGAGAAAATTTCGAACCTGAACTCGCCCGGTTGAGACACTGGCCATCTTCGATGCAAAAGCTTCAAAGCCTGTTGTCGAATACATGGACAAGCAACCTTCGTTGCCGGGTGCAAGAAAAAACTCCTCCGAATCTGCCTCACGAAAACCGTCCCGCAATGGTCTGGGAATGGCGAGCCGAAGCTTGTCATCCACAGTGCGTTCGTATGTTCCCGTGAGTGCCATTTGCAGAACTCAGACCCGATGGTTTGCAGGTTTCTGCAGAGACCCACACGGCCTCCCACTTCTCCCCACAAATCACCACTGGCGGGCAATTTAGCTGGCAGAAATTCTCCGTCAAGCGGAGCCTTGGCCATACACCGCCATCTTGTTGCAGTTGTCAGCCGCAGATCCATACGTGTGATTGAGATAAACGATTTTTGCAATTTTCAAAATCGTCTCTGATGGGCAGTGGGAGCGGATGGGACAACTCCGCGAAGGATCAGTCTCCGCGCTACACGGTGTTATTGAGACTCGTCGCAAGTTGTTGCATGGTAAATGTTTATGGCCATTTAGTGGCGTGCCGCTGTGTTCGATAACGATGGTCGCGACAGGGCGTGTGGCTTCCCAAAAACTGTGCCGACGAAGTGTTGTGTCTCCTGCTGTTTGGCACCACAAGTTCTTGTGATGAATCGCGTGGGAGACTCTTTGGGTATTGATCCGCACACGCTCATCAGGACGGACGTGAGGTGTGGTTCTCTTTCGCTGTTATCCGATATAGGCTACGCACACGTGTTGCCACCAAAGTTGACTATGGAACGGCAGGATGGCGTCAAGACGGCGGTGTGATGAAGGATCAGGACAAGTCGATGAACGGCGATGCGGTGCGAGTTAATCATTTGGATTTGAGAGCGGCATTTCCGTCGCTGCGCATATTGGAAACTCTGAAGCTGGCGTTCTCCATTCCCTGCCTTGTGGCCTCCGGCATTGGGGTGACCATTGGCTCGTTCGTGTACTCCGATTCAATAAAGAGCCTACCAGAGTCTTTGGGGGGCTCGGTACGGTTTCCTTTGCCGGTCGCAATCCGTTCCGCACTGCAGGATGTGATGACGATTCTGACTCTGGGTAGTTCCGCAGGCTGGCTTTGTTTTTTTCGATTGACTGTCTCGTTTGCGTTGCTTGGATTCACCAGCATTGCAATTAGTAAAGTCGCCGGCGGCAGGTTCTGTAAAGATCAGCGAATCGGCGTCATACGTTCGCTGGTGGTTTCGGCAAAGTCCTGGAGAGTTGGCTTCGTATCGACGTTGCTGATGTGCTTGATTGCATCCGCAGGATTGATCGCATTTCGAATTCAGTGTTTTGTGACACGGATGGCCTCCGGCAGCATCATCGGACCGTGCGCTGATATCGCATTCTGGTTGGCGGCAATCCTGGCGATGGTGTTTCTTGCAGTGCTGGGAACTGGTTGGCTGCTTTCGCTGAGCGCGGTCGGCATTGATTCGTGTGATGGCCCGGAGGCATTGAGTCGGGGGATCTGTTATGTGTTGTCGCAGTTGACTCGAACTGTCTGTTATGCGGCCGTAATTTTTGCGGGCGTGGCGTTGTCATCCTATGCGATGCAGATACTGTTGTTGCTTGCAGGGTATTTGGCCGATCGTTCGCTTCATGATGGACTGGTTTCGCTTCGACCGGCTTCGCAAACTTTTGATCGTTTTGGCTGGTTCGTGCTCGAAACATGGCAGGCCAGTTTTGTCGGCAGCGGGATTGCCGTCTGCTATGTTCTGCTCCGCAGGTTCGAAGACGGCACTGACATGGCTACGATGGATTGCGGGCAGCCGTCTGCTGGTGCTTGAGTGGTGTCGAATTCGTGCGGGACTGCGAGTGGCGGATGAGAATGTGCGAGAGCACATTGTGGGACGGTTGTCTCAACTGCTGCTGAACGATTGGGACAATCGTTCTACATTGGTAAAAATTGTTCGCTGTTTATTCGAGGCGGCCGGCGTTGGAGTCCATTCAAATCCGACGACAACTTAGCTGGACAGCGCCATGTCTCGAACGGTTTTCTGATCTAAGTGTTTGCCAGATATTGTTTAACGGCAAGCCGCAGGCGCCTGCGTGTTCCTGAAAGCACTGACGCCTGCGGCTTGCCGTTAAACGCAATACCGTTCAACGAACGGCCTGTAATGTAGCGGAATCGGCGCAAGCCGTCCGGTGAGCCAGCATTTTGCAGGCACTCACCGGGCAGCTCGCGCTGCTCCGCTACTATTTGAACGGTATTGCCGTTAAACGAAGCTCTGAAACACGTTACGAAAAATCCCCGATGGAAACCTGGCGCTGTCCAGTTAGAACAGATGCCGAATTAACAGTCTGACTTGGACGATGACACTTGGCCAGTTTCTCAAGACGTAGAGTTGCGATCATTATTTTCCCATATCTCCGGCTTTTTGTTTATCGCTCAGTCCTTAGGCCGTGTTGCTCAAGTGGCCAGCAACTCAATCCGATGTTCGCCATCGAGCTCGTACGAACGTGTTATCGACTTGCCGAAGTCTATCGGCCAGCTTCCGGGAAATGGATCGGAGTCCTGTTCGATCTGATCACTTGATGTTGCACGTGGTTCATTCATCACTTCGCCGGAGATTGCGTCATTGGTGTTGATCAGGCTGTCGAACAGAACAAAGGCTTCGTCGAGCAGCATTGTCGGAGCCAATTCAAGATCGGAGTCTTGCTGAGCGATTGTGAATGTAAAGACGCTGCTTCTGGATGTGGCAACTCCTGAAGAATTGAAAGCGCGTACCCACGCTCGATAGCTGCCGGCTGGCAATATGGAAGTGGCCAGATACTGTGTGCTCGTCAAATTGCTTTCGGTAATCAGAGGAGTCAATGCGGGGTCGGCGATGACAAGTTCATAGCGAACGGCGCCGGCAACCTGTGTCCATGCGAACGATGGACTTGAGGGTTGTGATGAAGCGACGGAAGATAAAAATTGAGGAGGACGGCCCAGCTTGAAGTCGAAGGCAATTGCAGGACCATAGATCGCGCCGGTTTCATCCTTTGGGCGCACCCAGGCTCGATAGCTGCCCGGCGTCAAAGTTGGCATGGCCAAACTTGAACTGCCGACCGATTCGTTGCGAATGAACTGCGATACTTTTGTTGACAGATTGTCAACACGAACGTCGTATTGCGTGGCGCCGTTAACGGCGTTCCATGACAACGATGTCAGAGAAGTAAAGTTTGCGGCTACAACTTGCAGCCCTGACACGCGAAGGCTGACAGTAATCAACGCCGCAGAGCTCCAGCCCGTAGTTGCTCCAGCGCTGCTTCTGCCTCTCACATTGACCTGATAGCGCCCGATTGGGAAATTGGCGACATCCAGCGATGTTCCGGCGACCGCAGTCTCACGCAGATACTCCGTTGTGCCGCCGGTCAGACGGCTGACGAGAACTTCATACGTGGCGGCCCCAGGAATTGGAGACCAGGCGATTGTGAAAGAATCGGTTCGCTCAGTTCGCTGCGGGTTGGTGATCGCAGTGGTTGGTCGTACGAGCCAAACAGCCGTCGCACTCCAGAGGCTGGCCTGGCCGGATTCTGTGAAGCCACGAACACGAACATTGTAGTTTGCGATTTCGAGATCAATCGGCGACGTGAATGATGTCGACGTGATTCCGTCCTGGTTGATGATCTGAGTGACTTCTCCGGCGGGATTGGTGACAACGATTTGATACGTTGCTGCATTTTCAATTCCCACCCATGTGAAGACTGGACGAGTCACTGCGGCTGAAACCGACGGGCTGGAAAAACTCGGTGAGGTCTTGTCTGAGACCCATACGTTTCGACTGGCAGCATCCGCTCCAGGAGCCGATGCTGTAATTCTGGCGACCTGCGTGCCATCAATGATCGTGTCGCTGACACCGCTGACGAGAAACTCGACGGAGGTCTGTCCGGCCGGAATTGTAATGCTGTCAGGAACAGTCGCTTCTGAAATATCATCCGATGCAAGCGATACGACGAGTGGCTGGGATGTGCCTCCCGTTCTTGTGATCGTGAATGCGACTGTCGAAACCGGCCCTGATTCGCCGATTCCACTGGTTGCAGAAGACAGAGCAATGGTGACTGGAACGACGTCCAGAGTGTCAAAGTCAACCTTCACATTGTCTACGCTGACAGTAACATTCGTTGAGATGCTGGAGGTCACTCCATTCGTAACAAACTCAGCCTCAACTACATAACTGCCCGCGGGGACAGCGATTCCGTAGCCGCCTGAAGTGCCAATTGTTTCTGTGAACGTTGCCCCGTCGCTGACGCGTCTTGCTGTAACGGTACCAGCGCGGACCGCTTCACCGATGTCGTAGAAGTTGGAATTGTTGCTGTCGGTGAATACAACACCGGTGATAATGGGGTCGAGATTTCTTCTGCCGAAAACTTCTGTCACAAGAGTGGCGTTGCTTCCTGCTGGAATGAAGGCTCCATCACGAACACCCACGCCGATCTCTTCAACGCTGTCGAGCAGAATGTTTTGGCGATGCCCTGCACTCTTGAAAAGGAGTTCGTGCGACACCAGGGCCTGGTTGTTGATGTTGGGTGCGCCAAAGTATCCAACGTAAGCGATGTTTTCTGCGATTGTTCGCCAGTCGTAACCCGCGTTCGTTGCGCGATTGCCTGGTGTCAGGTTGTCCGGATTTCTATGATCGAAAAAATCCCGATTGATCATGTCGAGCGAATGTGCGACCGCCACATTGGTCAGTGTTTGATTCGGCGCAAGAGGCTGCTTTGGTGACGACGAAATCGTTCCCGCGGGCAGGCTTTGATTCAGAGTGATCCCGTATCGATCAGCCTCTGCCGTCGGATTCGCACGAGCCCGATTGATCAGTTCCAGGATCAGTTGCTCCTGATCGGTCATGTTAACGACCGTGAGCAGCAGCCGTTGTTCCAGCAAATCAATTTCCACTGGCGTGCGAGAGGAGCCAGGGTTTCTGCGGCGCGACTTTGTTTTACTGTTCATGAATGGTTGTGCAAATTTCATAGATGATTGGCCACCGAACAAACGCCGTCACGATCCTGATTCAGCGATGAGCAGATTTTTTTGGTTCACAAAGACGCGCCCCGGAGAACATCTCGCTTGATTACTTTGGCGCAGGCGTCGCGCTGGGGGAACCAAAATCCAGACGACATTTGATTTTTCAGGTATTCCCAGTCACCTGTATCGACAATTATTCGACACGACAGCCACTGGCTGCTGCGTTGAACTGTGACAAATTCAGTTTGGTGATCCGGGAGACAAAGTTCGATTGTCAGTCGCTCTTCGGTCTTAAAGAGTCAAAGTGTTTGTGACAGGCAAAGTCTAGGTTCGGTGTGAGGACTTGCCGGACTGCGATGCGGAATTGCGACGGAACCGTTATAACGCCGATCGATTGCTCCGGAAAAATGGCATTTGCTGTGATGAAAAATCGCATCACATTTTGCCTCATTGATGCAATTCTTAGTCAAGCGTTGCGTGCTGCGGGTGATTCGTCTTCGCCGCGTTCCGATATGTCTGTCGGTTCAATCGCAAAACTGCAATTTCGGGCGTTCGCGGACTGAAGCACGTGCGGATGCTGGCGGGGCGGTTTTTCAAGTGGAAACGAAAATGTCAGCCTGCACCAGGAGCGGTGGAAGCTGACATTGGAGGCGAAGAGCCTGAAGTCGGTCGCGGTGGCCAGTTACGAATCGTCCCGAAATAGTCTCGGTTCTTTGGTTGCAGCGGAAAGGCACGAGCCCTCCGGTTTCACATCACTGGACGCCTTGCGGGATGTTGATTTAGTCGTTTCACGGCAATACCGTTCAACGAACGGCCTGTAAAGTAGCGGAATCGGCGCAAGCCGTCCGGTGAGCCAGCATTTTGCAGGCACTCACCGGACGGCTCGCGCCGTGCCGCTACTTTTTGAACGGTATTGCGTTTAACGGCAAGCCGCAGGCGTCGTTGCCCTATTTCGCCTACGCCTGCGGCTCGCCGTTAAACGAAAACGCCCAATACAGTAGTAAATCAACAGCCCGCTTGCGCCGTGTCGCTACCTCGGGAAGTAATTTCGGGACTGGTCACTTACGAGAATTATTTCTTGAGATCAGCGAGCACCTTGAGGATAGCTTTGCTGTCGTCGGCCGCCGCAACAGAAGTGTTTTTCGAAGCGATCTTGCCATCCAGTCCAACGACAAACGTCCAGCGTTTCGACGTGACTTTTCGAGTCAGCACTTCGTCCTTGCCGTCGATGGTTGCCTTCACGGACTTTTCCTCTTTAGTCACTGGGACTCCGAAGGCTTCAGCAACTGTGCCTTCTGTGTCGGCAAGAAGCGTAAAGTTGAGGTTATGTGCTTTCTTGAAGAGCTGATGGTTTCGAGCCGAGTCTCCGCTGACTCCGACAACCTCTACGCCTTCATCGCTCAGTTTTGAAAGATCATCTCGGAATCCACACGCTTGCTTCGTACAACCACCAGTCATATCCGCCGGATAGAAATAGACGACTAAAATCTTCTTCCCTACAAAGTCCTCGGACTTCCATGTTTCGCCCTTGTCATCTTGCACTTCAAACGTTGGAGCAGCGTCGCCGACCTTCAAGTCGACAGCATCATCGGCGATGGCGATTGCTGAAAGAAGAAATGGAATCAATGACAAAAGTGAGACGTGTTGAATTGTTGATAGCATGCGTTGTCTCCCTGGAGAGTAGGCGAAGGATCGTTCTCAGAGCACTTCTGTATTTCTAATGGGCTGTCTCGAAAGAGTCCAACGTTCCCGTCTCGGCATTTTCAATGCGGCTCGAATAAGGTGAGCGGCCGGAGAGGATTTGCCATTGAAGAGCGATTGTCTCAATCGTTTACGAGCAGTTGAGACAACCGTTCTATTACGGACTGGTAACCCGTTTCTTGCCGCTTGCCGGACAGCCGACTGGACGTTTGCTTCATCAGGAAGACGAGCAGACTGCTGTTTGGCCGACCAGGCAGGCGTTACGAAGCCGGTTTTCAGGCGGAAATTGTGAGTTCGGCAGATTTTGCCGAAATGCTCTGGTGACCCTACTGGCAGTTTTGTACAGTCTGCGCCAAACAGGGCTTTTTGGAGGCTTGCGGCATATTGCCGAGGCATTTCACCTCAACATTCCACTGCAGGGAGGCATGGATGTCTGTTGTTCGATTCTTGCATACGGACGCATTGCGACTTGGTTCACCGGTGGCAGGACTCTCTGAGAGTCCCGATTGGTTGCGAAAAGTTGCGTCATCGGCGGTGCGCACCGCCGTTACAAATGTGATTGAGGCTGCTGTTGCCGGCCGATGCCAATTACTTCTGATTGCCGGGCGTCTCACAGAGTCAGAGCAGGATCTGGAGCTTGCCGTTTCGTGGTTGGTCGGGCAGTCGCATGTTTTGCGAGAGCACGGTATTCGCATTATTCTTGCCGGTCATTCAGAATCTGACTATCCCGCTCTTCGTCGGTTGGACGCAATTTTGCTGGGTTCTGAGCAGCGTCTGGATGTGCTGCATGGGGCTGAAGGTCGAGTTGAGTGTGTTGTCTCCGCAAAGAGCTCGCCGGCTCGACACGGAGCGTTGGGGATTGAAATCTCTTCGCTGAATTCTGCTCGTCCGCTTGCGGATCTGGCTTATGTCGCCGTGCCTTCTGTTCTTCCCGCGGTAGCAACGACTTCGTTCGATGGTGTTGCCACTGCTCATGATCGCCATCTGCGGTTATCGGCTGGCTGTCCTCAGGCTATCAAGCCTTCTGAGCAAGGGAACTTTGGCTGTCAGCTTGTTGAGGCTGATCTTGTTCGGCAGTCCTTGACGGCGCGTTTCTGTTCGACGGACGTTATTCGTTTTGCGCAGGAGCTTGTGCCGTGTCGGCCGGGTCTGCAAGTTTCGCAGCTTTGCAATCTGCTGGAAGAGCGCAGTCGGGCTCTTGGAACATCAGGGCGATGTACGACCGTTGTTGACTGGGTGGTTGACGGGCAGGTCGCTTTGTCGCAGTCGGGTAGTCAGTCGCTCTGCGAAGTGGAACTGCTGCGAGAGTTGCGGGCCAGTCTGCACGCGGGGCATGTTGGGGCGTGGCCGTGTCGGATTCGTTTTTCAGACAGTAGTTCGGTAGATCTTGCGGGGAATCGGTCATTGGTTCTTCAGGAATTCTCCGCCGTTGTGCGTGAGCGTATTCTAAGAGATGAGCGTCGTTCACTGAATTGGAATCGAACGGTGCCGTGTTTGCCTTTGGGGACTGGCAGCGAAGCCGCAGTCGGGCTGGATGTGTTGCGTCGAGTGGCTTGAGTTTTGCTTGTTCCGCAGTTTGTCTCACGGGCCGGCACTGAGGTTCTTATACGGTTTTTACTCCCTGGATGATGCTCGCATCGGGCGAGTGTTGATTTGAGTCAGTCTCTAAATTTGATTTGATCCGTCGACTATCAGGACTACGAAAATGCAACTAACGGATGTACGGGTTGACCGTTTCGGAACTCTTTCAAAGACTGCAGTAGAGAATCTCTCTCGTCAGATTACTGTCTTTTATGGTTCCAATGGATGCGGGAAAACCACGTTTGTGCGTTTTCTTCGCGGCCTGCTGTTTGGTTATCGAAGAAATGCGAATTCCGTTGCCAGCGATTTGCAGCTGGAGTCCGGCTCTGCGAAGGTGTCGACGGAAGTTGGATCACGAATTTTGAATCGTTCGTGGAGCCCGGCAGGCGTGGAGCAGTTCACTGTTGTCGATGAGCTTGGTAGTCGCCTTGTGGCTCGGCACGATAATCATCTTCCGGCGTGGGTCACCGATGATGTCTTTCGGGAAGTCTTTTCTGTTGGTCACGAAGAGGCTGATCGATTCGACTTGTTGACCCGCCTGTGCATCGAATGTGGTGTCGGTGGAGCAGATGCCGAGTTGCGTGAAGCGGAAGCGGCCCTGCTTCAGACGGTGCGAGATCGGGATGGCAACGGTGTCCAGGGAGGAGTTGTTCACCGAATTTCAGAGCTGCGTCGGAGACAGGGAGCGTTGCAGAGTGAGATTTCTCTGCTGCGAAAGCCATCGTCCGATCTGCCTGCACGCATTGAACAATTGCTTCGTGAAATTGAAACGCTGACAAGTTCAATCGATCGTATTGATGTCAGGATTCGCGAGATTGATGCCGAGATCGCTCGGCTTGAACAATTGTTGGTCGAGATGCGTCGTCGGAATGTCTTGCCGCTTGATCGAGCAAAGCTCGAAGGTGAAATTCGGCTCGTGTCGGGAAAGCTTGAAAAGTGGAAGCAGATTCGACTGCTGATTCAATCTGAATCGGAAGCGTCTCGGGTGAGTGGAGAATCGGTGCTTCGCGCTGATGATTCCGTGCGATCAATTCGAGCAATTGTGTCGCGTCTTGAAGAACGCGTTCAGGCACTGACTGATCGATTGCGAGGCGTTGGCTTCACTGATACCGAACGTCTGCGTGACGAAGATGTCATTCGGCAGCTTCGGGGCGAAATTGCTGCCTTGTGTCAGTACTTTGGTCAACATGAACGAACGACAGGAAGGCATATTGAATCTCTTCAGCACATGCTGGCAGAGCGAAGTCTGACGGACGCCGCGCAAATGGAGCGACTGCTGGAGGATCGGCTGTCATCGTTGCGGGCAGAGTTGGCTCGTGCAGAAAATGTTCTGGCAGAGTCGTCCGTTCCGAAGGCGGTTGACGGATGTCGCTACACCGGACATCAGGAAACGCTGGCAACCAGTCACTTTTCAGTGTCGGGCTTTAGTACGATCGCAGAGGTTGAAGCACAGCTTGCTCGGCTTCGCTCGGAACGCAGTCGTCTGGTCGCAGAGCGAGCCACATCGGATAATTCCCGTAATGCCAAGCGCATATTGCTGGAGAAACTTCGGCAGGAACTTGCAGGAGCGTCAAGCCTGGAGCAACTGGATGCCCTTCGCGCGCAGATCGCCGAACTGGATGCAGAAATCTGTTTGCTGGAAGATCAGCGTCGCCAGCTTGATCGCGCTGAAATCAGCCTGCGCGAAGTCATTCAGCGATTGAAGGGGCGCAGCAACTCACGCGTGTTCGACCTTGCGTCGCGGTATGTCGTCCGTCTGACAGAAGGCGAATGTCAGCAGATATCAGCCGCGTTGCCCGATCGACTTCTGATCAAGACATCTCATCACGCTGAACCACTGACATTGTCTCAGTTAAGTCGTGGTACTCGCGATCAGGTTGCTCTGGCATTGCGACTCGCGCTGATCCAGGTACGCGGGGAAACTCACGGGCATGTGCCGTTGATTCTGGACGATGTGTTCATCACTTCGGATGATGCGCGAGCGACAGCAACGGTGCGATTGCTGTCGGAAGTGGCTCAGAATGGCCAGCAGATTCTCTTCTTCACCTGTCAGAAGGATGTCAGAGATCTGTTCGCCCGTTTTCATGCGGATGTGCGATCTTTTGGAGCGAGAATCGAAGTGCCAGTTCAGCCGCCAGTCCCGGTTGTACTGCACGCCTATGTTGAACCACGTGTGGAAGTCCCGCCTCCGGTTGTGGAGCCGATTGTCTATTTGCAGCCCGCTCGTCCGCTGCCAGTGATTGAGGAACCATCACCGCTTTCAACGCCAACGAACTGGCTCTTCTATCTCGAAGTGGATCACGGTGTTGAGGAACTTGCCGGCATTACGCTCGGCGAACTCGAAGCATTACGATCGGCCGGAGTTCTGACGATCGATGATTTGCTGCACCGCACAGTGCCCCAGATTGAAGAGGCCGCTCGGCAGAAGGGCTTTGTACTTTCGGTCGATCGCCTGCATGCGTTGCGAGGTCAGGCGGAACTTACGACGCGAGTCCCGATGTTGCGACGCAGTGATGCTGCGTTGCTGTATGCCTCGGGAATTCGTTCGGTCGAAGAACTGAGCCGGCTGCGTCCTGAAACCGTCTATGATCGCGTGAGTGAATTTCAACGATCAGAAGCGGGCAGCAGGTTTCGACGCGGCGGCCGATTGATCGATCGTCAGCAGTCGATCAACTGGGCTCGATTTGGACAATTCACACGCTCACTGGAAGATGCTCGGCAAAGTCGTTCACGCTTTTCTGTTCGGCCGACAACAAGAACTCTGACAAATGTAGCTGGTCAGGCATCGACTACCCGAGCAGCCGGAACTGTTGCCGTGGCCGACGCCGATTCGCTGAAACGTCGCCGTCGCCGAGTGCTGGCAGAAGACCTGAACACAGATGAGCGACGCGCTCGTCGGCAAGCTCGTCGAAAGCGTCAGGTGTCGCGACTGCGAACCGAAGTGGTTGAAGCGACTGATGAGGATTCTGTCCCTGTGGAACGAACCGGAGGTATGCGGTTCTTTCTGAGTCGTACGAGTGAAATTGAAAAGGCTCCGTCGATCGGGCCTCGTACTGCAGAAATGATGGAAGCGATTGGCGTGCGGACAGTGGAAGACTTTCTCAGTATGCAGCCGGAGCGTCTTGCAGAAAAGCTCAGTCATCGTCGGATCACGTCATCAGTGATTACGCAATGGCAGGCGCAGTCGCGAATGATGTGTCAGATTCCGGAACTGCGCGGGCACGATGCTCAGATCCTTGTGGCATGCCATGTTACCACACCTGAAGCACTGGCCGCTCAGAAGCCAGCGGAGTTGTACGCTGTTGTAGAACCATTCTCACGCACAAAAGAAGGCGAACGAATTATCCGCAGCGGACGGAAGCCTGATTTGACTGAAGTGACGGAGTGGATTCAGTGGGCCGCAAACGCTCGGTCCATGAGAGCTGCGTAGTGCTCCTTAATTTTGTACAAGCTCGAAGCGCCAGCGAGTGGGCTTCGAACGCTCAACGGTCCACTCGCTAACGCTTCGAGCTTGACTGTGGTTGATTGAACGATCGATTGACAATGGACTCCTCGGGGAAAGCCCGTGCTTTTGCCGACCAAAAGCCGACACTCATTTGTCAGTTATCCCGTTGCGGGTTTCCGGCCGGTTGATGATTCCGTGATAGTGATGTAGAGACTTGACTTGGGAGTAGGCCATTGCGTGAAACGGTTCGGCTGATTTTCCTGATTGTATTTTGGGGCGGACTGAACATTGCGAGTCACGCCGAAGATGCTGGCCTGAAAACGATTCAGTCCCGGGGGACTCTGAAATGGGGAGCCGACCAGGAAGGAGGTGGCCCCTTCGTGTTTCCGCTCGATTCGGATCCCACTCAACTGACTGGTTTTGAAGTTGAACTGGCTGAACTAATCGCCGCCCACATTGGCGTGAAGGCCGAATTTCAGCAGGGACAATGGGACAAATTGCCCGATCTTCTTGATCGAGGCGACCTTGATATCGTGCTGAATGGGTTCGAGTGGAATCCCGGACGAGCCGAGCGATATGGGACGTCGATTCCCTACTACATTTATGAGCTGCAATTGCTGGCGCGGGCAGATGACGATTCGATTCAATCGTGGGATGACTTGCTGAAACAGCCTGCGAACAGATCCCGCAAAGTCTCGCTGCTTGGAGGAGCGGCCGCTGAAGAATTCACCGTAAACTTTGGTGGTGAGGAGATTGACCTGGCTCTTTTTGATGGCGTCACCGATGCCATGCGCGCTGCTGAACTGGGGACGGACGGCATTGACGCCAACGTTCAGGATTTGCCAATCTGGAATTTCTACAAGCAGGATTTTCCGCAACTGAAAGCCGTCGGGCCGCCAGTTGGCCGCGGTTTCTACATCGCCCTCGTTCGCAAGGCGGACAGGGAATTGCTGCAATCCGTGAATGATGCTCTGGCGAACGCATTGCGCGATGGGCGAATGCGAAAGATTTTTGAACGTTACGGAATGTGGAACGAACTGCAGTCAATGCGTGCTCTTGAGACGAGCGGTGACGGTGGATTCGCCGGACTTGCAGGATTCGGATCAGCATCCGAGAACGGAACTGAGGACGCAGGTACGTCAGCGGAGCCTCAGTTGTCCTCTTCGAAGTCGATTCGCGGACTGACAGTCATCAGACAGCGTGGCTGGTTTCTGGTGAAGGCCGCGTTGATGACGATCATGCTTTCGGTAACAGCGATGCCGCTTGCTGTGCTGATTGGTCTGTTGATGGCTCTGTTTCGACTGTATGGGAAATGGTACGTTTCGGTGCCAGCCAGTTGTTACGTTGAGCTGGTGCGAGGCACTCCGCTCGTGCTGCAGTTGTACGTGATCTATTTTCTGGTACCGGAAATTCTCAAGCTGATTTTCCCCGGCACACACTTCAGCATCAGCGCATTCTGGTCGGCGGTGATCGGATTGGCGGTCAACTATTCGGCGTACGAAGCGGAAATCTACCGCGCCGGACTGCAGGCGATTCCCAGAGGTCAGATGGAAGCCGCTCTGTCGCTGGGCATGACACGCAACCTGGCGCTGCGACGCATCATTATTCCTCAGGCGACTCGAATTGTGATTCCTCCGGTCACGAATGACTTCATCGCGTTGTTCAAAGACACCGCCGTCTGCAGTGTGATCACCGTGGTCGAATTATCAAAGGAGTACTACATTCAGGCTCGCAATACCGGAGCCATCGTGGAACTTGGAATACTAACCGCAGTGTTGTATCTCGCCATGAGCTATCCGCTTTCTATCGTTGCTGGTCGGCTGGAACGTCGACTTGGGAAGGAGGCTCGGTGATGATCACGCTAAACGGAATCGTCAAACGATACGGCAATCAGGAAGTTCTGCGAGGCGTTACGATGTCTGTTGCCAGAGGCGAAGTCTGTGTGCTTCTGGGGCCGTCCGGCGGTGGCAAGAGTACTCTGCTGCGCACGATTAACGGACTGGAAACATTTGACGAAGGATCCATTGATGTGACCGGGACGAAGCTGACCGCTGCCACGGGGCCGGTGCGGGATGCGGCTCTTCTGGAGATTCGGCGAAAAGTCGGGATGGTCTTTCAGCAGTTCAATCTGTTCGCGCATCGGACGGTGCTGCAGAACGTGATCGAAGCTCCGATGCACGTGCTGGGACAGTCTCGTGAACAGGCGGTGGGCAAAGCAAAGCAGCTGCTTGAACGAGTCGGCATGCTTCCGAAGTGTGATGCGATGCCTGGCTCACTTTCCGGAGGTCAGCAGCAAAGGGTCGCCATCGCGCGAACGCTGGCGATGCAACCCGATGCAATTCTTTTTGACGAACCAACCAGTGCCCTGGATCCAAACACGACTTCGGAAGTTGTCGCCGTGATGCAGGATCTTGCGAAAGACGGACAGGGGATGATCGTCGTGACTCATGGCATGCATTTCGCTCGAAATGTGGCCCATACCGTGCATATTCTGCATTCGGGGGCCATTATCGAAAGTGGACCGCCGCAGCAGGTTTTTGAGCAACCACAGCACGAGGTGACTCGCAGCTTTCTTGCTGATTCGCATTAACGAGCCAATCCGCATGCTTCGCTTGCGTTTGCCTTCTAAATTCCCAAACTTCAGTGATCTTTGAGGTTGTCAGCAGATCGACGCCTCGTGCCACTGAACTTCAGGACCAAGAATTACGCAATGACGAAGAATCGAAAAGCAGAAGTTGACGCCGCTGTTAAAGATGTTGACTTCTCTAAGAATGACTATCAAATCGAGCTGACGACCAATCATGGAAAGATTCTGCTGAACCTTCTTCCGGATGTCGCACCCGGCCATTGCTCGAACATCATTGGGCTGACAAAAATTGGTTATTACAACGGTGTGATGTTCCATCGCGTCATCAGCGGTTTCATGATCCAGGGCGGATGTCCTCTGGGCAGCGGAACTGGCGGGCCAGGCTACACGATCAAGGCGGAGTTCAACGCCACTCCGCATGTCGCTGGTGTACTTTCGATGGCTCGGACGAATGATCCAAATTCGGCGGGTTCTCAGTTCTTCATTTGCCTGGGAACTCAGGCATTTTTGGATCGTCAGTACACAGCGTTCGGCCGAACAGCTGATACCGCAAGCATGGACGTGGTCAGTAAGATCGGGACAACGAAAACGGATCGAAACGACAAGCCGCTGGAAGCTGCGACGATTCAGACGGCAACCGTCATTGTGAAACCGAAGTCCTGAAACTGCTGCTTCCAAAGTTGGCCCGGAAAAATGTGTTCGGTGCCGAATTGGAATTGGCTGAGCTTCAGCGAGACATAAATCGGCGCGCCCGCGATTCGGAAGGACGCTGCGGATTTTCCACTCAGGAGGTTTCTTCAATCTCCGAGGGTCTGCTGATTAGGAATGGATAGCGACTGACTGGGCGGCCTTTTTCAAAAGGCCGCCCTGCCTCGTTTCAGACTTCTGTCCTGATGGATCTTCGATTCGTTCGAATGACAAGGCAAGAATTTCATGCGTCGTTACTGGCTTTTCAAATCTGAGCCCGATGTGTTTTCTATTCAGGATCTTGCAGCCAGCAAGGGGAAACGAACATCCTGGGAAGGCGTACGAAATTATCAGGCGCGAAATCTGCTGCGAGATGATATCAAAAAGGGTGATGGAGTCTTGTTCTATCACAGCAATGCAGATCCGATGGTCATCGCCGGCGCGGCAGAAGTCGTGAAAGATGGATACCCCGATTCGTTTGCGTGGGAGCCAGAGCACAAGTACTTCGACCCCGCGTCGTCTGTCGAAAAGCCGGTCTGGTATATGGTCGACATTAAGCTGTGTCAGATCTTCGGAAACCCTGTAACGCGTGCTGCACTTGGGACTGATCCCGTCTGCAGCCAGATGATGGTGATGAAGAAGGGAAGTCGTTTGTCTGTTCAGCCAGTCACGGAAGCCGAATGGCAGGCCGTCCACGCGTTGGCAAGTGTTACGGAGAAGTAAGGCGTCGGTCGCACATCTCGTTACCAATGTCGAACGATTGTCTCAATCGTTCAGGAACTGTTGAGACAACCGTTCTACAATGTGCTGTGGAATGTTTTCGCCAGCCGCCCGCCTGACATCGGGATCTCACTCGTTCGGGTCATTTTGTCTCGTCTCGTTCGTGTTCGAAGAGTCTGTCGAACGAGATTCCAAGGGCCAGTGGACTGAAAAGTGTCCTTCGGTCGCTCTGGAATTCTTTGTTTTGACTTTGTGGGATGCGATTATTCGAAAACTGTGGAGTGTGGAAGCGAACTTTGGGAGTTCCTTAGCGCAGGGCGGCCTGGGGTTGGTATGTTGATGCCAGAATTCCGGAGCAAATGAATGGAGGCAATGCTGGTGGTGTGGTCTTAGTGGCAACTTCAGTCGTAGCGAGAAAGTTGAAACGACCTTGAACCGAGATTCATCGACACTGCAGAGCGAGCCTCTTCGCATCGCTGCATTTACATTTTCTTACTTGCCCATGATGACCGGGATTTCATCCCTTGTTCACGAGCGAGTCGCGTGTCTGTTGCGGAAAGGACACACGGTTCGATTGTTTCATCCTCAAGTTCCCGACGGCGATGAGAGTGCAGCCACAGGTTCCTCAGGACTGGAAGAACTACAGTCGCTCGGTCAGTTTTCGTCAGTTTCTTTTCCCACGGTTCGAAATCCATTGCGACGCGCTTTTCCGGAGGCTGCGTCATTTCGAGTCTGGAATGACAGCGACTTGTTAGATGACTTTTCTCCCGACGTAATCACCGTCGATGAAGCCGCAGGGTTATATGGAGCCGCATCTGGCTGGTTGAAAGGATATGGTCGCCCGGTTGGTGTTCGGTATGCTCGACATCACAATATTCCATGTCTCAATTTGTTGCAGACAGACTGGCAAGGTTACTGTGAACAGTACACCGGAGTATTGCCTTTTCGATTGGCGGTTCCTTTCGTTTGCAAAATCATGAAGCCCATTGCAACAGGTTATGATGCGAACCTGTCGCCATCGCAGTTTCTGATGAATCGTAATCTGCGAATCTACGGAGGTAAGATCAATCATCTGGGTTTTCATGGTGTGGACATTGAGCGATTCAGGCCCGAGAACATCGAGTTCAACCCGCTTCCCGACGATGATTCACCCGTCATCCTGAGCGCTGGTCGAATCGCGCGAGAGAAAAACGTCTGGCAGCTGCTTGAGGCGTTTCGTCACGTTCATAATGAAGTACCGACTGCACGCCTGGTTGTTCTTGGACGAGGGCCGCTGCTGAAAAAATTCCGATTGGCCTCAAAGTCTTTTGGCGATCGCGTCCTGACTCCCGGGGCCGTTTTTGGCGATATCTTGAAGGGTTGGTACGCTCGAGCGAACGTGTATTGGACCGCATCGACGACGGAAAACTTTTCAGCCAGTGTCCTTGAGAGTCTCGCTTCAGGAACGCCGGTCATCGCATCGGCAGCAGGCGGAACTGTGGAACAGATTGTTGAGGCGGTCAGCGGATATCTGGTACCTCCGAAAGATGTTGTCGCAATGGCCAACCGCACGGTTGATCTCCTGCGGAATCCAGATCGCTGCAAACAGATGTCCGTCGCGGCGAGACAACGATCGTCCGAATTGAGTCTGGAGAATGCCACGGATCGACTGGTTGCATTTCTGCGACAGGCGATCGATTTGAAGGCATCACGATCAGCCGATGAGGCCCGGATTGTCGCCGCTGGGCATGCGAGAGGCGATTAGTCCGGCGACGTAACCACCTTTGAATCCTGCGTCGATATTCACACATACCACGTTGGACGCGCAGCAGGTCAGCATCGACAACATTGCCGTGATGCCGTTCAGTGATGCTCCATAGCCAACCGAGGTTGGCACACCGATCACCGGGCATGGTACGTAGCCACCTAATACAGACGGCAACGCGGCTTCCATTCCTGCGACGCAAACAATGACCGCGGCTTTCTGCAGCTTTGGAATATGCCGTGGCAGTCGGTGTGGTCCGGCAACGCCAACGTCCTGAATAAGTTCACACTCAATATGCATCCACCGCAGTGTTTCTATCGCCTCTTCAGCAACATGACGGTCACTGCTTCCTGCTGTGACAACAAAAACCGGCCCCGGTCGATGTAGCGGTTTGCTGACGGGAGATTCCAGTCGAACTGTTCTTGCTGATTCGTTGTAGATCGCATCGTGAAATTCTGCGCGAACTTCGCTCGCCTGATCCGGGCGAATGCGAGTCACCAGGCTGCTCTGCCCCGCCTGCTGTTGCACTTTCATGATCCCGATAATCTGAGGCGTTGTTTTTCCTTCCCCGAAGATGACCTCGGGAAAGCCACAACGTGTTTTCCGTTGAAGATCAATATCAACACCTTCCGGGGACTCAATCGCTGATCCTGGCAACTCGCTTTTCGAAAGCACCTTTGCGACTGCAGCGTTCAGTTGCAATGGGTCTGAGAACAAGTGCGCAAGAGCGCTGCGGAGTGATGATTCTGTAGGCGATGTTTCAGAATTCATTAGAACCCGTTTGACTGATGGAAATAGAAGCTGCCCAGCAGGAAGAAGACACTGGGGTTTGCAAAGACAATTGCACCGCGACAGGCCAGCCACATTCTGAGTAAAGAGCGATCTCCTTAAATGCCCGGAGTCGCCATGGATTCTTCGCAGATTGCATTCAGGCTCTGTCCTGGGCGGCAGTGTAGTTTCTCGCCGTATTATTTGGATCTTGCTGAATGGCTCGTTGGTGATTTCATTCGAATTCGCAGAATCCATCCGAAAGACACTCGATGTCAATGCCACGCATGAGTCGGGATCTGGTTGGAATCAAATGGGCGTGAAATCACATCGACAATTGCCGACTTTTGCCGAATCACGGTTGCTGGGCGAAATTCCCGAGTGATTTGGCGAAGTGAGAAACTCAAACTGCGATTGACCCACATTTTGCTGCTGGAGACAATCCTTGATCTGTGCTGCTGCTGCAACGGTCAGGAACTTAGGCTGGTCGGTGCAGGCAATGGTTTCTGGACCTTCTGTTTTCTAAGGCCACATGTGAATCTCTCCGGCATAGAAGTCAGTCCGATCAGTTTGCGTGAGACGCTTGGTCCAGTTAGCTTTGTCGGTTGCGGAGATTTGTACGCATCCGATTTTTGTTGCGATAGTCGCCAGATTCGTCCTGGCGATGTTTTTGTGGCCATGGCAGGCAAATCTCAGAGTGGCTCTTCTTTCCTCGAGAAGGCAGTGGCTGCCGGTGCATCCGCCGTGATTGTCGACCGTCCGCATATCCGGATCAGCGTGCCCCAATGCGTCGTTCCGAACGTGCGTGCCGCGTACTCCAGGATCTGCATGGCTCTGTATGGAAATCCAGAGAGATTCCTGACAACTGTCGGAATTACAGGAACTAACGGAAAGACAACTACGGCGTGGCTTTTGCGATCGATTCTTGAAGCTGCAGGAAAGACGACCGGGCTGCTTGGCACGATTGAATACAGCGATGGTCGCAAACGGATGCCCGCGTCGCTGACAACCCCGGCGCCTCAGCAACTTGCTCAGATGTTTGCTGAGATGACTTCACAAAAAGCGTCACATTGCGTGATGGAAATCAGCAGTCATGCTTTGGATCAAAGTCGATGTGCTGCGGTACCGCTCACCGCAGCCGCGATCACAAATATTACTCGCGATCATTTTGATTATCACAACAACGCAGAGAACTATCGCACGGCGAAATCTCGAATCGCTGACTTGCTCATTCCAAACGCACCGCTGTTAATTGGTATCGATGATCCAGGCTGTCGTACTGTCCTTGGGCAACTCTCGAGTCGGGCCAGCATTTTGTCATTTGGCTTTTGCGACGAAGCCCGAATTCGTGCGGAGATTATTGCAGCCACTTCGTCTCGACAGCAGATTCGATTGACGCTGCTTCACGGAACCGTTGATGTCCAGTTGTCACTGGTTGGTCGCCACAACGTTCTCAATGCACTCACGGCAGCCGGACTTGCGGAGCAGCTGGGTGTGAATCTTTCCGTGATCGCAGAGTCTCTCGAAGCGGCGACTCATGTTCCGGGTCGGATGGAGCGAGTTGATTCAGGGCAGCCATTCTCGGTCTTCGTGGATTATGCACACACGCCTGACGGAATCGCCAACTGTCTTGCAACAGCACGATCGCTGAGTCATGGGCGGGTTATTTTGGTGTTCGGGGCTGGCGGCGATCGAGATCGAGACAAGCGACCGGAAATGGCTCAGGCTGCAGAAGGCGCTGACGTGGTCATTGTCACTTCCGACAATCCACGCTCGGAATCGCCCGCTCAGATTATCTCTGATATCTGCAGTGGTTTCAGTTCGATGGTCACTGTTCACACGGAGGCTGATAGAAATCGTGCAATTCAAAGAGCGATTCAGACGGCCGAACCCGACGATGTGGTGGTGATTGCAGGGCGAGGACACGAAACCGTGCAGCAGATGGGTGACAAGTCAATTAGTTTTGATGACAGAAAAGTTGTTCAACACGCGGTACGCGAATTACTAAGCCTCAAGTTGACGAACCAGACCTGGTGTTCAGGTGCGATTCCTGCCTGATCGATCACGATGCATCTTGTCATTGCATTGTTGTGATGCAGATCGGCTGTTATTCCCTGGTTGATGTACTCAGTCAAGTTGTTGTTACTTGCTGGTGACCTCCTGCCCTGGCCGAATGATTCTGAATAAGACTTTGATCCGAAGGCAGGAACGATGAACGATCAAACTCCCGCCGAGATGCTCCTGGGAACGACTCAAGAAAACTGAATATGTTCTCGTGTACCGTATCGCAATTGAACAGAGCCGTCGCCGAATCACCGGCTGATTTGGGCGCCTGCGGTCGCATCACAGGAGTGTCGATTGACAGTCGCACCACCAACTCCGGCGATGCCTTTTTTGCGCTGGCGGGGCTGAACGGTCACGGGATCATGTACGCTGATGACGCTGTCAGGTGTGGTGCTTCCTGCGTTGTCACGGACCAGATGGCTTTGCGGGGCGACAGTCGTCAGTCTGGCTCTGTGCGACTCCGGGCCAGCGAAGCGGCAGAGTTGGTTTGTCCGATGGTTCGGGTGTCGGACTCGATCGTCGCGTTGCAGAAGTTTGCGAAATGGAATCGGCAGCAATCCTCAGGGCTTGTCGTCGGCGTGACAGGAAGCGTTGGAAAGACCACGACTCGTCAAATGGTCTGTTCTGTGCTGGCCACACAATTCCGGGGGATTCAAAGCCCTCACAACTTCAATAATGAAATTGGGGTTCCGTTGAGTTTGCTGCAGCTGAATGCTGAGCACGACTTCGCCGTTCTGGAAATGGGCGCTGGTCGAATTGGTGACATTGCGTATGTCGCTGAACTTGCAAAACCAGAGTTTGGAATTGTGACCAGAGTTGCATCTGCGCATCTGGAGTCGTTTGGGTCAATTGACGCCATTCGACGCGGAAAGCAGGAGCTGGTTGAGGCAATTCCTTCCAGTGGTACCGTGTTCCTGAACGCAGATGATCCTGCGGTTCGATCAATGGCAAATGCCACGAATGCCGAAGTCGTTCTTTTTGGCTTTTCGGAAGAGGCTGACTTCCGAGCGAAAGATCTGACTGCCGCGAACGGCGTGTGTACCTTCATGGCCGATGGCCATCGATTTCAGTTTCATGGTCCACGGCACCTGGCGACATCCGCTCTGGCTGCCATTGTGGTCGGAAAGACGACAGGTGTTACTAACCGTCAGATGGAAGCGGCGATTTCCGAGTTTCGACCGGATGCCGGACGTGGGCGAGTTGTTCAGCGTGATCCCTGGGTTGTTATCGACGACACCTATAATGCGAGTCCGGCCAGTGTGCATGCGTCAATTCAGGCGTTGTCGGACTGGACGTCGGTGGGGCGTCGAATTCTGGTACTCGGTGATATGCTGGAATTAGGGTCAGATGCAGAGCGTGCACATTTTGATATCGGTCGCGCGCTGATTTCGTCGTCTATTGATCATGCTTTGATTTATGGAGAATTTGCTGATGCAGTCGTTGCGGGTGCGCGTTCAATGGGAATGACAATGAATCATATCTCGCAGTTTCGTGACATGACAACGCTTCAGACAATGCTCGACTGCCTGTTGACTCCACGTGATGTGGTTCTGGTGAAGGGCTCACGCGGAATGCAGATGGAACGCGTTGTGCGTTGGTTGAGTTCGCACGATCAATCGGATCGTCCACGCATTGCGGCCTGACTTGAACGCCGCATGTTTTCAAGAGCGGCGGTTCACGAGTGCCTGCGCTGCATCAGAAACTGAGTGTTCAAACTTCGTCCATTGAAACGGGGACGTGTCAACAGCCTGCTTGTCATGTCGTGAGACCAACGTGAGGTCTTGACGACTCCTGACGCCCGCAAATGGGATGTCACTGTCAAGATTGAATATATTCTCGGGATGCGATGATATACTTCAAACGGTCTCGACGCAGCTTTTTTTTGTTGAACCGTTAGCCGGAGGCGTACATTGGTGGCCGGATTCGCGTACGCCTTCGGCTGACGGTTAAACGCAATACCGTTCAACGAACGGCCTGTAAAGTAGCGGAATCGGCGCAAGCCCTCCGGTGAGCCCGCCTTTTGCAGGCACTCACCGGACGGCTCGCGCCGTGCCGCTACTTTTTGAACGGTATTGCGGCTAAACAACTCAATAGTGACCGCGATGAGTATAGCGTTGGTTGCCGGTGGCGAGTCAGGGACGGCTTGCAGGTCGATCGCAGGCATTGCCGCGAACAACCCCGGCAATTTGATTGAATAAGTCGACGGTCGCTCTTTGGCGATCGGCCAGTTGTTATCGCGGTCCGTCCTCAAGATCCTTTGCAAGCGGAAGTCGAAGGATGACCCACAGGCCAATGGTCACGAAAAAGAGCGTGAGAAAACGAAAGGTATGGGAAGAATTTCCAAAGATCATTGTCAGGATCAGGCTTGCCACAACGACAACGATTGCACGGACTTTATCTCGTGGTTGAATACCGTTTTTGTTTTCCCAATCATTGAGGACACGACCAAAGAGGCGGGATGACCTGAGACGTTGGTGCAGTGCCGGGGAGCCCCGAACTAACAGGTAACTGGCCAACAGGACAAATGGTGTGCAGGGAAGCAAGGGCAAAAAAAAGCCGGCGGCTGCGAGAATGAGGCAAACCACAGCGCCAAGCACGGCGAGACCTTGCCGAACCCTTCCCAATGGCGAAGCATCCGAAGTCTGAGTTGCTGGGATGCGATTGCCATCGGGAGGATCGGTCACAGGATTCTCTGCCAGTTGAAGTTCCGATTGCCAGTCCGGTCCGTTGAGACGTCGCGCAGGAATTTGCCTCGATCCGCGAGTTAAGGCGACGACTCGCACGCACCAGTCGCTAATTGTAGAAAGATGGCAGAGTAACAGATTTTGCAGGACGGACAGGTCGAGGCCATCGACAAACGATCGCCAGTGGCAGCATGTCTTAAACTTACGCAAATTTTCTTAACAGAGACCGCCTTACGAACCGGATCGCGGGCGTTCAGAGACGCGTGGAGCAATGCCGCGAGATGAAGCAGCCTAGTTCTCCTTCTTTGGCAGAAGGAGACATGACGGCATCAATTCCGAAATCGGGAAGAATGTCACTCGAGAATACGTGTCGCGATTTATGATGGCTCAGCAGTCAACGACCGTGAGCCAGCAAATGCAGTGCTGCGGCTTAGATTTGGTGCTGAGTCCATCAACAGGAAAACACTGGCGTCCGGTTCAGCACCGTGCCCAATTCACCAGGTGGCTTACCCACCAGATGGCTTATCGTTCTGAACCTCAGGTTCAAGATCTTCCGAATGATTAGTCCTCGTCATCGTCCAGCAGATCGCGAAAATTCTTTGAACCGCGACGATCGCGTTGTCCTGGTCGGCGAGGTACAGGCGTTCCGCCGTCCTCATCCTCAGTCAGACGGTTCTGGTCTTTTTTGCGGCGTTCTTTACCGCCACGCTTTTCAATAAGATGCTTCAAATCATCCGGAAGGGGAAGTTCGTTTGGCATGAGAGCACTCGAGGTACGGAAGCCTTTCGCAACACTAAAAATTACGGACACGATGCCCGTGAAAATTCGAACGCATGTGTATCAGTTCAGGCCGGAAGATTCACTGAAAAAGCCTGCTCGGCATTCCGGAACTTTTCACTTTTGAATATTCTCGGTCGGTTTAGATTCTGACTTCTAATTCGGTCTGTGAAAAGTCTGAATTCCTCGAACAGAACGGATCTGCGAAGACTTGCTGGGCGATAAAGCCTCCGTTTTGGCCGTTCCTCGTGTTCCCGAGGCCGGGGAAACGGCATTCTTTGCCGAAGTGTCCTCCAATGGAATGCGGTCAGCCCGAAGGCGAGGCAGCGATTCAGAATCGGCCGCGTTGGGATTGGAGAATGCTTCCGGCGCGTTTGGAGTCGTGGTTCCCGGTTCGAGCGGAACGGCTTCCATCAATACAGGAACTTCAGAGTTTGGTTCCGGCAGATAGAATTCACCGGACCGCGGAGCCTCGGGAATCCAGCGGACGCCTTCGCTCCGACGGAATTCCTGGACATTTCGTCGTGTGTCACGGGGACGGTATCGAACTTCTGGAAGCTCGGGTTCCCAGGGTCGAAATTCCCGTTCCAGAGCCCCGTGAAAGAGTGGAGTGTTTTGCGCGATCAAGCTGTGTTTGCTGCGTCGCATCAATCGGGCAGGGACATTCAATGATCCGAGGCACAAGAACCACAATGACTTCACTTCACGAGCGCTTCTTTCGTGACTGCTGAAAGAGGCGGCCGACCATCCAAAGTTCACCCAGGCGCGCGGCCTTGATCCTTTGATCATCATCCACTTCGCGAATCAGCCCGCCGATCACCATGCCTTGTCCATCATTCAGAAGTACAGTAGAGTCAACCGTTGTGATCTGTTCATCAGGAAGCTCAGTGTCGATGTTGATGGAACCGTCAGAGACTTCCGGGTTCACTTTCATCAGAACCTGACCGTTTGTTCCAATGTAAGGCGTCACGGTCAGCTCGACACCCACGTCCAGAAATTCAACACCCTGAACAGTGCTGGTCTCGGCGGTTGTGCTTTGTCGATAACCGATCTTTCCGCCAGTCTGGATCTTCGCTTCCTGACTGTGCGTGACCAAAACCTGCGGTGATGCAAGAGTTCGAGCATCAACCGTGTTCTTCAACGCCTCAAGAAGTCCGTCAACTTTTGAGCCGTCAATTCCGACGAGCAGATCAGCGTCATGAACGGCAAGATGCGAAACTTCCTGGCCGAAATACCGCCGTGCCGAATCGCTCTCAACGCATCTGCTGGATTGCGACCTTGCCCCAACATGGATCGTGCCCGTTTCGCGTCCGTTTGGAGATCGCGATGCCCGTGAAACTCACCTCAGCGCCAGCAGTCGGTTGACTTCAATCTTTAGAAATTCGACGCTGACTTTCCTCGTATCGGCAGAGAAACCCTCACTTTCAAATGCGATCGGAATAACAGCTCATATCGTCAGGATTTGATTAACTCTTAGAGGCGGAACAGGTTGCTCAGGCTTCCCATTTTGTTGCATGCGCCTGTCGGGAAAGCGAAGTCATAGTTTTCCTGGGCGTGAAATTTAAAGGAAATTCCTCAGCAAAAATGGGCTGGCGTCCGGCGTGTTTTATACTAATCACTGTCACCATTGAGTTGTTTAACCGTCAGCCGTAGGCGTACGTGAATGCCGACACCAGTGTACGCCTGTGGCTAACGGTTAAACGAAAAATATCTTCATCGCAACCGTTTAAAGTATAGCAGCCTGCGACGCGTGACGTGTTTTGTATTGCGGTCGCCTCGTCAGATCAAAGGTAAGCCGCGAACGAGGCTACGGGCGGATTCGATGTCATACGACCATCGGAATTGCAACTTCCACCGCGACGACGACATCGAACATCGCCCATTGATGAAACGCTTTCCGTTTCCGATGGAATCGTAGAAGTGCGCAACACGCCAGCGACACAGGCTTTTCAAACCTGCATTGGCAAAATCACTATGGTGGAAACTTAGCCGGCGGCGAGTTCCATGATTTGCTCCTGAGTTACATCTGGGCCATTATTGAGCTCACCCGTGATTCGTCCATGGTGCATGACAAGAATTCGATCCGCAAGGCACAGCACTTCCGGCAATTCAGAGCTGATCAGCAGGACCGCTTTCCCTTGTTCGGCCAGCTCTGCAATCAGTTGATAAATCTCCTGTTTGGCCCCAATGTCGACGCCACGAGTTGGCTCATCGAACAGGAAGATTTGCGTGTTTCGATACAGCCACCGAGCGAACAGGACCTTTTGCTGATTTCCACCCGAGAGGTTTCGAGCCTGGGTCTCCTGATCCGGAATTCGAATGCGCAGACGATCGACAAAAGATCCGAATGCGATTCGCTCTGCCGTTTGTCGCATGAAGCCCAACGTTTGCAGCAGATGCAAGCTCGCCAATGAGAAGTTTTCGCGGACGCTGCGTGCCGGAATCAGCCCCTGGGATTTTCGATCCTCGGTCAGTAAACAGACTCCCGCCTGAATTGCTTCGCGCGGAGAACGGATCGAAACCGTCCGTCCATCGATTGCAATCGTGCCACGATCCGCGTGGTCCGCGCCAAAGATCAGTCTTGCCGTTTCCGTGCGCCCCGCACCGACAAGTCCGGTCAGCGCAAGCACTTCTCCCTTGCGAATACTGAAACTCACGTTTTGAACAGACTTGCCACGAGTCAGCCCTTCCACCTGCAATGATACTGAACCGGTTGCGACTCTGGTTCTCTGGAACTCGCGATCGAACACTCGTCCGACCATCATTTCAATCAGTTGCCGTCGAGTCAGATTCGAAACGTCACAATCCGCGACATGCTGTCCATCTCTCAAGACGGTCACCGTGTCTGCGATTTCGAAGATTTCTTCCAGGCGGTGGCTGATGTAGATAATGCCTATGCCTTGTGACTTCAGTTCCCTTATCAATGCAAACAAGCGTTCGACTTCCTGCGGAGTCAGCGCGGCGGACGGTTCGTCCATGACGAGTATTCGCACGTTCTGAGCGAGCACGCGTGCGATTTCGACCAACTGCTGCTGTGCAATGGAGAGTTGTCCGACGGGAGTCTCCAGAGGGATTTGCACACCCATTCGATGAAAGACAGCCGCCGCGCGTTTTCGTTCATCGCGTCGGCCAATCCAAAATCGATTCTTGTCACGTCCAAGGAACATGTTGTCACAGACGGAAAGCGCAGGAATCAGCGTGAGTTCCTGGTAGATGACACCAACACCCGCTTTGATTGCTTCCATCGGATTCTTCATGCGAATTTCGAATCCATCGATCCGAATTGTTCCCTGATCCGGCTGATGTGCGCCGCCCAGCATTCGAATCAGCGTGCTCTTGCCAGCCCCATTCTCTCCCATCAATGCAAGGATCTGGCCTCGCTCAAGTTTCAGTGAGACATTCTGCAAGGCCTGAACACCCGGAAATGATTTGCTGACGTTGCGTAGCTCAAGCATCGAGAAACCTCTATCGCGATACCGACTCATCAAGATTCAAAAGCGTATTGGCGATCATCGTCCACGCGGCGAGATCTTCTGTGGCAACCGTTGAAGTTGGTGGGTTTTCGCCAATGCTGGTGAGTCGCACCGCGGCATCTGTATCGAGTTTGAAGTCTGTTCGATACGCTTCAAAGTCATCGATCAGGTTCTGCACTTCTCTGACATCGGGCGTTCGCAGCAGACAACGCTGGATCATCCATGTCACGATTTCATCCGGTGTGTTGCCGCCTTCTGCAAGAGCTTTCTCCGCCAGGGCCCGCGCGCATTCCACGAATTGTGGATCGTTCATCAGCATCAGCGCCTGCATTGGCGAGTTCGTGCGTTCACGACGCAGGACACAGCTTTCTCGCGAAGGGGCATCCATGATGGCCAATTGCGGCGGTGGAGCCGTGCGTTTGATGAAAGTGTAGAGCGTGCGGCGGTGAACTTTGGATGGCCCATTATCCTTGACGAATCGAACGGTATTTGAGCCCGAGTATCCAACTGCCAGCCACAGACCATCGGGTTGTGGAGGCTTCACGGCCGGCCCGCCAAGTTCTTCAACATAGAGTCCACTGAGAAACAAAGCCTGGTCTCGCAATGTTTCGGCGTCCAGTCGGAATCTTGGTCCTCGACTGAGCAGGCGGTTGGCTGGATCGAGATTCAGCGACTGTGGTGTCACAAGTGCATCCCGCCGATAAGCGGCCGAAGTCACAATCGTTTTTATAAGATGCTTCACATCCCAGGAATGTTGCGAGCCTGGAAGCTCAGGAGTCATCAATTCTGAGCTGAGCCAATCCAGAAGCTCTGGATGCGAGGGACGCTCACCCTGAGAACCGAAGTCTTCCGCTGTGCGGACGATTCCTGTGCCGAAAAACTGCTGCCAGATGCGATTCACCGTCACTCTTGAGGTTAACGGATGATCGACTGAAGTCAGCCACATTGCCAAACCGAGACGATTGTTGGGTGCTCCCGCAGGCATGGGAGGCAGCACCGCTGGCACACGTCGTTCGACCTTTTCACGGGGCTGATCGTACTCACCTCGGTGCAATACAAAAGCTGGTCGTGATTCAGCCCGCTCGCGATAAATCAGAGTCGTGCCGGCCTGCGATTGAATCGCCTGGAGTTGCTGGTCGACATCGGCCAATTGCTGATGCAAAGGGGAAATCACTTTGTGAGTCATCAGGCAGGAGTGCTCAAGAAAATAGTTTTTCAACACTGTGGCATCGAGCGGCGACCGTGTTGTTTCTGACTGCAAAGCAACTTTCGCAATGTCGGTCGGAAGTGCTCTGGCGTTGGCGGCGATTTGATCTTGCTGCCATCGTGAATAGGAATCGTAAAGAGGCTGCTGTGAAGAATTGCTCAGGATTCCGGAGTGGTCCCAGTAGACAGTGCCGTCGAATTGAGTGAAAGCCCAGCCGTTGACCATGGTGCCCGAAGAAAAGCCAACCTCGTTGGCTTTGACCTCCAGACGAGTCCATTCGCCGGGCTTGGGCAAGCTGCCTTTATGCAGTCGACTCGGTGATTTATCATCGCCCCAGGCAATGCTGTTGCTTCCCCAGTATGCGCGATGATTCCACGATGAACCGTCATGCCACTGCAGCATAATTTCTTTTGGCGGATTGACAGGGTCCAGATACACATACGCGAAGAAGAGATCTCCGTCGGAAATTTTGACTGGCCGTTCCGCGCCTTCGAAGTAATGTTGACTCAATCCAATCGCTGTCCTGACCTGAGACGTATGTCCGCTGAAAACGGGCAGTGGTGCTTTTGCAAACTGCCACGGCGTCGTCCCCGAAGTGGCCTTTGCAGGCGGAGCCGTCTCTTCAACCCAGATGAGCTCAGTCGGTGCAGAGAGCGTGGGCTCCGCAGGAGATTCGGGCTCAATGAACGCTGCTGTTTCGACAATCGTATCGATCTGTTTTCGAACGTCGCGATGAACGGTATCGAGTCGAGCAACTTCCTGCTTCTGATGAGGAGTCAGTACCTTCAGGAGTGGAGCATGATCTTTTGTGTTTCCATCCAGCGGATTGCCGTCGATGCTGTTGAAGAAACTGTAGAAAGAATAGAAATCCTGAATCGTCAGCGGATCGAATTTGTGCGTGTGGCAGCGGCAGCAATCCATTGTCAACCCCATAAACACCGCGCCGGTGGTGACAACGCGATCGACCGTGTTTCTCACTTCAACCTCCGCTTCGATTGAGCCGCCTTCACCTGTGGTCACATGGCAGCGATTGAAGCCGGTGGCAATCAATTGATCGTCCGTCGGAGATGGCAGCAGATCGCCGGCCAGTTGCTCCTTTGTAAACTGATCAAATGGCATGTTGGAGTTGAATGCATTCACAACCCAGTCACGATAGGCCCACATTTCGCGATAGTTGTCCAGATGCAGCCCGTGTGTATCGCCGTATCGAGCGGCGTCGAGCCAGAATCGAGCCATGTGCTCACCGTAGCGAGGCGATTGAAGCAGACGATCAACGACTCGTTCATAGGCAGTGGCAGACTGATCCGAAAGAAATGCATTCAGCTCTGCTGGCGTCGGTGGCAGGCCAGTGAGATCAAGAGTCACTCGACGAAGCAACGTGCGTTTGTCAGCTTCTGGATTGGGAGACAGGGCCGCCTTATGAAGCCTTCGATTGATGAAGTAATCGATCGCATTGAGTTCGGCTAATTCGTCTGTTGATAATTCGTTGGTCGAACTCTTGTCGTCCAAAGCAATGCTCGGTCGTACAACGCGTTCAAACGCCCAGTGCTTACCCCAGACCGCGCCTGATTCGACCCATTGAGTCAGCAGGTCGATTTCTTGTCTGCTTAGTTGCTTACCGCTATCCGGAGGCGGCATTTGAAGATCAGGATCCGAGGAGGTAATCCGCTCAAGAATCGTGCTCGCTTGTGTATCCCCGGAAACGATTGCAGCGGTCCTATCCGAACGCACGAACTTTGCGTTGGCCTCCAGGTCCAGTCGCAGCTCAGCTTTTCGCTCTTCCGGATCGGGGCCGTGGCATTGAAAGCAGTTGTCCGACAAAATCGGCCGGATCTGCGCCGAAAACCGAATTTCATCTGCAACCCCGATGGATGACAGAGCAACGATCCAGAAAAGAAAGGATTTCACCGCGCAAGGCATCGGTCGATGAGCTCCGGAAAGGCAGAAAACGGGACAACTGAGCACATGGTTTCAATGCCAAGCTTACACGATAGTTCCAGGCTTCTCCACAGACGCGAAAGTTCATGTACGATTCTGTCGGCAACGGCCAGATCGCTGTCGGTGGAAATGAACCAAACACGCCATCGATTGTCCCCTACCGGTTTTGTTCGGCTTTCTGGCATTGTTTGCCTGCGCGGTTACTTCAGATTACTCTTTCTGAATGTTCGATGCTGGGGAACTCGCCCGTTGCAATTTTGTTTCAGGCCGTTGTTCAAATCCGCCACGAACTATTCGGTGTCGCGTCTGTCTCATAGTTCCTCAACAGGATTCGGCGATGGTTATTACCAGGAAGAAATTTGCTCAAACCTTCACTTTAATGGCCAGTCTTATTGTTCTTGCAGGCTGCGGCGATGGTCGCACGTCCGAGACAACATCGCAGGATGACGCTGCAGACGGCGTCGCTGAAAAAACGGAAAGCTCAGAATCTTCCGAAGGTGATATGAAAATGGAAACCAACGAGATGGCAGAAAGCGAAGTCGCGAAAGAAACCACGAGCGAAGCTCCTGTGGCATCTACTGAAACCGCCGTGTCGAGTGAAGGAAGCTGGGCAGCGACTTCTGCAACATTGGCAGGAACAGCATTTCCAGAAGCCGTGACGAAATCGATCACATTGAAAATCTCAGGTGAGCAATACGAAGTACTTGTTGGCGGGCAGTCCGACAAAGGAACATGCACTGTTGATCGCGATGGCATCCCCAACAAAATGACGATCACAGGGGCTGAAGGTCCGAACGCCGGGAAAACATTGCTCGCTTTATGTGACTTCCCCGATCAAGATCACATGCGTGTTTGTTACGACATGAAGGGGACGACATTTCCAGAGACGTTTGAATCGACTCCGGAGAACGGCTGCTTTCTTGTGATTTATGAACGTCAGAAATAGCCGCATGAACCATGCTTAATTCGCGTAGATTTTCATCGTCGATTGCAGTAATGACTGAGCGACAAACAAAAGTCAGAGCTCTGGGGAAAGAATCTTTATAACCCGTAGGGTGTGACAAGCGGAGCGCAGGCACATGCTACGTATTGAGAAACTGGCCAAGTGTCATCGTCCAGGTCAGCCAG
>JBGSVD010000223.1:0-1593 GCA_041753135.1 Planctomycetaceae bacterium
AGCCTGTTTCTCGCCCGCCTGAGTGACCAGAAGATTTGATTCCGCAGTCTGGACATCCGCTTCAGCAGTCGTCAGTCCCGCTCTGGCAGCTCGCAGTTGCTGTCGCTTCTCGTCCAGCATCGCCTCATTGATCGCTCGGGACGCAACGAGCGACGTGATGCGAGTCAGCTCACTTTCAGCAAACTCAATGTCGGCTCGGTGTTTATCGAGATGTGCCTTTGACGCCGCGACCTGCGATTGCGAGGCAATGACCATGGCTTTGGATCCTGCGACTTTCGCCTCGGCTTGCGCCACCGCGGCGTCGGCCTGTGCCACCAGCGCCTGCTGACGAATAAGTTCCTGTGCCATCTCTGGTATGGACAATTCAGCCAGCAACTGACCTTTCTTCACGGTTTCCCCGATATCAACATGCACGACAGACACGAAGCCGGACGCCTTCGCAAAGATTCTGGCAGTTTCATAAGGTCTCACGTGAGCAGGCGCGGCGATTTCAGTGGCAGCGACAGTATCCGCTGTTTTCACTTTTGACTGAGCGAAGGCCGAGAACGGTGCGGTTCCGACAATGAGTACTGCGAACATAATCAATGAGCGGTTGAACGGCGGTAACATGTCATATTCCTGAAGATCGTTGAGCGACTGGCTGGGGATCGCGTCTACTCGGTCGGTGCCGGAGACGGTTTTCGGCCAGACCCCTTGAAGATCACGTACAGAGCTGGCACTACGAAAATGGTGAGCAGGGTCGAAGCCGTCAGCCCGCCAATGACAGCTCTGGCGAGCGGCATGGTCGGGTCGCCCTCATGCAAAGCCAACGGAATCAATCCGAAAACCATTGCCAGAGCTGTCATCATGATCGGGCGAAGTCGGACGGAACCGGCTTCGATGGCGGCTTCCAGCGGTGTGCGTCCTTCCTCTCGCAGTCGGTTGGCGAACTCAATCAACAGAATCGAATTCGTAACGGCAATACCAATCATAAAGACACCACCCATCAGTGACTGGATATTGAACGTGGTGGAGGTCAGCCACAGGATTCCCAAAACCCCAATCACTCCCAGCGGTACAGCAAACATGATGATGAACGGATCGAGGAACGAACGAAACTGCGCGACCATGATCAGGTAAATCAGTGTCACGGCCAGAATCATCCCGTAACCAAGGCTGCTGAAGGATTCATTCATGATCCCCACTTCGCCACGCATCGTTATGGAATAACCGGTGAGTCCTTTATCCGGTGCCGCGGGGTCCTTAGGAACCCACGACACGTTTTTGACGGTCGATCCAGCGCCCGGCTGGCTGCGGACCGCCCATTCATCAAGCACTCGTTCAATATCGTCGGACACTGAACCGATATCGCGGCCCTCAACATTCGCATAGACGTCCACAACTCGTCCGAGCGCCAGATGACTGACCTCCACCGCCGATTCTTCGAATGTTGGTTCATCGACCAGGTTTTGCAGTTGAATTGGAGACGTTGATTTTGCACCAGTGATTGGCACCGTGCGCAACGATTCGAACGAACCGATGTCGGACTCCTTGTAAGTGACTCCGACAAAGTAGTGATTGCCGGACTTATGATCGAGCCAGAACGACGGGTCG